>JAIMKV010000123.1 GCA_020692205.1 Myxosarcina sp. GA_180221_E-2-1-MAG-40_15
CATTTTCGGTAAAGGGCTGCGCCCTAGCTAAAAGCTAATAGCTAATTTCTGAGTTAATTTAGAGAAGTTGAATTATTTAAACTTGTATGAAGAAAGAACTAGCAGATTTAGAAGTAGCGATGCAGCTTATTCCTAGAACAAATGCTATTGGGGTGGCGCTACACGCTATAAGCGCAGCTCTTCGAGTGATGGGAACAGGAGAAGGTATTAAGAAAGAAGTTGCCAACACCGAAATTCAAATACCCGACGTTATTGAGAAAGACACAAAGAAAAAATAATTAGCTTTTAGCTTTTAGCTCTTAGCTACTACAAGCTCGTAGCTCGTAGCTCGTAGCTTGTAGTAGCTAATGAGTGTGCCAAATACTATTTTTCAAAACGATCGCAATGTTTTGATCGAAAACAGAATTACTCGCTAATTCTTCCGTCCACTTGATTTGGTAGATTGGCATTCGGATTGTTTCATTGCCTTGTTTTGAGGTGGGGAAGATAAATGCCTGACTGAGCAGGAAAGCAGAAGGCAAGGGAAAATACACTACAGGGAATTGTTTAACTTTTTCACTGGCCTCATCAGGGGCAATTGCAGTCATCATATCTGATGGTGGTTCGCCGTCAAAAGAAGGTAAATCCCAAATAAACTGATCTATCCCAGGAATCTCTAGTCCCTTGCTGCCAGCCAGTATTGACGAGTCCCAGTACAGTTGAGCTTGCTTTCTTTGTTCTACCAAAAACTGAGCGCAGTAGACACAAACGAACTTGCTCTCTAAAGTCTCGCCCTCTGTCCAATTTTCAGCCGATTGAGCGTAATGAGACTTAAGAAATTCCCTCTCTTGCCCTTGGAACTTCCTGCACTCTATCCAGTGGACTTGCTCGTTTGACTCACTGCCGTCGAGATTTGACCAACTGAACTCCACGCGAAAAGTAACCGAGGGAGCGCTCCACGGCTTGCCAAATCCAGATTTGACTCCCATGGCTTTACGCAGTCGGTGGCGCTTGATTTTTCCTGATTTGAATTTTTTTTTGCTTGAAAGCATAAAAAGTGGTCGTAAGTTTTACTGCTTTTATTAGACGGTACTCTAAGACCAGTATCAGGGGTACTACCTATAGCAGCAGCAGCGTCAAAAATGGGTATTGTGGGATTGGTTTTGCCGATTGGTAATGCTCGAGAAGCAGCAGTGGTTAAGGATATTAATGTATACGGATTTGAAAACCTCAAACAAGTAGCCAACTTTCTCAATCAGCCAGACAAATACCAGCCTGTAATAGTCGAAAATCTACTCGAAAAAGAGCAACTTTTGACTCACTCCCCTAATCTAAAAGATGTTAAAGGACAGATGCAGGGAAGACGCGCTCTAGAAATTGCCGCAGCTGGGGGACATAACTTAATCTTTGTTGGACCACCAGGAAGCGGTAAAACTATGCTGGCACAACGTCTGCCAGGAATTTTGCCCAGCCTTTCTTTTCCTGAAGCTTTAGAAGTTTCCCAAATTCACTCTGTTGCTGGCTTACTAAAGGATCGAGGACAGTTGATTACGCAAAGGCCTTTTCGTAGTCCCCATCATTCTGCTTCAGGTCCATCGCTAGTAGGCGGGGGGACTTATCCTCGTCCTGGTGAAATATCTTTAGCTCATAAAGGAATACTTTTTTTGGATGAATTGACAGAGTTTAAACGCAACGTACTGGAATATTTACGCCAACCTTTAGAAGATGGTCAGGTAACAATTTCTCGGACTCGCCAGTCAGTGGTTTTTCCAGCGCAGTTTACCTTGGTTGCTAGTACAAACCCGTGTCCCTGTGGTTATTTTGGCGATCCGATTCAAAATTGTACTTGCTCTGGACGACAGAGAGAAAATTACTGGGCAAAATTATCTGGACCATTGATGGATCGCATCGACCTGCAGGTAGCAGTAAATCGTCTCAAGCCAGAAGAAATGATGAGACAAACCATGGGAGAAGACACGGCAGTGGTTAGTCAGAGGGTAATGGCTGCCCGTAAGCTGGCAGAACAAAGGTTTGAGTCAGAAATAGGAATTAGCTGTAATGCGGAAATGCGATCGCTCCACCTGAGAGAATTTTGTATTTTGGATGATGCCAGCCGCAATTTACTGGAAGCGGCAATTCGTAAACTGGGCTTATCTGCTAGGGCAATGGATCGCGTTTTAAAAGTGTCCCGCACCATTGCCGATTTGGCGGGCGATCGCGATTTACAAAGCAATCATTTAGCTGAAGCCATTCAATATCGCACCATAGACAGGATGCAGTAAATTAGCTAAGTTATCTTTGGCGGGTGCAAGTGGTCAAGAAAATCAAGTTTAGTTAATAGTAACTAAAACCACAGTCGGCTTTGCTTAACTAGTAGAGTATTGAACCATTACATGATCGGACAAACGAAATGGAAATAGGTGTTCCTAAAGAAACTAAAGACCAAGAATTTCGGGTGGGCTTAACTCCTAATAGCGTCCAGGCGCTATCCCGAAATCACACGGTATTTGTAGAGACTAATGCAGGAATGGGATCTGGTTTTACTGACCAGGAATATTGTGCTGCTGGGGCAAAAATTGTTATTAATGCGGCCGAGACTTGGAATAAAGAATTAGTAGTCAAAGTAAAAGAGCCTTTAAAAAATGAGTATCAATATCTGCGACCAAAACAACTGCTGTTTACCTATCTTCATTTAGCAGCTGATCGCTATTTAACTGAAGCATTAATTAAATCTGGCACAACGGCGATCGCTTATGAAACTGTAGAATTGAGCCACGGTATGTTGCCCTTGCTTACCCCTATGAGCATTATTGCAGGACGTTTATCGGTTCAGTTTGGTGCCAGATATTTAGAAAAACAGCAGGGTGGCAGAGGAGTATTGCTATGCGGTGTACCAGGAGTCAGCCCAGGTAAAGTAGTAATTCTTGGCGGTGGAGTTGTGGGTACAGAAGCCGCTAAAATTGCCGTCGGCATGGGGGCAAAAGTACAGATTATTGATATCAATGTCGAACGTCTTAACTATTTAGAAAGTTTATTTGGTTCGCGGGTAGAATTGCTCTATAGCACTCCTGCACAAATAGAATGGGCTGTAGTGAATGCAGATTTGCTTATTGGTGCGGTGCTAATAGTTGGGAAAAAAGCTCCTGTCTTAGTCTCACGCAGTTTAGTCACCCAAATGCGACCTGGTTCAGTAATTATTGATGTGGCAGTAGATCAAGGTGGCTGCATCCAAACTTTGCGCCCAACCTCCCATACTCAACCAACTTATGTTGAAGAAGGGGTAGTTCATTTTGGCGTACCTAATATGCCTGGGGCAGTACCCTGGACAGCAACACAAGCTTTAAACAACAGCACTTTACCCTATATTATGCAGCTAGCAGATGGTGGTTTAGCAGCCTTAGCCGAAAACCAGGCTTTGGCAAAAGGATTAAATATCCAAAACGGACAAATTATTCATCCCGCAGTCCAAGAAGTTTTTCAAGATTTAGTTTAATTGTCTAAATTAATCATGGTGGTGTGTCTAGCGGTTTCATCTCTCCTGAATTTTGGAGAGAAAAAGCTATTCCTTTTTTATATAAGCAATATCGAGTTCTTTTAACTTAAAATATTTAAAAAGCCTTTGGTAATTTAGCTTTATAAAGGTTAGACAGCATTTATGTTGCTGCCGCAAACCTTTTTACGCAAGTGTTTCTTTTTCTACAGGCTGGCTTTTTTTAGCGTTACCTACAGCGATAAACTGCTCTGCCATCATAACTATGTTGCCTACAAATCCTACTCCTAAACCTATAGAGAATGCTTCTTCTTCATCGCTAACACTAAAACAAAGAACAATAGTTAAGACCAAAGTGTAGCCAGCAATTTTTAATGAATTAGCAGCCCTATTCAAGTAAATTGCTGAAGCAATAGGTGATATTAAAAATCCCCAAAGACCTACAGCAACTTGGCTTTTTTGCGCTAAAATTTCAGTTCTCTTAATATCCCTTTCTGTTGGTAAAAATGGATTTCAGGGATTGTATTCATTAGATTGTAAATTAGCCATAGCTTTGATTTTTATCTTGATTTTTAAGGCATAGTTTTTAAACTCTTATGTTTAATCTAAAGAAAACAATAAATAGCTGATGTGATATAGATCTGATTTGAAAGTGATTAATATAAAATCAGTCGAGTATCTAGCCAGCAAAATAATTGAAAGCGATCGCCACTTACAGTTAAGTCATCGTTACTATCTATCAAGATGAAATTGTGAGGCAACAGGATTAACTATAGCCGTTTATCTGTGGACTTTTTTTAGCAACTAACCAGCAATAAAATTAGCAGGATTTTGGTCATAGCGATGCCTAATTGGTAGTGGTTCTGGTTGAGTTTCACCTACTAAAGCAGCCGTTTTTTCTAATGCTGTCCGTAGTCTTTTTGCAGCATAAATTGACATATCGCGAGGGACATTAATTCTGTCTCTTAAATATCGTAGAGCAACATCGGAATCTGGTGGTGGAGTGCAAATTTTCTCAGTCATCATATTAGTTAAAGCGCAGCGTAAAGCCTCGTCAAACAATTGCTCATCGGCGGGATTGGCTTTTAACAGACTATTTCGGTGTTTAATTACTCTTTGCAGAGCTTCAGCGCGGGAGGTTTCGGGTTCGGGATAGGAAACATCTGGCAGCCCAAACCAATCACCCCGATCTACTTTTTCTTGATTCGCCAACGCTTGGGTTTCACCGTTAGAATAACAGCCTCCCATTTGCGGGGGTAGATCGTGAACATGAGTATGAAAGTCGCTTTGTGTACCACGATAGGTAGGTCGAGTTTCCATCGCATCAAACCAAGCTGACAGATGTGGGTTTTCTTCTCTAAGAGAATAGCCTTTGTAATAGTAAAGGCTGGCGTTCATTCGTTCGACGTAGGGAGTAAAAATTACATCTGCGGTGCTGAATTGCGCCAAGAAATATGCTCCAGGAGTGCTGGCTAATGCTTCCTCAACCAGCTTTACGGTTTCAATAAATTGCTGACGATTGGTTTTCTCTTGTCCAGGAAATATCGCTCGATAACATAACCAACCGCACCAAGCCCTAAACAGTAGTCGTTCTAGTCTGCGCAACGGCAGTACTTGGGAATCCTCCATACCTAAACCTAAAACGCCGAAAACCTCTTCTAAAGCCAGCAAAATATCATCGCTTTCAGTAATAATTCGTCCGTCAAGCTCAATCGCTGGTAACATCCCCGAAGGAACTTTGCGTTTGTACCAGCTTTCTTTTTTGCCATAGCAAAACATCGTCACTTTTTGAATACGATAAGGAATTTGCTTTTCTTCTAACCATAGCCAAATTTTTTGACAGTAGGGACACCAAGCATGATTATCCCGAAACAGAGTTACTCGCACATCTGATTCTGTCTGACCAAATAAACGTAAAGTAGATTGGGAGTTAGTCTTGCCGTTAACAGGATCTATAGAAAAGTCGGTAAGTTCTGCCAACTGTTGCCAAGTAAGAGGTGCGGTAGTCATTTCATTTAACATTTATCATTGATCATTGGCTTGAGGTTTTCCCCAGCTTTATTTAATTATCCATTAAGAATCAAACAGATTGCTCAGCATTGCCTCATCCTTTATCTTTCATTCTTCATCCTTTGATTAACTGCGCCGAGCATTTGTCCTAAAAAAGGTAAGCCAATCAGCGCGGGAATAAAATAGCGGGAGGTACACAGCAAACCTAAAGCTGCACCAGTGGCTTCTTCAAGATAATCTTGATAGAAATAGATGATGGCTGCATCGCGAGTGCCAATCCCGGCGAAAGTTAAGGGTAATAATCCCGCCAAGATTGATAGAGGAGAAAGAGCCAAACTGATGAAGAAAGGAACAACAGCTTTTAAAGCCAAAATAAATAACCAAATTTGTAACAGATGCAAAAACCAGATAAAAATTGAAGTACTGCTAATTAAAATTAGCTGCTGTTGGTTACTCCAAAAATAATGGTGCATTTCGCTCCAAGAAGCCTGCATTGTTTGCAGTTTTTTACTCAAAGACTTAGGCGCAAACTTGATGGTAATGGTAAAAAATAGCTGGGCAAACTGCTGAGAACTCAAGAGTAATAAGCCTAAAATTAATCCCGTTGCTACTCCTATAGTCATTGTCCAAAATAAGCCATCTTTGGCGGGGTATAAAATTAAGCCAAAAACGCACCAAAGTAGCAAAGAAAGCAAATCACAAGCCTTTTCAAAAATGGAGATTGACAGAGCCAGACTACCACTTATGTTAGATCTTTCGGACATGAAATATGCCTTGGCTATATCGCCCATTTTGGATGGTAAAACCATGTTAAGGACGCTGGCACCCAAAATTAAACGATTAGCTTCCAAAAATTCCAAGCTGCGCTGGGGTACTAATTGTTGCAACCGCCAAGAAGTAAGTAAGGTAATTGGAATTACCATCGCTAGACTGATTGCGAGCATCAAGCGATCGCAATTTTGAAACACCTTAAACAGATTAGCAATGTCAATCTGAGTATAAATATAAAGCAGAATAGCAACGCTAATTGCGATCGAAACTAGCCGTTTTAGATTCATATTTCACGCCTCAGTGAATCTGGATCAATGCTGTTAGTTTAAAATTTAGCTTTAAGCTATGAACACTCACCCTTGGCGCTTTCCCCGCTCCTGACGTATTTTAGACTTCAAACTTCATACTTCGTACCTACTTTAGTAGACTATTCAACCGAACCTGGTATTAGAAATAAATTCACTTTTGGCTATTGGGTAGTATGGAGGGTGTTATTAATTTGCTGATTTTAGCTGCATAAATTCTGGGTTATTACTAATGAAACATAAATTTACTGCTTTTCCCAGGTTCAAATCATGGCTTGATAAGGGAAAGCAACACTTTGAAAGTATCCCAGTTTTGATTTGGTTAAATG
>JAIMKV010000034.1:0-39362 GCA_020692205.1 Myxosarcina sp. GA_180221_E-2-1-MAG-40_15
TCTTTAATTCAGCAGAATAAGAATAATTGTGGGATGAGAATTAAGCAGCAACTATTTGTTCTTCCAGGTTGTTATCAGCGTTTTTGCGATCGCCTTCCCGAAATCAGATTTCCTGCTCAAATCTTGGGCGCACTATACACAGATTGGGGTTTAGCTGTAGCAGCTTGTCACGAAGGCGATACCGCCCGTGCTATTAAAATCAAACCTAATAAAAATCCAATTTCCGTAACCGATCGCTTTGCCGACCGTTTTGTTTCTTATCATGAGGGTTGTCACTATCTACAAAATCTAGAATGGCGTAAAGCAATTAAATCTTTTGAGCAAGCTAAACTCGAAATCAAAGCTAATTCTGACTGGTGTAAGGAAATAGATCGACTTTGTGAATTACAGCGTCAGAAAATAAATGATTTTGAAGAACATTTACAATTTAGTAAGTTTTGGTATGAGCTTATAGCAACACAACCTTCTAAAAGTTATTTTGCCGAATATAAAGCCAGAAAGGTTGCAGAAAAACTATCAAACGAGACAATTAGCTATCATCAAGGATTGAAAGAACTTCAAAAGATTAAAGATATCGATCCCAACAACTCTGTCACTCTCAATCTTATTGAAACAATCGAAATCGATCTTGAACTACAAGAGATAGATCGCCTTTGGCAACAAAGACTATATGAAGAAGCTGTCAGACGAGCCAAGCGATCTCGTCATGAACAGGTACGTTTTAAAGTTGCGGAAGTTTGTATAGATATATTACTTAAAGGAGCGCAAAGCGGTAATTTACCTTTTGAGCTTATGCACCAACTTGGACAATGGACTTACGAACTTTGCCCACGCGAACCAGCGTTTATGCCTATTTACAGTCAGTTAGGAATTTATTAAGAAGAAAATCAAAATCATGAATAAACAATCGCCTACACCTAATCCTTATGATGTTTTAGAAGTTTCACCTGGAGCATCTAATAAAGAAATCACTGTAGCCTTTGCTACGGCAATGAAACGTCGCAAATATCCTCCTGATGCGATCGCTCTTGCTCGTAAAAGTTTAATGAACCCCGAAGAGAGAATCATCGCTGATTATCTGCGCCCTCTCATTGGTAATGTTAAACGTTTTAAAAGCTGCGATTTTTCGGCTTTGAATACACCAGCACCCAAACTAGAATTTTTATCAGAATTTGATGGTTTAGATAATGCGATCGCCGATCTAGATAACCTATCAGAAAGTGACAAAAGATTAGGAGAAATTTTGTTTACGGAATCTCTTATTAAATCTTCTTCTTACAAAGACTAACATACAATAATTACATACAAAAAAAATGATTACTAATCAATTACCGACTTTAAAACTAAACGACGAGCAAAGAAATCAACTTCAACAAGAATTAGGAATTCTGCTTAAAGAAAAAATGTCTCTCAAACAAGCTTTACAACTACAAGCAGAGCAAGCGACATCAGAAAAAGAAGAACTATTTTTGGAGATGCTAGAAATATTTGATGCTCTAGAATTTTTTCTTAATTGGATTGAAGAAAATCCCGATCCCAATCCCAAATTTTTCAAGCGTCTCCCTAAGTCTTTAGGCACTATTCAGAAAAAGTTATTGAATATTCTAGAGCGAAGACAAGTAGAGCCAATTGAGTTTCAAGATACTAAACCTGATTATAGTGTTTGCCAAGTGGTCGATCGCGAGGAAAGAGAAGATTTGGAAGAACAAACTATTACGAAAGTAGTTCGTCAGGGATTTAGAGTAGAAGATAAAGTTTTACGTTCTATTGAAGTTATTACGTCTAAAAAGCCAGCTTCATAAATATTTAACTAACTTTAGAGTAAACACTCAATTCTTTCTTGAGCTTCACAGTGTAGTTGTTCGGCAATTCTAAATATCTCTTGCCCAGTATGGAGATAGCGATCATTGTAGTTTAAAATAAACCACTTCAATTCTTTGATCCCGTCGCCAATGTGATTGAGACAGTAATAAAGATTGCTGGCGACTCCTGCCAGTTGAGCTGGATTAGGCTGGGATGAGAGCTTTTGCTGTGCCTGTTGCCAATACTCATCACAGGTGTCCAAATAAGCTTCAAAATCTGACATCAAATCGTCATCGAAGGGATCGGCAGATAAATGATCGATTTCTGTTTCCAGAGGTTCAAGAATCTTATTTGCCAGACGATGAATCGGAAAATAAATTTCTTGTAGCCACTGTTGATAACTAATTTCTGGGGTTGTAGAGGTACGCTGCTGTTGATATTGTCTTTGAGCGGCGGAATTTCTCGCCTGTCGGTCAACCCAAAAATCGTTGGTTTGAAGCTGCTGTTGCCGATCATAGGAACGCCTACTTTTAATGTTGCTCAATACTTCATAAGCAGCATTAAGGGCAATAATGCGATCGCAGTTTTGAGTTTCTGGTTGTTTATCAGGATGAAATTGCTTTGCCAAACGTCTGTATGACTGTTTGATTTCTTGTTGAGTGGCTTGAGGATTAACCTGAAGAACTTGATAGTGATTCACGACTCGACATAAGTTGTTTGTTTGGGCAGAATTAGGGTTCGTTTTTAGTTAGTGGAGGAGCAAGCCAGCAGAGGGCAGAAAGAACTTTTCACTTCTGATGTTATCCCCTTGTGGGACTTCTGACTTTTGACTTCTGACTTAATTAAAGACAGGCTGATCTAGATCGGCAAACAATGGTGTACTAAGGTAACGTTCACCAAAGCTGGGCTGAATCATCACAATTAGCTTATCTTTATTTTCTGGTTTTTGTGCCACCTTGACTGCTGCTGCAAGAGCCGCACCAGTTGAAATACCTGATAACAAGCCTTCTTCACGAGCTAAGCGGCGACCAAAAGCGATCGCCTCATCATCTGTAACAGTAATCACTTCGTCAATTAAATCTACTTTTAATACTTCGGGAACAAAGCCGGCACCAATTCCTTGAATTTTATGAGAACCTGGTTTTCCGCCTGACAGGATCGGACTGCCAATTGGTTCAACCGCGATCGCCTTTAGTTCTGGTTTATATCTTTTGAGAACTTCTGCTATACCTGTAATTGTGCCTCCTGTACCAACTCCCGCCACAACTATATCTACCTTGCCCTCAGTATCTGCCCAAATTTCTTCGGCAGTGGTACTTTTATGAATTTCTGGATTAGCAGGATTATTAAATTGCTGCAACATATAGGCATCAGTCAGATTTTCACTAATTTCCTGTGCCTTTCTGATACATCCTCCCATTCCTTCACTACCTGGAGTCAGTTCTAGCTGTGCGCCATAAGCTTTTAACATTGCCCGCCGTTCCTTACTCATAGTTTCGGGCATAGTTAAAATTAGCTTGTACCCTTTGGCAGCAGCAGCCATAGCTAAGGCAATTCCTGTATTACCTGATGTTGGTTCTACCAAGATAGTTTTGCCAGGAGTAATTATACCTTCAGCTTCGGCGGCGTTAATCATATTAACCCCAATACGGTCTTTAACAGAGGCAGCAGGATTCATTCCTTCTAATTTTACTACTATATTCGCTACACATCCTTCTGCTTGGGGAATGCGATTAAGCTGTACTAAAGGAGTTTTGCCCACCAGTTCGGTAACGTTTTTCGCAATTTTCATAGGATGCAATAGGTAATCGATATTATTTTATTTATTTTGCTTGCTTATTGGCTGCTTGATCGAGCAATTTCTTAATAATTTATAATTCTCAGCTTGATTTCTGGTAGAGATTGCCGAAATAAACTAAAAATATGTATTTGATTTGCCCAAAAACTATCCGCCCCCACAAGTTGATAACGGTGAACAGCAAGGCTGCAATGGTTATTACTCGTGAGGGCGGTCTAGAGGGTCTCTTAGTTGAAACCTAACTGCTGGAAGGAACTCCAACAATGTCTACCTAGCTACTTCCGAAGAAGCTTAAGATGCGACTGTTTAGAGAACAGCCCCAGCACGCAGCTGGCTATCATCAACTAGGAGACCCATGTTACTACTATATTCTGTCATGGGCATCACCTCCTGTATCCCTAAATGGCTAATTTAATTACTACGTATCTTGAATTAATATAGCTAAATTGCAAAATTTCGGCAACTTTGAATCAATCTTTGAGGTTGAGATTTGGTTTCTCCCCAGTGGAGATGGAGATAGGAAGCGTGTAGTTGATTGATATTCCAGCCTTCAGTTAATTGAGGACTAGACTGATGAAATCCTTGTAACTGCCATTGAGGACGTGCTGAATTTTTGCTTAATTTAGAGCGATGAAACTCATGTCCTGTAACTATTTGCTGGGCTGAAATCAAAGCACTATCCTGTAGCGCGATCGCCCTTCGATAGCCTAAAGTTAATTTTGCTTGCATGGTAACATCACTGGGAATAACTCCGACCATTGACCAAGCTTGTTGATTTAAATCTATTAGCTGTTGGCAGAGATACATTAAGCCACCACATTCAGCATAAGTAGGAATGCCAGCTTGAATGATAACTTTAAGCTGTTGTAAAACCTGCTGATTATCCGCTAACTGTTGAGCAAACATTTCGGGAAAACCACCACCAAAGTATAGTCCCTGGATATCATCAGGAATACTGCGATCTTTAAGCGGACTCCAAAATATTAATTCTGCCCCCAGTTCGGTCAAAATATCTAGATTGTCTTGGTAATAAAAGTTAAAGGCTTGATCTTTAGCTACGGCGATTTTGATTGGTAGTTGGGTGACAGGATAACAGAGGGAGGGGATGAAGGAGTGACGGGGTGAGTGTTGACTAAGAAGAGTTAAAAGCTGATCCCAGTTAAATGATGTTTTGGCTAAATGAGCTAAGCGAGCAAAAAGTTGCTTGAGTTCTAACAGTTCGGTGGAGGGAACTAAACCTAAATGCCGATCTGGGATAGTTACTGCTGCCTCGCGTCTTAAAACTCCTAAAATTGGTATCTTAATGCTAGCTAATGCCGTTGCCAATAACTCTAAATGGCGATCGCTTGCCACCTTATTTAGAATTACCCCCGCAACATTTACTTGCGGATCTAGATTTGTATAACCATAGGCGATCGCAGCAATCGAAGTTGATAAGCTAGAACAGTCTAAAACTAGTACTACAGGTAAGTCTAATATTCTAGCAATATGAGCAGTGCTGCCATAGTCATTTAAAAATGCTGATTCATTGGGGTTACTAATACCATCAAATAATCCCATTACACCCTCGATGACTACCCAATCAGCACCTTCTGCGTGACGATTAAAACAGTCTTGAACATATCTGGGGGAAGTTAACACGGGATCCAAGTTGCGACAGGGTAAACCTGTTACCGCGCCATGAAACATCGGATCGATGTAATCTGGCCCCACTTTAAAGGACTGTACCCGATCGCTTTGCGCTGCTAGATGAGCCAATATAGCTAGGGTAACGGTTGTTTTGCCTACTCCAGAGCGATCGCCAGCAATAATTAAACCCATATTATCTATTGTCTGAAATATAAATCATTAAAACCTGAATTTCAGTAATGTTTTGGGGAACTATAAAAAAAGTACGATAAATCTGACTAACAGGCAGATTTATTCGCCCTAAACCTCTCTTGGCATCGCTTCGAGGCGAAAAAAGGGGAAAACCCCCATCTGAACTTGTGAAACAAACTTCGCACTATATTTTGGCCTATTCTTCCCAGAAATTTCAGCAACATCATGAACAACAACTTTCAAAATCCGCTGCAAGTTCTTCAAGCAAAATCTAAAGAAGCTTGGTCTGGCTGTATTGAAATTGAAGAACCGCAAGATGCTTCTGTTAGTTGGCATGTTTACTTGCTAGAAGGAAAAATACAATACATTAATAGTTCAATCGGTCAGCAAGTGCGCTTAGACTATCTCTGGCAGCGATATAACTTAGGTTCGAGGTGTCCTCAGCTAGACAAACAAGAAGCATCAGAATATGTCCAGCTATGTCAAGCTTTAGCTAACAAACAGCTATCTGATCTAGATATTAAAAAACATTTGTTTCGATTTACCAGAGAAGGATTAATTAATGTTTTGAGCATCGAACAAGCTGAAATCAATTTAATCCCAGCCAGACGAATCAAAAAGTCAATTATTGGTTTTACTTTAGAACAGTTAGTCGCCAAATCAGAAGATCAAATTAAAGCCTGGAAACAGATTAAATGCTACCTTGCTTCTTCCTTTTGCCGTTTATATTTAGAGCAAAAAAATGCTTTAAAATTTTATCAAATTTGGAAATATAAATATGCTGAGCAAGAGCTAGAGGCGATCGCCCAAACACATAAGCTTTCATCCTTCGTTAGCTTATTCGTAGCCAAAAATTGCCTTTACCAAATAGCTACCAAAGTCAATGTTGACACTTGTTTTTTGGCAAAATATCTCGAACAGTCCATAGCTGAGGGTTTAATTAACTTATTCCCATTCCAAGAGCTGACTCCAGAAAAACTCAAGCAAAAAAGCCAGGCTCAAGAGAATAATTTAGCCTCGCACAAAACTCAGTCTAATCAGATTCAATTTTCTGAGCCTAAATATAATTCAGCAGCTTTAATCGTTTGCGTTGATGATAGTAAAACAGTCCAAAAACAGCTAAGAATGACATTAGAAGCAGGGGGCTATAGAGTCCTGGGTATTTTAGATCCAACTCTAGCCTTAAAGAAGCTGTCGCAACATCAACCAGCGGTAATTTTTCTCGACATTAATATGCCTAATTTAAATGGCTACGATCTCTGTAGTCTTTTAAGAAAATCGCAAAAATTTAAAGCAATTCCGATTGTGATGCTTACTGGAAGAGATGGCATGATTGATCGCGTCAGAGCCAAAATAGTTGGCGCAACAGACTATCTAACTAAACCTTGTGATCCTAATAAATTAATTACCCTGACCAAAGCATTAGAAAAATCGGCGGCAAGTGTTAGTTAAGCAACAAGTATTGATTTAATGGTAGTTTAAGCGAATTTTTGGGAATCATAGTAATAGCCAAATTATTTGTTTTTAAGATAATTGGAAAAAGTAATTATAATTTATGAAAACTGTACTGATTGTTGAAGACACCCACGCAGAAAGACAGATGAGTTCGGCTTTATTGACTCACGCTGGGTTTGATGTTGCGGTTGCCGAAGATGCCGAATCAGCTTGGCAATGGCTTAATACTCATCCTGCACCCAACTTGATCTTGTTAGACATTGTTATGCCAGGAGAAAGCGGATTAGATTTGTGTCGCAAAATTAGAGAACATTACGACTGGAAAAATATTCCGATTCTTTTCTGTAGTTCCAAAGCAGAAGAATTTGATCGCTTTTGGGCAATTCGCCAGGGAGGAAATGAGTATATTACCAAGCCTTATGTTCCTCAAAACTTGGTAGACAAGGTGACACAGTTTGTCAGCTAGAATTTGCGCGGCTCTAATTTTATGAATCAAGAATACTTTACCGTTGCATTGTCATCTGAGATTAACTTAGGGCTTTCTTTGGTAGATATGGCAACAGTAGCCCAATTTGAAGCCAAAAATATTTGTCTGGTGCCAGGGGTAGCTAACTTTTGGTATGGCGTAGTGAATTTTAAGGGTTCTTTACTTTGGGTGTTAGATAGCGATCGCTTTTTTAATTTAAATTTAAACGTTCCCCGCAATAGGCAAACCCAAAAACTGACCACGGTAATTCTCAAAAATCAGCAGTCAGTCAATCAAAAGAGAGTAGCTATAGTAACCCAAAAATTGCAGGGAATTTTGTCAGTTGAGCCATCTTCTCTTAAGCCTCTAACAGATGATGTTTGCCCAGCACTGCGTGAGTGCTGTTCTGCTATTGCCCAAACCGAGTTACAGACTGCCTATATCCTTGATTCTGCTGCCTTACTCAATCGGCTTCACCAACAATCAATTCTGGTATCAGCCTAAATTAAATTGCATATATTGAATTATTAGGAATCCAAGTCTATGTCTGATCACACTAATGATCTTGTTAGTAAGATCGTTGAGGCAAACGCCTTAGAAAACGCGGGAGAAGCAGAAGCGGCGATCGCTTTATATCAAGAAATTTTAGAGTTAGATCATGGTGGTAACTACGGTGATGTGGCTCAACAGGCTTTAACTAATTTGCAAGAGTTATCGTCTGTCAATCTTAGACAGTCTCAAATAGACTCAGCTCATTCTCCCAAAAAATCATGGCAAAGTCTGAGTTTAAAATTTAAAGTTCCGCTGTTGATCATTGCCCTTAGCATATTTCCGACAATTTTTGTAGGTGCGACAGCATACTCGTTGGTCAATCAATTAGCGACGCAAACAACTTCTGACAACGAGAATTTAGCTGCGCCAGAAAATTTAGCTTGGACTTTAGCTTCATACACTACAGCAATAACGGTTGTGACCTCAGGAATTGGTTATTTAGCTGCCAATCGGTTAGTTCGACCAATTATCCAAGTAGGTGATGCGGTTGAAAAATTGGGCAAAGGAGACTTAAAAACCCGTGTATCTATATCAGGAGAAGATGAGCTAGCAAATTTGGGTCGCAATATTAATAAAATGGCTGGGCAAATCGAAGATTTACTCTACACTCAAGAAGCAGAAACCAAACAACAGCGTCAAGAAAAAGAGCTGCTTCAGCAAGGAGTAATGAGTTTGCTATTGGACGTAGAAGGCGCGCAAAGAGGAGACTTAACCGTTAGAGCGCAAATGACCGATGGTGCAGTAGGGTCGATTGCCGATGCTTTTAATGCGACTATGGGTAAACTGCGAGGACTCCTACAAGAGGTACAGACGGTTTCAGCCGAAGTAGGTCAATTATCTTTGGCCGGGGAGGACTCGGTACGCCAGCTTTCAGAATCTGCGCTTAGCCAGACAGCAGAAATTAACCAGGCTTTAAGCAGTATTGATGAAATTAATCAGTCCGTCGAAACCGTAGCCAACTATGCCCAAGAAGCCGCTAAAATCGCCCGTAACGGTTCGATTCAGGCTAGGGAAGGAGATTTAGCTATGGATGCTACGGTAAATAGTATTGAAAAAATTCGCGATACTGTGGCTAACACCTCCAAAAAAGTTAAGCAGCTAGCCGAATCTTCCCAAGAAATCGCCCAAATTGTCGAGATTATTTCGGGCATTTCCGAAAAAACTAACTTGCTGGCATTTAACGCTTCAGTTGAGGCAGCACGGGCAGGAGAACACGGTGAAGGATTTAGAATTGTCGCTGAAGAAGTACGACGTTTGGCGGATCGAATCACCGAAGCAACCAAAGATATTCAAGAGTTAGTTGATACAATTCAGCAGGATACAACTTCCGTGCTACAAGGGATGGAAACTAGCACTTCAGAGGTAGTTAACGGCAGTGAGTTAGTTCGCATGACTAAACTAAATCTGCGAAGTTTGGCAGAAACTAGTAAACAAATTAATGAATATCTTAAGTATATTTCTACTAGTACTATCGACCAAAGCAACACGTCTCAAGAAGTTAACCAGAAAATTAACGGCATTGCTACTTTGGCAAGAACTAACTCGACTGAAGCGCAAAACGTGGTGCAATCTCTGCGCACTTTAGTATCTGAGGCGAAAAACCTCCAGTCCTCAATCTCGCAATTTAAGCTGGAAGCCTAGGGTTGTGACGGTAACAGTAAAGTAAATTAACGATTTAATTTACTTTACTGTCTGATCTTGTGGCATCCATAATTATTGATATAGAAGCAATCTTATAAAAAATGAGTTCCCAGTTAGATCCTGAAATTCTTGCTGCTATTACCGCCGAAGCGCGCCAATGTTTTTTAGATGAAGATGCTCCAGAGTATCTGCAAATGCTAAACTCAGGCTTTAATGACCGCGCTAATCCCAACTTTACTGCTCTATTGCGCGCGGCACACTCGCTCAAGGGTGGTGCAGGTTTGGCATCATTAACCAGTTTGCAACATTTAGCTCATAAGCTCGAAGATGTGCTGGTGGGGCTACAGCAATCGCAAATTGGCGAAATTGAACTAGCTTGGGCTTTAGTTGAGAAAAGTATTGATGAAGTAGGATATATTATCAGTCAGGCGCGCACCGTAGATGATGCGATCGCCAATCCTGAATTAATTGTTGCTTTAGAATCTTTGGTCGGCTCAAATTCTGCACCAGAAGAGGTTACTGACTCAGAATTTGGCAGTGATAATCATGACCTGATTCACAGCACTCTAACAGAAGAATTAGAAAATAGCTTTGTTACGATTGAAGAACTAGAAATAGACGCTCCAGCAGCAATAGTTCAGCCCTTATTATCAGGTTTTGTCGATGAATGCGCTTTTTTGGCAGAAACTCTGGATCTGCTTTGGTTAGGGGAAGCTGTTGCCCCCATAGTTGAAGTGCTGGAGACAACAGAGATAGCTGAAGCACTGCTAGTGACCAAAGAAATTATCAGCTATTTACGGACTGAGATCGGGGAGTATCTAAATAATTTAAAACTTGTAGCCAACGAGGTTGAATCGCAGCCAGAAATAGATCGTGATTTAGTGGTTAATACCCTCAACCAGGATCTTGAGGCGATGTGCCAGGCGATCGCTGATTTGGGCATGGATACCCCAGAAGCAGTAATTAACGAAGCCATAGCGGGCTTTGCTGACGAATGTATCTTTTTGAGTGAAACTTTAGCCTTACCTTGGTTAAGTTTGGCAGTGCAACCAGTTGAAGGTATTTTGGCGGACTGCGATCCTTTAGAGGCCTTATTAACGGTGCAGGAATTGGTCGGCGAAATTCGCCAACGGCGTGATTACTACCTGGAAGATTCTACAGATCCAGAGGCAGAAGCTATCCATGAGGTAGATGAACTAGAAGAATCCTCGGACGAAGACGAAGTATTCTTTGATTTTCCCGAAAATCATGAGGATGCTGAACTGTCTACAGTAATGTTTGCGCCTCCTGCTTTATCTGAAGATCAAATAGTCGCCAAGGTAGTAGAAGCCCAAAAGCCTGCTGGTAGTAACCAGGTAAGAATATCCTTAGAAAAGCTAGAGGGGATGGCTAATAATGTTGAAGAATTGATCTTGAGTCAATCCCGCATTAATCGCCAACAAAAGATTTTAAATCAGGCTAATCGCCGTTTGCGATCGCTAACTCGCCAGTTTGAACCTATCCGCGAACAGATCCAAGATTTATATAATCGGCTTGCCGTTGGTTCAATCGATAGATCATCAACTGATTCAAACGAAGATAATGATTTTGATGCTTTGGAAATGGATCGTTATACTGAACTGCATACCAGTCTTCAGTCCTTCCAAGAATTGATGTTACAGATCCAGGAAACTCGTACCGATATTGACTTTGTAGATCGAGAATTATCTGAAGATCTAGAGCAAAGTGAAAAAAATCTGGATATTCTTTATGCGGAAGTTACCAATTCACGCTTAGTTCCCTTCGATATTTTAGCTAAACGATTTATTCCCCAAATTCATGTTCTAGGTCAGCGTTTTGACAAACTAGTGGACTTAGAGATTGAGGGTAAAAATACTCTAGTTGACCAAATATTGCTTGAACAACTTCAAACGCCTCTGACTCATTTACTCAATAATGCTTTCGACCACGGGATTGAATCTAAGTATGACCGTATCGCTGCTAATAAACCAGAAACGGCAACCATTACTTTAACAGCGCAGTTACAAAACAATCAGCTAGTAATTACAATTCAAGACGACGGAGGCGGGATCAATCCTGAGAAAGTTTATCATCGGGCGGTAGAAAGAGGCATTTGTCCTCCCGCAAAATCGATCAAAGATTTTAGTCCCGAAGAAATTGTTAACTGGATTTTTGAACCAGACTTCTCTACCGCCGCTCAAGTCAGTGATATTTCTGGTCGAGGAATGGGGTTGGATATTGTGCTGAACTTGATTCGTCAATTGCGTGGTCAGCTATACGTCACCACCGATGTTGGTCTGGGGACAATCTTTACGATTAGTTTGCCGATAAATCTTAGTTTGCGATCGCTGCTATTGGTTCAGCTACAAAACAGACTACTGGCTATTCCTCATACCAGTATTTTGGAAATATTACCCTATCAAGAACTATACTTTACCAATCAAAGTAAAGAATATATTAACTGGCAAGAGCAGACTATACCTCTGGCTGCTGCATCCAATCTGTTTCCCTGTCCCAGAAAACCACTGCAATTAAGTCAAGGCAAAGTCGCCATTGTTTTAGAAACTGCTTTTGAACCCCTGGCAATTTTAGTTGATGC
Source organism: Myxosarcina sp. GA_180221_E-2-1-MAG-40_15 (assembly GCA_020692205.1). Taxonomy (GTDB): domain Bacteria; phylum Cyanobacteriota; class Cyanobacteriia; order Cyanobacteriales; family Xenococcaceae; genus Waterburya. The sequence continues at coordinate 12,136 of JAIMKV010000034.1, forward strand.
CATCGAGGGAGAAGAAAAATTAATTATTAAACCTTTTGATGACACTGTTCCCGTACCAGACTATATTATAGGCTGCACTGTATTAGGAACAGGAGAAGTGATTCCGGTAATCTTGCCTCAAGGAATTGCCAAAGGCGCTATCTCATCAGTATCAGTTAAAAATAGTACGGTTACAATCGCCAATACAGTTTCTACCGTACTAATTGCCGAAGACTCGGTTGCCACTAGAAAAATGTTAGATAAAATATTAACCGCAGCGGGTTATCAAGTGCTGGTGTGCCGTGATGGACAAGAAGCTTTAGACCAGATCGAACAATATCAGGGACGAATCGATCTAATTGTTTCTGACGTGGAAATGCCTCGATTAAATGGATTTGAATTATTAGCAAAAGTTCGCACCAAACCTGCCTTTAAAAATACGCCAATTGTCATGGCAACATCTCGTACAGGCGATCGCCATCGGCAAAAAGCCAAACGCTTAGGGGCAACAGATTACCTTGGTAAGCCAGTTCAGCCTCAGCAATTAATTGATACAGTGACCAGTTTGTTAGCCAAAAAGAGAAATGACAGTTAGTAAATATAAATTAAGCGAGCGATCAATGAAAATAAATGAAATTTGATGTCTTTGTAAAAAGACGTAATTTTCAGGTTAAATAACCTAAAAATTAGGTAAATTTCCGCTATCAGTCCGTAGTACTCTCTAGGCAATCGCGATTATTTGTGTATATATAGAGAGAGAAAGATTCAAAACACATATTCAGATCTGCTCAGTTAACATTTATCAGCAAAATTCATTAAATGAAAAATAACCGACCAGAAAACGATTACATTAATCGCAACGTTATGGAAATATTGGTTTCTGATGAAATCGATCGACAGATGCTTCGACTTCCTAATAATATCAAAAAATTTATTAATCCTCTTGAAGTAGCAACTTATGCACTCAATAGATTACCAGCTTTATATGCTTCCTCTCAACAAGGATTTAATAAACAGAAGCTTAAAGGACGTTCAGAGTATAGCGTCAAAATTACTCAAGAAGTGCGTAAAGGATTTGCAGCGGTTCAACAAGATCTTTTGCGTACTTCTACTCCTTTATTAGCAGAAAATGAGGCTCAAGTTGAACAAGTTATTCAAGAAGCTCAAGCTGCTTTACAAGAACTAGCTGACTATTTACCTGAAAAAGATTTAACTTGGAAAAACATTGTTAAGCTAATCAAGCCTATATTAGCTGAATTGAAAGAGCAGGATCGCAGTGAAGCTAATGCGCGAAGAGTTCGTTCTAGATCTAGTGGTCTTTGGGGAGATTCTACTTATAAAAAATAAAGCTGGCAATTTATTAGGCTGTTGTTAGAGGTTTTTTACCAGGCGATAAAGTCCTGCTGGAATTGCTCTAGAGACAATATTTGGATTCGCTGAGTTTGAGCTGCTAAATAGCGATCTCTTTGGAGATTATAGCCCCAGTCTGCCAAAAATAATTTTACAAATTTTAAGTCAGTTTGTTGCATCACTTGCTGTAGAGCTTTGAGGCGATCCTCGACAAAGAAAATGCTCATATTTTCTCCAGGCTGTTGATGTCTGTCTCGCAAAATTCTCAGGGTTTCATATTTAGGTCGTCTACTTTCTTTGCCAATAATTTGAGCCATGGATAAATTTATTCCTTGCTGCTTCAGTAACTTTTGGGCAAAACGTCCTTCTTTGGTAGTGATGATATACAATTCAACCGCTGAATTAACTATTTCTTGGAGACGCTCAATTACTCCAGGGTAGAAACGATGTAGCCTAAGCCAATCATCTAAATCATTCTCAATCCAGCTATCTCTGACTCGATCTAACTGTTGCACCAGTGCTTGCCTGGTTAACCCTTCAGATTCGGTTATTTGTAAAGAGATCGCCTGAAAGTTTGCCAAAATTTCTGCTTCAGTAAATCCTAAGACTAATGCTCGTAGTAAAATCGGCATTTCCCAACCAGTCTCAATTACAGGGCGTAAGCGATAAAACATGGGTGCAAGGCTGTCATCCGCAGCTTCAGACCATATTTGTTGATAGGCTTGTTTAGTACTGGCAAAATACTCACTCAAACCATCACAAATTACACCATCGAAGTCTAATGCCAAGATACTGGGAATTTTTTGAGACATAAATCAATTAACTTTTGGTCTGAATTTATTAGGATCTTCGGCATCGTAGCATGACGGGGCATACAAGCCAGGGTTGGAGCATGAAGACTAACATTTTGCTCTATTTGCTCTAATCACTATTTTTTTTCCCTCTAACTTTTAGGACCATATCCATAATTTCAGTAGAACAATTAAAACAAATTTAGCTAAAGATTACGAATTAGTTAAAAAAAATCCTCATGGAGTTACGGTTTTAGCAATCTTGCTGCATAATAGTATACGACGCTATAGATAGAGCCTTGATTAGATGAATAAATCGTCAAGCCCTATATGTAGTACTATGCTTTAATATCTTCAACTCGACTAATACCCGTAATGAAATTATCTTCTGTCGAACAAGCACAACAGGCTAGAAATCTGCTGCTGAGTGAACTACAAGAACATCAAACGCCCATAAGCCTGCAAGAATTAGGACTCAACTTAAGCGGAACAACTAAGCTGTCTCATCGAACCTTCAAAGAAGCTGCTTGGCGGTTGGTCGAAGAAGGTAAAGCCAAGTTTAATTCTACCTGGGATTTAGAAATTTTGTAATTTTCGCTGGTAATACAGCTAAATTATTACTCAAGGCGTACTATCTAGATGAGAGTAGGTCTTTTTTTATGTCAAATTTTAGTTGATAGTTGCTTATTACTATGTCGAAAAGACAACAAAGACAGCATAATCCTTTTGGCAATCGGGGGGACAAACCAGGAGATAATCGCCAATCTTTTCAGGTAGATCGTGATCGCGTTTTATATTCTTCCGCATTCCGTCGTTTAGCGCAAATTACCCAAGTTTTGACGGCGCAGGAAGGTCACGTATTTCACAATCGTTTAACTCACTCTTTAAAAGTCGCTCAGGTGGCTCGTAGATTAGCGGAAAGACTAGCAGCCGAGCAACCAAAAATAGCTGAGGCAATTGGTGGGGTAGATCCAGACGTAGTGGAAGCTGCTGCTTTGGCTCATGATTTAGGACATCCCCCCTTTGGACATACAGCAGAAGAAGAACTAAATACTTGTGCGATGAAAGCTGGTTTAGCTGATGGTTTTGAGGGTAATGCTCAATCTTTTCGCATTCTAACTAGATTAGCAATTCATCGTCTTGATTACTATGGCTTAAATTTAACTAGAGCTACCCTCAATGCAGTTTTAAAATATCCCTGGTTGCGATCGCCTGACACCACTTCTAAAAAATATCGCAAGTATTCTACTTATAATCTAGACCGTGAAGCCTTTTTGTTCGCTCGCTTAGAATCAGGAGACAGGCAGTCAATCGAAGCTAGCATCATGGATTTTGCCGATGATATTACCTATAGTGTTCATGACTTAGAAGATTTTTATTTGGCGGGTTTAATTCCCTTAGAGTTATTAGCAACAGACTGGGATGAACTAGACCGCTTTATTAACGAATGGCTACGAGTGTTTCCCGATAATCGAGTAGCTAAAATAGTCAGAGCTAATCCTCACCGCTTCCAAAACTTCCTCAATGCGACTTACAATTTAAAAGGGCAATATCCGCCTGGTTCGTTTGAACAAAAAGCCCAAATTAAACGCATTAGCTCGCAACTGATCCAAACCTATATCCAGTCAGTACAGTTAAGCACCGAATATGGCGATCGCGGTTATTTAAAATATAATCTTAACCGAGAAGAAGAACTGAAGTTTCTCCAGCGTATTGTTTGGTCTTACGTAATCTCTAATCCACGTTTGGCTACTCAAAGATACGGACAGAAAAGAATCATTAAGACTTTGTTTGAAATTTATCTCCAGGCAATTAGCGATCGCGATCTCAGCTTTATTCCCCCACGTTTTGTTAAAGAATTTCTCGAAATTGAAGCTAAATTAGTCGACACCAAGCAATTAAGCCAAGAACAAACCAGGATGGCAGTGGATATTGTTGCAGGATTAAGTGAAGCAGAAGCAGTAATTCAATATCGTCGTCTAACAGGAATTAGTCAAGGCTCTTTTTTGGATAACTGGATGTGATTAACTATTAGATCAACAGTTAGATAATTACTCCATATTTTAGGTTCAATCTGCTAGGAATAAATAAGGAAGTTATTGCCCCATCGAAACCGTGTTAGATCTATTACTTATTATTGCCTTAGGATTTTTGGGAAGTTTTGGTCATTGTGTGGGCATGTGTGGCCCTTTGACTGTAGCTTTGGCTTTGTCTCAACAAGATCATCCCGATAAAATTAACGAGTTACAGTTCCATTTTCTTTTGAATATTGGCAGAATTCTTAGCTATACCTTGGTTGGTGCTGCTTTGGGTGGATTAGGGTCAATTGTAGTCGCTAGTGGGCAGCTAGCGGGGATTGGTAGCAGTTTAAGGCAGTTGATGGCAATTTTTACGGGAATATTACTGATTTGGTTCGGTTTAGGGCAAATAAAACCCAACTGGCTGCCCCGCTTACCTTTTTTGCATCCTCTGCAGGGAGGAATTCACACTCGTCTAAGTTCGGGAATGAACCAGCTTTCAACTCAACAACAATGGTGGACACCTGCTTTGTTAGGTGGGGTTTGGGGTTTAATTCCCTGTGGTTTTTTGTATACAGCACAACTAAAGGCAGTGGAAACAGGAAGTCTATTTGCTGGTGCAGTTACGATGTTCTGTTTTGGCTTGGGTACAGCACCGATGATGTTGGGAGTAGGAGTATCCGCTTCCAAGGTAAGCGCAGATCGACGCAGCCAGCTATTTCGCTTGGGAGGATGGGTAACTTTAGCTATTGGGTTTCTAACTCTATTACGCACAGATGCGATGGTAGACTATACGGGACATGGCGCATTGCTGTTGCTGATGTTGGCTTTGGCAGCACGTCCTTTGAGTAACTTTTGGCAAGTACCCCTAAAATATCGTCGTGCAATTGGAGTGGGAGCTTTTGTTTTGGCACTGGCGCATACAGCACATATGTTAGACCATTCACTCAACTGGAATCTAGATGCGATCGCCTTTATGTTACCGCAACATCGTCTGGGGATGGCGGGTGGTATCCTCAGCTTATTTCTCATGCTTCCTGCGGCAGTTACTAGTAGCGATCGCCTACAAAAAAAATTGGCTAAACGCTGGCGCAAAATTCATTTGCTAACTGTTCCTGCTTTGATTTTAGCCGTCGGTCATACCGTATTGTTGGGTTCTCACTATTTAGGCGACTTGCAGTTAAGTCTCGATGACAAGTTAAGAGCGATCGCGGTTATCTTACTAGGTGCGGTAATTTTATTGGCAAGATCGACTTTATTTTGGAAAATTATCGGTCACCAAAACGCTTATGTTCCGCCGAAAATTTAGTTGATTACTTTAGTGTTTTTCCGTTATAGATACTTGTTGATTAACTCGATTAGAATAGAGTGTAAGTTAGGTTATTTTGGATTAACGGTATTAAATAAAATAAAATTACCTCCACCCAGCATTAATAGACGACGGCAATTATTAAGAGCTGTTTCATAGTTAGGATTAACTGTTAAAGCTCTAGTATAAGATTCAAGCGCTGCTTGAGTTTGTTCTAGTGCTTCTAATGCAGCACCATGGTTGTTCCAGGCGAGATCGTAGTCGGGTTTGAGTTTAATTGCTGCTTCGTAAGCGGCGATCGCCTCTGAATAATTTTTTAGCTTTAGCTGAATATTGCCTAAGTTATACCACACCTGATGTTGCTCTGGTTTGAACTTCAACGTCTGTTGATAAACAGCAACCGCTTCATCGTAACGTTCTAATTGGTATAAGAGGGTAGCTTGACTGTACCATGCCTGATGATCTTCAGGATTGATCTTGGTAACTTCTTGATAAGCGTTAATCGCTTGATCATATTGCTTTGTTTTAGCGAAAATGTTCCCAAGCTGTAAGTAAGCAACCTGAAAATCGGGCTTTAAAACAATCGCCTGTTGATAAGATGCGATCGCCTCTTCATATCTACTCTGATGCTTATAAGCATTTCCCTGGTTGTACCAAGAGGTAGGTTCTTCAGGATTAATTTTAATTGCTTGCTGATAAGCAACAGCAGCCTGTGAATATTGTTTTAGGTGGCTAAGACTAATACCGCGACGATACCAGGCTTGTTCTGATTCTGGCTGTGAAGATAATGCTAGATCAAAACAAACTAAAGATTCATGATATTTTTGTTGTTGCTGTAGAGCAATACCTTGATTGATCCAAGTTTGAAAGTGGGTTAGCTGAAGATTTTTTCCCGAAGTATCACAAGCAATATTTTGTTCGTATCTTGGCAGGTTGTTAACTAATTCAGAGAATTGATTGTAAGCTAATGCTTCATTTGTAACCGTTGCTGCCAATTTTTCTGGTGCAATACTAACATTGGTAATACTGGCTGATGATGGAGTTGAATCAATTAGCAAGATGCTAGCGGCAATTCCAGCAATAGTTAACCAAGGTTGAGAGTTCATGGGCTTGTTGTCGATTTCTTTACTCCCTTCATCGAATCTTGATCTTGACCAATTAGCTGCGATCGCAATTTGCCTTCTAAAGTGATCGCAAGGATCAACTTTTTTGAATGGACTAGGTTGATAATTAGCTAGTTTTTAGCTTTTAGCTTCTGGGCGGCGAGGCTTCGCTACGAGATAATCTCTGACTTCAAACTTCATACCTACTGTAGTAGACTATTCAACCAAACCTGATCTCAATTACTGATTACTCTCATTGCTTCGACAATAGATTGAGAAATAAACGGTAGAATAGATTTATTCTGGGCATTATCTTTACCTTCAGTAAAAACGGTCAGTAAATAAGGTGAAACGTTTGGTAGTTCAATATAAGCAGCATCGTGACGTACTCGACTCATCCAGCCAGCTTTAGACCATATTTGAGCATTACGAGGCAAACTTTCCCCTAGAAAACCAGTAATTTGATTTTCGCCATCGCGATCAACAAATTCTGTCGGATCAAGACTTCGCTTGAGCAACTGCATCATTTTTTGCGATCGCTCTGCTGAGACTGCAACCCCGCCAACAATACTATGTAATAGTCTGGCAACCGCATCGGTAGTTAGCATATTACGATTTTCCATTAATTCCCCTAAAAAAGCTTTTTCTCGACCATAAGCACCGTCACACCAAGTTTTTTGATTAACATTAATGCTTTCTAATTCTTCCCAACCCAAAGACTTAAAATAGCGATTAACTATATTGCGCTGTTGTTGCCAAGTTTCAAATGGCTTGAGGGGTAATTCTGGGCCACTAGTAGTCCCGGTCAAAACGTCTACGAGCAAGCCTGTAGCATCATTACTCGATTCGACAATTGCGTCCCGAATTGCTCGATTTAATTCGGTTGACTCTGCTACCATTTCCCCCTGTAGCCATTCATGTATTGCTACTAAATAAAACAGTTTTACTAAACTAGCAGGATAGATTCTTTCAACTCCCCGATAACTAAATCCTTTGACTTTATATTGCCAAAATTCCGCAGCAGACAACGCCCCGCCAGTATTAACAATCACAGGTTGTTCGTATACAATCCAGGTTAAGGCAATTTTATCTCTAGTTAGGGTAGGAAATTGTTCTCTGACACTTTGTAAAATCTGATGAGCAATTTCGGCTAACTGTTCGTCTTGGCGGAAGAAAGGCATAAAAAAAGAGAAAAAAGAGACAAAGGATAACAAGACAAGAAAACAACAAAACATTAGCATTATTGTTCTATTGTTTAGTTTATCGTTCTGAGAACCCTAATCATTATTTTTTGGAGTTCTTGACCAAACTTTGCGACAATAGCAAAGAATTAATCGATCATCAGTCAGCTTGGCAGTATTAATTGAACCAGAATCACACAAATTAATGGAAACTAGCGATCGCAAATCTCTGAAATCAATTACTGATGCTCCATCATCCAATCTTCAATCAAAGCAACAAAATAACTTTTGGCTAGTTTTTAACTCTACTTTTATTACTATTTTTCTGGCAGAGATGGGCGATAAAACCCAGTTAGTTACGCTGTTGATGAGTGCCGAATCTCAAGCACCTTGGATTGTATTTATTGGTTCAGCTTTGGCTTTAATTGCGACTAGTTTAATTGGGGTTTCCATTGGCTATTGGTTATCCAAAAAACTTGCTCCAAAAACCCTAGACTTATCTGTTGCTCTTCTATTACTGTTTATTACCGCCTGGCTGATTAGTGACATAATTAATCTCTAAGCTAAATGGTGCAGATTAAATGTGGAATGGAATAGATTGGCAACTTATTGGAATTAGCTTTGTTACGGTTTTCTTGGCGGAAATTGGCGATAAAAGTCAGCTAGCGGCGATCGCTCTTGGTGGAAGTTCCAATAATCCCCGCGCCGTATTTATCGGTTCGACAATGGCGTTAATTCTGGCTAGTTTGCTCGGTGTTTTGGCTGGAGGTGCGGTGGCGCAATTTCTGCCTGAAAAACTGTTGAAATCTGTAGCGGCGATTGGCTTTGCAACTATGGCATTGAAGATTTTATGGATCGGCGGTAAAGAATAATCGACGTTACACCTTCTTGAAATGGCTAGGGAAGTAGCAAGTAGGCTTGGGGCAATTTATCTTGGTTATAGATAGCTAGAAACCGAACGTAACTCTTCGGGAATTGGGGTATCTTCAGGAAATTCTAGCAAGGTTTCGCGATCGCCTAAGTAGCCAGACTCGGTAAAGGAAATTAACATTCTAGCCAGAGCAACCCAAACTTCTCGATCATATTCCCAATCTTTCTCTCTTGAGGTAAAATAGGCGATCGATTTTAGTGACCAAAAATAGCTATTACGTACTACAGAACCACCTTTTTTATAGGGTGGCAAATCTTCATGGTCAATAAATAAAATATTGTCTTGTAGTTTTACCCGCATTTTTAGCAATCCTTAACTTTTAACGCTAACCGAGCCAAAATTAACCTGGAATCTTAAATCAAAAAGGCTTGAATCTTACTGAAAAATAGACTCCGCTTTCCTGCAAAGAATTTCCCGCCGAATCATCATCAATTAAAGGAAATCCCCAATCTATTCGTGTCGCTAGAGTTTCTCCTACCGCTAGCTGAAGTCCCAATCCTAAAGAAGCCAAAGTATTCAATTCTAAAGGCAAATTATCCGAATTCCAAACTTGACCAAAATCAAAAAAAGGATTTAGCTCTAAAGTTAGATCTTGTTTGGTTATTTGCCAGATCGTGTTACGCAACTCAGCCGAAAAAAAGAAGCCATTATCCCCTAAAACCCTCTCTTGACTATAGCCTCGAACACTTAACGCACCGCCAGAACTAAACTGCTCTAAAGAAACTAAAGGACGATCTGCTAACTGTAAATCCGAACGCAACAGAATAGTAGTTCTTGGAGCCAGCATTTTTAAATATTGTGCCTGTCCACGCCAAATTAAAAACTTGCTATCAGGTACATCATTACTATTAATTGTGGCATCAAAAGCATCAATACCAATACTAAATTGAGAACGAACTGCAAATACATGGCTATCACTGCGATCGCTATATTCTTGAAACAGTCGTAAGGCAGAAATTTGCGTTTTTCCTTGGTTATCTGAGCCTCTGGTTAAGGAAGGAAAGCCGCGATCCATTAATAAAAGCTGTGAATTCTGTCGGCTGAAAGTTACACCAATCGTAATATCTTGCTGCGGTGTCTGATATAAGGGTTGACGATATGTAGCCTCATAGTAGCGATTTTCGCTGGCTAAATCTAAGTCTTGAAATGGTTCGCTAATAATACGATTGTTGCTGAGGCTGTAGGCTAGTCTCACTTCACTATTATAAGCTCCCAAAGGGATAACATAGCTCAAGTCTTCCAAAGAGTCGCTGCCATCGGTATTAACATAGGAAATATTAAAGCGATCGCCAAATCCCAACAGATTACCTTCACTGAGCGACACTTGGCGACTAATCGAACCAACACTAGGAGTTCGATAATTATTCAGGTTCAACTCGCTGCTAAAAGTATCTGCTTCAGCAATTTTGACCTCTAGAAAGCTTTCTCCTGGATTTATTCCCTGAGATAATTCCGCCGAGATGCTCCTGATCAATGGATTTAACTGTAGTTGCTGTAGCGCGTTTAGTAGTTTATCTTGATTTAATGGTGCTTGAGTTGCGATCGCCAGCCGACTACGAACATACTCTAGCCGTAGTCGTTTTAGTCCAGAAATCTTAATCTCCTCAACTTTACCTTCAATGATTTCAATTTTGAGCGTGCGATTGTTAATTGTCTGAGGAGGAATATAAGCACCAGAGGTAAAATAACCTCGTTCTACGTATAGCTTGGTAATAGCCTGCTGTACTTTCAACAGCTCGACAAAAGTAACAGGACGAAACAAATAAGGCTGGAGTAATTGTTTGAGTCTAGCTTCAGGAATCACCCGATTGCCAATGATGTTAAATCGGCTCAGAATAATTGTTCCTGGGATATTTTCAGGAGCAAGTCTTTGCTGATTAAATTTGCCTGAAGATTCTTGGCAATTTGCTTTGGCTAAAGTGGAGAATACAACGCAGCAGGCTAGAAATCTGGCAAATGCGGCAACTAAATATTGAAAAAAACTGGGATTTAGTTTTAGGGTCAACTTGAGCTTATTCGTCAACTGAGCAGCAAATCGATTGACTGCATTTACATTCTGAATTTAGAGTACTATAGCAAATCAAACTGGAGAAAGATTATAATAAACTGACAATCGGGCAAATTTGTGAGATAACTTTTAGATACAATAGTTTTGTTGACCTAAGCAAAAGATAGTGAATCCTTTATTGGCAAGATTTTTAAGATCGGTGTACCGTAAAGAACCTGTTTCTGGCTTTATCCTGATTTTAGGAGCAACTGATGCTCTAATTGGAGGACTTGCAGGACGAGGAAGCTTATTGTCCATAGGCTTATTAGTTGCTTTGCTAGGGGTAATCGCACGCTGGCGACAAGGAGAAAAAAAATCTCAGGCGATCGCTACCAAACCAGTAAGATACTATCTGCCTCCTGATTCATCTCGTGAACCATTGCCTCTTTTGACCAGCAGTAAAAGTCGTAAGTAGTTAGTAATGTTTTCTGGGAGCTAATAGCTTAGCTAAATCGGCAATAAATTCAGCTAATTTGGCTATATTTCATGACCAACAGCAATATAGAACAAACGCACCCCCAAAATAAAAAGGATCGAATTACAGTCGATCATCTGTTGAAGGTGCAGTCGAATCCAGGCGATCGCGAGTTAGTTGAATTAGCTCGTCTGATCATTCGCTATCGTGGCTTTCCAGGTGCGCGAGACATTCAGCGGGATTTAAAAGTGGCGTTGAGTAATTGGCAATTGACCGAAGAAGAACTTTACCTTAAAACCAGAGCCATCCACGCCAAGGGGACGGTTTATCGCCGCACAGCTACAGGGGAAACACAGGATTGGACTTGAGCAATGAACAATGAGCAGTAACTAGTAATCAGTAATCATTTGCGATCGCTGTTGTCTCAATAACCAAAATCTACGAATAGCACAACAAAGCTATAATTTAGCAAAATCAAAGATTTAAATATCAAATTATGAGCTTTAGCGATGTAGTTGAAACAATTAAAAACCTTTCATTCGATGAAAAGCAGGAAATCCAAGCTTTGTTGGCTCAATACCTGCGTGAAGAAAGTTTTAGAGAATTATAAGATAACAAAATCAGTTTTAACCCTATGCCAACATTAGAAGAAATCAAACAAATGATCTTTCAGTTACCGATACAAGAATAAATAACACTAATGGAAGATTTAGAATAAAAACTAGAAACCATACAAATGATGCAACTAGCGGAAACTGGTTTTATCGAATGGAACGATGAGGAAGAAAATATCTATGATGTCTAAGCCTCAACCTGGAGAAATATGGCTAGTCAAATTTCCTTGAATCTCAATGATTTGCCAGGAGCCGAAATAATATTACCTGGATTAAGCGATCTTCATAGTGGTAATTCAAATACAGTTGGGGCTTTACTAATTGCGATCGCCGCAACACGCTTAACTGAAGCAGGTTTAAATATTCAAAATTATCACTTAGACCCAGAGCCAGAAGTAAATTTGTATGCTCATCTCCAAAAAGAACGAGAAGATGCTTACCCCCACTATAATGATTTACTGAATCGCCTTAATAGTTTTTGTAACGCACTCGAACTCAGTTACGAATATAAACCGTCTAACAATGCGTTGGAGCCGACAGCTAACACGATCTTCAAAAATTAAAGATTGTTGGCAGCGGCTCAACTTCACCGTTAAGAAAAAGAGTGCGATCTATCATAATTAAGAGCGATCGCCTTAATTTTGTAAAACAGTTAAAAAAGCGATCGCATAAGCTATATAGAACACACGAATTTAATTTGAAAAGGCGATCGCTTGTCCTGCTAACCAAGCAGTTGTCCAGGCACTTTGGAAGTTAAACCCTCCTGTTACCCCATCGATATCTAAGATTTCTCCTGCGAAATAAAGTCCAGGGCATTTTTTACTTTCCATTGTTTTAAAGTTAACTTCCTTTAAGCTCACCCCCCCACAGGTAACAAATTCATCTTTAAATACACCTTTACCTTTAATTTGATAATTTCCTTGCACAAGTTCAATGACTAATTTGTTCAGCTCTTTTTTGCTAATTTCCGACCAAACCTTATCTGGTTTAATTCCCACGTAACTAACCAAACTCTGCCAGAGGCGTTTAGGCAACTTAACTGGACAGTAATTAACGATTTTTTTCTGAGGATTAGTTTGTTTGAACGCTGCCAATATCTGTTTTAAGCTTTCTTGATTGCATTCTGGCAACCAATTGATTTGTAGGCTGGAATCATACTTAAGCTCGGCTAAAAATCTCGCTCCCCAAGCAGACAATTTGAGGATCGCTGGGCCACTTACTCCCCAATGAGTAATTAATAATGCGCCTGTTTGTTCTAGCTGGTTTTTGCCTGTACCTAGCCTAACCTGAGTCTGATTCAGGCTAACTCCTGCTAATCCTTGTAGACGAGGATCTTGAAGATTAAAGGTAAATAATGACGGTACGGAAGATTCAATTTTATGCCCTAAGTTTTTTGCCCAACGATATCCTAACGGGTTACTTCCCGTGGCGATCAACAGGCGATCGCACTGCATATTTTTACCATCTTTTAATTCAATTTGAAAATAGTTTTTTCCCTCGGCATTAACAAATTGCTTAACAGTTTTAACTCCAACTCCAGTACTTAAAACAACCCCCGCTTGCTTTGCTGCCTGCATCAGACAATTGATAATCGTTTCCGAACTATCGGTGGTAGGAAACATTCTGCCATCGGCTTCTGTTTTTAACTTAACTCCACGGGTTTTATACCACTGCACCGTGTCTTGAGGTTGGAAACGGGTAAATGCACCCCGCAAAGCCTTTCCGCCTCTAGGATAATGTTCGACTAAACGAGCAGGATCAAAGCAATGATGAGTTACATTGCACCTGCCACCACCAGATATGCGAACTTTCGCTAGGGGTTTACGTCCAGCTTCAATTAAAGTTACCTTGAGCTGAGGATTAGCTTCGGCACAGGTGATCGCGCCAAAAAAACCCGCAGCACCACCACCAATAACAATTACATTCAAATTATCTATTCAGTATTATTTAGCTCGGAGTATAAAAACACTTTACTAAGTAGTTAATAGCTCGATCAGTATCGCCTTGTTTTAACCATCCCCCAGATTAAACCAGATATCATCGCAGTCATCAACAATGCTGCAATAATTCCTCCTGGTAGAAATGTAATTATACCAATTCCTCTGAGCAAGTATAGGATTATAAAACCCACGAGGGAAATCAAAAATATCTTGGCTAACACAGCTTTTTTTCAGGTATTGGGTGAACAACCATCATAGATTTCCTGCCAAGATACAGCAATTTACATCAATAGTCTTGAACTACAAACTATTATGATGAATCACGAGCTAAAAGCGATCGCAACTTCTTCTCTTGAGCGATATCCTGCAAATGCTAAACCAATCTTAATTCCGCCAGAATCAACTCAATTGACCAACGCTCAGAGATTACTCCGCCGTAAAACAACAGGGTAATCTCTGACTGACTATAAAAGATAACCAAGACAGTATTTGCTTTATAGCTTTATAAATATTGACACTTGGGCGCGGATTGACTAAAAATTAACTCTTCTTTACCAAAAAAAAATCTCGATTTTTAAATCCTCGATTTTTAAATAGTTTAAATAAATAATCTAGCGATGGTAATCAGTATTTATACTCTATCCTTACTTTAATATTAGTTGCTGTATCCTATAACGCTAAAAGCTTTGAGCAACTTAAACTGAGCAGCCTACTATTGTCCATAACTTCGGTCATCATTTTTTGCTTGCTCAAGTCAAGTTTTAATTTGTCTTTTGTTTTTATTTATTAAAAAAAAAATTATAAAAGTTACTGGGGATTAATTAAATATCTTATAGTGTATTCAATTAATCTAATTAGCTTCAAACGCATTCAAACTAACTAATGCTTTAAATATTGCTTACTTGTAAACCCAAAACCGCTTTATTTTCTGAGCCAATTGACTCATAATTGCCTATATAGACGTGAAGCAGAAACTACAGTCAACTTCGCACTCATTTCATCTCAGATAAATTCTCGTATTTAAACGCAGTGGAGAAAAGCAACGTGGGACAAATCAGATTAGCAGTTTACGGCAAAGGTGGAATCGGTAAATCCACCACTAGCTGCAACATTTCCGCAGCTTTAGCCAAAAGAGGCAAAAAAGTATTACAAATTGGCTGCGATCCTAAGCATGACAGCACCTTTACTCTAACAGGGTTTCTTATTCCGACAATTATTGACACCCTTCAAGAAAAGGATTTTCACTATGAAGATATTTGGCCTGAAGATGTAATTTATGAAGGCTATGGTGGTGTTAGCTGCGTTGAAGCGGGAGGGCCCCCTGCTGGCGCTGGTTGCGGCGGCTATGTAGTTGGAGAAACCGTAAAGCTACTCAAAGAATTAAATGCTTTTGATGAATATGACGTTATTTTGTTTGATGTCTTGGGAGACGTAGTATGTGGTGGTTTTGCTGCACCCCTTAACTATGCGGACTACTGCATGATTGTTACCGATAATGGTTTTGATGCTTTGTTTGCTGCTAATCGAATTGCTGCGTCAGTCAGAGAAAAAGCTCGTACCCATTCGTTGCGTCTAGCGGGTTTAATTGGTAATCGTACTTCTAAACGTGACTTGATTGACAAGTATATTGAACATGTACCTATGCCTGTTTTGGAAATCCTACCTTTAATCGAAGACATTCGCGTATCTCGTGTCAAAGGTAAAACCCTGTTTGAAATGGCCCAAAGCGATCCTTCCTTGGCTTATGTTTGTGACTACTATCTCAATATTGCCGATCAGATTTTAGCTGGCCCAGAAGGAGTGATTCCCAACGAATCTCAAGATAGAGACTTATTCTCCTTGTTGTCTGACTATTATCTCAATCCTCCCGCAGATAAAGCAGGGGCAAGTAAAGAAGATGAATTAGACATGATGATGGTTTAAAAAAAAGCTGTTAGCTATTAGCTTTTAGCTTCTCTAGATTTTTGGGACATTTCTCGGAAAATTGTTAGAAAGCATTTTAGCTGATTGCTGATAGCTTCATTTAAGAAAGTTAATTTAGTTATCATGAGGATATATCAAACATGACCGTTGCTCAAGAACCTTCAGCATTAAACTTTGAGTGTGAAACAGGGAATTATCATACCTTCTGTCCCATTAGTTGTGTAGCCTGGCTATATCAAAAAATTGAAGATAGTTTTTTCTTAGTCATTGGTACAAAAACCTGCGGCTACTTCCTCCAAAACGCAATGGGAGTAATGATTTTCGCCGAACCACGTTATGCCATGGCGGAATTAGAAGAAGGTGATATTTCAGCTAAGTTGAACGACTATGAAGAGTTAAAAAGATTGTGTTTACAGATTAAACGCGATCGCAATCCTTCTGTAATTGTCTGGATTGGTACTTGTACCACTGAAATTATTAAAATGGACTTAGAAGGTTTAGCACCCAAGCTAGAATCAGAAATCGGTATTCCTATCGTTACCGCCCGTGCTAATGGTTTAGACTATGCCTTTACCCAAGGGGAAGATACCGTACTTGCTGCCATGGCGCACAAGTGTCC
Source organism: Myxosarcina sp. GA_180221_E-2-1-MAG-40_15 (assembly GCA_020692205.1). Lineage (GTDB taxonomy): Bacteria > Cyanobacteriota > Cyanobacteriia > Cyanobacteriales > Xenococcaceae > Waterburya. Next base: position 28,356 of record JAIMKV010000034.1, read on the forward strand.
TACTAAAGCACCTAAGTTAGAATCAGAGAAAAAAGAGCGCAATGCGGTTTCTAGCCTACTAAACTTTGGGCGCAAAAAAGAAGATGTCACGGAACAAGAATCAGAATACAAGGATCATCAACCCTTAGTCTTATTTGGTTCATTACCCGATCCTGTAGTTACTAACCTGACGCTAGAACTGAAAAAACAAGGCGTTAAAGTATCAGGTTGGCTACCATCCAAACGCTATACTGAATTACCTGTAATCGAAGAGGGTTATTATGTAGCGGGAGTTAATCCTTTCCTTTCTCGTACTGCCACAACCTTAATGCGTCGTCGCAAAACTAAACTTATTGGCGCACCTTTCCCCATTGGTCCCGATGGTACAAGAGCATGGATTGAAAAAATCTGTTCTGTACTAGATATTGAACCTCAGGGACTAGAAGAAAGAGAAGCAAAAATCTGGTCCAGCCTAGAAGACTACATTCAACTAATTCGTGGCAAGTCTGTTTTCTTTATGGGAGACAATCTCTTAGAAGTTTCCCTAGCGCGTTTCCTGATCCGTTGCGGCATGACCTGCCCAGAAATTGGGATTCCTTATATGGATAAACGTTATCAAAAGGCAGAATTAGACTTGCTAGAGAAAACCTGTAACGAAATGGGTGTAACTCTACCCACCATCGTCGAAAAACCCGACAACTATAATCAAATTCAACGCATTTACAACCTAAAACCCGATTTAGTTATCACTGGTATGGCACACGCCAATCCTTTAGAAGCTAGAGGAATTAATACCAAGTGGTCAGTAGAATTTACCTTTGCCCAAATTCACGGCTTTACTAATGCACGGGATATTTTAGAATTAGCAACTCGTCCCCTGCGTCGCAATAACAATTTGAAAGAGTTAGGTTGGGAGAAGTTGGTTAAAGAAGAAGCCAAAATTTAACCTACAATCATAATATTTGCTCATGGAGTCTAGCAATGCTAGACTCTTTTTTTTCTTCTGTCCACCAAATAGCAAGTAAAAATTACCGTAATTAATGCAATTAAATTATCAATAGAAATCAGATAAGATCAAGTTTGCCAGCAAGGCTGAATAATATACTAATAAACCCTCGGCAAGTCTCAAAAATATAAGAATGGCGGAAAAAACAGCAGGTACCAAAATAGTTAGTGATAATCGTCAGGCTCGTTATCTTTACGAAATACTAGAAACTTATGAAGCGGGAATTGAATTAGTTGGCACAGAAGTCAAATCGATTCGTGCTGGTAAAGTGAATCTTAGAGACGGCTATGCTTTTATCAAGAATGATGAAGCTTGGTTAAGTAATGTCCATATATCTCCATACCAAGCAGGAGGCAGTCATTTTAACCATGAGCCTCTGCGAATTCGTAAACTATTGCTGCACCGCAAAGAAATTAATAAACTAATCGGGCAGACTGAGCAAAAAGGTTTAACCCTCGTCCCACTAAAAATGTATTTCAAAGGGGGTAGGGTCAAAATAGCGATCGGTTTAGGCAAAGGTAAAAAGCTACATGACAAGCGCGAAACAGTCAAAAAAAGAGACGATGAGCGAGCTATGGCAAGAGCGATTAAGCGAGATTAATCAGGAGTATAGAAGTATAATTAGCTAATTTTTGATTATTTGCCATTTGTAACATTGGGATGATTTTCGGTAGAGTTTTCAACATCATCATAGAAGCAAGCAATAATGGCTAAAATTAACCACCAGATAGTATTGACTTGGGGACGATACCATACCGTGTCCACAAAGCCATGAAAAGCAAGACTAGCTGTAGCAGCGATCGCCGCAATTAAATAAATGCCTCGTTTATTTCCCTCGGAGCGTAAACGAACTAGTTGGCGTATTCCATGATTAAAGGTAGCTGCCAAAAGCCACAAAAAGCAGCCCAAGCCCAGATATCCCATCTCTACAACATGTTCTAGATACACGGAATACGCGCTAAGAGCGGGATAGCGCGAATTCATATAGCGGGGATAAATTTGGTTAAAAGCATCGTTTCCTGGACCAATTCCAATGAGAGGATAGTCTTTAATGATTCTAAAACAGGCTTCCCAAACGTTAATCCGAAAGTTATTACTGCTGTCTTCTCTACCAGCAAAGATGCTCATTAGTCTAAGGCGTAGGGGTTCCAAAGAAATGAATGCTACCAACAATAGCCCTGCCAAAGAGCCAAACACCAAAGGTAGTAACCAAACTTGCCAAAAATGAGGTAAGTATTCTCGCCACCAAAAATAAAATAGCAATAACAACGCTCCAATTAATACTGCCATAGCTAACCAAGCACCGCGGCTATCGGTGAAGTATAAACAGGCGGAATTTACCCCTGCCATAATTACCGCCAGAGTTTTTTGAATCCAGCCACGCCAGATAAAAATCACAGCTATGCTCAAGGCGATCGCGGGCAATAAATAACCACCGAGTAAATTCGGATTTCCTAAATAGCTATAAACTCTGGTATCGTTGGCCAAAACCGAAGTAGGATCGTTCCAAGTTGCCAATTGCTGTACGCCAAAAAACTCTTGACGGACGCCGTAAGAACTAACGACTAAGGCAATTAACAGAAAGCTAGTAATAATCCAGTTAAATAATTTGGGCGATCGCAATATCTGAGCGGAGAAAGAGAATAAAATCAAGTACAGAGTCAAAGTTACCCAGCCACTTAAAGCTGCCGATTTAACTGGGGAAAAAGCTGTAGCGATCGTGGCAATACACCAATATAAAAAAACCAAAACATGGACAGGAGTGATGATTATTCTTTCTGATGCAGTAGCTGTAGTTAAAATCCAGTAGGCAGCTACTGCAATTAACAACACTCCAATTAACGAAGTCGAAACAAAGGGAGCGAGCAAAAAAACGATGCTGATTAAACAAGCTCCAATTGCCTCAGACCATTGAAACAGCCAACTTGACTGTCGCCAGCTAGACAACCTACCAGCAAATCGATAAAGATAACTGCCTTTTTGCCACTGATACAACCGTGGCTTAGAAAGCATAATAGTTGACCAAGTCGATTTCATGGATAAAATGATTAAATTTCAAATTTAACATTAACATCCTAAACTAAGTATCATAGGAATCTAAAATTAGACCAACAATCAATATTTTGATAATAATTATTTATACTTCTGCCGATTTTGCTTGGGGAAATTGCAGCAGATAGCGATAATTGGAATTGATAGAACCTTGTACTACTACTCTGCCCTCGTGTAGTTCGGTCAAATGACAGCAAAACAGTAATCCCAAAAGATCACGGGGAATTTTATTAGTATTGTGGTCTAAAGTATGGTCGTCATCAATTACCATCATTAAAGCCGAGGAAGTTAATAATTGATAATTGCTCGGGGCAATCTCATTTACTCCCAGATTAAAACGGTTATCCGAATTAACTTGATTAAAGCGCAAAGCTTGAGTAACAGCCTGGGAATGAAGTTTTGCCTCGCTAAAATCATCCCCCAGCCACGGATGAGAAATACTAACGGCAATATTTAGTGCTTGATTACGCTTAGAAACATGAATCTTGACTTCTCCTCCAGCTTCAGACATCTCCAAAACGCTAATGATCAAATAGTAGAGAGCTTGGCGAATTTTTTCTTTATCTAAGGACCAAATTCTACTTCCAGGCTCAATAGAAAGACACAAATTTTGTTGACGCTGTTTAGATAAGTCTGCCAGGCTATTAATTACCTGCTGACATAGCATTTCAATATCCACAGTAGTTAAATTAATTTCCGAGCTTTGATCACTCAAAACTCCAAGACTAACAATTTCATCTACCAAAGTAATCAAGTTTTGACCGCTATCGTGGATAATTTCTAAATATTCTCTTTGTTTGAGAGTTAGAGGACCATAAACCTCTCGATGCAGTACGCTTGCCATCCCAATCACCGAAGTTAAAGGCGTTCTTAATTCTTGAGTTAGCTGTGAAAGTAATTTAATTTTGATGGGGTTGGTTGCAGTAGTTGCTGAAGCAATTCCAGCTTGATGTCCTACAGCTAGTTTATTGCTCAAGACTTTTTCGCTTAGCATATTTACGTTATGGCTAGGCTGCAAAACTAAACGGTTGGCTTTTTGCCACTCTAGAGGCTGTTCCACACTGCTAATTAATTGCTCTGGTTGAGTTTTAAGCATCTGATTGTGTTCAAATTCTCCTAGACACCAGCGTGCTAGTAAAGCTAAATGATCTACATCTCGATCATTAAACTTTCTCTCAGTCCAATCCATCACTTCTAGAGTTCCAATACACACACCAGATGAGCTTATCAAAGGAACTCCCAAATAAGTTTTGATGCCGTAATGCTGCGCCAAAACAGTATCAGCAAAAACGGTATTGTTTAGCGTATTATCAATAATTAACGGCTGCTGGCTGTCAATGACATAAGTACTAAAAGATTCATGAAGCGGTATTTTTCTCCGCGCAGCTAGCTGATTCGTCAAACCAATGGTCGATAAACCTACTGCCGACTTAAACCATAGTTCATCTTCGACCACCAAACCGAGAATGCTGATTGGCGCACCAGAGAAGGTTGAAGCTTTTTGCGTAGTTTCTTCAAAGATCGGAATTGCTTCTGAAACTAATAAACCTAAATCGCTAAGAGTTTTTAGTCTCTGTTCTCTTCTGGCGAAAGTAGTTAAACCATCCAAACGGCAAAAAAGTTGGTTTTTCGGCTTAGTCATATTGTTGACTGGGAACCCTAAATCTACTGCTTGCACTTGTATCACTAAATTTTTTAGAATAAGAGTTATTGTATGTCGAGCGAAGACTAAAGGAAGCTCTACTGTCCTGACAAAAAGCTTGTTAGTTAACAGAATGCAGCTAGTCTCTGGTTCGTATTGGCAAAGGTAAAGACACCTCAAGACGCGAATCACCAGTTGTCGTGAGACAATATAATCTGAACTTGAGTCTGCGCCAAGGGGTTGGATTGACTCTGTGATCGACTCACAAAGACTAACCCTGACGAATACGCTGTGCTAGATAGTCTGCACGACGGGTAGAGTAATTAGATTAAAAATACTCTGCTGCTAGAAATTTGAATTAGTTTGAAACAGAACCTAGGCAAATATAGCGTAATTAATTTCACACATTTAAATTTATATCCAGGATTGTGCCAAACATTATTTTGTTCCAGCTTTAGATTTACGATTAATTTGAGTGTCCACAAATGCCGCAAATCAAGAATTTGGAAGAGTGACAAATCTAAAAAATTGCTCATGGTCTAATAGTTTGATCAAAAACAACTCCACCGCTTTAGAACTTTAAACTTCATACGATAAATTTTTTCTAAATTTAATCAAAGAGAATTTGCGGGTTTTTAAGTTTGCTAGTTTTAAAGTTCCCGAAAAACTATCCGAACGAACATTTTAAGCAGAAATTCTTCAAATAATCTTGCTGCAAGCAGAAAAATTTGGGTAAATTTAATCTTTCAGTTATTAGTGTAGTCAATGATTCAATAAATCGAGAGCAACTAATTAATCATCGTTCCAGGCTGGATGAGTAAAAATAGCATCAATAACTCTCACTCCTCTTAATTGATTAGATAAGGGTAAATGACCTTGAGGAGCAGTCAAATCCCAAATAAATTCTTTAGGATAGCGAGTCCAGATGTTACCAGATTTCCAGTTTATCTTGTGCCATAGTTTGGCAAAATCTTTGCCGAGGGACAACCAGATTCGTCTTTGCACCGAAAAGCCAAACTTGCCTTCAGAAGACATCAGCCATAGCCGATCTAAGGTTTGTAAATCTACAACAGGAAAACTTACTACCTCGGTAAAATAAATCCACTTTCGTTCAATAGCTGCTGTCCCAGCTAGCTCACACATTTTTTGCAAAGTTACAACATCAGCTCCCTGAAAATCTTGCTGTGCTAGCAATTGCTGTAACGGCTGATAATCAATGCCAAGTGCAGATACTAACGGCACAACGCCATAAGGATAATTGTTGGCTAAAAACTTTTGAACTTGAGGACTTCGATCTTGATAAAGAGCGTGATATGCTTTGCCCAAAGCCAAATTATCAGATTGATTTTTTTGACAAACCATCCAGTCCATGATGGTTTCTAGGCCTGTTTCACCTTCTGCTAATAATTGTGAAACTAATGTCACTTGATTTTTCTCAGATTCTGAGTATATTGAATGGTTTCTACCGCTAATATCTTCCATACGATCTTTTCCTACAGCGGGATATCTGCAACTTTTACTTCCACAAACTCTGGAGTTTAGAACCAGTTCTGCATAAATTCTTGCTTCACTAACTAAGTGTTTGTACTCAGATGTGATTATGCAAATACTATCATGATTTGGCTTGAATCAACGCTTCAATTCAGGTTAAAATCGAAATTTTGTTTTCAATCAACCGACAGAGGAGGTGAGCCAGATCTCCTGGATTCAAGTTGCTAACTTAACCGTGTATGGGTGGTGTCTACTGTCACTAAGCTTTTTCATATCCTTGCTCATAAGCGAAACGGACTAACTGAGTGCGATTGCTTAAGTTTAGCTTGCTCAAAATATTGCTTAGATGGGTTTGAACAGTTCGTGGGCTAATAAATAGACGTTCGCTAATCTGTTTATTAGTATAACCCTGGATAGTTTCCCAAAAAACTCTTTCTTCTGCGGGTGTTAGGGGTAAAGGTTTGGGTGCAGAATTAGCTATTGGAGTGGTAGTTTGGACAATCATTTCTGCTTGAAGTTTTATATCTTGAGTATCTTTGTTTTGTACCGCCGTGCTTTTAGATTGGGAATTAGCCAGTTGCTCGATTAAGTGAACTATTTCTGCGTGAACGCGTCGCGATCGCTCGATTAAAGCCTCTATATCGGCGATTAACTCTTTCATTTCAAAGGGTTTGGTCAAATAACTATCCGCACCAATAGTACGTCCTTGGATGCGATCGTCTAGTTCGTTTTTGGCGGAGAGAAAAATGAATGGAATTAATTTTCCTGATGGTTGCGATCGCAATTGGCGACAAAATTCAAATCCATCCATTTCTGGCATAGAAACATCAGACACAATAATGTCTGGGATATCTTGACTAAACTTAGTTAAAGCTTCTTGACTCGAACCTACCGAAATTACCTGATATCCTCTTTGTTCTAAGGAATTTTGCAAAATCTTGCGTAAAGTTGAGTCATCATCTACCACCAGGATTTTTTTCATTACGTATTATTAAAGTAACTCCAAGTAAGGTGTTTTTATGGCTTGATACCTACATTTATTCCCTTATTCTGCCATTAGACATTACTTAAAAATTATGTAAAATCCACTTTATGGTTTTATCTGAGCAAATAGAAGTAAATAATTCTGTTACTGTCAAGTCAAGACAATTTAATTGTACTGTAGCTATATTCAGTTTGTTCTTGACCAGAGTTCTATGTACAAAAAACTTATCCCCCCCACCATTGGTTCTAAAATCACTTTTCAAGACGGCAAGCCTATCGTTCCTGATGACCCAATTATTCCCTTTATTCGTGGGGATGGTACTGGAGTTGATATCTGGCCAGCAACAGAGACAGTCATCGATGCTGCGGTGCAAGCAGCCTATGGAGATCGGCGTAAAATCAATTGGTTTAAAGTATATGCAGGAGACGAAGCCTGTGACAAATATGGTACTTACCAGTATCTGCCTCAAGACACCTTAGATGCGATCAAAGAATACGGAGTGGCAATAAAAGGTCCTTTGACTACTCCTGTCGGTGGCGGAATTCGCTCTCTCAATGTAGCTCTACGCCAAATATTTCAGCTTTATGCCTGTGTGCGTCCTTGTCGCTATTACCAGGGAACACCTTCACCCCATAAATATCCTGAAAAACTAGAGGTAATTGTTTATCGCGAAAATACTGAAGATATCTACCTGGGAATTGAATGGAGACAGGGAGATGAAATTGGCAAGAAGCTAATCAATCTGCTTAACCAGGAGTTGATTCCTAGTACTCCAGAACACGGCAAAAAACAAATTCCTCTTGATTCGGGAATTGGGATTAAACCAATTAGTAAAACTGGTTCTCAACGCTTAGTTAGAAAAGCAATTCAAAGAGCCTTGACACTTCCCCCCGCCAAACAACAGGTTACTTTGGTACACAAAGGTAACATTATGAAATATACCGAAGGAGCCTTTCGTGATTGGGGTTACGAGTTGGTCAAGAGCGAATTTCGAGACGAATGTATTATAGAAAGAGAATCTTGGATCCTGAGCAATAAAGAAGTTAATGCTGACCTCAGTATTGAGGATAATGCTCGTAAAATTGAACCAGGATATGATTCTCTCACACCCGAGAAAAAAGCCATAATTTGCCAGGAGGTTCAAGAGGTTTTAGATGACATTTGGGATACCCACGGCGATGGTCAATGGAAAAATAAGGTAATGGTTAATGATCGCATTGCCGACAGCATTTTTCAGCAGATTCAAACTCGCCCCGACGAATATTCAATTTTGGCAACCATGAATTTAAATGGCGACTATCTTTCAGATGCTGCTGCTGCCATTGTTGGAGGCTTGGGGATGAGTCCTGGAGCCAATATTGGCGATACCTGCGCCATCTTTGAGGCTACCCACGGGACAGCACCCAAACACGCAGGATTAGATCGAATCAATCCAGGATCGGTTATTCTCTCTGGGGTGATGATGCTAGAGTTTATGGGCTGGCAAGAAGCAGCGGATTTGATTCAGGTAGGCTTATCAAAGGCGATCGCTAATCGCGAAGTAACTTATGATTTAGCTAGGTTAATGGATCCTCCTGTAGATCCTCCCTTAAAATGTTCTGAGTTTGCCAATGCGATCATCAAATATTTTGCTTAATCTCAAGCCGCACCAAATTGAGCGGCTACCAAGCTAGAAATTTCCGTTAATACACTACATTACTCACCAAGATTAATTACTCACTAAGCAAATTTGTTTTGAGCTATCGGCTGCCAAACCAAATCTAGTCTTGTATATGGGTTGTCAATCATAGTACCAACTAACTGTTTGAATGGTGAGTAATTTCTAACCGCTTATGGGCAGTGCCTGCTGTCATACTAAATCCTGTTTGGATAGAACACTTTAAAGTTAGCTAAGAGACAACTTGAATCACTCTCAAGTTAATCGAGGCCCCACAGTTGAATTAAGATCAATTTTAGCTAAACTATCTGCCTGACAATTTGGGCTTTGATTCTAACAAACTCCAAAAATCAACTTGATAAGAAATTGACTGCACTTCTGTACTTCTATATTCAGATTTCTTGAGCCGTAAATTCTCATCAAGAATAGTGTTAACTAAATTATCAGCCACCAAAGCAGGTTGTTCTACTGGACGTAAAGTAAGCAAAACTTTACTACAGTTACTTCCTCCTACGTTGGCGCAAAGGATTGGTAAATTATTTTGCTGAGTACCAATAAAGTTGATTCTAGACAAGTCATAACCTTGTGCTGAATAGTCTTCTAGTTTTTTGGCTACCAGGTTACAAAGTTGCTCAGGAGTATCAGGCAAATTCATCGTCAGCACTTCTGGTTTCCAATGAAAAATTGGTAATTGAACTTCACTGCCGACAAACTGTGCAATTGTCGTCGGGACACCTTCGGTTACTTGACAAGAAAAATTGAGTTGAGGATGATCAGGCGGATTCGCGATTGCAGGTGTCGCTAAAAACATTGCTGTTGTGGTGAACAATGCTAATAATTTTATTTTCATGAATAAATAAGCCTGATTAAACTAAAATCTACCAACTATTAGCTGATATCTTGCATATGCATATATATGTCTAAATCTTAAAATATCAGTAAGATTATTTTTTTGAATCAAAAAGATTAAGTCAATTGAAATAAATCGTTGCTCAAGATATCTACTCGGTTTGTAGTAAAGCTTGTAGGTTTGTTAATTCTTCTTTCAGAGGATCAAAAAATTACTTCGCCATCGCAAATCTTTAAGCAGTAAAAATATTAACTTCACACAAGATTTACATTTGTTACTGTAATGGAACAAATTATCTTTAAAATAGCTATATTTAATTGTCTTTATGCCCTGATAAATTTATGACGATGAATCTTTTAGAAGTGAATAATGTTCATGCTGGATATGTCAAAGATCTCAATATTTTACAAGGAATCAATTTTCGGATAGCTCCTGGAGAATTAGTGGCGGTTATTGGGCCAAATGGTGCGGGAAAATCAACTTTAGCTAAAGCAATCTTTGGTTTACTTACTCCAGAACAAGGCAAAATCATTTTTAAAGACAAAAATATCACGGGACTTAAATCAGACAAAATTGTCAAAAGAGGAATGTGTTATGTTCCTCAAATTACCAATGTCTTTGCTTCTCTCTCTGTGGAAGAAAACTTGGAAATGGGGGCTTTTATTCGCACTGGCTCGCTCAAACTACTCAAAGAGAAGATCTATACCATGTTTCCTCAATTAGGTTCTCGTCGTCGCCAAAAAGCAGGAACTTTATCAGGAGGAGAAAGACAAATGTTAGCTATGGGTAAAGCGTTGATGTTGGAACCCGATCTGTTGTTGTTAGATGAACCTTCGGCTGCTTTATCGCCAATTTTAGTTAATTCTGTTTTGGAACAGGTAAAAGCAATCAATCAGACAGGAACAGCAATTGTATTAGTCGAGCAGAATGCCAAAAAAGCCTTGGCTATGGCAGATCGAGGCTATGTCTTAGAAAATGGGCGCGATCGCTTTGAAGGGAAAGGAACAGATCTATTGAACGATCCTAAAGTAGGAGAACTATATTTAGGAGCAGCCTACAAACCTGGGTAATTGACCAACGGTCAGAGCAGGCTCTGCCTTGAAAAGGTTTGTACTGATTATAGCTGAGTGTCAATAGTAGAAGCAGTATTAAAGCTGGAAGGGCTAAAGGAAGTAGCAGCGATTTACCAGGCTGAAAAACCGTCAGCTAATAGCTGGTTTAACGATGGAGTTGAGGGCTAAATTAATTTAATATTATTCTATGTAGCGTAATAAAAGTTTATATATTTTTATATCGTTACTGAGAAATGGCAGATGTTTCCCAGGTATTATGGATATGGCATACG
>JAIMKV010000034.1:39381-47915 GCA_020692205.1 Myxosarcina sp. GA_180221_E-2-1-MAG-40_15
TCAATCTAGTTTCGGTAAATTTTTAGGAGAAAACATGGACTTTGTAACTAATATTTTTAGTGCTTTTGGCAATATTAACTTCACTGTAATCTTCCAACTACTTTGTGTGGCATTGATTATGATTTCTGGCCCTGTCGTTATATTTTTGCTCGCCTTACGCGGTGGCGATCTGTAAAAAAAACTTCTAGATTTTGTCTTGATACGATAACTGCTCTCTGATATTTACCGAGAAGGTAGTCAAGCGTTCCCTGAGTTGGTCAAGCAAGGAGCGCTTGACCAAAAGAGCAGATTTATTGTTGAGTAGAGTGCAAGTTATTCAGCAAGATTTTGGTTCTGGTAGTGATGTTTAACCAATCTTGATTAATGATCGCTTCCTGGGGAAACAAATTACTGGAGATGCCGACGGCGATCGCTCCTGCGGCGATCATACTCGGAGCATTATTGAGAGTAATCCCGCCAGTGGGAATTAGAGGAATTTGATTTAAAAGGCTTTGTAGACATTTGATGTAATCTGTCCCCCCCAAAGATTTAATCGGAAAAACTTTAACGACTCTTGCCCCCTGTTGCCAAGCATTGACTATTTCTGTGGGAGAAAAAGCTCCAGGCACAAAAGGTATTTGATAGCGGGATAGAGAAACGTTGAGTAATTCTGAGTCAAAATGCGGAGAAAAAGCAAACTGCGCCCCTGCGGTGGCTGCATCGTGTAGCTGATCTAAGTTAAGAATAGTTCCCGTACCGATAGTACATTGCGGTAATTGAGATCTTAATTGAGAAATCAAGTCGCCAGGGCGATCGCTATTCCAGGTAATTTCAATTAAATTTATGCCCCCGGCTGCTACGGCATGAGCCATTTGTTGAGCCAGGTTCAGATCGGAACAACGAATTACAGCGATCGCCTTGTGCTTTTGTAAAAGCTTCAACCATGCTTCCATAAAGATAATTTTTTCGCAAAATTCAGCGCGATTACCAATTAAGATTGATTCCTCTTTATAGCAATTAACAGTTAACAACTGGTATTTAACAGGATTAATTAATAACGTCAGACAAATTGTTTATAGAGATCGAATGCGACTTTTGTACGCTTGATTATCCAAACCATTTCCTGTGTTTAAAGCTTGAGGGTCAATTTGCTGTTGCAAGATTTTGATGCGATCTGAGGTTGCGGGATGAGTACTTAAAAAACTAGGCGCAGATCCACCTCTTCTCAGTAACTTTTGCATAAAGCCTAAGATGCCCGCAGGAGCATAATTTGCCTGAGTCATATTCTCTAGACCAAAGCGATCGGCTTCCAGCTCATCGGAACGACTGTTAGGGCGGCTAATAGCCAACTCTACACCAATTTGAACTGCGTTGTTACGGTTTAAACCAGCTGCGGAAAGCAGTCCTTGAGAAACAGCGCGATCGCGCATTTGTTGAATAGCGTGACGACCTGCAATATGACCGATTTCATGTCCAATAACGCTGGCTAATTCTGCTTCGTTGTCTGCTGCGGCAATCAAGCCTTTATTAATATAGACATACCCTCCCATGGTAGCAAAAGCGTTGATATTGTTATCATCAACTATTTGAAAGGTGTAAGGAATATTAGGACGCTCGCTAGTCTTTGCCAGTCGCTGACCAATCTGATTGATGTAGCTGTTAATTGATGGATTGTGGTAAATTTTGGCCCGTCTAGAGCTAATTAATTCCTGGTTAATCGCTTGACCCAACTCCACTTCTTGAGCATTAGAGATATTAGAGATCTGAACTATCTGGATACCTCGAATCATCAACTCAAGCCAGGAAACACCATAGCTGGGTTGAACATTGAGCAGAGTAATACTAATAGTAACTATAAAAGCAATTAAGCCGTATAAAAAACGGCGGTAGTAACGATGAAACATATTGAGCGCGTATCTATTGACCAAAGTGTACTAAGTAAGATGACGATATACCAAACAATTAAGTTGCTTCGACTCTTTATTGTTCTCAATAAAGTTACAGACAAATTACTTACTCTGGTTAAAATATATATAAATTGGATTTCATTTGAGAATAACAACATGGTGGTGCGGATGGCGATCGCGAGTAAAATCCCCACAAACAAACTGCAATCAAGATAGCTTAACAGTTGACTATCTCTTTGAAGCAACAATCTTCTAAAATATATTTTGAACCAATCTTTTCGACATATACAAAAACCATGCCGCTAATTACCACGGGAAAATCATTTATTCGCGCCTTAGAAAAAGCTGGTGCATTGGGCTTGTATATGCCCTTAGAAGGAGGCGCAGAAGGACGTTATCAAAGGCGTTTGCGAGCCTATGGCTACCATACTATCAATATTACCGCTAGAGGATTAGGAGATTTAGGAGCTTATTTAACCACAGTACATGGGGTACGCCCGCCTCACTTGGGCAAAAAGACTATTGGGCGAGATGCTGCTGTTGGTGATGTTTACTTTATACCACCTGTTGCAACTTACGAATTAAGTTCTTTACCTGCTAATGCCAAAGGATTAGCACTATGGATTATTGAGGGACAAATTTTATCTCCTCAAGAGATTCAGTATTTAGTCGATTTGACTAAAAGTGAGCCGAAAATAAAAGTTGTATTAGAAATGGGAGGCGATCGCTATGTTAATTGGAAACCTTTGGTGGACACTTTAACCGCTGCATAATTCATAATGTAGATGAAGCTCTAACCAGATGTTGCGATAGATTATGGGGTGTGGTATTGGTGTCAGATCAGAACATGGATGATTTACTGGCTCAGTTAAAAGATGAATTTGAGCCTGAACAAGCAAAGTCGAAGACAAATAAGTCACCTGAGCGCAAATCGTCACCACCCCAGTCTACGTCCGTGACATCCCAGGCATCAATGGAGCGGATGCTAGCCGAACTAAGGGAAGATCTAGAATCTGGAAGAGGTAGACCAAACTCTACACCCAGCGGACCATCGACTAAAGTCAAATCAAGTCAGGAAGTGAAAAGCTCAGCTAAAGATCGCGATCTTTTAAACGCGCTAATAGATACAGACTATCGCAGACAAGCGCAAAAACGAGAAGCTAAACTAGCGGAAATTAAACGCCAAGAAGAAGCGCGAATTGCCGAACAAAAACGCCGTCAACAAGAATTAATTGAAGCACAGAAAAGAGAAGAATTACGAGAGCTGAGAAGGAAAGCGGCACTACGAGAAAAAGCCCAACAATGGCTCAAAAACTTAAATCCGCGCTCAGAAGAAGGGCAATGGTTTGAAGAGTTTTCCTATTCTTATGAGGACAAACTACAGGCGGCGATCGACTATCTCGAAGCCATGCGCGAAACTGGTTTGTAATTATTAGAGCCGTATCTTGTAGTTTTTGTCCATTTTCTAGATAAAAGGAAGACAAACTGAACTGACTCTATTCTACTCAGGCGATCGCTGACATAATCGACACAAAGTAATTCAAGCGAAAAAATACAAGTTGCATCAATCAGGTCGAATCTTTTATCTAGATCCCCTATCGCCTGTACCCTCAGACCTATATAATCACACAGGAAGCCATAGCAAGGTTAAGCAACCATAGTAACTAAATGCGGATTTTATTTGTCTCAGCAGAAGTAGCGCCAATCGCCAAAGTGGGTGGATTAGGAGATGTCGTCGGTGCATTACCTAAGATATTAAGAAAATTAGGTCATGATGTCCGTATTTTCATGCCTTACTATGGGTCTTTGTATAGTAAACTTAACCTCTCTCCCGATCCTATTTGGTGGGGATCTGCTATGTTTAATAGCTTTGCTGTTTACGAAACTGTCTTGCCAAATAGCGATGTACCACTTTATTTATTTGGTCATCCTGCTTTTGATCCCGATCGCATTTATGGAGGAGAAGATGAATCGTGGCGATTTACTTTTTTTAGCAATGGTGCGGCAGAATTTTGCTGGAATTACTGGAAACCAGAAATAGTTCACTGTCATGACTGGCATACGGGAATGCTTCCTGTCTGGATCAATCAGTCACCAGATATTTCTACCGTTTATACGATTCATAATTTAGCTTATCAGGGTCCTTGGCGATGGTATTTAGATCAGATTACCTGGTGTCCCTGGTATATGCAGGGACATAACGTCATGGCTGCTGCGGTACAGTTTGCCGATAAAGTTACTACCGTTTCTCCTACTTATGCTCAACAGATTAAAACTGTGGAATACGGCGAGAAGCTAGAAGGTTTATTGTCATTTATTAGCGGTAAAATTACAGGCATCCTGAATGGGATTGATGTTGATAGCTATAATCCCGCTACTGATAAAGCTTTAAAAGAAAATTTTACTCAAAAGTCTTTAGAGAAAAGAGCAATTAATAAAGCTGGGTTACAGGCAGAATTGGGTCTTAATGTGGACAAAGATGTCTTTTTGATGAGCGTCGTCTCTCGGTTAGTCGATCAAAAGGGAATTGACTTGCTGTTGCAGATTATTGATCGCTTTATGGCATACAGTAATTCTCAGCTAGTGGTTTTAGGTACGGGCGATCGCCAAATTGAAACTCAGTTATGGCAACTGGCAACCCGTTTTCCTGGCAGAGTATCGGTACAGTTACTTTACAATGATGCTTTGGCACGTCGAATTTACGGCAGTTGCGATGTGTTTTTGATGCCTTCTAAATTTGAACCCTGTGGTATTAGCCAAATGTTAGCTATGCGCTATGGTTGTATTCCCATTGTTAGACGTACAGGCGGTTTAGTAGACACGGTAAGCCATCACGATCCAATGAATCACAAGGGTACTGGTTACTGCTTTGACCGCTATGAACCGCTAGATTTATTCACCTGTATGGTTCGCGCCTCAGAAGGCTTTGTCTATAAAGATCGATGGCAAGAGCTACAGCAAAGAGCTATGAGCCAAAACTTTAGCTGGCTCAAATCTGCCTTAGAGTATATTAAAGTCTATAAAGAAATACTTGGTCAATCAACTGATTTAACCTCAGAAGAACAAGAAAAGCTAGAAGCATTAACTGCCGCAACTGTGATCCCTAATAAATAATTAAAGTTTTCTAGTTAATTAGCAAGCAACTAATTAAATTAAATTAATCTACAGACAGCTGGTTTTTGACTTAGCTGTTGCGCTTTGCTGATAAATTCTGCTTGAGGTACGGTTTTAGCTAAATAGGCATCTGCACCAATCATATCTCCTAGCATAAAATCTGCTTGAGTTGCTTTTGTCGAGCAGATAATGACTGGGATCGAGCAAGTTTGTTTACTTTTTTTAAGCTGAAGGCAAAACTCAAAGCCACTTTTACCACCCATTACTACATCTAAAATAATTAAATTTGGTTGGCAACTTGTCAAAGCTTG
The DNA here is from genome assembly GCA_020692205.1 of Myxosarcina sp. GA_180221_E-2-1-MAG-40_15. Taxonomy (GTDB): domain Bacteria; phylum Cyanobacteriota; class Cyanobacteriia; order Cyanobacteriales; family Xenococcaceae; genus Waterburya. The sequence goes on from JAIMKV010000034.1 coordinate 44,693, forward strand.
TTCAGCTTCTTCTACACTACGTGCTTTTTCTACGGTAAATCCAGCATTTTGTAAATAAATACCAAAAACCTCTCTCATCATCAAGCTATCGTCTACTACCAAAGCCTTATTCATGCTCGAAAATCCTAAATTATTTGCTTCATTCTTTGATATATAAATAGTTCCCGAATATTTTGAAGTACAACCTATAGTTAATAATTAGATACACAAATTACCAATAATTTTGGGAGTATGCGCCTTGTTCTTCTAGGACAACTTTTTTAGCTACAAGCTTCTTAGCTAGAATCGCCGATCCCTCTAGGCGGTGAGTCGTCAATCTGGTAACAATTTAAAATATGGCGATCGCCAAACTTAGCCAGAAAATAATCATAACGCTTAAAGCATTGGAGTAAAACTTTAATTGTCTATGTAAATAGACAATTAAAATGCTAATTTCAAATCAACAATTTAGATTTATTGCTTTAATACTTAACTAGAACTCCTGGTTCTTTTTGAATTGGCACAATGTTTAAGATATCTGTTTGAGAACAATATTTAAGATCATCGTCTGCATTCAACTTTAGCAAGCGTTGTCCGTGACTACATTGACGATAGACATTTAAAAGATTGTCTTTCCACTGTTCATAAAGCGCGATCGCACCGATCACTTCATCGTTACCAAACAATTCTGTCAACGACGCATCACTCTGTTGCAAAATCAACTTAGCGATCGCCCCAGCACAAGCGGTATCTTCTACAGAATAATCTCCTTGCCAGCCTGAACCCACCATCCAAAGTGTTTTTGGTTGAGTTTCAAAAATATAATTAACCGCCGCCTGACGATTAATTTGGGCAGCGGTAATTACCTGAGGTGCTTTTTCAACTCTCTGCAAAGCGCGAGTACCGTTGGTAGTAGTCAGAAACAATCGTTTATCTTTGACAACTTCTGGTTTACAAGCAAGAGGAGAATTACCTAAATCAAAGCCTTCTACCGTTACACCACCTCGTTCTCCTGCTCTAAGACGTTTTGCTTTTGACCAAGATTCCGATTGACGCATCAGTTCTTCTATGTTACTAAATGCTTGGACGGCCTCTGCACCTGCATCAAGAGCAGCAGCGATCGTAGTAGTTGCCCTTAAAACATCAATAACTACTGCACAGTCTGGTAGTCGGTCGGTTGGAGTACTCTCGGGAGTATGATAAACGAATAATTTCACGCTAGTACAGCTAACTATATGTACAGTCAATAAATCAAAACTTACGCAATTATACGTTATTTATCTTCCCAATTAATTATCTGTTGAATTACTAATTAATTGAGCAAAATATTCAGACAAAAAACCACGTGGTTTAAAATTTCAATTTAACAATAAATCTTTACTATTAGAGGTCAAATCATGAAGAGCGACAATTATCAAACAAATTATCGATTAAAAGTGCTTTTTAGCTGGCTAGGGAGAGGAAACCAAGGTTTTCGCTTATCGTTAATAGTATTGATTGCTACCTTACCATCTTATATTGCACTTCAGGCTCAACCAACTTTAGCCCAAGAAGCGATCGCCCAATCGCCTACGTTAAATAAAAATATTATTTACGTTGATCCCCAACAGGGAGATGATTCTCAGGTAGGCAAAAAAACCTCTCCCCTGAAAACAATCACCCAAGCTTTGAAGCTAGCTAATGCTGGCAGCACGATTCAGTTGGCATCAGGAACATATAGCGAAGAGACTGGGGAAAAATTCCCTTTAGTGATTCAAAATCAGATTACTCTGCAAGGAAATTCTGAAAATCAAGGATATAACACTATTATTCAGGGTAATGGTTATTTTATTAGTCCGACTGGTGCGGGGCAATATGTGGCGATCGCTGCTGTTGAAGATGCAGGCGGTATGATAGGAGTTACCGTAATTAACAATCATGCACGGGGACATGGTTTGTGGATCGAGACTGCTAATCCAAAGATAGTTAGCAATACTTTTACCCGTAATGGCAATACTGGAGTTTCGGTTAACGGCAATAGTTCGCCAATAGTAGAAGACAATTATTTTTACAACAATTCTGGCAATGGCTTGATAGTTTACGGCACTTCGCAACCAAAAGTTATTGACAACACCTTTAAAAACACGGGTTTTGGAGTTAGTGTCGTGGAAAATGCTGCCCCAACTCTGACAAAAAACACTTTTGATGGCAATCGAATTGGCATTATTTTAGAAGGCAACTCTCAAGCTGTCTTACGGGACAATGAGATAATTAACTCTCAAGAATCTGGCTTGACGGCGATTGCTCAATCTCAGGTTGATTTAGGTACTACTAATGAAGTTGGAAATAATATTTTTCGTAGCAATAGAAAACTAGATATTCAAAACGCAACTAGTAATCAAATACCCGCAGTAGGTACAGAAGCTCAAGGCGAAATTATCGGGGACATCAATTTTGATAGTGGAACATTTGTGGCTACTAATGATCTCAATGACGACAGTAGCTTCCGAGATTTACCGCCCTTGCCAAGTCGCCGTAATCTAGATAATCCTCCTATACCGAGACTAAATTTACCCACACCGACAACACCATCAGAAGAAACATCAGAAACACTATCAGAAGAAACATCAGACTTACCCGCTCCCCCGCCTGTACCAGCAAGCGATACCAGCAGCAATAAAGAATTAGTATTTAACTCATCTTCCTCTACCTCCACGGCAGTTCCAGATGTCGAACCTGTACCGTCTGTACCCGAAATTAGTAGTCTGTCCAGTGTCTTAAGTCCGACGGCAAATCCAGTCAAGTATAAAGTTTTAGTAGAAACCCTCAGTGGAGATGAAGAAAATGAAGTGCGATCGCTTTATCCTGAAGCGTTTAAAACTATCTTCCAAGGAAAATCTTGGTTACAAATAGGTGCATTTAATCAATGGGATAAAGCCAAACAGGCAGAACAAACATTAGTCAATCTTGGTTTAGCAACGTATCTTTTGGAATAAATTTTGTAACTACCCAGGTAGCTTAAGAAAAAATAGGAAGTTGACCAGAAAAAATATCAGTCAAAACTTGAAGCAAATTGAGGTTTTGCTTTCTAGCGGTAGAAAGGACAGAACGGATATTAGCAAAATCAACAGCACGTTCTGTACAACGAAAACAGCCAGAAATTTTCTGCTTACATTTCATCATGCGTAAATCTCGTTCAGCTTGATTATTCGTAAAAGGAATACCAATTTTTAAAAGTAGCTAGAGAGATAAGGCATCAGTAAAA
>JAIMKV010000035.1 GCA_020692205.1 Myxosarcina sp. GA_180221_E-2-1-MAG-40_15
TTTAGCTATTTTACCAAGTCTCTCACTACTTTTGGGAATTGGTATCAGAAATCAGATTGAAAACATGATTAACGATGACACTATTAACGGTATACTTCAGGCAAGGATAATTTGAGTGTGGATACAGGCAGAAGCACAATTATAGGCCAAGATGGTAACGACTTTCTGTCAGGAGGTTTTGGTAGTAATACTCTGACAGGAGATGCTGGCAATGATACTTTAACAGGGGAACAGGTGGTAATAATTTTCATGGTGCCAGGACGATGGTTGTTATGAATACTGCACTAATTGTTGATGGCAGTTGAATAATAACTTAGTAAGTGTATTTATTGAGATAGAAAAATCTAATTTTAATCAAATTATTAGATCCTACGCAGACTACTGCCAGTCTCAAATTTTTATACAGAGAAGAGTAGACTGTTTATCAGTAAGTCGATTAAAGTTTAAGATCCATTTTTGGGAATTATAAGTAATAAATAATCATAATTTAATTACTTATGTCGAAGAAATTATTACTTATATTGCTTGTTGAATTATTACTTAGTACTCCTGTATTAGTAACTGCACAAACAGTAGAGAATAAAAGATCTCTTGCAATCTTTTCTCAGTTAAAAGATTTACGTTCTCGCTTTCCCGCGAAAAGTAAATTTGAAACGGATGAGGAGTACCAGCAAAAAATAGAAGCAACAAGTATACTTGCCAATCCTCTGTATTTAGAATTCTCACCTTATAGTGGAGAATATAATCCAGAGACTCAACAGTTAGAAATTAAATTAGGTACATCATATAGCGATGTAAGCTCTGTTAATCAAGTAGACAAAGCCATTGCTAAAAAAGGAGTAATCGATGATTCATATAAATATTTACTTAATTATCGTACAGATTCACAAGTCCTTAATGAAGAAGTTGTAACTTGTGTAAATGGTTTTGGCGCAAGATATCAATATGCGCACATAACATCCAAAAGCAATAACTACATGATTAATACTGTAGGAATAGATATTGATGACAAAATTAGCTTAAAAATGCTTCCACAACAAGTCAGAAAATATTTTAAGCAGGACGAAAGTTCATTAAACGACAGATTAAAAATTAAATTAGTTTTACATCCTGTCACACCGTTTTATTCCAATTATACGACTTATCATGGTGGTGATTGCCCAGATTCGGCTCTAGCCAAATCTTTTGCTGACTTATTCGGTGAAACTTCAACAACCATGAAAAATAATCATTTGATTCATGCTGATGTTGGTAACTTAGAAGTTATTGATAGCATCACTGGTGAAAAAATCTATAATGCGTCTTTTCCAAAACAGATAGATAAAGTTGAATTTCCACTAGAGTATTAAATAGCTAAACTATTTCGTATTTAAATATTTAATATTCTTACGTTGGACATAGGCATAAAGGTGGCTTTGGTCATGGAGTGGGTTTGAGTCAGTACGGTTCTTATAACTTAGCAAAATTAGGTTGGTCAGCAGCCCAAATACTAGCTTTTTATTATCCGCAAACTGAACTCAAACCTCTAGACGACACTATTGTTTTCTGGGGAGATGACTCACTTGCAGTGAGTCGAGCGTTCCGTGGTCAAAAATAAGCGGGCTAGGCAAATGCGAAGAACAGATCACTTTTCCTGTTCCCTCTTCCCTCTTTCCTATCTACTAACGACTCTAATAAGTACGTTGTGCTGTGGCCCAACGAGAAATGATACTGGTCAATAAAACCAATAGTACTAAAATAAATGCTGCTGCCCAGGCTAATTCCTGCTGGTTTTGAAACGGTACAATCGCAAAGTTATAAACCAATACCGACAAAGAAGCTGTTGGTTCAACTAGTAAGTTATTCCAGTTGGGCCAAAATTGAGTAAATAAGGCAGTAAAGAGTAAAGGTGCAGTTTCTCCCGCAGCACGGGCAACAGCCAAAGTAATTCCCGTGATAATTGCGGGCAATGCCGCAGGCAATACTACCTGTAAGACGGTTTGATATCTATTCGCCCCGATACCTACTGATGCCTGACGTACATCTTGAGGGACAAGTCTTAGGGATTCATCCGTAGTTCGGACAATAATCGGCAGCATCAATATTGCCAGGGCAAAACCACCAGCCCAGGCAGAATAGCTTTTAGTGGTTAAAACGATCGCGCCATAGGCAAATACCCCAACGATAATCGACGGCACTCCACTCAAAACATTAGTCGCAAAGCTAATCCATTCCGAAGGTTTCCCCTCATTAAATTCCGAGAGATAAATTGCTGCCATAATGCCGAGAGGAACACTAAGTAATCCGCCAATTCCCACCATGATGACTGTCCCTAAAATGGCATTGCCAAAACCGCCACCATCCACCATAGGAGGCGGAGGTAATTCAGTAAATACAGAGGCGGACAAAGAACTAATTCCTCTGGTCAATAGATAAGTCAAGATGATAAACAGGGGAATAATCGCTAGCAGGGTAAATAAGCCAGCAATGCCACTCATAATCAAGCCAAACAGAGTTCGAGGAGAGGTTGGGTTACGCTTCAGACTGACGACTTCAAAGTCAGCTGTTTTTTTGCCAATACTGGGTGTAGTCATTAATTTTCGAGATTTAGTTGAAATAATTTTAAAAGCGCTTTAAATCTTTTGTAGTCTGGTTACGAGCAACTGTGCCAGAACATTTACCACTAGGGTAATAAAAAATAAAATTAATGCTGCATACATTAACGCTGCTACCTGCAAGCCACTGGCTTCGGCAAACTGGTTCGCCAATAAAGATGAAATCGTATTAGAAGGGGCAAATACTGAAGGATTGACCTGATTAGAGTTCCCAATCAACATCGTGACTGCCATGGTTTCTCCTAAAGCACGACCTAAAGCCAGCATAATTCCGCCAATAATCCCTGAAGAAGCAGTGGGCAAAACAATCTGCATAATTGCTTCCCAGCGAGTAGCCCCCAAGCCAACGGCAGCCTGTCTCAGACCTGGATCTACGTTGATGATAGCATCACGGGCAATAGCAGCAATGGTGGGCAGGATCATTACCGATAGAATTAGGGCAGCAGGCAGCATTGCTGGACCTTTTAAAGCAGTAAAACCTTTGAGAAAGGGGATTAAAACGAAAATTCCCCATAAGCCATAGACTACACTCGGTACAGCTGCTAACAGCTCGACTAAAAATACTATGGTTCTTTGAACCGCTGGCGGTAGATAATCTTCGCTGAGGAAAATAGACACGCCCAAACCAATTGGTACGGCGATCGCTAAAGCAATAAAAGAACTAACCAGTGTCCCGTAAATTGCTGGCCATACTCCATATTGACTGTTAACAGGATTCCAACTCTGGGTAAACAGGAAATTCAAGCCAAATTCTTGGATAGCTGGCATGGCTGCGATCGCAACCTGAATCGTGATCCAAATTAAAACCCCAGCGATCGCAAAAGCTAAAATTTTGGCAATCCAATAAAAACTATTGTCTAAACTTCTTTCAATTCCCGAACGAGTTCCGATCCTCGGCTCATGGCTGCTATTCATAAATTAATTGATTAAATTGTTTTGATGACTTGAGAAAACGTTGCTAAAATTTACTATAAATTCATGCCAATATTCTACTAGTAATTTATTTACCCGATCATAATTAAGCCTAGGTAAAGCAGAAGTTAAACCCAAATAATTAACCTACACAGCCTGATTACGTTAAAGTTTAAATGCGACTAGATTAGATAGGATATATTAACCATGACTTTATCAGTTGGCACAACTGCACCAGCTTTTACCACTCTTGATGATGAAGGAAATAGCGTTTCTTTATCAGACTTCCAAGGCAAAACAGTAGTTCTTTATTTTTATCCCAAAGATGATACTCCTGGCTGCACCAAGCAGGCTCAAAGCTTCCGCGATAACATTGCTGAATATCAAAACAAAGATATGGTAGTTCTCGGTGTCAGTCGGGATGACCAAGCATCTCATCAAAAATTTAAAGAGAAGTACGGTTTACCTTTTAAACTTTTGGTAGATAGTGATGGCGCAATCACTCAAGCTTATGATGTTGATGGTGGTGGTTATGCCAAGCGTGTCACCTACATCATTGATGGCAGTGGCACAATTAGCAAAGTTGATAGCAACGTCAATACCAGTACTCACGCTACTGATGTTTTAGCAAGCATTGGTTAGCTATCGGTAAGCCAAAAAAAGTTAAATAAGCTCAACTAGCTAAAATCATTAATTAGCCAGACGTAGAAAGCAGCTTTTCGATTCCCAACTAGCTGAGATTGAGGCAGGTTTTTAATTATCCTGTCTCTCTCAGCCGCACAACAAAATACAGATAATTAATCATAGATGTCGAGATTAGCGCAAAAAACAGCTTACCAACCAAAACAAGCAAAAAGTCACTGCTGAAGCGAATTGATCTCCACCTAAAACAGTCACACCACCTTGACCCAAAAGCAGATTAGCCAACCCTGTACCAAGTGCAATCCCTACAAACAGAGCGATAAAGCTGATTAAAAATGCTCTACCAGAACGCCCTTCTTTGCGATTGAGAAAGTAAATGTTAGCAATAAAGCCCAAAGCCATCAGCAGCGGAAGTATTGAACCTCCTGCATTCTGAGACAGTACGGCGATCGCTGATAGAGTTAAGAAAATACCTGATGGCCATAAAATATCTGCCTGAGACGGAGTATCAATCAGCTCTTGTAACCAAACTGCGGATTTGTCGTTGACGATTTGAGGAACTTTTACCGTTTTTTCTATATTACGTTCGGGAAACCGAATTTTTTCAGGGACTTTAATTTTTCCTTCTTGGCGTAATCGCAAGCGATCCATAATAATTGAGTCGTAAGCGATTTCTACTTTTTCTAACACCGCACTATCATTGCCATGTTGCTCGTAAAGCCGTTTTTTGGCAGCCTGTATTTCTTCAAACGAAGAATTCTCGGTGACCCCGAGTTGTTCGTAGGGATTTTGTTCGCTCATCTCTTAACCTGTTCTATATATCTATTTTAAGTTCTTTTGCTCTGCCAGGCGACTATTTTTAATAAACTTCCCAAAAACCGAATGCTGGCCCAATAAACCTGACAGTAAGCCAAACGGCGATCATCACACCTATACCGATCCAAGCTCCTTTACTAGTTATTTTAATAAATTTTTCGGCTTGAGCTTTAGTAATAGGAACCCAAGAAAGAATTCGCTCGGAGTCCTGACCATATTGGTTTCCTAATGCTGCTTTACGACGTTTTGATTCTCCCATAATCTTAACTATTGACTGTCAACAAGTTAGTAGTGAGTCGATCATAGCGTTTTCTGGTCAAGCAATGAAGCACTATTCTTGCTCCATTTTATTAATAATCATGAATCCTTCAAGAGTTGTTTTCGGTGATTTTGATGGCACGATTACCATACAAGATACTTTTGTTGGTGTGTTAGAAAAATTTGCTCTTAAAACAGCTATCAAGCTACTACCCGCAATTTTCAAGCGTAAAATAGCTTTTTTAGTTAAAGCATAACCAACCTTTGGATTCAATTTCGGCTGTTCTTTAGCCAAATATCCTGAAATATGCGGCTTGGGAGCCAATTTGTCCAGAATGCAAAAAATATAAAATTTCTTAATAATAATTATAGAAGTAGCTTTGGTCATCATCTCTAAAGAATTGCTCTGAGATCTGATCTTAGGTAAATATCTAGACCTAATACATAGCCAGTTTTTCAGTTTAGAGCTTAATCTACACTCTGAGTTAAGTTTAAACTAGGTTCAGGCTTGTTTTTACTAGCCATTTCCAGTAATGTTATTAATTTGTAGTCATGACACCAAGCTAAATTTGGTTCTTTTCAATCGGCTAAGGGGCAAATGATTCAGCCTACTGACCTGAATGATACAGTTGTTTCCGTTCAATTAAGTACAGCAAATAATTAATAATTTTTATAAAGATTAGCCAAATTTTAGATTTATCCAATGATTCAGACAATTAGCTAAATTGGCAAAACTTAAACAAAAAGAAATTTACAGGATTTTGAATTTCCTTTGTAACTCAATTGTTGAGCAGCTGCGATCGCAGTATACATCAGAAGCTTGTAAACGGCGCGAAGTGAACTTGGGCAACCCCAAGCTAAACGTTTTTACGCCTTGAATCTATTTACATCAATGACTGAGTGAAAATTTTAATTATCAGTCATCTTTGGTACTTAACACAATCTGACTAGGAAAAAATATGAATTGTTATCAAGCAAACATTATAGAGAAATATTATGGCTAAATTTGTATTTATTACTGGCGGAGTCGTATCTAGTATTGGTAAGGGTATTGTTGCAGCAAGTTTGGGCAGATTATTAAAATCGCGGGACTATTCAGTATCAATTTTGAAGCTCGACCCATACATTAATGTCGATCCTGGTACAATGAGTCCTTATCAACACGGGGAAGTATTTGTCACCGATGATGGTGCCGAAACCGATCTTGATTTGGGACATTATGAGCGTTTTACTGATACTTCAATGTCTCGCCTCAACAGCGTAACTACGGGGTCAATTTATCAGGCGGTAATTAATAAAGAACGACGCGGGGATTATGATGGCGGTACGGTTCAGGTAATTCCTCACATTACTAACGAAATCAAAGAAAGAATTCATCGCGTTGCTAATAATACAGGTTCGGATGTGGTGCTGACGGAAATTGGCGGTACGGTAGGGGATATTGAATCTTTACCTTTTATGGAAGCGATTCGCCAGTTTCGTAAAGATGTGGGCAGAAATAATGTCGTTTATATGCACGTTACTTTAATTCCCTGGATACCTGCTGCGGGGGAAATGAAAACTAAACCGACGCAACACTCAGTGAAAGAACTGCGCTCGATTGGGATTCAGCCTGATGTTTTAGTTTGTCGTAGCGATCGCCCTTTATTCCCTGGAATTAAAGAAAAAATTGCCGAATTTTGTGATGTTGAGGTCAATTCAGTCGTTACCTCCCTTGATGCCAGCACTATTTATGAAGTGCCTTTAATTCTGGAACAGGAAGGATTGGCTCAAAGAACCTTAGAATTATTACAGTTAGAACAACGCCAACCAGATTTGCAAAACTGGCGTAATTTGGTCATTAAGATGAACTCGACTCGTACTAAAATTCAAGTAGCGATCGTCGGTAAATATATTCGACTTAGTGATGCTTATTTGTCGGTGGTAGAGGCTTTAGGACACGGTGCGATCGCTGCTGATTGCGAAGTAAATCTGCGTTGGGTAAGTGCTGAGGACATTGAAGAACATGGTGCAGCTAAATATCTTCATGATGTTAGCGGCGTAATCGTTCCTGGAGGCTTTGGTATTCGTGGGGTAGATGGCAAAGTTGCGGCGATCGAATATGCTCGTACTGCTAATATTCCGTTTTTAGGTTTGTGTTTGGGGATGCAGTGTTGTGCAATTGAATGGGCGCGTAATGTAGCTCAACTGCAAGATGCTAATAGTGCCGAGTTTGCACCTGAAACCGCCAACCCGATCATTAACATTTTGCCAGAACAACAAGATGTAATCGACCTAGGCGGTACAATGCGTTTAGGAACTTATCCTTGTCGTTTAAAACCCGATACCCTAGCTTATTCTTTATACCAAAACGAAGTAATTTATGAACGCCATCGCCATCGATATGAATTTAATAACGCCTATCGTAACCTACTGCTAGAGACAGACTACGAAATTAGTGGCACGTCTCCCGATGGACGCTTGGTAGAAATTATTGAAATGCCTAATCATCCATTTTTTATTGCTACTCAGTTCCATCCTGAGTTTCGTTCTCGTCCCAACAATCCTCATCCTTTATTTTTGGGATTAGTTAAAGCAGCTTTGATTAAAAGCAATTTATCGAAAGAAAAACATCTTCCGATATCTACTCCTACTGTTTAAGAATTAAATAGACCGCTGATGAAGTTTTTTACTTATAGATGAAAAAATCTCCTTGCATTAGTTAGGGAGATTCAGATTAATCACTATTTAATTAAATAGCTGATTCAGCTAAAGCTACAAATTAAACTAGAATTGATCAACATCATTAGTATCATCTTCTTCTGTTTCTAGATCATCGCTGCTGGAGGAATCTACAGACTCATCTTCTTCTGTAGATTCTAATCCAGGAGTTTGGATTTCAGTACTTTCAGCATCTTCGATTTCTTCTGTTGCATCGAGTTCAGCATCTTCGATTTCTTCGTCGGCGCCTAACTCATTGGTTTCGGTTTCTTCCGTCGCATCGAGTTCAGTGTCGTCGGTTTCTTCGTCGGCGCCCAACTCATTAGTTTTGGTTTCTTCTGTAGTCTCAAGCTCTTCATTTTCAGATTTTTCAAAGTCTTTCGACTCTATTGCCTCAGGAGATATTTCTACAGAGTTATCAGCTTCAGTAAGGTCAAGAGCGCCACTTTTAACTGAAGTACTAATACCCAAAAATGCTACTAAACCTAGAGTAATAGATAGTGCTTTAAATTTTAATTTCATTTTTTTCCCTTTTGATTAGTTTCTTTGCTTTGTTTATCCAAGGTAAGAAGAAAAAGTGAAGAAAAAGATAGGTAAAATAAAAAAATGAATTGCTAATTTTTAGATAACAAAAAAGCTTTGCCTTTTGAACAGTTGCGGCTCAAATAATGACAAAAGTAAAAGAAAAGATCAGCTATTACCAACATTGTCTAATATTAAGTAAATCGATAAAGCTATAATTATATTGTTGATAAAATTGCTCAATATTATTTAATTTAAAATTATAATACCGTCAGATTGTTTAAAAAAGGCTTTTGAGTCATTAATTACCATGCTTTTTTGATCTGGAGCTAGAGTTTTGGATTAACAAAAACCAAATATACCTAAATAGAAAAACTCAATAAGAAAATTGCTCTAGGTTAAAATTAGACCTAGAATGATTTCCTTCCAGCCTGCGAAAATCATCATCAACCCCATTTAAAGATAGCCGAACCCCAGGTTAAACCAGCACCAAAACCAGAAGCGGCAATAATATCCCCTGGTTTAACTCTACCGTCTCTTACCGCTGCATCGAGGGCAAGGGGAATAGATGCTGCTGAAGTGTTGCCGTATTCCTCTATGTTGCTTAAGATTTTAGACTGAGGAATTTTGAGACGTTTAGCTACTGCATCCATAATGCGTTGATTTGCCTGATGTAGCAATAACCAATCAATATCGTCAGCGGTAAGATTTGCCTGAAACATCGCCTTACTAATTGCTTCGGGAACTTTAGCTACAGCAAAGCGATAAACTTCTTTACCGTTCATTGTAATGGGATTAAAGGTACCGTATTGGGCAGTGATATCTTCGGTTAATAATTTGCGATCGCCACCGTAATTCAAGTTAAGTGAATCATTTTGGATCCCATTACTATACATTCCAAAGCTTAACAGGCGATCGTCATCTACTCTCTGACAGACTGCTGCCCCTGCACCATCACCAAACAAAATGCAGCTTGTGCGATCTGTCCAATCTACCCAACGAGAAAGTACATCTGCACCAATAATCAAAATATTTTTGTGTACCCCAGTGCGAATAAACTGAGAAGCGGTAATTAAAGCAAACAAAAATCCCGAACAAGCAGCAGTCAGATCGAAAGCTACCGCGTTAGTCGCGCCAATCAGCCCTTGAATCTTACAGGCACTACCAAACATATCGTCAGGGGTAGAGGTAGCTAAGATAATAAGATCGATCTCGGTGGGGGAAATTCCTGCCATAGCGATCGCGCTTTTCGCAGCAATGGCTGACAGTTGACTCAAAGATTCTGTGGGTGAGGCGATGTGACGATTTCTCATTCCTGTTCTGGTAACGATCCACTCGTCGGAAGTATCTACCATTTGAGCTAGATGATCGTTGGTTAAAACTGCCTCTGGCACAGCCGATCCGCATCCAATAATCGCAATACCCGCACCCATGTTGTTCAATGTTTTACTCCGTTACTTGTTTGGGCTACCTATCCAATACTTTTAACTGGCAGAAGTTGCTTCAGTGTGTTTTTCTGTTGCTAGTCCTGGTTGATTATTCGCCTTAATTTTCTCGATTACTTCATTGTCGATTGCTTCTTTGGCCAAGCGAATAGCACTAAAAATCGAGCCTCGACGAGAACTACCATGACTGATAATACAAATTCCTGCTACACCAAACAATAATGCTCCACCATGTTCGGCACGATCAATACGGCGTTTGATGTTCATCAAATTAGGCTTGAGTAAAGCAGTGCCGATCTTCCCACGTAATCCTTTGGGTAATTCCTCTTTCATAATTTGCAGCATTACTTCCCCAATTGCTTCGGCAAACTTAAGCACAATATTACCAACAAACCCATCACAGACAATGATGTCAAATTCACCCGATAAAACATCTCTACCTTCGGCGTTACCGACAAAGGGTATTTGCGGATTGTCTGTTAATAGTTTATAAGTAGAAAGTGCCAATTCATTGCCTTTGGAAGATTCTTCACCGATGTTGAGCAAACCTACTTTTGGTTCTTGATTGCCTAAGACATATCGACTGTAAATCGTACCCATCAAAGCAAACTGTTCCAGGTACTTGGCTTTACTATCAACATTTGCTCCTACATCTAAAACAATTACTGATTTATCAGGAACGATGGTAGGCAAAACTGCACCAATAGCAGGGCGTTCAATGCCTTGAATCCGACCTAATCTTAACAAAGCCGATGCCATTGCTGCACCCGAATGTCCCGCAGAGACTATTGCATCAGCGTCTTTTTGTTTAACCAGATTCATCGCCACATTAATTGAAGCTTTAGGTTTGCGACGAATACCTACCAGCGGTTCTTCTTTCATTGTAATCACATCCTCGGCATGAACTACCTTGATGTGGACTGATTCCTTACCGCCATGCTTTTTAACCAGAGAGTTAATCTGTGGCTCATCTCCCACCAGTAAAACATCTACGCCTAATTCTGCTGAAGCCTCGATCGCTCCAGCAACAATTTCTTCTGGGGCATAGTCTCCCCCCATAGCATCTACTGCAATTCTTGCGCGCGTTAATCCCATGTAGCAAATTTTATATAAGCCTTACAAATTTTAACAGTTTGAGGTCAAAGATTCCTAATATCTGTCAAAAATGAGATCATAAATTGATTTAGCGACTGACATCTTCAGCAAAAAAGCTATAAATGATCTTGAGGCTAAATAATGACATTTTAACTTTCAACTATAAGTAATTTTTATTTTGATTGTTCCATGCTAGATTTGATTACTTCAAGTGCGATCGCATTTCTCAGCATTTTTAGAGAAACAAATAATAGCTTAAAACCTCTAGAATTATTTCCTTGGGAACAATCGGCTATTTTTGATCTCCCTGTTAGCAGTCAAGATGTAATCAGTGAAACTCTAGTCAAGGCTTATCTCCAAAATTTAGCTAGCCAAGAATTTAATTCCGAACGTCAGGGAGTATGGGTGCAATCAGGCTGGACAACTCCCATTAGCAATCAGGGGACAACCCCGCTGCCAGCTGCGTCTTTGACCAAAATTGCCACGACTCTTGCCGCTTTAAGTACCTGGGGGGCAAAGCATCAATTTCTTACTGATATTTATATTACAGGCGAGATCGTCAACAACATTGTCACTGGAGATCTAATTGTTCAAGGCAGTGGCGATCCTTTTTTTGTTTGGGAAGAAGCGATCGCCTTGGGAAATGCTCTCAATCAATTAGGTATTCGCGAAATTCAAGGCAATCTTTTAGTTACCGATCAGTTCTATATGAACTATGAAGAGCAGTCTGTCGAGGCAGGGGAGTTATTAAAACAAGGATTAGATCTAAAGCTATGGCAAGCAGAAATTACCCAGCAATATCTGCAAATGCGAGTGGGTACTAAGCAGCCAGAAATAGCGATCGCTGGAGCAGTAAAACAAATTAATCAAGTCCCCTCAAATGTTCAACTGTTAGTACGTCATCGTTCATTACCCTTGGCAGAAATTCTCAGACAGATGAATATCTATAGTAATAATCAGATGGCGCAGATGTTAGCTGATTTAGTCGGTGGGGCAAATTCCGTGACTCGCATTAGTGCCGAAATAGCTGGCTTTCCGACAACAGAAATAGAGTTGATCAATGGTTCGGGTTTAGGCGAAGAAAATCGAATATCTCCCCGCGCCGTATGTCAGATGCTCATCGCTATAGATCGCTTACTTCAATCAGATTCTTTTAGTGCAGCCGACTTATTTCCCACCGCAGGTAGAGATATTGTCGGCACATTACAGGATCGGGGTTTGCCAGGGGGGACAACAATTAAAACGGGAACACTAGATAACGTTAGTGCCTTAGCTGGAGTTATTCCCACCAGCGATCGCGGTAACGTTTACTTCAGCATGATTAACTATGGCAGTCAGGTTGAATATTTCCGACAACAGCAAGATAAATTATTAAACGAATTAGTGCAAACCTGGCAGCTATTACCGAATAATTTCAGTTTAGTGCCAAAAAGCCACTGGTTGCTGGGCGATCCGCAACGCAATCAAATCAAGATCAATTGAACAATTTATCATTTTTAGATCAATTCAATTCTAAAGAATGTTCTTTCAGAACTTCTAGAGGAATAAAATCAAGCATAGATTCATGGGTAGCTTCTAAGTTAATTGGTGGTGCAAACCCAGCATCGAGAGCTTCTTTCCAACGTGCAGCACATAAACACCAACAGTCTCCTGGCTTTAATCCAGGGAAGTTATACATCGGCATCGGAGTACTGAGATCGTTACCTTTTTCTTGACTAAAGGTCAGAAACTTAGCGGTGACTTCCGCACAAACTATATGAACACCTTGGTCTTGGGGCCCTGTTTCACATTTGCCAGTACGATAAAATCCTGTCATGGGAGATGTACAGCAGACTTTTAATTCTCCACCTAAAACATTCTTAGCTGTCATGCCTTAATTTTTTTATCTACGCGGACGTTCACCAATTCTAACTAAATTTGGTGACTGAGGACTAGGAACTAGGAATAAAAACGCTTTTACTGGCTCTAGTTCCCTATCTCCCCAGACTCATCAAAGAAACAAGCTTAGGTATTTCCTGCTTTAGCGATAATTTCTTGTAAAACAGGAGAAAGGTTTTCACTTAGCTTACCAGCGCGGATAAACTCAGCATAAGTATCGGCTTCAATATCGAAAAGCTGTTCTTTGAGTTGTTCCATGGTGAGCGATCGCAAATTATCATGTTCTCGCTGCATGGTATTAATTTTATCTTCAATGCTTTGCAGTTGTCCTTTAACCAAACCTTGTTGATAGCGATAGTACTCAGGGTCAATTTCTGAGGCTAATTCATTGCTGTTGAGATAAGCCATAACACGAGTCATTGCTACTTTGCGCGCTAACAGTTCCGAATATTCCTGACGTAAAGGCTGATCGCCGATTAGGTTTAAGGTACGCAATAACCACTTAGTACTCAATCCCTGGACTAAAAGGGTAAACAAGACTACACCAAAAACCGTATCGATAATTTCTTGTCTACCCGTTAGCACTACTGGAACACTCAAGGCAACGGCAACAGAAACTGAACCCCTCAAACCACCCCACCATAAAACAGTTTGCTCTCTCAAATTAATCTTGGTTTTGCTAATCAAATTACTAATATTACCAAGTCCAAAGATGACTATGGCTCTAGTTAATAAGACTGCTGCGATCGCCACTATAATTAAATCGAAATTATTTTTTAGACTAGTAAAATTTATTTGGTCGCCAATTAACAAAAATACAATTGAATTGACGAAAAACGCTAAAAAATCCCAAAATTCGGAAACCAATAGCCTAGTGCGAGGATTCATGCCAATCCGTGAGCCGAAATTACCTAAAATAATCCCGACAGTAACTACTCCAATGACTCCCGAACCGCCCAATTCTTCAGTAATTAAGTATGTACCATAAGCTGAAACCAAGGTTAAGGACTGTTCTACTAAAGGTAAATCAAACCTTTGAGTCAGATAGGAAATACCAAATCCTACTAGAGTACCAATCCCCAAGCCAATACCAACGAAGGTAACAAAACGAATCATAATGGTTGAGATTCCAAATTCGCCACTTCCCAAAGGAATATTTACCAACAAGAGAAAAGCAACTACCGCCACACCATCATTAAATAAACTTTCTCCTTCCATGAGGATAGTCAAACGTTTACTTGCTCCCAACTCCCGAAATAAAGCAACTACAGATACAGGATCGGTAGCAGATAAGCTAGCACCAACTAAAAGCGCTGTTGCCAAAGACATATCGGTGAAATAGCTCAACGGAAAAGCGACACCAACGACAGAAATAACCACGCCGAAAGTAGCAAACAGAGTCACAGGAATCAGATTGTCTTTGAGACTACGCCAGCGGATATTCCAGGCTGCCTCAAATAATAAGGGTGGGAGAAAAATTTCTAGAATTAGCTCTGGTGATAAATTTACCAGACGAATATCCACAAAGGCCAAACCAAGTCCAACTATCACTAATAACAAAGTATAGGGAATTTGCCGAAACCAGCTAAAGATCCGTGAAATTGTTGCAACGCTCAAAGACACAGACAAAACGAGCAAAAATTGTTCCAGATTTCCTTTGATAGAAACTTCTGTTACGGTTGGTTCTACAGCAAAAAAGATGGTTTCCATAAAGTTAATCAAATAAATACAATTTTCAGCAGATTTCAATATTATTAATCATGACGTAGATTTTATGGGCAATGACCAAGGTGGGACAGATCATCTAAAATTATTTAAGTTTTTTGAGAATTATCACCCAACTACCTTACCGACTCAACAGCGTGATTAAATCAAGGGCTAGTGCCGACAAATCCTGATTCATATCTAGCTTCTAAGCTTTAGTATCCCTCAGTCTGAGCCAGATTTTTGGCTCAAATTAACAATCTGCTGGCAAAAGTACGCCAAAATTCCCTTAATAACTTTTTGTAAGCGTAAATTTAGCCTATTTAAAGTAATCGATCAATTCTGCAAGTTAAAGTAATTCAACAAGATATTATTTTTTATTACCCTCAGCATCTCCAGTAGCTTTACAAACAGTTTAAGAGTTGATGTGTAATCATTTTATTGCCCAGTTATCTATTAAGATAATCGGAAATACTATGTTTGAGTTGCGTTTGGGCATAAATATTAGGAATTATAGTTATTCTGGGTAGATTGAATGATTAATATTTTATTAGTAGACGATCAGGCTCTTCTATGTGAAGTGCTGAAAACTTGGCTCGATGTAGAACAAGACATTCAAGTAGTGGGAGTGGCTCACAATGGTCAAGATGCTGTTGAAGAAGTAGAAAAATTGCAGCCTGATATTGTGCTAATGGATATTGATATGCCACAGATGGATGGTTTGAAAGCAACTAAAATTATTTCTCAACGTTTTCCCAAAGTAAAAGTAATTTTTCTTAGTGGTCATGATGACGATGTTTATTTAGGCAAATCTTTGCGAGCTGGGGCGAAGGGATACCTACTCAAAAACACCACCGCTGATGAACTAGTGCAAAAAATTCGCTCGGTTGACAATAATATCAATTTACTAGAATCAGAGCCAAGCAATAATTCTTTAACACCCCTACAAATTCAGCTAGAAGAATTAATCGAAACCTATCGTTTAAAGTTGGAAAAGACAATCGAAGAATATTCTGCTTCAATGAATACCGAGTATTATGAGCAAATGGAGCAAAAGTTAGAACAACGATTTAATGAACTAGAAAGCAAAATTGATACTAACCACACAGGAAAAATTAACGAACTAGAATATAAAAACCAGTCTAGTTGGAAATCTATTAGTAAAGAACTAATTAACGTTAATAGTCAGTTTAATCAAGCAAATCGTAATTTAAGCACCCAGTTTAATCAACAAATTAATAACTTGAAGCAGGATCTAGACGGTAAGCTATCCAGTGCTTTGGATGATTGGTCGCGTCAAAGAGCAGCCTTGCAGGAATGGGCAGTACAGCGGGATGAAATGCGTCCTTCAATCGAAGACTACGAATCTAAGAATCGTCAGGAATTGATGAGCGTGGTTAATCAGATTCAAGATTCAGTTAGCAACGTAGATCGGCAACTGAAAACAATGAGAAAATGGGTCATAGCTAGTGGACTATTCACCCTATTAGCTCTGACTACTTCAGGCTATGTATTGGTCTCTCAAATAAGAGCGGAAAATTCTCAAGTTGTACCCGAAGAAGATATTTTCAATTGATTGATTAATTTGAGGCAAGTTTGGTTAAGCTTCCTGCATTCAATTCATAATTATCAGCCCATAAAAATAAGGGTTGAGCAGTGTCAAACCCCTACAAATAAGACTTTTACTAAGTATTCAAGGTATCTAAGAAACTTTAATTAGCTTTAACTGGTTTAATTTCTGGTGCAGCCAAAGACACCATTGAAGAGAGATTGGACGGAGCTTTAGCCTCTTGTAGCAAACTAGGTACAGAAGCGCGCAATCTAGCTGTAAGCTGAGTGATGCTAGAGTCATAGATTTGCGTAACCAACTTGGGATATAAACCAATTCCAATAATGGGAATTAACAAGCAAGCGATGATAAACACTTCTCTGGGTTCGGCATCTACCAGATTGGTATGATCGACTAGTTCCTTATTTTCTGGACCATAGAGCATTTCCCGCAGCATCGATAACAAATAGATAGGAGTTAAGATTACTCCCACCGCAGCTAAGAAGATAATGCAAACTTTAAAAGTAGAGTTGTAGGCATCGCTAGTGGCAAAACCAACAAATACCATCAATTCGGCGACAAAACCACTCATTCCTGGTAGTGCTAAAGAAGCAAAGGAACAGGTAGTCCACATCGCAAAGATCTTCTTCATTTTTTGACCAACACCACCCATTTCATCCAGCATTAGGGTATGGCTGCGGTCATAGGTAGCACCTACCATAAAGAAAAGACTTGCCCCAATTAGACCATGAGAAATCATCTGTAGCATCGCGCCACTAGTTCCTAAATTGGTAAAGGAGGCAATTCCAATTAAGACGAAGCCCATATGGGAAATTGACGAATAGGCAATTTTGCGCTTGAGGTTGCGTTGAGCAAACGAGGTTAGTGCTGCATAAACAATATTGACTACCCCCAAAATTACTAATACTGGAGCAAAGAAAGCATGAGCATCAGGCAGCATTCCTGCATTCATCCGCAGTAGAGCATATCCCCCCATTTTGAGCAGAATACCCGCTAGCAACATATGGGCTGGGGCAGTTGCTTCTCCGTGAGCATCTGGTAGCCAAGTATGGAGGGGGAAGATTGGGAGCTTAACACCGTAGGCAATCAGAAAGCCAGCATACAAAAATAATTGCAGATTAAAACTATAATCTTTAGCCGCGATCGCACTCATGTTAAAAGTCACTGTATCGCCATAAAATGCCATAGTTAAGGCAGCGATCAAAATGAACAGCGAACCACCCGCGGTATAGAGAATAAACTTAGTCGCTGCATAGAGGCGTTTTTTTCCGCCCCAAATCGACAAGATAAGATATACGGGAACTAGCTCTAATTCCCAAACCAGGAAAAATAGCAGCATATCCTGTACGGCAAAGACGGCAATCTGTCCGCCATACATTGCCAACATCAAAAAATAAAATAGCTTGGGCTTGTAGGTGACAGGCCAAGCGGCCATCATTGCCAAAGTGGTAATAAAGCCCGTCAGTAGGATCAACGGCATCGATAGCCCGTCAGCACCAACCGACCAGTTAAGATCTAGCTGGGGTATCCAAGAGTAGCTTTCAACCAACTGTAGATCGGGGTTACCAAAATCGTAGTCTTGGTAAAAGCCATAGACGATAATGGCAAAGTCAATTAAACCAATGACTAGGGCATACCAGCGCACGGTTTTGCCATCTTTGTCGGGAATTAGCGGCAAAAACAAAGATGCAGCGATGGGAAATAGAATACACGTAGTTAACCAAGGAAAATGGGTCATATATAGAGAAGTAAAAATTTTATGGGATCTTACTTATAAGTTTCCTTTCTTGTTTATATGTTCCAAGGTTTTTAAGTATACTCCCAGTAATCTTAATAAATTGTTTAGAGGCTGGTTGGTTTTGCTTGAGGGATCGCTCTTGATTCTTTGAGGAGGTTTAACCGATTCCCAGAGATTCGCCACGAATGAGACGAATTTGTGCCAAGGTAAACACAATGGGAATCACGCGACCATAGTTAGTGGCGATCGCTTTCCAACCTAAATCGGCGACAAAGTAGCCCCAGACGATTGGCCCTAGTAGACTAAACACTCCCCTGGCTGTTCCATAACGCGCCGCATTAGTTACCATCCCTTTTTTGGCTGCCTGTAGTGCCAGTTGATTACTCAGGCCAGCTACTGCCGTTGTACCACCTTTAATCAAGGCTGTTTTGGCTGCTTGGTAAGTAGTAAAATGAAGGGCAAACTGTCGGGCAATATGTTTAAGCATCCATGATTTTAAAACAGTGCTAACTGCGACGATACCACTACCTTTTAAAAGTATTTTGAGTGGGCTGTGCTGCAACTGTAGCGGTAAAGGTTCTGGGGGATGTGCCGTTGCCAGGGAAGTGCCTACCTGTGCCTGAAGCGATCTTTGTTCTTGAGGAGGAAGCTTATCCCAAGCTTTACTGATTAGATGTAAAAAGATTTCTGCCTCAATGTCAGTAGCGTTCATCATTCGTGAATAAGGAATTTTGAGATAGTGGCAGATTTTAACTAATATTTCTCGATAAGATACTTCCTGAGTACGCCCCCGCAGCACAGTAATACCATCGGCTGCTAGGTAACGAAATCTTTGGTCAATTGAATCAAGCCACAGATCGAGGTCCTGGCTCTGAATTTGGATTGGCTCAGGGGTCTGTAAGTAGTCTAGAGGATTGAAACGGCGATGAAATAAGATCTGGGTTATCTGCTGTAGTTCTTCTTCCGTGGCTAATGCTAATCCTGCCTTCAGTTCATCCAATGCCGTCTCCTCCACAACATCGCCTTTATCTTAGGCTATTTTTTAGTTTAATCTTGCTTAAATCATTCCATCTTGAATTATAGCGAAGAGTTTAAAATTTGATGAGTAATTATCTTGATCTTGCTTGGGAGGACTAATTAGTGAATTGATAATACGCTTAAATTAGTTTTAAGCCCAAGGTTATGCCAATTGCTACCGCCCCCAACCACAAACTCGCTCTAATTTTGGTATTTAATTGAGTCGTGGGTATCTGCCACCAATAATATGAAACAAGCACAACTTCGATTACCGAGATTGTCGCCGAGATAGTTACGGCTTCGGTTATGCCCCAAATTAAACTACTGATGCTTACCAGCAGAACGGGAATAATCACCGCCAAAGCTGCTGCTTGCCATCTGGCTTGTCGATCTGCCAGGGCAATGGTTACTGCACCTAATTCGGTTATGCTAATTGCTACTGCCGTTAAGGTGGCGATCGCTATATTAATGATTGTTGATTCAAATTGACTAGCGGCAAAATTAATTGCCCATACTGCTACCGTAGTTAAACTAGAAATTGCCCCGATTCCAGCGATCGCTCTGGATTCGACTAACGAATTTAATTGAGAATCAACGGCTGGCGTAATTTCACTCGGTGATTCCTCAGGCAGATCGAGTTCAAGTAAAGCGTTTTTAGCTGCCAAAGCATGATTAAAACGCTGACTTACTTTGGCATGAGTCATTTTTTCTAACCAGCCAATAAACTGTTGATCTAGTTGCGGTAATAGCGATTTTATAGTTAACTGATAGGGATTGTCTTCTGGTGCTGAGACACGAATTTCGTTAATATCCTTTCTGGTTAAAAGACAGACTAAAGTTACGCCTAAGCTATAAATATCTGAAGCCGTAGTTGGCTTAATAATTTGTTCTGGAGCAATAAAGCCAGGAGTCCCTTTAAAAACACTGCTTCCAGCAACTTCTTTACTGCCTAGGCTAGCAAATCCAAAGTCAATTAAATAAGCATTTAAAGCTTCATCTAGCAAAATATTTTCTGGTTTTAAATCGCGGTGTAGTATGGGGGGATTTAGCTGCTGTAAATAAACTAAAATATCGAGTATTTTTAAAGCTATTTGTTTAACTTCAGCTACAGTTAGCTCGCGAAAATTACTTAGAGCTGAAGCAGCAATATATTCTTGAATTAAGCAAAAACCCGCTTCAGTTTCTAGGCTATTTAAATATTTAGGAATACCAGGATGATTTAGCTGTTGGAGGATCTTAATTTCTTGTTCATACGCTTTATACCCCGACCAGCTAGAGCTAGCCATAGCAAAACAAAATTGTTTGATCACAACAGTTTGTTGTGTCTTTAGTTCTATTGCTTTCCAGGTAATTCTTCCTCCTTCTCGGTTACGCCCCAACTCAGCCTCAATCTTATATCCATGACTAGTCAAATCAAAGTTAACGCTCATTTTAAGCTGTGATTATTAATATTTAATGACAATTTTCATAAATCTTCTCTAAGTTATAAATATGTTTACGCTTGAGTTACCTCAATCAGCTTTTGCGGGTAATTTTAAAGTTAAAAATTATGCAGAGATTTAATATTTTAAAAATATTAAATTGGTTATTTTTTAGTGCCAACTAAAGTAAACTACAGTTGGTATTTATAGAACTCAATCTAGATATATACTTTTGACATAAATATTTTATTTTGATAAACAAAGGGATCAAAACGTTGCCTATGACATATATGATGTATTACAAGCTACAGAACCCCAGAATAATATAAGTTATGAAAAACCAAATCTAGATATCATATTTACGTCAAAAAACTGCAATATCAAGTGATGAACTAAGTAAATATTATCAATATTCAGTCAGCAGCAAATCCTGGCTTTCTAAGTATAGACAATTTATATAATGCCAACTAAAAATATATTATTAGTGGAAGACAATCCTGATGATCGCGAGTTAATGAAACTGGCTTTTACTCAGGATGAAATTCCGCATAACTTAATTATCGTATCGGATGGAATTGAGGCTTTAGATTACCTTCAAAAACAAGCAGACTATGATGATTCATTAGCAGCGAGCGAGCGCAGCTTAGCCTCGATGCCTGCTTTAATTATGCTGGATTTGAATCTGCCCAGAATTAACGGAATTGAAGTTTTACGGAGAATTCGCGCCAATCCACGAACGAGAATTTTACCAGTTGTTATAATTAGTTCCTCAAATGAGCCACAGGATCTTATTGACAGTTATCTTAATGGTTGCAATAGTTATATCAGAAAACCAATACACTTTACACAACTACAAAATTTTGTTAGAGAAATAAGTACGTATTGGTTGAGCGTTAATCAGCTTCCACCTGTTTTTGGAGTCCTAAATGAATAAACTTCTGCGAGTCTTAATGGTTGAAGATTCAGAAGATGATGCCGAGCTGTTAGCCATTGCTTTAGAACGTGGTGGGTATGAGATAATTCACCAGCGAGTTGATACTAAACCAGGTATGCAGATTGCTCTAGAAGAACAGCTTTGGGATATCGTCTTAGCAGATTATTCTATGCCCCAGTTTAGCGCGATCGCTGCTTTGGAATTGCTTAAAGAACGTCAGCTAGATTTACCTTTTGTGATTGTATCAGGTAAAATTGGCGAAGATACTGCCGTAGCAGCGATGAAGGCAGGAGCGCATGACTATTTAATTAAGGGACAACTATCCCGACTAATTCCCGCTGTAGAACGAGAATTACGAGAAGCTGTCTTAAGAGAAGAATATCGTGCTGCTCAAAAAAGACTAAGATACTTAGCTTACTACGATCAGCTGACCGATTTGCCAAATCGAACTTTATTTCTAGAACATTTAAGTCGAGAAATTGCTCGATATAACGAGTTGAAGCAATACCGCGAGCAAAACCCAGCTTTATTTGCTGTTCTACTGCTGAGTATTGACCGTTTTCGCAGCATTAAACATAGTTTAGGCTATGCAATCAGTGAAGAGCTATTAATTGCCGTAGCTCGGCGTTTGCAGGAGTATGTAATTAATACTTGTTTTAACCTAGTTGCCAGAATAGGTGAAGATGAGTTTGCCCTACTAGTTACAGACATTAATCGCCCTCAAGAGGTTTTAAATCAAGCCGAAAGCCTATATCGGCAGCTAATTAAACCGTTTAGCATTAACAACGCTACAGTATGTTCTACGGTGAGTATTGGTATAGCTCTAAACCACAATAACAATCAAGAATCAGAAAAGATGTTGCAGTGGGCAGATACCGCAATGCAATATGCAAAAGCCAATTTCGCCAAAACTTCGGTTTTGTTTGATGAAAAGATGCAGAGTAAGGCAGTAGAAAAACTGCGTTTGGAAAATGATTTGCAGCAGGCGATCGATAATCGGCAGCTATATCTAAACTATCAGCCAATCGTATCTTTAGACACGGGCAAAATCGACTGTTTAGAAGCTTTAGTTAGATGGAAGCACGATTCTTTGGGGTCAATTCCGCCAGATAAGTTTATTCCGATTTGCGAAGAAACAGGACAGATTATCGCTCTTGGTCAATGGATACTTTCAGAAGCTTGTTATCAGCTAGTAGCTTGGCAAAAGACTTTTGCCGTTGATTTTCCTTTAGCAATGAGTATTAACCTTTCACGGATTCAGATTTATCATCCTGAATTAATCCCGCAAATAGATCGTTTGCTGGAGACATTAAATTTAGCGGGCAAAGATCTGAAGCTAGAAATTACTGAGAGTACTTTGATGGAGAATACTTCGGCAGTTACCAAAGTCCTTAAACAGTTGAAAGAGCGCGAAATCAAACTATGCTTGGATGACTTTGGTACAGGTTATTCTTCCTTAAGCTACCTGCGTTATCTACCTGTCGATACAGTCAAAATAGACCGTTCTTTTATTGGGTCTGAAATAAACAGCACCAACTACGATATTATCAAAGCAATTATTAATCTAGCTCACAGCTTGGGTTTAGACGTTGTTGCCGAAGGTATTGAAACCGAAGCTCAATTAGAAACTTTGCGGAGTTTGGGTTGTGAATATGGACAGGGATACCTTTTTGCCTATCCTCTCAATAGCGCAGATGTCCAAAGCGTAATCCAGCAGTAGGGTAAATCCGCACCCCTTAGCACTGCTACGCGGAAGTCAGAAGTTCTTAATTTTGAGGCCTGTAGGTTTTTTAAATGGTTGCTTTACTTACGCCTACGACTACTAGTTAAATTGCGCTAATTTAAAATTGTTAGATTAGTGATTGGTTCAAAATGTCTACTACTAATGGTTGGTCACATAATTTTATTAGCACTAATGGAATCAGACTGCATTATGTTAGCCAAGGATCGGGAAAGCTGATGCTTATGCTGCATGGGTTTCCTGAGTTTTGGTATTCCTGGCGACATCAAATTACCGAATTTGCTCGGGATTACCATGTGGTTGCAGTCGATCTACGCGGATATAACGATAGTGATAAACCCGAACAGTTGGAGGCTTATCACCTGTCTGAATTGGTTGCCGATGTTAAAGGGGTAATTACAGGTTTGGGCTATGAAGACTGTATCTTAGTCGCTCATGATTGGGGAGGAGCGATCGCCTGGAATTTTGCTTATGCCTATCCCGAAATGGTAGAAAAATTAATTGTTTTGAATATTCCTCATCCTGCTAAATTCGCCGCAGGATTACAAACTCCTCAGCAGCTATTAAAAAGCTGGTATATCTTTGCTTTTCAACTACCCTGGTTGCCAGAATTTTTGCTTCAGTTGAATGACTATCAGGCGATTAAAGCGGCTTTTTTGGGCATGGCAATCAATAAAGCCGCTTTATAGTGAAGCAGATTTAAACGCTTACAAAAACGCTGCTGCTAAACCTGGCGCACTCACTGCGATGATTAATTATTACCGTTGTAGTTTTCAGTCTTTATTTTCGAGCGAGCGCCAACAGTGGGAAGTTTTAAATGTTCCGACTCTCACTATTTGGGGCGAAGACGATACGGCACTAGGCAAAGAACTAACCTATGGCACAGCAGCCTATGTTAGAGATTGGCAAATAAAATATATTCCCAACTGTAGCCATTGGGTGCAGCAAGAACAACCTGTATTAGTCAACAACTATATACGAGAATTCCTGACAAGCTAACTAATTACTGGTTAACGTATTTCTGCTTATCAAGTACCGCAACTTCAAATTAAGGATGGTATGGTAAAACCTAGCACATCTCATCTTCTACTCTAAGCTATCAGCTAATAGCTAAATCTAAAATATGGCTAGGAAACCAAAAGTATTGCCTGGAGAAAGTTTTCCCTTGGGAGCAACTGTTTATTCTCAGGGAGTAAACTTCTGCGTCTTTTCTCAAAATGCCTCAGCAATAGAACTACTACTGTTCAACACTGCTCAGGCTGCTAAACCGTCTTATGTAATCAGACTCGATCCAGTCAAGAACAAAACTTATTATTACTGGCACGTTTTTGTTCCAGAAATTAGAGCAGGACAGATTTACGCTTATCGTGCTTTTGGGGAATTCGCGCCTGAAACAGGACAGCGATTTGATCGCACCAAAATACTATTAGATCCTTACGCCAAAGCAATTGTCGGGTCAGAATTTTACGATCGCACTGCTGCTTCAAATCCTGGTAGTAACTGCGCCCAAGCTTTCAAAGGAGTAGTGGTAGACCCTAGTACCTATGACTGGGAGGGCGATCGACACCCCAGGATTCCCTATTCTGCTAGCGTCATCTATGAAATGCACGTGGGCGGTTTTACTCGTAATCCTAATTCTGGCGTTGCTCCTGCTAAAAGAGGAACATATGCTGGCTTGATCGAGAAAATTCCCTACCTTAAGGAGTTGGGCATTACCGCAGTGGAACTGCTTCCCGTTCACCAGTTCGACCCCCAAGACGTGCGCCCTGGACTAAAAAACTATTGGGGCTATAGTACCATTGGCTTTTTTGCTCCCCATCGCGGCTATAGCTCTCAGCGCGATCCTTTGGGGGCGGTAGACGAGTTTCGCGACATGGTTAAAGCCATGCACAAAGCAAAAATCGAAGTAATCTTGGACGTGGTGTTCAACCATACCGCAGAAGGCAATGAAAATGGTCCAACGCTGTCATTTAGGGGATTGGATAATCAGACCTACTATATTCTGGAGGACAATCTTGCTGAATATAAGAACTACAGTGGCTGTGGTAACACTTTCAAAGGCAACCATCCTGTAGCTGCTAGATTAATTGTTGATTCACTGCGCTATTGGGTTTCTGAGATGCACGTAGATGGTTTTCGGTTTGATTTGGCCTCAATTCTGTCCAGGGATGTCTATGGAGAGCCCATAGAAGATGCGGGGGCGTTAAAAATTCTATCTATTATTGAATCTGACCCCGTTTTGGCAGGAAGTAAGCTGATTGCTGAAGCCTGGGATGCAGCAGGGCTATACGATGTCGGTAAGTTTGTCGCTCAGGCAGACTGGTTTTCGGAGTGGAATGGGCCATTTCGAGATGATGTACGCCGTTTTGTCAAAAGCGATCGCGGCGCAGTCAATAATTTAGCAGCGAGAATCTTAGCTAGTCCTGATATTTACCTCCGTTTAGATACGGATATTAACCGCTGCGTTAATTTTGTTACCTGTCATGATGGTTTTACCCTCAACGACCTCGTTTCTTATAATCGCAAACATAACGAGGCGAATCAAGAAAATAGTCGTGATGGGGCTAATGACAACTACAGTTGGAACTGTGGTGAGGAGGGCATAACTCAAGATCCTAAAGTCGAACAGCTACGTTGGCAGCAAATCAAGAATTTCTTAACTATTCTATTTATGTCTCAGGGAACACCGATGTTACTGATGGGAGATGAAATTCGACATACCCAACTAGGCAATAACAATGCCTACTGCCAGGATAATGAGCTAAGTTGGTTTGACTGGAGTTTGGTCGATAAACATAGCGATCTGCTGCGGTTTGTCAAAAAGTTGATTCAGTTTGTTCATGAACTAGAGATTTTTAGTGAAGAACAGTTTTTACAGGTAGACCAAATAAGCTCTAAACCACACATCATCTGGCATGGACAGCGTTTGAACCAGCCCGATTGGAGTGAAGATTCTCATAGTTTGGCTTTTTCACTGTGTCATCCCCCCAGCGGTGAACGCCTTCATGTTATTTTTAATGCTTACTGGAAATCTCTGGAATTTGAATTACCTTCGCTGAAACTGGGCAATTCCTGGCATCGCATTATTGATACAGCTTTACCTGCGCCAGAAGATTTTTCTGACCCAAGCACAGCTAAAAAGATCTATGAGGATCATTACCTGGTTACAGCGCGATCGTCTGTAGTCTTAATGGATCGAGGTGGAATCATCCCGATCCCCAATTTTAGCCTCTAACATAAAAGCTAATAGCTAATAGCTAAAAGTAAGACAGTTGCGTTTATCACGGATACCGCCTAACTTAAATTTTTGGTAATGACTTTAAACATTTTTTTCTTAAGACACGGTGAAACCCTATCCAGCAAAATCGATAGTTTTTGTGGAACTTCTGATGTAGAATTGACTACCGCAGGAAAAATAATGGCAAAAGACTTTGCGATTGCTTATAAATCCTTACCCTGGAGGGCAATTTTTTCGAGTCCCATGGGTCGCACTATTGCCACAGCCAAACCTTTGTGCGATTTAGTAGCCATGGAAATGCAGCTACGGGATGGTTTGAAAGAAATAGATTTTGGTAAATGGGAAGGGAAAACTCCCGCAGAAGTTGATCGCCAATTTCATGATGACTATCTACGTTGGCAGTCTGAACCTGGTTGGAATGCGCCTACTGATGGAGAAAGAGCAATTGATATAGCTCGTCGTAGTTCTGAGGTGATTGAGGAAATTGAGCAAATTTACCGCAGTGGTAACGTGCTAATTGTGTCCCATAAAGCCACGATTCGGATTATGCTGTGTTCTTTACTGGGAATTGATGTGGGACGGTACCGCGATCGCATTGATCTGCCTGTTGCTGCTCTTAGTGTAGTTGAATTTAATGAACATGGTCCATTGCTGAAGAAGTTAAGCGATCGCTCACATTTAAATCATTAAAAAGATTTAACTGTATTTTTGCCAAATAATCAGATCTTCGGGGCGATCAACATCAGCTAAGGTAGGAAGATAATCAACGTTTAATTTTAACTTTCGGGCAAGATAACTAGTTTGATTTAAGACGCGATCGCTTCCCCAATTAATATTGTTAAATAGCTGTGGCAGGGGATGATTTAGACCAATCAAATAGTATCCGCCATCTTCTGCTGGGCCTAAAACCAAATCTTGCTTTTGTAATGAGTTAAAAGCTTTACTTAGTATTATTTGATCGAGATCAGGACAGTCAATCCCAATCACTACTACCCGCTGATTGCCTAAATTAAATGCGCGCTTAAATGACGCTCGCATCTTATCTCCTAAATTTCCTGAAACTTGCTCAATGTACGATATTTCTTTGCCTAACCATTCGCTCATTTGCTGTTGATTTCCTCCTGAAAAGTGAACTTCGAGAGTAAATTTACGGCAAGATAACAGTTGTTTGGCAGTATTTAAAGTTTGTTCGGTCATTTCTTGCTGCAATTTTGCAGCACCTGCTGCACCTAAAGCAGTAATCATCCGAGTTTTAGTTTTGCCAGGTTCAGGATAGCGACTAAAAATAATTAAAGTTTCACTCATGCAGCAATCAGTCTCCAGCAGGGAATGTCTATGGCTAGGTTATTACGCCAATCAAGTCATCAGTAATAATTAAACAATTAAGGTTAATCTTGCCACTGACTATAGGGATGTTTAACTAAATAAAAATTAAAGTATTTTTGCTCGTTAACTTCTTGTTCGATCCAGGGAGGAATATTGATTGCTTGAGCTTCATTTTCTAGCTCAACTTCAGCAATAATTAATCCTTTATTTTCTCCCTCAAATTCATCGACTTCCCAGATTAAATTATCTATGGTAATTTTATATCTAAATTTTTCAATTAAAGGTTTGATACAAAGATTATGCAGCATTTCCTGAGCATCTTGAACGGGAATAAGATATTCAAACTCGGTACGTGTAAGTCCCACAGTTTTGCTCTTAATTGTCAGATATCCCTGCTCGCCAGCAATTCTAACTCTAACTGTAGTTTCATTGTTAGCGAGAATGTAACCTTGACAATAACTTTGACCTTGAATCAGCGACTGGCTTTGTAAATACTCTTTATGCGATCGCCATTTATCTTCGTTGACCAGATACTTACGTTCTATTTCTATTCCCATGAATTAATTTTGCTGACGTTTAAAATAGAGAGATCTAAACCAACTCTACAATTACAATATTATCAAGCATTAACTATTAAAGTAAAAATATCGAGGAACACAAATTGAAAAAAATTGAAGCGATTATTCATTCTCATAAATTAGATGATGTTAAATCAAGCTTAATTTCTGCTGGTGTAATTGGCATGACTATTTCAGAAGTTAAAGCCTTTGGACGTAAAAAAGGTTCAATCACTCGTTACCGAGGGACAGAATATCGGGTTGACTTTGCTACCAAAATAAAAATTGAAGCCATAGTTGAAAATGAGATGGCAGATTTAGTCGTTCAGCAAATATCTTTAGCTGCGCGTACTGGCGAAATTGGTGATGGTAAAATTTTAGTTTCTAATGCCGATCAAATAATTAGAATTAGAACCGAAGAAAAGGGAATAGCAGCTATTTAATTTTCCAGCAATCACAACTTAAATAATTATTAAAATAGCCTTAACTAAGAAGAAATAAGCTAACACCTGTGTCTATGGAGTTGGCTCATGTTTCTCATCAAAATAATTGTTGTTGCCGTGTTATTATTATTAGTCGGAGATTTCTTGTCTACCTTCTTCTACCATGTGCCAGAACATGTTTTTGGCAAATTCCATACTTTAGTTCATCATGGAAAAAACCGTAGCTTTATCCATTATGCAGTTTTAAGCCGCAATCCTTTAGTGATTTTAGATGGATTTTTGGGCGCTTTACCCTATTTTATTTTTATCCCTATAGGTTGGCAAATATCCCCGATTGGCACAATTTTAGGTTTGGCTTTGGGTGAACTGCACGTAGTTTGGCGACACGTTTCAATTATCAGTTGGCAAACTCCCCAAGCGATCGCTCTATGCTGCCGATGGTGTTTTATCACTACACCAGAAAGACATTGGCAACATCACCAGAACGCACAACTAGCCTATGGAGACATTTTTACTTTTTATCATCTCCCTGCTGTGGCTTGGATGCAGTTTCTACTAGTTCTTAAAAAGAAGTACCGTCAACTACCTCATAGCTAAAAACTAAAGCCTAACTACTTTACACCAAACCAACTAATAATCGCCATATCCAAAGCTTAACCCGCTCCTCACTTGCTGTTTACTTTAACTATCTATACTAAACGTTAAAATGGTCACGTAATATAGCTCATTAAATTATGCTACTGAGTCAAAAACCGAACTCTAACCTAAGTTTAGGACGAAGAGAAAAAGAATTAGCTTTACACCAATATCAAAAAGGAGATGAAATTTCTGTTTTAGATTCGGGGATTTGGCAGGTTTATCGGGGTGTAGTGCAATTGAGCCGAGTTCAACCAGACGGGACAGAAATAATTTCAGGCTGGGTAACGGCAAATGGCATTTTTGGTAATATTGTCGATAATTCTGTACTATATCGTGTGGTAGCCTTGGGTGATGTTTATGCCAAGCGCTACTCTTCACTAGATGCAGCGAGATATCCTTCATTGGCACGGCAGTTCTTAGCTCAATTTAGCGATCGCTTAGTAAAATCGCAACAGTTATTAGCAATTATTGCAATTAGAAGAGTAGAAGAGCGTTTAATTCAGTTGCTATTAATGCTAAGACAGGAAATAGGTCAGACAGTTACCGATGGCGTTCGTTTGCCAGTACGCTTTACTCATCAGCATTTAGCCGAAGCGATTCACACCACCAGAGTCACAATTACTAGAATACTGGGAGATTTACAAAACCAAGGTTTAATTTATTTTGACGATGAGCGACACATTGTAATTAAAAACTAAAACATCTCCAAGCTGAGAATGTAGATTTTGAGAGGGTAATAATCTACCCTCTTTTTTTCCTGGCTCACAATTTAGCGAGCGCTAAGTCAATCTAGTCAGCTTTTAAGTACAAGTATACTGAAAAAATTTGTAATAGAGGAGCGATCTTTTTTACCTGTAAAGCGGAATAAGTAGGAAAATTAATCATTATGGCTGTGACTAAATGCTATCAGCTTAATTTGATCAATAATTTCCCATGCTAAATAAATTACTCATTATAATCACCGTTCAGAAGATCGCTTTTGATCGCTTAATTTTTTTATTCAATTTGACCATAATTTTTACATTCAGCTTGCTGCCAATTTGCTTACCGGCTACGGCACTTTTAAGACAACATCATGAAACCCCCAATGTTTTGCGTTACCACGCTCAAGACTCATTAAAAGATCGCGATGGCAATACTTGGCAAGTGGTGTTATTTCCAGACAATAGCCAAAGCGTTACCACAACATACTATTTACGTCTGGTAGGATTCCCTGGAGTCAACTCTTTTATTCATCCTCAGTCTTTAGAAATTTTGACCTCCCAAGGCAAAATATTCAGCGCGACAGATGCTTATGCTCAATCTGCGCCAGCCGCTAATGTTGGTCAATATGACTTGACCTCAGTTATACCCCAGCTACCAGCTAAAGGGAGCTTGAAGTTGGCCGTACCTCTGCAAGATAATCGCGAACTAGCTGTGAAAATTCCTGATGAAGTTCTTGAAGAATGGCAGTTACTAACTCAAGAAATTGAAGTAAACAATAAGGGATCGACTCAAGGGTTGTCTATTGATTTTGAAAGTTAGTGGTTATTTTAGAGTAGCGATCGGGAATTATAAACTAGTGTGACCACTGCGAATTGTTGAGATAGCAATTTAATTTAATGAATGGAGAAGAGTTATTACTGCTCTATCAGCAGGGCAATAGAGATTTTAGTCGTGCTAATCTCAGTCAAATTCAGATTTTACAAGTTGAGTTAGTCAATGTAGATTTAAACCGAACTGAGTTAGACTGGGCAAATTTTAGTGGTACAAACCTTACCGAAGCAAATTTTAGTCGTGCTAATTTGAGCAATGCTCGGCTAATTAAAACCAATTTGGCCAAAGCAAATCTTAATAGTGCCGATTTAACTGCTGCCGATTTAAGCTGGGCTAACTTAGAAAATGCTTCTCTAGCTAGAGTCGATCTAAGCCAGGCTAATCTCAGTCAGTCATTTTTCCGCGATGCCAATTTAGCAGATGCTGATTTGAGTAATGCCAATCTTACTAGAGCAAATCTTAGTGGTGCTAACCTCAGCAGAGCTAATTTGAGTGGTGCCGATCTTACTGGGGTTGACCTAAGCGGGGCTGATTTTACTCGTGCTGATTTAAGTGAAGCCAATTTAGCAGAGGCTGATTTAACTTATGCCAGCTTTAATCGAGCTGACTTAAGCGGTTGTAGTTTGCGTCAGTCAAACCTAGAACAGGCGACGCTACAAGGTGCTAATTTACGCTCGGCTAACTTACGCAGTGCCATACTAGCAGGGGCAGTCTTAAACAACACGGATAGATCAAACAGTAGTTTGGCAACAATATCACAGCTGAGTTTAACCAATTCTCAACAGAACCACAAAATTGATTTATGCTCTGCCAATTTAAGTAACGCTAATTTGCAGGGAGCTAGTTTGCAAAATGCTAACTTCAGATTTGCCTTGTTGTTCAAAGCTAATTTAGAAAAAGCTAATTTAGAGAACTCTAGCTTAGTAGATGTGTATCTGCGAGGAGCTAATTTAAGAGGAGCTAATCTAAAAAACAGCGTGTTAAGTGGGATTAATTGGAAGGGAACAGTTATGCCTGATGGAACGATTCATCCTTAAAATGCTCGCTTTATATACCCAGAATGGTGCGAGCGATGTAGAAGTAGATTAGTACTCCCAAAACATCTACCGCAGTAGTGATAAACGGGGCAGACATCAAGGCAGGATCTAAGCCCAAAGAACGAAACAGAAACGGCAAAGCTGAACCAGCTACAGAAGCCAACAGCGCGATCGCCACTAAACTAGTTCCTACCGATATTGCCACTGCCCAACTTCCCTGGAGAAAATATGCCCAGACGGTTGCCATTGTTCCCAAAATTAAACCCAATATAATGCCTGCTGCTGCTTCGCGAAAGACAACTTTCCCCGCCCCCATGTTTTGAATCTCTTCGGTATTTAAACCCCGGATTACCACCGTAGAAGACTGTGCGCCTACGTTCCCTCCAGTACCAGTCAGTAAAGGGATAAAAGCAGTCAGGATTACTACCTGTTGCAAGAGCGACTCTTGAGAACGAATAATTGCACCAGTTACAGTATTAGTCAGCAATAAAACAAACAACCAAACTACTCGACGACGAGCTACGATCAGTAAGTTAGTTTGAAAATAATTATCTTTATCTGACTGTACCCCACCCAAAGCATAAATATCTTCAGTGGCTTCCCGCTCAATAATATCAATTACATCATCAACGGTAACAACTCCCACTAATCGTTCTTCACTATCAACCACTGGTAGTGCCAAAATATCGTAACGTTGAATCGTTCTGGCAACCTCTTCTTGGTCAGTATCGGTATGTACAAACACCACATCACGAGTCATAATCTCAGCTAGAGACGTATCTGGTGCAGCAATGACTAAATCTCTTAAAGAGACAATTCCAGTTAGTTGGCGCGAAATATTAGTTACGTAAAGATAATAGACAACTTCTGAGGCATTGGATAAACTTCTGATCCGTTCTAAAGTTTGGCTAACGGTCAGATTCTCTTTGAGCGAGATATATTCGGGGGTCATAATGCGCCCCGCCGTGTCTTCGCCGTAACCAAGCAAAATAGCCGTGGCTTGGCGTTCTTTTGGACTTAACTGTGACAATAAACGACGTACTACTTTAGCCGGTAGTTCATCAAACATTCTAGCGCGATCGTCTGGAGACATTTGATCCACAACGTCTAACACCTCTTGTCGTTTAAATTCTTGGATTAATGATTGTTGAACATCAGTATTAAGATATTCATATACTTCGATCGCTTCTGCTTTGGAAAGCAACCGAAAAGCAATTAATTGGCTTGATTCTGGTAAGCCTTCGATCGCTTCAGCAATATCTACTGGCTGTACGGGAATTAATAGAGACTTTGCTCCTTGCAAGTTGCCGCTTTCTAATAATAGTTCTAGTTGCGAGCGAACTAACTGTCTTAATTCGTTATATTTAGTTCCATTTGGTGTCATACATCACGTCCAATAATACGGGTTTATTTTTAATTAGTTACTGTTTTTGATCGACAAATAAAATATCTTTCCTTCAACTATTAATTATTAGATACAATTTACTTCTTATTTTTTAATATTGTTTTCCATCTTTAAATGAATCCTTTTAATTCGACTGTGTTAATGTACTAGAAAATAGAGATTTCAATTCGGTGGGTGCGTTTGTTTAAATTTGTCATAACCTCTAGGCTATTGAATAGACTGGCAAGCTTTCTTCCGAAATATTCATCTCAAAATAATTTCGCAAATCAGGAGACAATTGATGTCAATCTATGTAGGTAATCTTAACTACGAGGTCACTAAAGAAGATCTTACGACTGTTTTTGAAGAATACGGTACTGTATCTAGGGTTTCTCTTCCATCAGACCGCGAAACGGGTCGCCCCAGAGGTTTTGGTTTCGTAGAAATGAGTAGTGAAGAAGAAGAAGCCAAAGCAATTGAAAACTTAGACGGGGCAGACTGGATGGGAAGAGAATTAAAAGTCAATAAAGCCAGACCTCGCGAAAATAATCGTGGTGGTGGTAATCGCCGTTTTGAAAGCTCATCCCGCAACTACTAAAAATTTAATCAATTTAGCTCAATATTTAGCATTTATAAAATTAACCTAAGCCCTGTAGTTTTGGCAGGGCTTAAGTTCATAAGTTGCGCCAACTTTAATGAGCAATTACCTGGACGGGTCACCAATACTGATAATTAAAGCAAGATTATGCACAGCGATCGCCTCGATCCAAAACGATTGCTCGAAATTAATCTTGATTTTGCTGAAATGCGGTTTCAACCTGATTGACTGAATAACAAAAGCGATCGCCTCGAGAAATTGATTTTCCATGAACTACAGGACGATTATGAGTATAGGCAGTGTGACGATAAACTAACAAAGGATGACCCAGTGGGACATCTAAATATTCACTAAGTTCTAGATTAGCGTTAGTACATTCAATAATTGCTTTGACCCGCTCAATTTTCCAATTATGAAGTTCTAAAATAGGAAAGGTCATGTTTTGCTTTAACTCTGACTCTAGCTGATAACCTATTTCTGGAAGAATATAAGTAATATCTACACACCCAGGTTCTTGATCTGTTAATAAGATTTTTTTTTGTAGATAAGCAGTAGGATTATCTAGAGGTAATTGCAAAATTGCCTGTACTTCTTTCGGTGGTGTAACAGGTTCAAAAGTTATATTTTTTAAGGACAGTTCGATTCCTTGATTGGCTAGATCGTCTTCTAGAAACGTTAACGGATTTGAAAGAGTATAAATTACTTTACGCTTTTGGGTAACAAACGCTCCTTTGCCTTGATGAGTGGCTACCAACCCTTGCTGAACTAAGTTAGCGATCGCTCTTCTGATCGTAATTCGGCTGACTTGCCATTGTTCAATTAGTTTGCTTTCACTAGGTAATTTAGCCCCTGGTAAATAATCACCACTAATAATTTGCTGGTGTATCTGTTCGGAAATATTTAAATGAAGTGGTATTTGTTTGTACGATTTTGCCAAATTTACTCAATTGATCAGATAAGTTACTGCAAAATTACTGACCAAACTATTATAACAAGCTGCTGTGATTGTGTTAATTTAAAACTTGTTATAACAAGTGAAGTCAAAAGCCAGTTATGAATACTCAAGTTAATACCAGATCGGCATCTGGTTGTAAGCCAAAAATTTTCAAGGCATCAGAGTTAAAGACTCTGAATGCTCGTTCTAATCGGCGGGGATTAATCCAGCTAGCAGGACATATCTGCGTGATGGTATGTAGTGGATATTTAGGAACAATAGCTGATAATTGGTTAATTAAGACACCAGTATTGATTATTTATGGCTTCAGTTTTGCTGCCATGTTTGCACCCTTACATGAATGTTCCCATCGAACAGCTTTTGCTAACAATCGTCTCAACGATTTTGTGGCTTGGATAGCTGGACTCTTATCTTTTTACAACAGTGATTTTTATCGTCGCTATCACAAATGGCATCATCGCTATGCTCAAGTTGATGGCAAAGATCCCGAACTCAACGATCCTAAACCAAGTAACTTTTGGGAGTATCTAATCGAGTTAAGCGGTTTTAACTGGTGGGTTGGTAAATTGATCACTCATTATCGTGTAGCTACAGGTAAGCTAGAAAGTTATTGCTATATTGGCGAAGATGCGCGAGAGGAAGTAATCAGATCGACTCGCCTGCAATTAGCTATATATGGTATGGCGATCGCTGTTTCTCTAATCTTTAAGCAGCCTTGGTTTTTCACAATGTGGTTATTGCCTTTAGCTGTGGGACAGCCAATTGTACGCTTTATTTTGTTAGCCGAACATACAGGATGCACCAACAATGACAATCCTTTGACTAATACCCGCACGACTCTAACCTGGTTTCCCCTATTGGTATGGAACATTCCCTTTCATGCCGAACACCACCTTTATCCTTCTATTCCCTTTCATGCTTTACCCCAAGCACATCAACAATTAGAAAAACATTTTTCAGTAGTCGAAGACGGTTATTTGACGGTGCATCGAAATATTATGGCATCTTTTTAATTAGCTAACAGCTCAAAACTAATTAATAAAAAGCGTAGTCTATTGAATTAAAAACTGCTGTACGTTAGGCTGCATAGAAACTAAAGCAGTTTAATCACCACAATGAATTTAACCACAGAAATACTTTCCCAACAGCCAGACAATGTCTTAGCAAAATTACGCCAAGCAGATCGATTGTGGTTAAATTTACGCTCAGGAAACATAGATACATCAGAAGTTGTTACCAGCAGTTCAGCAATAATTGGCGAATCCGTCACAGATATTGTGATCTGTGGCGGAACATTAGGCATACTGTTAGGTGCAGCACTACAGAAGCTTGGTTGGCAAGTTATGCTAATTGAAAGGGGAATTCTCCAGGGAAGAAAACAAGAATGGAATATTTCGCGTCAGGAGTTAAATACACTGCTCGAATTAGAGTTGTTGACCCCAGAAGAATTAGAAACAGCGATCGCTACTGAATATAATCCCGCCAGAGTCAGCTTTAAAGAGAAGGAAGAAGTCTGGGTACAAGATGTTTTAAACATTGGAGTCGATCCTGTTTATTTACTAGCTCAACTCAAACAAAAATTTCTTCAAGCCGGGGGAACACTATTAGAAAATACAGCGTTTAAATCGGCTACAGTTCATCCTAATGGAGTAGTCATACAAGCAGGAGAACAAACGATTCAAGCTCGCCTGTTAATCGATGCTATGGGACACTTTTCACCGATTATCAAACAGGCAAGAAATGGGGTTAAACCTGAAGCAGTTTGCGTCGTAGTTGGTAGCTGCGCCCAAGGATTTCCTGAAAACCAGACAGGAGATTTAATTTATTCCTTCACGCCGATCATCAATAACTGTCAGTATTTTTGGGAAGCTTTTCCTGCTAAAGATGGTCGTACTACCTATATGTTTAGTTATTTAGATGCCGACCCAGCAAGACCAAGCCTAGAATACTTTATGGATGAATATCTTAGGCTTATGCCAAAATATCAAAATATTAGCTTAGAACAGCTAAAATTTCAGCGTTTTTTATTTGGCTTTTTTCCTGCATACAAAGACAGTCCAATAAAATTACCTTTTAATCGCATTTTGCCTGTAGGTGACAGTGCCGGGGGACAATCTCCTGTAAGCTTTGGTGGCTTTGGCGCCATGATTCGTCATTTGAAACGTCTGACTAACGGGATCAACGAAGCTTTAATCGTAGATCGCTTAAGCAATAAAGATTTAGTTCTACTACAGCCATATCAACCCAATATCTCTGTGACCTGGTTATTTCAGCAAACCATGAGCGTAGAGGTTGGTAAACAGGTTAACCCTGAGCAAATTAATAATTTGATGAGCGGTGTTTTTGCCGTCATGAAGCGTTTGGGAGATGACGTACTTAAACCATTTTTACAGGACGTAATTCAATTTGCACCTTTAACCAAAACTTTGCCTTTAGTTAATCCCAAATTAATCTTGCCTTTGCTACCTCAAATTGGCATCAACTCTTTAGTGAACTGGAGTTTTCACTATTTCAACTTGGCACTTTATAGTGGTTTGTATAGTGCAGCCAAACTAGTTC
This sequence comes from Myxosarcina sp. GA_180221_E-2-1-MAG-40_15, assembly GCA_020692205.1. Classification (GTDB taxonomy): domain Bacteria; phylum Cyanobacteriota; class Cyanobacteriia; order Cyanobacteriales; family Xenococcaceae; genus Waterburya. Next base: position 37,260 of record JAIMKV010000035.1, read on the forward strand.
AACCAGCAATCAACAATCTCTCGCCGTCTCAGCAATATTATTATCATCGTTGGCTGGATGCCTGGAAATATGGTTCAGGTAATGATTATCAACAAGATTAAGCGCCAAAAAAATTTGTTAATTAAAGTGGTGGGTGCATCCAATTTGAGAGCATGTTACAGCAACGCCGAATGCGGCGGGGCTATTGACCGCTGACTATTAGCAAAACACACTGCTATAAATAATTTCCGTAATTGTTCATTGTCTCAGTTACCATACTTACTGCGTTGCATAATCAATTTAGCCACTAAACCCGTCCAGCCTGTCTGATGAGATGCACCCAAGCCAGCGCCGTTATCTCCGTGGAAGTATTCATTAAACAGCAACAAATTTCCCCAATTAGGATCGAAATGTAATTTGGCAAAATCGCCATACACTGGGCGAAATCCAGCTTCATTGGGTAAGAAGATACTAATTAGTCTTCGTTCTAATTCTGCTGCTACTTCCCACAGAGTTATCATGTTGCCCGAACCTGTGGGGCATTCAACTTCAAAATCACCATCGTAATAATAATCAAATCTTTGCAAAGCTTCAATTAGTAAATAGTTGATCGGAAACCAAATCGGCCCTCGCCAGTTGGAATTACCACCAAACATCTTGGTCGGAGACTCAGCAGGTTCATAGGTTACGTCGTATTCTTCGTCATTAGTTTCAAAGACGTAAGGATTATCTTGATGGTATTTAGAAACAGAACGAATGCCATACTCACTCAAAAATTCGGTTTCGTCGAGCATTTTCTGAAGTAGTAACTTCAGTCTAGCTTCATTGACCACGGCTAGCAGACGACGAGAATTATTGTCACAGCCTTCCATACAGGCAAGATTACGACTCAGTTCGGGACGTTCGTTGATGAACCATTGAACTCGATTATTAAAACCCTTTAACTTTTCCATTGTTTCTTGTTCGATAGTAGTTACCGCCAAGAGAGGAATTAAGCCAACAAGCGATCGCACTTTTAGATCGATATTTTTTCCACTGGGAAGATGCAGCACATCATAATAAAAGCCATCTTCTTCATTCCACAGATCCGTGCCTTCTGTACCCAGGTGATTCATGGCATCAACGATATAAAGGAAATGCTCAAAAAACTTGCTGGCAATATCTTCATAAACATCGTTGTCTTGGGCTAGTTCTAAGGCAATAGTGAGCAAGTCCAAACAGTAAGTTGCCATCCAGCTAGTACCGTCAGACTGAGATAGTTTCCCTCCTGTCGGTAATTCATCACCGCGATTAAATACGCCAATGTTATCTAAACCCAAGAAGCCACCTTGAAAGACGTTGTTACCTCCCTCATCTTGCTGATTTACCCACCAGGTAAAGTTAATTAATAGCTTCTGGAAAACTCGCTCTAAAAACTTTTTATCCGAACGTCCGTACATCTCTTGTTCGATCGTATAAACCCGCCAAGCAGCCCAGGCATGAACGGGAGGATTTACGCCGTTAAAATCCCACTCATAGGCAGGCATTTGTCCTGAGGGATGCATATACCATTCACGGGTAAGGCGTTCTAGCTGTTTCTTGGCAAAATCAGGATCGATCGCTGCCAAGGGAATCATGTGAAAGGCTAAATCCCAAGCAGCAAAATAAGGATATTCCCATTTATCGGGCATCGAAATTACATCATCGGTATGGAGATGAATCCAGCTACTATTAGTACCCTGTTGGCGTTTTTTAGGTGGTTTGGGTTGGGCAGGGTCGCCTTCTAGCCAAGTATCTACTACGTAATGATAATATTGCTTGTTCCACAGCATTCCTGCAAATGCTTGACGTTCCACGTTTTGTAATTCCCAGCTTTTTTGGTGAGGAGATACTCGCTGATAAAATTCGTCCGCTTCTTGTTGACGTGTCTGAAAAATATCGTTAAACGGCTGTCCAAATGGTGTGGTTAAGTCTGGTTGATCACAGAGTCTTAATTGTATACCCGTAGTTTCTCCACCGCCTATTTCTAAAGTGTAATGTGCCGCGAATTTTGTGCCAATGTTGTCTGGGTTGACTGCATCTTGTTTTCCTGCGACTACGTACTTGTGAAACGCATCTTTGACGTAGGGCGAATCATTTTCTGCGTTAGATAATCGCTGATGATTAGTATTATTTTCGGTGAACAGTAGGGGCGATGTTTGACCGTCTCTGACATTAGCACAATAGAGCCATCGCTTATCGAGATCGGGATGTTGCGCTTCAATAATGCTGTAATCTTTAGTGCGATCATATATTTTTAATCTGGGCTTTTCTACCTCGTAACCCCAAGACCAAATATTGCGAAACCAAAGAGTAGGCAGCAAGTGGATCGTTGCTGAATCGTTACTGCGATTGGTTACTTGAATATAGATTAAAATATCTTCATCACTGCCTTTGGCATATTCAACAGTGACATCAAAGTACTGATCTTGTTCAAAGATTCCTGTTTCGATTAGTTCAAACTCTCGATCTTGTAAACCTCGTTTTTTGTTTTCCTGCTCTAACTGCCAATAAGGAAAACTTTTCTGAGGATACTTGTAGAGAAACTTCATGTAAGAATGAGTCGGAGTATTATCAAGATGAAAATAGCACTCTTTGACATCTTCTCCATGATTGCCTTGGCTATTAGTTAAGCCAAATAATCTTTCTTTTAAAAAGGGATCGCGTTCATTCCATAAAGCCAATGAAAAACATAATCGCTGATGATTGTCAGAGATCCCGGCAATGCCATCTTCTCCCCAGCGGTATGCTCGATAATGTGACTGTTCAAAACTAAAATAATCCCAAGCTGAACCGTCTTCGCTATAATCTTCCCTTACTGTTCCCCATTGGCGATCGCTCAAATAACAACCCCATCTCCGCCAATATGCCTTTCTTTCTCTGTCTTCTTTTAATCTAATTTCTTCTTGGGTAAGCTTTTGGTCTGACATAGCTTTAGACAGTATAGAACTTATAGTAATTGCCTATTCTAAGGCGATCGCACTTCGGCTTTAATCTGACAAACGATAGACAAGATTATAGTTGATTGCCTAAAGCACCAATTTCATCACTTTTAGAGATTTCGATATTATGTAATCTTTAGCAAGTAATTTCGGATAACTTTTAATTAAATGTTTAAAAGTTCAGTATTTAAGCAATCTTGGCTAAATTACTGCCAATCAAACTAAATTAAACACTAAGTATAGAATGATATCAGCAAGCAAACAAACGGCTCAACTGAAGTTAGAACAAGCGATCGCGCGCAGTCAAGACTATTTACTGTCAATTCAAAACCCTGATGGCTATTGGTGTGCCGAATTAGAGTCCAATGTAACTATTACGGCTGAAGTTGTTCTGCTGCATAAGATTTGGAGAACAGACAAAACTAGACCCTTAAAGAAAGCCGAAGCTTACTTGCGATCGCAACAGCGCAAACATGGTGGCTGGGAGCTTTATTATGGAGACGGTGGCGAACTTTCTACTACTGTCGAAGCATACATGGCGTTACGTTTGTTAGGTGTCCCCCAAGCCGATCCAGCCTTAATCGAAGCCCAGAAATTTATTCGGCAACATGGTGGCATTAGCCAGACGCGCATCTTTACTAAACTGCATCTAGCATTAATCGGCTGCTATGACTGGCGGGGATTACCCTCAATTCCGCCTTCAATTATGCTGTTACCAGAAGCATCTCCTTTTACAATTTATGAAATGTCTAGCTGGGCAAGAGGTAGTACTGTACCGCTACTAATTGTCTTTGACCGCAAGCCGATATTCAAGCTAGATACGCCAATCAATCTAGATGAACTATACACCGAAGGAGTGGCTAACGTTCGCTATGAGCTACCCCGCAGTAACGACTGGACAGATCTCTTTGTGCATCTCGATGATGCTTTTAAATTACTAGAGAATCTTAATCTAGTGCCATATAGAGCAGAAGGAATCGCTGCTGCGGAAAAATGGATCTTAGAAAGGCAAGAAGCGACAGGCGACTGGGGCGGAATTATTCCCGCAATGCTTAACTCTTTATTAGCTTTACGTACTCTGAACTATAACGTTAACGATCCAGTAATTCAGCGTGGCTTAACCGCCGTTGATAACTTTGCCATCGAAACTGTCGATAGCTATCGGATCCAGCCCTGTATCTCTCCTGTATGGGACACAGCATGGTGTTTAAGGGCTTTGGTTGAGTCGGGAGTAGCTACAGATTGTCCAGCCTTGGTCAAAGCTGGACAATGGCTATTAGACAAGCAAATTCTCGATTATGGCGACTGGGCGGTAAAAAATCAGGACGTTACCCCTGGCGGTTGGGCATTTGAATTTGATAATCGCTTCTATCCCGATCTAGATGATTCAGCAGTGGTGGTCATGGGTTTGTCTGGGGTTAAACTCCCTGATGAAGCTAAAAAACATCAGGCGATCGCTCGTTGTCTTAACTGGATGGCATCGATGCAGTGTAAACCTGGAGGTTGGGCAGCTTTTGACCGCGATAATGACCAGGAATGGATTAACTTGATTCCCTATGGCGACTTAAAAGCCATGATCGATCCCAATACCGCCGATGTTACGGCTAGAGTATTGGAGATGTTAGGAGAATGTCGCTTGGAGATTGATGATCAACGAGTCCAAAGAGCGATCGCTTATTTGATCCAAGAACAATCAGCAGACGGGAGTTGGTTTGGTCGTTGGGGCGTAAACTATATTTATGGTACAAGTGGGGTACTCTCTGCCTTAAGCTTGATTGCACCGACTCGTTGTCGATCGCAAATCGAGCGGGGTGCAGCCTGGTTAGTAAGCTGTCAAAATTCTGATGGCGGTTGGGGTGAAACCTGCGCTAGCTATAACGATGATAGTTTAAAAGGTACAGGAGTTAGTACTGCTTCTCAAACAGCCTGGGCATTGCTGGGCATTATGGCAGCCATGCAAGGGATTGAGTTTGCTGGACAGCCATCAATTAATCGCGGAATTGAGTATTTGCTAAATACTCAACAGTCTGATGGAACTTGGAATGAATCTCAGTTTACTGGCACAGGTTTTCCCTGCCATTTCTATCTGAAATATCATTTATATCAGCAATATTTTCCGCTTCAGGCTCTTGCTAGGTATAGCCGCGCTAACATTCTGTAGGAGTTGAGCCATGCCAACTCTTACAAGATAAGTGTTGTTTAACTCTTTGTCGCGTCTCGCATTAATTTGACAAACTTCTCAAATAAATAATCAGCATCATGAGGGCCAGGGCTAGCTTCAGGGTGATATTGTACGGAAAAGAAAGGCAAGGTTTTATGACACAGACCAGCTACAGTTTGATCGTTAAGATTCAGGTGAGTTATTTCCACATCTGCCCCTAAAGATTTTTCGGCGATCGCAAATCCATGATTTTGACTAGTAATTTCAATCTGCTTTTGTAGTCCTGCGGGTTGGTTTAAACCTCGATGTCCAAACTTGAGCTTGAACGTATCAGCACCGAGGGATAATCCTAATATCTGATGTCCCATGCAGATGCCAAAAGTCGGCTTTCCTGCCTGTAGCAGTTCTTTAGTTGTAGAGATCCCTTCTTTAACTGCTGCGGGATCTCCAGGGCCATTAGACAGAAAAATCCCGTCAGGATTATGAGCTAGAATTTCTTCGCTAGAGGTATTGGCAGGAACAACAATTACTTTGCAGCCATAGCTAGCTAAACGACGCAAAATATTGCGTTTGATGCCAAAATCAATCGCTACTACCGTGAGGGGCTGACCCCGCCCCGTCAGGGGATCATCTTGGCTAGTATTAGAGGCAAATTCCCATTCTGCTTCTGTCTCCTCAGACCATTGGTATACCTGAGTTGTAGTTACTTCTTTGACTAAGTTTAATCCCGCCATATTAGGAGCTTCCTGCACCAGCTTCAGTAGCCTCTGGGGATCGAGAATTTCTGTCGAAACACCGCCGTTAATTGCTCCATAGTCTCTTAATTTGCGAGTCAGCGATCGCGTATCAATGCCATAAATACCAGGAATATCTCTTTCTTTTAAATAGTCTGGTAAAGATTGAGTAGAACGCCAATTGCTTGGACGATAGGTAATATTTCGTGCAATTACCGCTCTAGCCTGAACTTTGTCGGATTCTTCGTCAGCCGAGTTTACTCCTGTGTTACCCAACTCAGGATAAGTAAAAGTAATAATCTGACCAGCATAGCTGGGATCGGTCAAAACCTCTTGATATCCTGTCATACCCGTATTAAAGACTACTTCTCCTACCGCAGTTCCTGCTGCGCCAAAAGACCAACCGCGATACGTAGTTCCATCAGCTAAAACAAGTAAAGCATCTTTGGCATTGGGTTTAAGCATATTTACCATTTAGTTTTAGATCCTAACTAGGTTTATTCCTCTCAAAAAACAATTTATCAGTTATCGGTAAGATGAATTATTTCATTAAGAAACTAATAAACAATTGTGATTTTGACTGTAGTTAACGTTACCAAGTTCATCCCGACGAGATAGACTATTTAATGTGTTAACAATATCGTTGCCACAATTGATATCGTTATTAACAGTAAAATAACACTAGCGCGAGTTTGATTGAGAAAGCATGAGTCCTAGAAAACTAACCGAAGACGATAAGCAAGATATTCTTGAACAATATCGTAATTCTGAAGCAACTACTTCAACCTTGGCCCAAAGTTATGAGGTCAGTAGTTCTACGATCAGTCGCTTTCTCAAAAATAAATTATCTTCCAATGAATATGAAGATTTAATCCAGCAAAAACGTTTGGCACGTACTCCCAGGGGGGAAAAGTCATTAGAGAAAGCTGAAAGTAGTATCCAGAAGGCTCAGACCAAGCCTACATCTCGGTTCAAAGTCAAGCAGAAAGAAGTTCAAACTGCGATGGTCGAAGACGATGCTCTGTTGGAAGCTACTGCGTCTAAGAAACCCAAGATCAATACACCCACCCAATTGGAGACGGAATCCAAAGTACCTCAGCGCCGTCGCCGTCGTTCTACGTCTGAACCAGGATTAGGAACTGTCGCCTCAGAGACGATGGATGAGTCAACTCAAACAATCATAGAATCTGCCCCCGTCAAACTGATTTTAGATACTAAAATAAGCGGTAAGTCTAATATTGAGGATCTATCTCAAAGCGATCAGCCTAGTGGCATCGCTCCGCAACGCCTAATTCTCAAAAGCGATCGAGTTGAACCAGACGAGGATGAGGATGATGATGCTATGGACATCATGGTTCTCAAAGAGATGCTAGGTGAAGATCTAGAAGATATTAATGATGACGAAGATGACGATGACGATGAGGATTGGGAAGAGGATGAAGGCGTGCCTTACCCTAGTAGACACGCTAGTCTGAGCGATGTCCAGATTCTTCCTTTATCTCAAGCTTCAATTCCTAGAACTTGCTATTTGGTAATAGATCGCTCGGCAGAATTGATTGTTAAACCCTTAGCCGATTTTGCGGATTTAGGTGCAATTCCTGAGACAGAAGTGAGCCAAAGAACTCTTCCTGTGTTTGATAACCATCGCATTGCCAAACGATTTTCCCATCGTCGCGAACGAGTAATCAAAGTTCCTGATGGTCGCATGTTACAAAAGACCTCACACCATCTTCAGGATAAAGGAATCACTAGACTATTGATTGATGGTCAAATTTATTCTCTATCCAATTAAATTCTAATTTGTAACCAAGATTATTGTCTGGCAAAGCAGTCTCATCACTGTTGATTCCAATACAGCTCGGTCGACTATTTGTTCAATTGAATTGACCAAAAATAGCCAATGTAAATTGAAACCTTACAAATTAAAGAGCTATTTGAAGATCATCTGTTAGCGTGATTAATATCTGGCAATTAAGAATTTGTCAACATTTATCTGCGCCTTAATTTTTATCTTTTCATTATCAACAATAGAAAAATAAAATTCATAGATTAGAATATATTAATACAAAAGTTTTTATTCTATAGCTAATAACCTAATTGCAGGTAATAATATTAAAAATAAGCTTAGCTATATGGTTATCATTCAAACTATATCTGCGTAAAATTAAAGCTTATCAAGATTAATATATGAATAAAGATCAGCTACTAAGATTTTATGAGCAAGGCTATAGAGACTTCACAGGAGTAGATTTAGGTGGAGTGGATTTAAGTGGAGTTATGCTAATTGCCGTTAATCTAACGGGAGCTAATTTGGTTGGAACTAATCTAAGTCGTGCTTTTTTAACCAAATCAAACTTAATTGGGCAAATCTTAGCTTTGCTAAGATGAGTGAAGTTAATCTACAGCAGGCAGATTTAACCAAAGCTAATCTAAGTGGTGCATTTATGGTTAAATCTCAATTAGTCGAAGCAAAGCTAAGTGGAGCCAATCTTTCCCATACTAATCTTCGAGCCTCAAACTTATCTGGAGCTAATGCCTGTGGAGCTAAACTACAAAAAGTCAACCTCAGGCAGGCTAATCTTAATAACACCAATTTTAACTGGGCCGATTTACAGGAAGGTAGGTTGACGGGAGCGCAACTACAAGATATTTCTTGGACAGGAGTTAATCTGAGCCAAACCTTTCTAATTGATGTCGACCTCAGCGGTACTGATTTAACTGGAATCAATTTTAGTCAAGCTAAACTAACTAGAGCCAATCTAAGCAATACGAATCTGAGTAATGCTAACTTAGTTGATGCTCAACTCAGAAATGTCGATCTAAACCATGCCAACTTAAGCAACGCTAATTTGTCTGAAGCCCAAACAAAGGGAGGAAATTTGAGCAATGCTAATTTGGTTCATGCCAATCTAATCAATGCTGATTTAGGTGGAGCTTCACTAAAAAAAGCTAATCTTAGTAATGCTGATTTGACTCAAGCAAATTTGAGTGATGCAGATTTAGAGTTTGCAGTTTTATACAACGCTATTTTTGAAGCTACTACGTCAAACATCACTAGATTTTTACCATCTCAAGCAAAGCTAGTTAGTCAAGCTAATCTTGTTCAGCAAAGCATCCAAATAGCCTAATTCAAACAAACTGACTATGGAATCAAACTTGGATCATTATGGAGTTGTTTTGGTCACTGTTGTTTCACTAGAAGAGGCTCAAACTATTGCTCAAAGACTAATTGAGTCAAAATTAGCAGCCTGCGTCAATATGTTCCCTATAGATTCATGGTATTTATGGCAGGGAAAAATTAATCAAGACCAAGAATATCAGCTAATAATTAAAGCCGATTTAAATAATTTTGCCGAGCTTACTGAGCAAATCAAAACACTTCATAGCTATGAAGTGCCAGAAATTATTGCCTTACCAATTGTTGCTGGCTCAGTCTCTTATCTCAGATGGTTAGGAGAAAGTCTAAAGCAGGATTAAAGATAAATTCTTGTTGGCTAGATGATTGATATTTCCAAGTTAATCATCATAACGAATAATATCGTCATCTCCCAAGTATTCACCATTCTGTACTTCGATCATTACTAAGGGAATTACTCCAGGGTTTTCGACTCGATGTGCCGTGTTCATTGGTACATAAGTAGATTGATTTTGCATGACTAGAGTTTCTTTGCCATTGCAAATTACTTTTGCAGTACCAGAAACTACTATCCAGTGTTCACTGCGGTGATAGTGCATCTGGGTACTCATGTGTTCCCCTGGTTTAATTTCAATCTTGTTAATGCAGTATCTTTCGCCATGATCTAAATTTTTAACTTTTCCATAGGGAGGATTTCGGATACTATCATTTTCAAGTGCAGCTAAACTAGCATCATTATTTTGACCATTTTCTTGACTCATAAATCAACTCCAGGCTCTAATGTTTCTTTTATTTCTTTCTTTAGTTTAAATAAACATTACTTTATCAGCCAATTAAAGTTTTTCGGCTTGATAAGTATAGAAGTTTCCCAGTACTCCAATAGTTCCTAAATGATAGTTAGGTAAAGGAGGAGGCAAAGGAAGATCTGCTTGATAAATACTAAATAGTAAAAAGTTTTGTCGCTTTGTCTGCTGTTGAACGATTTGCGCTAAGTAAGGGCTAGCTGAATTGACCAAAATATGGCATTGACCTTCTAGCCATACTCCTAAGTCTTCACCAACCTGAGTGCAGACTTGATCATTTAGCTGATTTTTCAAGGTAGAGTTGGCATACTTTTGATATCTTTTTTCCCCAGGATTAGTCAAAAAAGCGATCGCACTTATGCCTATTATGATAATTCCACCAATACTAAGGTTTTTAACTGTCATGTAGTTTTAACGTATTTTTCTTGATTTTAGACTAGGAGATCGAAAATGCTGGTCAATGGTGTTATAATGTCTAAGCGATAAGCACGGCGGGCGTAGCCAAGTGGTTAAGGCAGTGGTTTGTGGTACCACCATTCGTGGGTTCAAGTCCCATCGTCCGCCCTCGCCTTGCGGCTTTAGCTAGTGGTGCTTTCGTCCACGAATGCTAGTACCGCAACCTGAGAAGTCGCTCAATATTCGCTCAAAAGTAACA
>JAIMKV010000036.1:0-171 GCA_020692205.1 Myxosarcina sp. GA_180221_E-2-1-MAG-40_15
CAATTGAAGTTCTTTTTGAATTGGTTCAATTAGCTTTATTTCTATTGCGCTGGTCACGTTGGGGCGTACTTCAGTCCAACCTGATTCAATTGTAATTAGTTGGGGAGCTGTAATGTTAGAGCTAATCTTAGCTTCGACTGGTTCTAGTTCAGAAATGGCCGTGGCGATCGC
>JAIMKV010000036.1:248-46773 GCA_020692205.1 Myxosarcina sp. GA_180221_E-2-1-MAG-40_15
TGTGAGCAGCTTCGGTAATTGAGAATTCTGAGGTATTGCGAGTACCCTGTATCTCTGTCAATGCAGCTTCGATGCGCAGTAGCTCTTTAGCTGCAAAAGGCTGCCCTGCAGGTAAAGGCAGAGGTACAAGACCTGGCTCTACCCCTATAAGCTCTACGGCAAGGGCTGGAATACCAGCGACATAGCCAGGACTTCCAGGTAAAAACTCCGTTTTCAAGGTAATAGGTGATAGGTCATAGGCAATAGGTACGGACTGGAGTTCTCTTTGAATTGGTTCAACTAGCTCTATTTCTATTGCGCTGGTTACGTTGGGGAGTACTTCAGTCCAACCTGATTCAATCGTAATCAGTTCGGCGACTTCGAGATTATTTCGCAGCCAATTTTTTGTAGCCCAAAGCGAAGTTAATTCCAAAAATTCTTTGGTAAAAGTAAGCTCTTTCTCAACCTTAGCAATTGAAATCACCTGTGCTGCCTTTTGAGGAGTAGAGTTAGTTCTAACGTCGCACTGCTCAATCTCCCCAACAAAAAGAGCGTATATTACGCTCTCTATTTCTAAATCTACTGCCTCACAAAAAAATGGCGCGATCGCAATACCAATGCTGCCGTCAACAGGAGGGTCGCTAACTTGAGAAACGATACCAGCAAGAGAAAAATAACTCATAGCGATTGAGTGCCAATAATATCTTGATAGTACTGTTCGGCAGTAGTATTTTGCGGAATATCTAACTTAATTTGGAGTTGATAATCTTTTAAAGCAGTTTGATAGCCTTGCGTTCCCTCACTAGCAGCCACTAAATGATTTTGAAATGCCGTAAATTCAGCCGCACCAAAAATAATTGAATAGACAATCAGCTTGATTTTTTCTCTGGTGGCAAACCCAGCTAAATAATTATTCAAATCCTGTAGGTAGGCAGTAGTCGGAGGCGTATAGCTACTGCTGCCGTGATACAGGGAATTAGCCTCGTTGATCCAAATCAAATAAACGGCTGAGGGCTGAAAATAGGTTGTCGGCAGCCTCAGCCAGCGCTCGTCGCTAAAATTGAGCTGGATCACTCTTTGCTCCATTGCCTCAACGCTACCGTAGACCGAAGTAGCCAAAGTTGATTTTAAATTTGCGATCGCACTATTAATCGCAGGGATCGAAGAATTCATCGATCCAGAAGTATCGATAAAGATATAGACATAGGTTTGCGGATCGAGGAAATTTAACAGGTTATCAGCCCGAAAATCAGCCTTAAGCTTTAACCCAAATATCGAATAAAAGGCATCATTACTGCTGGCGCTCTCAAATTTAATATTTAAACTATCGCTATTGAACCGCACGTCATAAGTTTGCCCCAGATTTTTTAAATGAAACTCAGCGAAACTTCCCTTGGCGTTCCAAAAATAGCCCAGCAAAATCTCCAGTTCCCCCAAGTCGTAAATTCTGCTGCCTAAATCAAACATGAGCCGAGCGTCTTTTACTTTGGCACTGCGTTGGGTAAAGCCTGAACTCAATCCCAGCTTGGCCGTGCTAAATTCTCTGGTTTGGCTGGTTTCGTAGACAATGCCCAAATCCAGCTCAGTGGTAATATTTGCACTCTGCCCAATCGCCCAGGGCAGGGAATAGGGGATTTGCCCCTCCACCACAAATACGCTGCCTAGTTGATAAATGTTATCCCCAGAGTCAGGATCGTATGCTTGCAGAGTTAAGCTAATTGCATCTGTTTCAAACCACACAGGCACGTCAAACTCAAAGCTCGCCGTCAGTTTTGCCCCATTGGCTAAAGGTGTGAGATTGGATAAAACTCCCGTTTCATGATTTACCACCCAGCCATGATTTGGAGTATTGCCCACGTTAACCCCGTCAACAAATAGATCCACCGTACCAACCACAGGCTTTTGGATCGGACGATAAGTAACCGCATTGCCCGCCAAGTAAGCTTTACGCAGTTGAAACTGAGTTTTAACCCCGTCCCCTGTCGCAATATCTTGGGCTGCCGCCTTAAAATCTGCCCAATCTTTATAGCGAAATCCCTGCTTTGCCCCTTGACGCAATGCGTGAAACTCAACTAAATAACTTACCTCACTCAACTGATTCACCGCAGAATCAGCAATCAGGCGCTCTCCTAGCTGCCAGCGTCCTTTTGGTAGAACCAAAGTGGAATTTCTCGACTCAGACGAATCGGCCACTTCGATAATTTCCGTTTTAAACCCAGGCCCGCCAACACAGCCATAGTCATACCCCAGCTCTAATCTGACTTCGGCAAAATCAATAAATTCAGGCGCAAAAGGCGGCTTGACGTAAGGAGTTATGGCAACAAACGTCTCTGGGTTAGGATTAACGTCACTAACTAATTGAGTTAAAGGGAAATAAGCCTCAAACCTAGTGACAGAATAGCCAAAATAATTAGGATTTGTATTTTCGCTTTGTTGTTTGGCATTAGCGATCCAAAACTCATCGTCAATTACGGGAGTGTTTCTTAGCTGGTACTCAAGATCGGAAATATAAACCAGCTTGACGGCAAAACTATTAGCCGTCCCCGTAACGTTAGTTAGGTAAAACCAGCCGTCAGAGTCGGTAAGTATCTGTAACCCCAAATCTAGCCGCACAGGGATTTGAGATCTAAACTTAGCCTGTACCTTGCTATAGGTGCGAGTCGGCGGGAGAGGCCGGGCGCTAAAATACAGTCCAAAAACAAAATATTGACTCATTTTTTATCCACTAATTACCATAGTTAACCCCAGGCAAAGCGTAACAGCCGACAACTTTTCTAAGCCAGTTAGAGGTTAAGCGATGCTCAACCACCTCGCCAACCAAATCCCAGGCATGGATCAAACCCCATCCATCCATATAGCTGCTGACTATGCCACAGTGCGCCGAAACGGTGGAAATCTCAAATACAAGCAGAGCAGAAGGCTGCAAATTGATTGGCTGACATACAGACTCAATTTTTTGCTTCATGGTACCGTCAGGACTGCGTGGGTAAGTAACTGGCAAGTCTTTTTTAATTCCTAATTGATTTAAAACATAAATCGGCACGCCAATACAGTCAACGCCCAAACCCCTTTTCCGTCCTTGATGTCGCCAGGGCGTACCAATTAACTCTCGTGCCGTTAAATAAACCTCCACCTCGCCCACGCTCTATTTCCTGCTCGGGGTATTAATCGCCAAATCTGTAGTTGGCACGTCAGGCTCACCGACAAAGTTAGCAAAATTTCTAAACTTGGTAATACAGGCTAGCTTGGTGCCAACACAGCCAGCTACGGCGTTGAGCGTATCCCCAACGGCAATTGTTTGCTTTGCAGGCACGGACAAAAAGATTTGATTGCCTGCATAAAAGCTGACATCTTGATGCAGTCCCTGGTTTTGTCCGCTGGTAAATAATAACCGTCCCATGTCAAAATACTGATCGCTTAAAGTCCCACTAACCGAAAACACACGACGATCTACAACTGCTGTAACCGTAAGGTTATGATTAAAAGCAGCAAGATTAACACGACAATCATCGTCTCCTAAATTGGCTCTGCAGGTTTTACTAGTTGTAGAGCCAATATTATTATTTAGCAACGAAAATAAATCCTTAACCTGTAGCTCATACCCCAGATTTGTCTGCTTAAAGCCGCCAATAAACCCAGTCGGCAGCTCGCGATGTTTGGGCGGATTCAACTCCAAACTACTCGGCAAATTAGTGTAGTCAACTAAAAATCTTCTTACCGTCGCACCGTTAAAAATCCCCGAATCTAATTCGGACTTAGATATCCCAGAGCGGTCTAAAATCCCATTGAGATTCTGCGAATCTAGCTTATCAACCCCCTGACTTTGCTGCGCTGCCCCAGGGTCAAAACCAGTTACGCCGTAATAGGTCACGTTGCCAATGGTAATTGGCACATCTAAGCTAGTAAATCCAAGCATTTGCCCATCAAGACGGGTAATCAACCAGCACCAGCAAAAGGTCGAATTTGCAAGTGCCAAAGTAGCTTTAAAAGCTGGGTCGAGAATTAACATGGTTAGCGTGAGAAATCACACACTAAAGAGTCGGGCAAATTTTCAAACGTTGCGCAAATGCAGGTACAAAATCTTGCCATTTGCGCCCTGGTCATTGTTGGCTCACACTGTCCTTTTTCCCAGCGCCGAACAGTAGATACAGCTACACCAATTTCCATAGCTAGTTGTTCTTGAGATAGTCTAACGTCTAGTCTTAGTTTTTTAAACGGTGAGTTGGTATGTTGGGGAACATCTTTTTTGGGTCGAGCCATAGGACAAAATAGAACGCTCATTCTAGGATGGCAAAGGAAACAGCGATCGCCATGGGTTAAACCACCTAAAAAAATTAGTAATTAGTAATTATCTCGCTCACGCCAGATAAGATCGGGACTAATTAAAATCTTCGCTTCAAACTTTGAATTAAATCCTGATTGCGCTGATCGGCGTTAAGCCTAAAGCTATCGGCATTGGGCGTAAATATTTGCTGGGTAAAGTTAATTGTCTTATTAGGATTCGGCTGTTTACTTCCCTGGCGCTCCAAACCAGAAAGATTCAGCCGCGCCGAACTATTGCTAAATCCAGATAGAATACTAGTACCCACGTCTGGGATAGTCCCCCCACTGCTGTAATTATTTACTAGCTGCTGTAAAGGATTAATACCATACTTTTGTTTAAGCCCCTGGTAGCGTCCAGCTTCGCCAGTTTTACGAGATAGCAATTCCTCCCCAACGTGAAACACCCCTAGCTGCGCCCCAGATCCTTCAGCACTCCAAGCCCTTGCCACAGCAGGGATGCGACGTAAAGATTTAGTAGTGTGATCGCTTAATTTTCTTTTGCCAATAGTCGCCCCAGCGCTGGCATTGACAATTGCCCCACCACTTGGGGGTACAGTTCCGCCCTTGTTAAAATTAAGCACCGAACTAATAAACTTAGCTGCCGCCTGCTGTGCCGCCATCGCCGCTAGCTGTTTGATAAACTCTAAGATTGCCTGTTTTGCCAGATTGACCGTGCCAGAAAATAAGTTAAACTCATTTTTAATCTTGTCTAACTTCTCCTCGTTCAGCTCCCGCGCCCGATTTTTCATGTGTGCCAATTGCCCTGGAGTCTCGCGATACTGATTTTCCAGCTCTACCAGCTCCTCGGCATACCGCAGCCGTTCCTCTAGCTGGGCTTTTTCCCTCTGTCCCGCAAAGTCAAAGCCCGATTCGACAAACTTGCTAAAAAATCCCTGGGTAGAGCTGATAAACAGATCCTCAACCGTAGTCCCCAAAGATTTAAACTGATCGTCAATCGCCTGCAAATTCACCTGATTTAAGGCCTTAGCTTGCTGAGTAAATCGCTCTAGAGTTTTGGGCTTACCTTGATAAGTTTGCTCAAGTTCAAGTAATTCTCGCTGATAGCGGTTTTTTTCCGTGGCGATCGCACTTTCACGTCTGATCTTATCCGCCTGGAGGTTAAAGCCAAAGCGAGCTAAAAACCCTGCTTTCTTGTCGTCTATCGCGTGCCGATACTCTAGATCTTTGCGAAATAAATCATTGCCCTTGAATGTCTTGTCATAGTTAATATTGCTTTGGTTAAGCAGGCTTTGACGTGTTTCCTGTTCGATCAGCTCGTCTCTTTCAGTACCAGGTTTTTGATCGCGCTTAATCTCAGCAATCCTAGTTGCCAGGCGGTTTTTTTCCTGCTCGATTTTCAAGACTCGCTCTTCTTCTAACGTTCCAGCTTGAGCGGCAATGCTAGTTTTCAAGCCTAAAATAGCACCTTTTTTATTTAGATCTTCTACTTCAATATTTAAATCCCCCTGCTCGGTGGTAAATTCCGTTGCCTGTGTTTCTAATTCATTTGCAGCAGTCTGTAAACCTTGAATAAGTGCCAAATCACTCCGTAGCTTAGGCAAAGACTCCTGTAGCTGCGCCAAACTAGCCTCTTTGGCTGCGGCAGTTTTTAAAGCCTCTGGCGTGCCAATCGATTTTAACTGCGCGATAATTTCAGGCGCACCTGAAGTTAGCTTGGTAATGGTTGAGATCATATCTTTGAGATTCAAAATCTGATTCTCAATCGAGGTATCAGCATCGAGAAAAGCAGTAGTAAGATTGCGCAAAGCTGCCTGAGCCTCGTTACCTGCCGATTTATAGTCATACTGGCTCTCTAGATCTGCCAGCTTGTTTTGCAGATCCAGCACCGTGCGTTGAGACTCTTTGACCCCCTGCCTGATCTGCCGCTTATTAAGCTCAGTTTTGTCGTCCACCTCAAGGTTATGAGCGTCGCGCTGCTGAGTCGTGGTGTAGCGCTGGAGCTGGAGATTCAAATTCTTGCGCTCGACCAATTCATCTCTAACTATCGGCGCAGCAGCAGCAGGATCTGCTACGGAAATGACAGGAGGCGTAATCGAAGACACAGGACTATTACTATAAAACGCCCCTGCCATTTGCTCAATCCCAGTAAACGCCCCTGCAGGCTGCTTTAGTACCCCTGTTACATACTGGTCAAACTTTTGCTTGACCGCATTGGCGTACGCCTGGGGGTCTTCGGTTATATTTGGCGGCCTGGGGGTTGGAGTTGAGGCTAAGCCAAGGAAGCTCGGCGAGCTTGGCTCGCCATGAGCAAGTCTTGCTTTAGCTACTTCTGACTTCTGACTTCTGACTTCTGACTTCGTATCGTCTCCCGTAATCCGAGCCACAAATTCTTGCAGGGCTTCTCCCGCCGAACCAATGGAGCGGATAAATTCCTGGGTTTCAATCGCCAGATTCTGCACTTCCAGTTCAAAAGATAGCTGGGCGCTCAAGTCGCCGTAGTTTTTCTCGGCTATTTGCGTCGCCGAGTCAATCAAAGATTGAATATTTTCCACCACCCCATTGACAAAGTTATTCGACCCAGGTGCAATCGCCCCACGCAGTTTGTTTTTAATGTCGCCATACATAATTTGCGACAGTAATCTTTCGGTTTCCAGCTTGGCTTCTTTGATTTGCTGACCCATCCTCGAAAAATAGTCAGTTACGGTTTTGTTAAAGTCCCTGAGCTTACCTTGATTGCTTTTAACCAAATCGACCAAACCAGATTCAGCTTCAGCCAGCATCCCCTGATATCCATCTAAGGCAAGCAATACCTTAGCGGCTTCGGTTTCTTGGGTATTCCTGCCTTCTTCTAACATTCGCTGCAAGGTAGGGGTAGTCAATTCCAGCCCATCCGATGCGGCTGCTCTTTCTAATCCTTGTACTCCCTCTTGCAAATAAGCATTACCCAGCTTATCTTCTAAGCTTTTAATTTCCGAATTAATCAAATTAATTCGCGCTTCTAGATCGCTTGCCGAGAGATTGTCTAGTCTTAACTCCAAGTCAGCATCGCTTAACCCCAACGCGATCGCCTCTTTGATCGCTGCGGTACGATTAACTAGAGCGCTGTCTTCTTGGTTACCCACAAAGCCCTGAACTCGTTCATCACTGTTTCTGAGCAATTTGTCTACCTGGGCGATAAACTTGGGAATCCGCCCGTTAATCTCCTCAATTGCCTCTTTTTCAGCTTCAAGCAACTTCAATCTTTCTTCTAAAGCCGCTCTAGAGTTTTTTCTTTGAGCAATCTCCTCTTTATTCCCCCCTGTTTTGTCCAGTTCATCCAGCTCTAAAAGCGTGTCTTGAATGTCTTGAATATCCCCCTGTAAAGACTCTTGATACTGAGCGGTAAATGCCTGTAATTTATCTCGCTCCTGTAATACTGCTTTTTCGGCCGCTAGAGCGGCACGCAAGCCTTTAGTATCCCCCGAATTGATATTTAACCTTTGACTTTGTAGCTGCCTAGTCTCGGCATCAATTAGCGCGATCTCTTCTAATACCGATTTAGCTTGAGAACCACGTTTTAAAGTGGCATCACTTTGATCGATTACTTGACTTACATTAACTACAAAATCAGCCTGTTTTGCTTCAGCTGCAGTGGTTGTTTTTCCAGCCCCATCTGGCATCAACGCGGCCAAGGGGCCAAATCTAAGATATTTACCACCTTTACCGCCGTATAATTTATTTAATCTATTTCTCAATAAATTATCCATATTTAGGCGCTCGCCCCCAGCTAAGCCTTGCAACCATTTAGGCACTTGTGGCCCTTCGTTTAACTCCAGCGGCCTCGGTGGTTCGGGTAATTTCGGTTGATTTTTGCCAAATTCCTTGGCCGCTAGCCCAGTTGCCTTAAATGCCTTTTCCAATGCTTCTAATCTTTTTGTCGAGGCTTCTAAGCGATCTTCCATTTCGGGGAAAAAACTGCCAAACAACAGCTTGCGATTATTATTCCAAACCTCGATCGCTGCGGTAATCAAAATAAATCTGGCTAAAAATGCTGCCAGCTTGGGCAAGATCGCCCCAAGTGCAAAGCCAAGGCGGTAAATCGCATCTCCCAGGGCAAAGGTTGCCAGCTTGGTTGCCAACAGCTTGAGGGTTAAATTCACCAAAACCGTAACTATCAAACCACTGCTTAACTTAACCAACGTCTCACCATGCTTGCGCAATACTTCAAAAGCCGCAGCCAGACTGTCTAGTCCCAGCTTCTGCACTGGCTGAAGCTGCCGTCCCACCGCATCCTGATATTCTAAGATGGCATTATTGAGCCTAGCCCAAGACGCTGCCGCCGTGCCAGAACTATCCCCAAGCGCTGCATTTTGCGCATCAAGTAACGCCAGCAGCTTGGGCATCACTTCGGGAGCCTTGAGCGACCCTGCTTCCATTAGTTCGCTTAATTGGGACAAGGGAACACCCGTGGCTGTAGCCAGCAGGTTTTGGATATCGCCCAAGACCTCCGCTAGCTGTCCCCTAACCTCTTCACTTTTAAATTCGTTTTTGGCAATTACCTGTTCAAAACCGAGGAACAACCGATTTGTCGCGTCTGTAGTTAGCCCTCTATTCCTGGCAGTAGCCGCCAAAGTGCTAAATATCTTTTCCGTTTGCAGCCCTTCTAAAGGCGTGTTGCGCGTCGCCCCTAAAATACGTTTATAGGCCTCTTGCGCCGACACCAAATCAATTGATAGTCTGCGCGCTTCTTCTCTAACAAAGCGGATGTTATTTGCCCCACTCTTCGCAGAATCAGAAACGGCAATAATCGATCGCTCTAGACCTTCCATCTGCATTGCCGTGGCCAAGGCAGTAGTGGAAAACTGAATCAAGGCCTCCCCAAAGCTAAATAAACCCAGTACCTGCAGTACTTCTCCGCCAATGTCCATCATCACGTCGCTAATCTTGCCCAGGATGGGAAACTTCTGTTTAAGATCGTCAAACGCTTCGCTAACTTTAGCAACTAAATCTCCAAAAAAGCTATTAACCTCCTCGTCCGCCCCTTCAGTATCTAAAACCGAATCAAGTAAACCCTGAGAGTCATCCAATCCGTGCGCCACGTTAGATACAGATTCAGCAATCCCCGCCATAGTTTCTCTGGCCGTATCAGCAGACAAGTTGAGCGAATTGGTTAAAAAGTCGCCAATCCCAGTCACTCCACCTTCAAAACCACTCTTGATCATCTCCCCAATCCATTGCCAAACCCTAGAAGGGGATTGAATATCAGCGGCATTTTGTCCCCCTTCATTGATTCCCAGCACAAACTGATAGCCAATTTCTTCACCAGTCTCGCGATTGATTATCTTTTCAACGCCAGCACGAATATCAGAACCAAAATCAATCTGTCTAACTGTGGCTTCTAATTCTGGACTACTAGCAATTTGGGCTGGCAATCCGGTTGCCACTCTACCTCTTAAATTAGGCTGACCAGAAGTAATTTCAGTTTGCACTCCTGTCAAATAACCCGTAAACCCGCGCATTGATTTTGCGGTGTCTTCTGAACGAATCTGCCCTACCAATTCTCCATAAATTCTTTTAAGTGAAGCTGATTGAAATAGCAAGTTTTCAGCTAGCTCTGTGGCTAATTCACTATTGCCGTTATTTACGGCTTGCCTATATTCTTTGGTTGCTTTTTTAAACTCTTCGTTTAATTGATTAAACTGCCTGGTAATCTCAGCTTCGTTAAAATTACCTTCAATTTCAGTCGCATTTTCTCTTAAAACATTTGTGCCATATTCTGTACCTTTTCTAATAATTTCCTGCAGATAGTCAGAAAATGCTCCCTGCAACTGCTGGGTATTTAAATTTAGTGGTTCGACCGTTTCAACATCAATTGCGGTAATTTTTTCCCTGGCACTTGCTAAACTTTCAGCTACAGATTGCGGAGTTTTCTTCTCAGTTAAAATCTGGTCGCGATTGCGTCTTAAGGTACGCAGCTCATCTTTATACTGGTTAACGTCTATTTTTTCTTTTTGACTGCCTTCAAATTCTTTAAAAAGTAAGTTAAATTCTTTTAAATCTATGCCTAGAAGCTGCTCGGCATCTCTAGCTGTAGCCAGATCGAATTGACCAGTCGAACCTGTTTCTCTGATACTGGTGGCGATCTTTTTAAGCAGATCTAAAGTTGGCTGCGCGGTCGCCATTTCCTCTTGACTTGCACCACCCAAAACATCATTTTCTAGCCAGTTAACCATGCCCTCAAAGTTGTTTGCTCGCTCATCATATTCTTCAGGGTTGTAAAAAGAATAAATCCCTTTAGCTTCATCTTTTTTGCTAAAGTTACGACCAAGCATCGCCTGAAAAGTACGCTCGATATTATCTTTTTGCTGCTTAACCTTGCGTTGAAAAAATACTAGCTTTTCTTTTTCGGCTGCTTCTGTTTGTGCCGCTTCTAACTGTTCTCCACTCATACTTTGATTCGTGTGTTTAGCTGCCATAGTTTCCATTACTGGAAATATCTTGGCTGCCTTAGCTAAACTTTCAAGTGGCTTATATTGTTTGCCGATTGCTGCTAACTGTTCGGCTATTTCCAATTCTTTCTGTAAGGTTTCTAAAAAATCGATATATTCGGCGTGAAACGCCTTGGTATCTTCATCTTTAAGACCCCCACTTAATCTTTTTAAATTATTGGTATAGCCTGGTAGGGTTTCCTCAGCCGAAAAAATAAAACCCTCTTTGGCATTAACCGCCCCCAGTTTACTTTCGCCCAAGTAAGTCAGCAGCGTCCTAATTAATGCCGTTTCTGCACCTAATTCCCCGACAGCGTAACCATAAGCCGAGTCATGCTTGCCATAATTCTTGTCGCTTGGCAGAGAAACGCGGTCGCCCAAAAATGCTTGCAGTCCACCCTTAAGATTATCTCCTCTGACGTAACCCTGAAGCGAGTGCAGCGCCCCCTCTTTTTCTCCCACTTCAAAAAACTCGGGAAAATCAATATTGTCCCCTGCCAGACCAGTCAAAGCATTATAGTAATAATCTTTGTCCCCCATAAATGCCCTAAAGTTATCGGGATTAACCGTAGCATTAGCGCCAGTAATCGGCGTACCAATACTAAAGCCTTTAACCTTGTCATAGCCCATACGGTTGAGCAAATCCACTACTCCAAGGGCGTTATAGCCCCCTTGGGAAAACCCACCAATTTGTAAATCCTTGTCGGGGAATTGCTCCATCAAAGCGATCGCTTCTGCCGCCCCAGCAATATCATCAGGATTAAAACCTTTAAAAGTAGCCTGCAAAGCCTTCCCCAGAGAAAAGTCTTTATTGCTCATCAAAGACTCAACAATTTCCGCCATCCGCTCGATACTGCTTAGATCGATCTCCCCTTCAACATCCAAACCTGTCAACAGTTCAGCCTGTTCGGCTCTTCCCAAGCTGCTCAACCCATTTTCGGAGACAAACCCCTTAAAAGTCTGGGCTGCTGCTGGGTTGGAAAGAATTAGCTTAATTAGATTTTTAACATCTCCTTGAAACTCGCTATCTACCGCTGAATTAGTCCATTGTCTAGTCATGGGAATGACAGCAGAGCCTTTAAGGTACGGCTTCATCACCCTGGCCACATAATCCTTGCCGATATCTGCGCTGTCGGTATTTGCCCCGCCGTAAACTAAGCTAATAGATTTGTTTGCCTCAATATCTGCGCGTTGAGCTTCAGGCAAATCGTTGGCAATCATCCTTAACCCCGCCGCTTTACGGGCTTCGGGGATAGCCTTTTTATCAATCTGGATCCGCCGATGAGTACGCAGCGCCAAGGCTGGCAGCTCTTTGGCTAAAGTTTTGACCGTATGTTTAAAAGCGTCAATCAACGTATCGGCTAAATTAAACTGGAGCTTGCCCTTGACATAATCATTAACCGCATCAATCGACTTTTGATAAACCTTATAAAGCGAAGTCCCAATAACCTTGCCGACATCGCCCCCAGTTTCTTCAAAACTAAGCCCTAATGCCCTTTGTAAAGACTTGTTAAACCCTTCGGAAAAGTCCTGTACCTGCACCTCCCCCATCCGCTCAAAAGCACCAGCTAAGGCAGATTGAAACGGGAATAAAATTGCATCTACGGCAAAGCCAATCGGTTTGCCAATAAAACCCAACATTTTTTCAAAAACATTGGTGTTTTGCTTGTCCTCTAAAAGTTTTTCAAGCCTAGTAAAAAAATCTTGATACGCCAGGCGAAACTCTAAAACCAAAGCTCGATTATTTTGGCTTAACTGCTTATAAGTAGAACGTTCAGCAAACTCCCGCCTTTCTTGACGGATAGTTAAATTCTGCTTTTGAGCCGTGGTCCCAAAATTTTCGGTCTTCCATTCATTCCAACCCCGTTTAACGTCACGTTGGTAATTCGCGATCGCCTGTTTATTCTGGTTTAAAGATTGATTAATTCCATTTCTCAAACCATTCAAACCAGCTTGAGCTTGGGGTATACCAGCGACTTGAAACTTGATACCGAGAGTCTTCATCTAAAAATAAGAAATAAAAATTGAGAAATAAGAGTTGACATACTCCCCGACCTGAAGGTGCGGGGCAAGCCCTTACTGCATTAACCGATCTACGGCTTTACTTATCGCCTTACTGTCCCCTTGAGATGCGATCGCCATATCCATCAAATAGCTAGCTCTCCTTTCTTGTTCAAGCTCAACCGCGTATTTAGAAAAGATTTTAATCTGCGCCAAGGTATAATCAGCGATCGCAGCATAAGCATGGCCGTGCCGAATTAAACGGCAGATAATTTTTCCCCAGCCTTCGGTTTGTCGCTGGGAGTGGGTTCGTTTTGCATCACCTGCATTAAGTTCATCGCCTGGCTGTTCTGGGCGAAAAAATCCATATTCAACCCCACAGTTGAACCCAGTAACACCAAACATTCCCCCCAGGTGAGATCGTCAAGTTCTGGCTCTACTGGGGTACGTTCGGTGGCACCATCAACCGTAGTTATTTGAGTCGCCTTGTAAATTGACATCTCGACAATTGCCTTAATATCCTCACCAATTCCTTCCCCGCCACTACCTAAAATGGCCTTAGCAATTTCCATCCCTTCGTTAAAAGCACCATCTAATTCAGCTAAAGCCAAATTCCTAGTAGCCTCGTCTTCGTATCGATCTAAAATTGCTTTACGCTGCCCAACATAGTTTTCGCGCACCGAATTAAACTGATCGAAATACTTGTTAATAATTGCGATCGCACTGGCAAAGTGACGCTGTTTAAACGGACGCAGCACAATCTCTACACCCCCCTGTGTCCCCCCTGGTAGGGGGGATGCCGAAGGCAGGGGGGTTTCTAGATAAATCTTTTTAGTGGGAACGCAGATTTGAGTTAATTCGGTGTCTGGGCTGGTTTTCTTAGGCATCTTTTTTTAATTAAATCCAACTTCTCTATCGTTTCGTTCGTAATCAAAGCCTTCACGCCTTGCTATTTCCTCCGCTTTCTCGTAAAACTCAATCCTTTGTTTTGTGGTCACCGCAGCCTGAATCTTATAAATTGGCTTTACTCCTTCTGCAGAACGACAAAGAACCACATGACCATCTGATACAGGTACAAAACTAAGCCGTGTTCCATAACGCCGTTTGAGAGTATCCCAATTAAACCCCTTGCCAATTCGCTTAAAACCTAACCTTGCTCCATCAGGCAACAAAATCCAAACGTTTGGATTACCTTGGAGTTTGCTGGGTTCGGCACTCGTTGAAAGAATAGGAGAAAGCCTGACAATTGCTGTATAGTCAAACTCATAAACCTTGACTCCACGAGCAAAAGCCGCACTTGGGTTATTAAAATTACGCCTAATTTGACGCTGAACATCGTCTTTTAATTCCTCGGCAGAACGGAGCGCGATCGCTTTTGAATCAACCGCGATCGCTTTGGTTTCTCGGTCAAAAAACCGATCAACCTCGCTCACTACTCAACCACACGAATCCGCAAGAACCCGCCGTAAAGGCCGTTACTAGCATTAGGCGCGTCATAAAGCACGTCGCCTTTAAGTTCATAAGACGCATATTCATCGTTAATCGCCTCAACGCTGGAAGGATCGAAACGGGTTTTATACATTTCAATTACTACTGGCAGATCGTCACTAGCGCGATTCAACCCATCAAAGCGCAGATAAAAAGATTCGTTTTTTGCAGTAAAAGCAGTAGTTAATCTTTCTTCTTTAGCTGTATAGTCAGCCTCCAATAGCTGCCCATCGGTAATGGCTCCTCCAGTAGCAGGAAAAGCGATCATCCCTGTAGGACCGATTAAATAATCAGTACCAAGGATGTAGGTCGTTGTCCCACCAACGTTAGTTAGGGCGGTAAAAGTATCAGGTATTTGAGCAATTGGCACTTCGCGACCTAGCTTTGCCTTAACTACTTCCCCAGTCACCGTCGCCGCAGCTCTAGTAGTAGTTGTACCGTAAAGATAGCGGTTTAAAGCCTCTTTGATAATCTCATCAAAGGTAGACTCGATCGTCATTTCCTGAGCCTTTTCAAAGCGATTATCGACAGCGTTTTTTCCAGTTTGACTCTCCCTGTGTTTGACCACCTCAACAGTCGCCTGGGTCATCAGTTTGGAGCAGTTACCCAAAAACATAAACCCATCATCATCGGGTCTACCCAATTGAGTCCGACGAGCAATACTAACCCTGCCTTGCCCCGAATACAATTCCGTTCTAGTTTCTAATGCCATGTTAAAACTCCGTTTTCAATGAAGTCAGAAGTAAATTACTTCTTATTTCCTATTTATTCCTATATTCCACACAGACAGTAAAAAAAACCCGAGCAACGGTTTTCCCTTTAGTTTCCACCCACTTATCGGATTTAAACTTAGTTGAGATCGCCCCACTTGCTCCAATAGTTTTAAATGCTTTTTCAAGGTCTGCTAGTGCTAGTGTTCCCCAAGCATGGGCGGGTTTATCTGTTGTCTCGACTAAAACCGCGTCAACCTCAAACCACAGTTTACAAGGCTGATTGCTGCCGTATTGCCCTTCTCCTTTACCGTCGCGCCAAACCAATAGATTTGTCCCATATTCAGCAGGCAGATCATTGCTATAGTCAATTCTGGGATAGCTGGTGTAGTAGCCATTGCTGGGGCTGATCCTGTTGAGTAAGATTTCCACGGCTTCAATAATTAATTCCCGAGGTAATTTGCTATTTGACATCCCAAGATATTAATTCAACTGACTCGATAGCCTCCGCCTGTGCAATCGCATTCCACAACCTAGACCGTTTGCCAGCAATAGCGGCCGAAGCTGCATAAAGTTGATTTGACTTATTGAGGATTTCGCCAGCTAAAAACAAGGTTGCGGCTAGAATATCTGGCTCACTAGTAGCTTGACTAAAAACCTTGGCCTCAACTTCCAAAATTGGCGCATCGGCAAGATTATTGCTTTGTAAAATAGCTTTAGATTCAGCAACTTTTCGATCCCAACTAGCCTGTTCTGCTGGGGCATAATCGGCAACTAAAGCTTCCTGCTCAAATTTAGCAATATTAATAATTTCTTGCTGCTTTTGCTGTTTGTGTTGCTCAATTGAAATCGCAGGCACAGCTTGATTAGATAAATCTAAAGGCTCATTTTCTGCTTCCCACTGTCGCAGTTCAATAACAAGCGGGTGTTCTTCATCAAAGGCTTGAGTTTGGTTGTTCCAAGGGATTGTAGCGCCATCGGTGGTGCGATTAATTGCGTCTACTTCTCCAAATTGATTGTAAAAAAGTTTATACATAGTTTAGATTCTTGCTTTTTGATAATACAAAGTGCTAGTAAAAATCATTTGTCCTGGATTACCAGTTCTTTGTGCGACATAAACAAAAGTCTTTAAATTTACAGCAGCAATATTAATATGCGTATTTAAAGTATTGTCAAAAGTAAAATAAACACCAGCTGTAGTATTTATAGTGTCGTTAATATTTAGGGCGGTGTAGCCATTTGTATTACTGATTCTATATAAAATTAATTGCCAATAATTACTTGTATTTTGTGTGCCGTAGGCAGCATATTCTAATTTAAAATTTGTTAAATAAAAATTAGCAGTCATATTTGATACTGCTAAAGGCGAATCTATATTGAAACTTGTGGCTCGATCGTTGTTTTGAACGCTAAAAATTTGGTTACTTAACCAATAAGTACCGTTCCAATACCAATCTTCAATCCTAGCCCCGCCCGCTGTCTGTTCATTCCAGCGATCGCCAACATTTGGGGTCAGATTAAAGGCAGGACCTGTAACAACGCGATTGCCGCTGCTAAGAGTAAATTCGCGCATTTGTAAAGCATCCAGCCTTTGATCGATCGCAGTAATCCCACTTTGCAAATCGGCGTTTTGATTACCGTTGACAATATTAGAGCTGCGATCGTCAAAGGTTATTGGGTTAGAAGAAATTGAACGCGGGGCTAAAACAATTGGCAAAACCGTTGCTTCTGCGCCCTCTAGTTTATGCTTATGCAGCTCAAACTGTTCGGGGGTCAAGTCAATTTGGTTGCCACCTTGATAAACAGTTGACCCTAAAGTGATCGTAAAACCCGCTCTGATTGTATAGATAGTCAAGTTAAGTTTCTTTTAGGATGATATTGGTTAATTTGCCGTCGCCAATTGGATTAAACTCAACTATTTGATAGGCTTTGGCATCAATAATTAGGCGATCGCCCGAGCGTAGTTCAATTGCCAATTGGGTTTGCACTTTAAACACAAATTTTCTTCCAGTGGCTAGTTCCCCAAACAGATCCTCATAACTTTGGTCGAATATGCCCGACAAAGTTAGAAACGTAGCCGTGACAGAATTAACTGCTGCCACGGTGCTAAATTCGTTCTGGGTAAAAAAATCTAAATTTTCAGACCAGGCACTCATTCTTCACGGACGACCTGCGAACTCTCGCGGCGCTCAACTTCTGCACTTTCGACTTTATACAAAGCATCATCCCACTCAGATTCAACTCCCGCTTCTGTCAAATCAAGAGGGGGGTCGCAGGGTTCGATCTTTTCGCCGTGAATAGCAGCTTGGGATTCAGTTAAAAAAATCTTTTTGCCAAGTTCAATACCTTGACCGCAGTGAATCAAGGTGCCAGCTTCTCTAGTCAAATACCAATTTTTCATTATTTTTTACTTTCGGTTTGTGTCTTGGTTTGGGGTTGAATCAAATGCTGATAGCGCATCGCTTCAGCTTCTGTTAACTCCACTGGTTCGTGGGGCTGATAGGTTTGTCTGGTTTTTCTGCCGAGTGCGCTAATAGTCTCTCGGTGCAGCGGAAAATCACGAACGCAGTAGGTTTGTTTAATTTCTTTTTCCATTTTTGCTAAGGGCGAACGGCCGTATTATTCCGTATTTAATTATTTTGAACATCAGTGGCAACTGCAAAATATTTACCGCGCGTCAGCTCAAGATCTACAAGCTGCTTTGCGATAACTTTAACGATCGCATTAGAAGATTCTGAGTAAGGATCGACCATGACATCTAACCCGCTCCAAATCCCCAGCAGCACATTGGAAAAGTCGCCAAAAAAGATTGATGTTAGGTTATTTGCCGTTCCCTTGCTCAAATTATTGGGAATTTGATTAGAACAGCGGACGCGATAGCCCGCAATCGATCCTTCTGTAGGAGAGGTATTTTGCCAGATCCAGCTACCCGCACCAGTTGTGGGGTCGTCTAAGGTCTTCATCAGCTTGGCTTTGGTTTTGGCGTTGACCACATAGCCAAAATTACCCCCCTTCATCGCGTTTGCCTGATCTACTTGAGCAATCAGATCGACTAATGCCGACCAGGTTAAAGCCCCACCATTTGCCCCCAAAACAATGCTTAAAACTTCTGGGTGCGAGACAATTCCTAAAGGCTCTTCGCCAATACCCGAGCCAAAGCCTATGGTGCGGTCGAGTTCTAAAGCCAGACCACGGATTAATCTAGCTCTAGCGTAGTTTTCAATATCAATACTGCTTTGATTGACCATTTCGTAGGTCATCTTAGTCAGGCAGGCAAGCTTTTTGGGCGAGAGATTGATCTTGTCAAAAGTCCCTTCATCTTCAGTAATTGGCATTCCTTCACCAATCCAATAACCTTTAGTAAAGGTTGACTCTCTCGGAATCTCCACATTCCCCTGCAAGTCGCGCAGGTAGGTAACCCCCATGCTCAAAAACGCCGACTCGTTATAAAGCTGCTCGATAAAGCGATCGCTTAATAAGTCAGTCGAGATTAAATTACCCGCAGCGGCTGGGGTCTGAGTGTCGTATGGCGCTCGATAGGATACAAGCTGGGACTGATCGACATAGATCCCTTCAGGGGGCTTACCAATTCTAGTTTCTAACTCACGGCTAACCTCTAGCTCCAATCCTGCCTTGTCTGCCGACACTCTCCCAGCCGCGTAGCCAATTGCCCGCAAAAAAGAATACTGTCGACGCTCTTTATTGCTCATCTCCACTGGAGCTAAAGTTTTAGCCACAGGTGCAACAGCTCCTTGGGTTACCTGATCTAAATAAAGCGACCTGGCCGCTTCAATCGAATAGCCCTCGTCAATTGCTTTTTGTCCCAACTCCCTGTGACCGTGTTTGGCAATTAGCGCGTTAATACCGCCCACGCGATCGCGCTCTTGCTTTCTGATATCGACTTCGTTTATTATTGGTGCTTCGGGGGGCATTATCTCATTCGCCTCAATTACCTTACTCTCTGAGTTTTCCCCTTTCGGTGTGAAATACGAACGCCCAACCCCTACAGAAGCGTCGGCGGGAACGGTAACAATTGAAGTCTCAAAAGGAGTCCACTTAACCGCGCGGTAAACATCAAAGTTATTTCGTTGCCCAATTAGTTTGATTTCATTAATCTCATAGCCAATCGAGACATTACGCACGATGCCAGCCTTGATACTTTGGTAAATCTTTTCAGCTAATTCATGTTGGTCAAACTTAATCTGGTTATGCAGTTTGTTGCTGTCTAGCCAAGCTTTTTCAATGATTCCAATATAATCATCGCGATTGTGATTAAATAGTACATTTGCACCATCATTAAAACGCTCTAAGTTAACTGCACCTTCTGAGTGATCTAATTCCTCATAACCAAACCAGCGAAAATAAGGCGTGCTAGAACTAACTGATAGTACAATTGTTCTTTCTTCTGTTATTTGAGGTTCAAGTTCAACAAACCTTTGATTATGCTTGGGTATTTGAGCGTAAGATTTGCCTGGTTTGGGATTGGCAGGGACAAATGTTTCTCCCAAATCCTTTAATAAGATTGTCATTTTTTTAAGGCTCTCTGGCTCTAGGCTCTAAGCTAAGCGCCCTCTAAACTCTTAGAGCCTAGAGCCTATGGGCGCTTAGCCTATTGTTAGTTTTCCCGCTATTTTGTTACAATCATTAAAATTCCTCACGCCAGTTAACCATCTAGGTTAATTTGAACCCCCATTTGTTTAAGCAATTCTCGTTCGCGAGCGATCGCCCTTACCGACTCTTCAAAATCTTTACCTTGTTCTGAGTAGACATCGCTAAAGGTAGTCATTCCAGCACCTAATGATGCAATAGTCGCCTGCACTTCCTTATGCGGATCGACCCAGGCCCAGCCGCGAAACTGCCACTTACAGGCTTGGTAGCGCTTAGGCCTTAACTCGTAATCGGGGAAATTTAACACCCCAGCCATAACCGCCAGATCCAGCCAGCCATCAGATTCGGGATTGCCAAAGATTACCTCTTTTAAAAAATGTGTGGCAAACCAAACCTGCAAAACCTTATAGCGATCGCGTGCGGTAATTAAACTCAAGCGAGAAGAAGAGTAATTAGTTTTAGAATAATCATTGCTCATCGTCTCGTAACTTACCCCTATCCCCGCCCCACTAGCCCGTAGCTGCTGCTCGATAAAGGTAACCAGATTAGCGTTAGGACGCTTGGGGTCAAAAGCTTCCATGCTTTCCCCTGGAGCAAGATAGCGCATCACCCCAGGCTCAAACTTCTCATCAGCGGGTAGTTCACTGCTGTTTTCCCCACCAGGTTCACCTAAAAGATCGCCGTAGGGCGTAGTAATCATCGCCATCACACAGCTAGCCAGCTTGGCTGCCAATAGCTCATTTTCCTCATAGTCGCCCATATTTTTGAGCCTGAGTAGAGTAGAAAACAGCAAAGGCAATCCCCTTGCCTGGTTAGGGCGATCGCTAAAATGCAGGTGAATAATTTCCGACGCAGGTATTCTTTGCAGCTCTCTGCTAGCTACCCCCGAGCGACCTACCCACGAATCCCCAGGATGCTCGCGGTAAAACCAATAGGCAACAGGACGCTGCCACTGGTCAACTTCCACTCCCATGACAATTTGATTTGTGCCATGGATGCAGTTATGCTCCTCCGCTAGCTGATCGGCCTCAATGATTTCTAGGGCAAAAGGCACAGGCGAACCGCTAAAGCTTTGTTTTACCTTGCGCACAAACACCTCCCCAGACTCCAAACAAGAGCGCAGAGCTAGCTGCTGAATTCCCGCAAAATTAAGTTTACCTGCCGTGTGACACCAAAGCTTTTCCTCCGCCCAATCTTTAAAAGCTGATTCAATTAAATTATTAACCCGATCGTCATTCCTGTCCTTTGCCTTGAGCTGCTTAACCTGAGACTGGAAAGTAATCCCCAAGTAAACCACATTATCAACCAGCTTACCAATTACACCCCTGGCATAATCATTATTGCGAATCACGTCACGCGAGCGCCCGCGCAGAGTAGTCAGATCCGCCCAAATATCGGCATTAGCAGAATTTTGGGATACGAACCAATTGCCATAGTTGCGTCCTCGTTTTGCTCCGTCATATCTTCTTGAGGACACGGGGCTTGAATTTAATTCAAGCCCGTGAGATGTCCGTTTAAGAACATGAGCTGGAGAATGCCTTGGTGGGGTGTTCCAAAGTTGACGAATAAAGCTCGCTAGACCCATATTAATACCATTGATCACTATTGCTAGTTTGCCCAGATGACCACCAGAGAAATGTTAGAAGATCGGATTGTGGAAATGGTTTTTTGCCCTTGGCAACAATTACCAGAAAAGTTAACCAAACTAGGTTTAAAAGTAAACGTTACAGAAAAAGGAGAATCACTAGTAATCAGTAATGGTCATCAAGTTCATGGTTTAACTGATATCGATCCATCAACAAAAGCAGTAATTATTGGTGCTGTCCTCTCAGGTTCTTTTAGAATTGGTTTCTATTTTCCTGGGTTGATGCCCAAAATTCAGAAACAATGGCAAGAAAATTCTAGGAAGAAGAAAAACTAATCCCGATATTCCGCCCGCCGATTCCAACCTGCCTGCGCGCATAGCGAATCCGTTTTCTCAAATATTCCTGCCGAGAAGTGAGTTCTGCTAAATCCTGATAGCGCATCATGCGATCGCCAATGCGATATTCAGCTACCGCCCCCGACACCAGACGCGCGATCGCAGCAGTAATTACCTCTAATTCCTTCTCGTCATCACTGCGAGGATCTAGTGTGGTCAAACTCTCATAGCTGCCCTTAACTTCAATCTTGGCAATTCCTAAAGTTTTACGACCACTGCCTGAGAGCATGACAAACTGTGCCTGATAAACCCCTGTGGCTAATTGGCTACAACGATCCTCGGATAAGCTGAATTCCCACCCGTCAACCGAACCGACGGCAGTCAAGTCAACCGCTCCCCTCTGACCTCGGATAAAGCAAGACAGAGTATCAGTCAAAAAATTATAATCAGGAAAATGCTCAAACCAGGACAAGCGATCGCCCTGTGTAAAACTTGTGGGAATATTAAAAATCAAAGGCATAATTGGCAAAAATAAGAAGTAAGAAATAAGAAGTAACATATTTCTTACCGAATGGCAAGCGAGCTTAATCTCAAGAAAGTCAAAGATTAATTTCTTCTCCTGCGAACATTTCCCTTGCGACTCCGAACAAGAGGACACGGGGTCTTAGCTTTGCTGCGACCCGTGAGATGTCCGTTTGGTTTGAAATTGTTCGGAGTTTTATTTATTTGCGAAGTTGCTTTATCTGAGGTTGCCTCAGACATAAGTTGTTCCTCAAGCTCGGATTCGATCTTACCCCAGTTCATTCTGGTAACACCCGCCAAATGCGCAGCAGCTAAGGCATAGACAAAAGTATCAAGTGGTTCATTTCTAACCCCTGCCAACTTCTCCCACACCATATAGGGCTGGCCGTTACGATGTTTAGTAACCTGTACCTCGCCACAGAAACCCTCGTACCAATCAGTATCCAAATTGTTAGGGAAGTTAATGTATTTCGCGCCTGGAGTTTCAATCTTGCTCCTTGAATACAAAGTCTCTTTAGCTAAATCCACCCCAACCTTATACAGGTTAATCCCCCGCTTGATTTTGTCTCCTTTATAGTTAATTTCTTGAGGAGAAGGACGCGAGACTAAAGGCTTGTCCCCCGACTGCCCTTTAATTGCAAACCAATGCAGATATCTATATTTACGAACATTGTGATAGACTTCTTGTGTCAGATATCCAGAATCGACACAGGTAGCCCTAATTCTAAGTTCAGCCCCATCGACACGCTGATATACTTTACCAGTCACATGAGCTAGCTGTTCCCAAGCCTGTGTAGAGAGCGGATCGCCTAAAATTTTGTGATAGTCAATTACATAAGCCTGTTCCCCCTCGCCCCAAGCCACAATTACCACTTCTAGTCGGTCGGCCTGGACATCCACCCCAGCAGTTAGAATTAGTCCGCCATTAGGAACGAAGCCGCGTTGGTAACCCGACCCAGAGCCGCGATCGCGGTATAGCTGCCAGTCAAGTTTTTCCCCTGCCACCCGTTCAAAAGGCAGACCCAAAGTAGCGTTCCAAAAAACCTGCAGCTTTTGTGGGTCATCTCTAGATGTTTCATAATCAAGGCAAAGATCGACCCACCCCTTCCAAGGCGAGTAAAAGCGGTTGATATGGAAGCCAATATGCTTTGGATCGACCGCTACCGCCGTAGCAACCCATTGCCCTTGGCGCAGCATCTGGGATTTATATTTCTCTTCAATCGGACTATTGCAGGACTCGCAAATATAATACACCCCTGATAGGGGATTTGCGTTTTTTGTATCCTTATCAGCATATTGAAACCGCGACCAAATCAAATGCTGTTTGTGTCCACAGTGGGGACAAGGAACAAAATAGCGCCGCTGGTCTGATACCTCAAACTCCTCTTCAATCCGAGAATTTTCCTTGATTGAAGGGGTAGAAACCAAAAAAACTAACCAGTTCCAGAAAGTTTCCGTCCGTTGAATAGCCAGCTTAACTGGATCGCCTTCCTTGCCCGCAGAGCGGGGATATTTGTCTATCTCATCCCCAAAATATGCCCGAATGCTCATCGAAGCCAAGCTTGAGGGAGAATTAGCCCCAGCCAGTCTCAAAAATCCCCCTGCAAACATCTTCATCAAAATAGTCGAATTAGCATCTCGCGACCTTTGCGCTATCTTGGCAGTTACTGGCTTAACATGAGTAATCGCACTCGATAGTTTCTCCTTGCTAAAAATCTCCGCCATATCTGTAGTGGGCTGGGTCATCAGCATCGAGCAGGGATCGAGATCGATTAGATAGCAGATAATAATCAGCAAAATAATCGTTTTACCAATCTGGGCGCTGCACATTAGCGTAATCTTTTGTACCCCAGCTTCACAGGCAGCATCAAGTATTCCTGCCTGGTAAGGAGCGCGATCGCTGTGCCATCTTCCAGGTTCAGCACTAGTTTCAGGCAGCTCAAAATTCTCAACTGCCCATTGACTTGGCAACTGTCTTTTTGGTGGTGTAAATTCAGTAAAAGCTTGAGAGATAAGAGCTTGAGCGTCCATCTCTCAAATATAGAGCAAATCTTAAAAGCAAGCGTGTGATCTAGATCGCAACAACGAGGGCAGATTACCGCAGCGCGTCGTCCGTGATAGACGACTGGGACGCGGATGCGTCCGCCCCATTACCCAATTCACTTAAAACCTCATCAATAACCCGATTAAGCAGAGCCTGAATTTCTTCTGGTTTATCTAGCCCCGAAAGTTCCAACGCCAGTTTAGCTGGAATACCAATTAATTTAGCCTTGGTTTTGGCGATCGCATTTTTCCAGGCATCCATCGCTTCCTGGGCATCAACTAATTTTCCTTCTAACAAATCCGCCTCCATAGTTTTAATCCGAGCGATCGCCCTGCGCTCAGCTACCTCTTGAGTTAATTTCTGCAATTGCAGCTCAGCCTTGGGATTATCCTTTAAACCAGCTATTTCTGCACTTAACTGGACAATACGATATGAAAGCGCAGAAATCAGCCCATATTTGCGGACGTGCGCGGTCTTGGGGGTTTCCCCCATGAGCGACTCGTCCAAGAAGCCCTCACTGCGCTGTAAATACTCTTGTGCCGCCCAATTTTCTACCGTGCGGTAGTGTACGCCGACTATTTTAGCTACTTCTGCTGCCGATAAATACTGCTCGTCCATGGTCTAAATATTCCCAATCAGACCACCACCACAAGGCTTCAAAAAATTTTTAATATCTAGAAAAATCCTGCGGTTTTCCGATCCGCATTACAATAAGCCTGGGGAGGACCCGAAACATATTAGAATACAAACACAAAAGCTTTGGTAGCGCAGAAGCAAAGAGAAAGTGTGGTCAACATGGAAAACATATCCTTATTGGATTCAGAAAGATTTTATCTTGGCTCTTTGTGTCGCAGAAGTCACGATTATCAAAATACCGACCAAAGCCTTAGAAGGAAAAGAAATGGCGACTGTGTTGAATGCCATAAGTTAAGAAGTCAAAGCAATAGGCAATCGTCAAACTATTGCCCTGATTATTTTAAATACAGAAATTGGTTAAAAAATCCTCGCATATCTTTAAAGGTTTGGGAGCTGGTCGAAAAAGAAGCAACGAGAATGCGTCAGCAGAACAGATATCAATGGGACGAGGATTACAGAGAAAAAAAGAAATCTAACTACAGAAAAAGATACAAGATCGGTCCTGATTTAGAAAAAGAAAGGATATCAAACTGGAAAGAAAATAATCCTAAACTTGTAATACAACAGCAACTTAGAAGAAGAAAGCGTGTCAAAGAGCAATCCGATGGTTCAATTACAAATGAGTTTATAGACAAACTTAAGCTTCAATCTAAATTCTGCGCTTATTGCAAATGCGCTTTGTCTACTGAAAACAAGACAATTGACCATGCCATCCCTATTGGTATTGGTGGACCTCATTCAATCAACAACATTGTAATTTGTTGCGAGAAATGTAACTATGCTAAAGGTGATATGCCATTTGAAGAATGGGTATTAAAACCTAAGATATTTAACCCTTTTTTAGATCGAATATAGATCGACAACTATTGTCAATCGAGCAAGATACTAATACACATAGAGTTTAGATAACAAGATGAGTGACTGTAAATCCACTGGCTATGCCTACGCTGGTTCAAATCCAGCTCGGCCCACTGCTCTTTTTACTTTAAGCCAATGCTGTTAAATTTACATTGGTAGTGTATAAAGTAGCAACCAAAATTGAACGATAGTCTGCTTCATTTTCAGCGTGTATGGTTCAAGCAAGCAACAAGCTAGAAATGAAGTTTATTGGTGTCGATTTTGGCTGGTCTTCTGGTGCTAGCGGACTATGCTGCTTGGTTTGGCGTAAACACCACCTAGAGATCTTAAATCTTACTACCGTCTTAGAAATAGATCGTATTTTAGCTTGGATTGATGATTGGGTATCTCCTAAGGCACCAGCTTTAATCGCTGTAGATGCACCGACAATTATTAACAACCAAACGGGAATGAGGTTAGCCGATAAATTAACCCATCAATATTTTGGTCGCTATCACGCAGGATGCTACCCCGCTAATCTAAGTTTAAAGTTTGCTGATCGCACCATTGGTTTTAGTAAAAGTTTACTAGCGAAGAACTTTCAACACGCACCAACGATTAAACAGCAACAGCTAGGAAGATATCAAATTGAGGTGTTCCCCCATCCCGCCACGATCAATTTATTTGGTTTAAGCAGAATTTTAAAATATAAAAAAGGTAAGATAGCTGAACGCCAAAAAGAGCTAAATAAATTACGCGGCCAGATCACAAATGTTTTACCCAAGCTAGAACCTGCCTTGAATCTAACTTGTTTAAATCAAATTCCTGTCATTCCCCTGCAACCAACAGGCAAACAATTAAAGGCGATCGAAGATCAGTTAGATAGCTTACTCTGCGCTTATATCGCTGCTTACTGGTGGTATTGGGGAGAAGCAAAAAACCTGGTTTTGGGAGATCTCGATACTGGCTATATCGTAATTCCTAGATATCTTGAATAGCTATTAACTACGAACCAGACTACTTTCAATCCAATACAATAACTCAACCAAGCCAAAATTGCCATAGCTGAGAAACCCTGAAACGTGGCACAATGAAATACGCTGATTCATAAATAATTAACGGTTAATTTTACTAGCCTATCCTGTTCAAGATACAACAATTAATATGACTGCAATACTCCAAGCACCTGCTAAAACTCGTCGCCAGGTTTTTCCCTTCACGGCTATTGTGGGACAAGAAGAGATGAAACTAGCTCTCTTGCTCAACGTAATCGATCCCAAAATTGGTGGAGTGATGATTATGGGCGATCGCGGTACGGGCAAATCTACCACCATTAGGGCTTTAGCCGATCTCTTGCCAGAAATTGACGTAGTAGAAGGAGATCCCTTTAACAGCGATCCTCATAACCCCGATCTAATGAGTGATCAAGTCAAGCAAAAAGCAGAACAGCAAGAACCAATTAAGATTATTAAACAAAAAGTCAAGATGATCGATCTTCCCCTGGGTGCGACAGAAGATCGAGTATGTGGCACGATTGATATTGAAAAAGCTTTGTCTGATGGGGTAAAAGCCTTTGAACCAGGATTATTAGCTAAGGCTAACCGGGGAATTCTTTATGTAGACGAGGTTAACCTGTTAGACGATCACCTAGTAGATGTACTATTGGACTCTGCTGCTGGGGGGTGGAACACCGTAGAAAGGGAAGGTATTTCGATTCGTCATCCCGCTCAGTTTGTGATGGTTGGTTCAGGAAACCCAGAGGAAGGAGAGTTACGTCCTCAACTTTTAGACCGCTTTGGCATGCACGCCGAGATTCGGACGGTAAAAGAGCCAAACCTCAGAGTGCAGATCGTCGAACAACGAGCCGATTTTGACAGCGATCCTCATTCTTTTGGCGAAAAGTACGCGGAACAACAACAGGCTTTACAAGAAAAAATTATTAAAGCACAACAGTTACTGCCTGCTGTAACAATTGATTACGATTTGCGGGTCAAGATTTCCGAAATCTGTTCGGAATTAGACGTAGATGGTTTGCGAGGAGATATTGTGACTAACCGTGCTGCTAAAGCGATCGCAGCTTTGGAAGAACGTACCGAAGTAACCGTTGATGATATTCGTCGAGTGATCGTACTTTGTTTGCGCCATCGCTTGCGTAAAGATCCCTTAGAATCAATTGATTCGGGCTATAAAGTTCAAAAATCTGTGGCGCGCATTTTTGGCCTAGAGGTAGAAGAATAAAATCAGTAGAGTGAGGGATTTTTGCGGCGAATTTGCTCGGTAAAATAACATAGTCAATTAAACTTTGAGCTTATGGCAGTAACCACGGCAAACCTAGAGGTAACTAAAAGCGATCAAGAAGTCCCTTTAATTGAGCTTCGAGGAGTTAGCAAAGCTTTCGGCAATAATGTAATTCTAGACCGGGTTAATCTGAAGATAACCCGAGGTGAAGCATTAGTTATTATCGGTCCTTCTGGCACGGGAAAGTCGACAATTCTACGCATGATTGCTGGCTTAATGCCAATTGACCAAGGTGCGATTTATATTAATGGTCAAAAGCGCCAAGGTTTAATTGAAGATCAAAACGATCCGATTGGGATCAGTATGGTGTTTCAGCAGGCTGCTTTGTTTGATTCTCTGACGGTAGAGCAAAATGTCGGCTTTTTACTTTACCAACATTCAAAGCTGAGTCAGCGCAGAATTAAAGAGTTAGTCGATGAAAAGCTAGAGATGGTTGGTTTATCGGGAACCAATAATCGTTTTCCTGCTGAATTATCTGGAGGAATGCGGAAGCGAGTCAGCTTTGCTCGTTCCGTGATCTTTAATCCAGACAACCCTAAAAGTAGACCAGAAATTGTTCTGTATGACGAACCTACTGCGGGATTAGATCCGATCGCCTCCACCGTGATTGAGGATTTGGTACGCGATTTACAGTGTATCAGAAAGGGGTGTGGCACTTACATCATGGTTAGTCACCAACACAGTACAATTCGTCGTACTGCTGATCGGATTGCTTTTTTGTATGGCGGCAAGGTTCAATGGATTGGTACGGTCGCAGAAATTGATACTACCGACAACCCCTTAGTGAGGCAATTTTTTAGCGGTAGCGTGGAAGGCCCCATCCGCGTCGCCTAATTAACTAGACTATAACAGTAATTAAGAGGAGAAGTATGCGATCGCGTACCCTGAGAGAAGGTTCAGTTGGTTTACTAATTATATTTGGCATTTTATTATTTGGCGGACTGGCGCTATGGATTAGAGGCTTTGCATTTGGTGCCAGAAACTACACAATTATTGCTGATTTTCCTGATGTTAACGGCATTCAGGCAGGAGATGGGGTGCGTTATCGAGGATTGCAGGTAGGCAGAGTTCAGCGAATTGAGCCTAATATTAATGGGGTAGATGTGGTAATTGAAATAGACTCTACCGATTTATTAATTCCTCAAGATGCTATCCTTATGGCAAGAAGTTCGGGGTTAATTGGCGATACTTTTGTTGATATTGTTCCCGAATCAAATTTACCTGCCGAAGCGGCTAATCTAAATCCAGTTGGTTCAGATTGTGACCCCAGCCAAATTATTTGTGATAACGCTCGCCTCCAGGGTGAAAAAGGCATTACGCTAGACGATCTGCTGCCTTATACCTATCGTTTTAGTAGAGCCTATGGTGAGCCAGAATTTGTCGCTAAGGTAGATTCTGCCGTAGGCAATACTGCCGTTGCTGCCGAAGAACTTGCCACACTTACTAGAGACACCTCGGCATTAGTCAACGATCTTCGTCAAGAAGTTGATACTACCTCTAATGAACTAGTTGCTACGGCTCAAACATTTCAAACAACTGCTGCACAAATTAATCGCTTAACCAACAACGTCGAACAATTAATTGCTCAAAATGAGAGTAATTTAACTACCACTTTAAACAGTATCAGTACCACAAGCGATCGCCTACAAAACTTAGTAACTAAGATAGATCGAACCGTTGATACTGCTGATACCGAACAATTGGCGAATAACTTGAATCAGCTAACTACCAATGCAGCCGTTGCTTCAGAAAACTTTAAAAATATTACTGAAAGCTTTGGTAGTGAGCAAGGTTTAGTCAGTCTACAGCAAACCTTAGATTCAGCCAGGGTAACTTTTGATAATGCTCAGAAAATTACTGCCGATCTTGAATCAATTACTGGAGATCCTGTCTTTCTCGAAAATGTTCGCGATTTAGTTAACGGCTTGAGTAATTTGGTTTCTACTACCGAACAATTAGAACAGCAAATTCAAACTAGCCAGATCACTAAACCCAAAAACAAAGCTTCAGCTGCTGCAAATATCTCGAAGGGAGTAAAATGATGTCTAATTAGCTTGATTTTGTCCATTTTTTGAAAGCAGGTCGAGTTAACTCGATAGCTCAAAAGTGTTGTAATTATTTCTTTTGATAGATTAGCTAAAAATAGAACTAGATTATGATTTTTATGAATAATAAAAATAAAATACTATTAAGGAAAAAGCAGCAATGACTACTGAAGATCAATCAAAAGAAAAATCAAAACAAATAGCTGATAATTATGGAATGAAAGCCAAAGAAGCTATGGACAAGGTGACCGATGATCAACCAGAAGAAGTAAAAGAAAGGGTTGATAAGGTTCAAAATGCTGTAGACAAAACCATAAATGCAGCAAAAGACACTGTTAGCTAAGATTCACTTTATTTCTGTTGGAGAGAGAGCAAATTACTTTGCTCTCTAGTTATTTTTGAGCGAATTAAAATTGTAGTGTTCTAGAGTATACGGAGGTTTGATCTTAACCAAAGTGCAAATTATTCCTGATCGATAAATAGTCGATAATTTTTTGTTTTAAACCTTTTAAAACAGGTAATTCTTCTCTGAAAAAATCAAGCAAAATGGAGGAGAATCTCGCCTATTTATCGTTTATTTACTGCTTGTACCAATCTTTTCTCCATTGTTTCATTAGGGCTATTTCATTCTGTTGAGAGTTCAAAACATCTTGAGATAGTTTCTTAATCTCAGGACGGTTGGTTTTACTTAAAGCATCTTGTGCCATCACCAGCGCGCCTTCGTGGTGAGGAATCATGGCATCGATAAAACGCAGATCAAAATCAGCATCAGCTTCCCCTAAATCCAGGCTCATCATCATACTTTGCTCCATATCTTCAGACATTGCCATCATGTGACCCATCTCTGCACTCCAAGCCATAGGAGTTTGATCCGCATTGGGATACCAAGTTGTGCGCCACTGTTTCATCTGCTCGATTTCTTGTTTTTGAGCAGCAATAATATCTTGAGCTAATGTTCTCATTTCAGGACGCTGCGATTTTGTCAACGCTTCTTCAGCCATATTGACAGCCCCTTGATGGTGCATAACCATACTATCGATGAAGCGTAAATCGTAGTCTGCATCAGCAGGCCCTATGTCCATCGACATATTGTGCTGCATCATGTCGTGCTTGTTACCAGCTTCGGTGACATTAGTATTTGAGACTGGGGTCTGGTTAGAAGTAGCGGGAGAACAGGCGACTGTCAGGGTGGTTAGACCTATTAATGTTAAGGCTACCAATCTCGTTCTAGTTAAAATTGCTTGCATAGATATCGAAATCGAATTTTATTAGTCAGTAGTCTATACTTGCATACGAATATCAAATAGAGATGAAATTTGCAGATTTTAGGTAAAGTATCATTTGTAAATTCGCTCAGGCGATCTCTTCTGAATTAATTTGGCTGCCAGGAGTCGGACATACAACCCACTGGGAACAACCCAAAACTGTGGCCCAGCATCTTTGAAGATTTATTCAGTCCACATAAGACATCAAGATCCTAATTACTGCCTCAATAGATGATAGAGAAGTAGTTTCGTCGGAAGTATGATAATCAGTGGAAGGAATTTGTAGCGTAGTGCCGTTGATCTGCCCGTCTGTTGCTGTTACGATTCGACCCAACTCAGTTCTACCCAACGAGTAGGGTTTGCTGCGTAGTTTGTTTTGAGCTTCGATGTATGCGTCTTTATAGGCATAGGAAATTTCCATCTGTTCGCACTTTTGTGCTATTTCTGCGGTTAATTCTGGAGCAAAAAAACCATTGGCATCGCGGCGACGTAATACTATCTGTTGCGCTTCTGCTGCTTCGGTGGTCGGATAAGGGCTAGTATCTAAGACCAAAAGGCGTTGTGTGGTTAGCTGCTGACGTTGAAACCAAGAAAGAGCATAACGCCAACTTTTACCTGCTTCTTCTTGGGCGGTAAATAAGGCGGTGCCTGAAAAACCACGGCGAAACAGGTAGATGATCAAAGCTGCACTAACTACATTGTCTATTTGAGCAGAAATACGCCCATTAGCTATTTTGAGGCGATCTAGAAAAGAAATGGGCGTACCTGGTTGTAAAAAGTCCAAACCATCTAGTTCAAAGATCAGGTTGTTTCTGGCAGGGCAAATATAAGAGTTGACGATGTATCCCTGACCTAAATAAGTTCCTGTATAGGGCAGATGCGCCTGTACCTGCTGTCCTTGAAATCGATTCTCAATGGTGTGCATCATCTGTTCAGAAACAGAGTCTCCCGTCAAATCGCTGCTATTGCCAGTAACAAAGGCTGCATATTGAAATTCATTTGCTCCCGTACACAATAAGCCGTGACGGTCTATATGTGCTGAGAGGATTAAATCTTCTGGCTTGCTGCCCTGTGCCACCAAAACGCCGTGATAATATTGAACCTGAACCCCAATTTCTTCTAGTTCTCGACTAAGTACGCGAAAAAAAGAATCTTCGCAGCCCACAACAGATGGTTCGCGAATTAATAGGCGCAAAATATTCAAAAAATCATTTAGCTCTGGGTAGCTGGCTGTGGCTAAAATGGTTTGAGGAACATTTTCGGTGACGGTCAGATTAAAAGCATTCATCAAGTTTGGCTTTGGCAGATCCAAAGAACGAGATTAAATTGTGTTATTGACGATACAACCCAAATGATTAGATTTTCAGTACAACTTGATACCAGAGTCCCTTTTGCTCAATCCGACTCAGAACGTATCAGTAATGATCCAATAGCAGCAGCAAAATTAAAGCAACTTGCTTAACAATTTTTCAGAGAAAATTTTTAGTCTGGGTTTATGCTGGATTTAGATTGATTAATTAATAACGACCTACATAGATTATTGTTATAAGAATTCAAGTGATTATGTCGACCTTACCCCCTTTAAATACTGATACAGTTTGGGCAATCCTCAATGAAGAACTAGATGATGCGATCGCTAATCAACTAGTTTGGCATTATCTAGGCTATCGCTATAATGCCACCAGCCAGACCTGGGACACAACTGCGGTGACCGACGATTGGAAAGAGAAATATCCTGAACCACCAGACTTTATTGCTAGCCGTCCACCAACGGTCAAGCTAACTCGTTCTATCCCTAAGGAAAACAAACAGCTGCTCAAAGAAAAATTGGATTTTAAAGGTTATAAGCTAGGAGAGTTTGGGCCAAGACAAACTCGCCGTGCTACTATTGCTAGCTGGTTATTGAACTATATGGAAAGCGATCAATACGCTCAGTGTCAAAGTTAAATTGGATTGTGATCCTGCTATTCCCATCCCAATAAACTAGCTAGTAATGCTTGCTGAGCGTGCATTCTATTTTCTGCCTGCTCCCAAACTCGCGATCGCTCATCTTCAATTGCTTCCGCGGTAATTTCTTCGCCTCTGTGGGCGGGTAAACAATGGAGAATAATCGCTTCGGGGTCAGCGTGTTCTAAGAGCTGCTGATTGACTTGATAGGGCTGAAAGAGGGGAATTCTTTGATTTGCCAGCTCTTCTTGTCCCATACTTGCCCATACGTCGGTATATACTACCTGCGCTCCTTCCACCGCAGCGATCGCATCTTGGGTAACAACTATTTCTGATCTATCTCCTGCAATTGCTTGAGCCTGTTTGACAATTTCGGGTTTTGGCTCATAACCCTGGGGTGCGGCAATTCTGATGTTTAGACCCGT
This sequence comes from Myxosarcina sp. GA_180221_E-2-1-MAG-40_15, assembly GCA_020692205.1. Taxonomy (GTDB): domain Bacteria; phylum Cyanobacteriota; class Cyanobacteriia; order Cyanobacteriales; family Xenococcaceae; genus Waterburya. The sequence continues at coordinate 33,726 of JAIMKV010000036.1, forward strand.
CAGCGCACCACCTAACAGTAGTGAGTGAGCCATATTATTACCATCACCTAAATAGGTTAAAGTTTTCCCCTGTAGTGAGCCAAAGCATTCTTGAACCGTCATTAAGTCTGCCAAAATCTGGCAAGGATGCTCTAAGTCGGTCAAAGCATTAATAATCGGAATTTGAGCATAGTTAGCAAAGGTGGCTAAATCTTGTTGAGCAAAGGTGCGGATCGCCAAAATATCGAGGTAACGGTCAAGAACTCTGGCGGTATCTTCTATTGGTTCACCACGACCAACCTGGGTCAAGTTAGGGTTGAGGTCAATGACTTGTCCTCCTAGTCGATACATTGCCACGGTGAAAGAAACTCGGGTACGAGTTGAAGCTTTGTAAAATAAAAGTCCTAGAACCTTATTGCACTTAATCTCTAACTCTTTGCTTTTAAGCTGTCGAGCTAATTTTAGTATATCGGTAATTTCGGCTGTATTCAAATCGGCGGTGCCGAGTAGATCTCTTCCTTTAAGCTGTTTCATTTTGCCAGTACCAGTATTTAAGCGTAAGTTAAAAATTTGTCAGTTAAAGCTGAAATGAGAAGCATTAATTTTAAAACCAAAAGCAGGCTTTAATCAATGTCGAGTCGGGTAAAATTGATTTGAAATCGAAAGAGCCATAAACTACAAGCAATAAGCTGTATGTTTTTCCCGCCAAAATTTAGAGCTGGTTTTGCTAAAAAAAATAGGTTGAGTCCAGCCAAAATTTGTGCTAATTAAATAAATCAAGCCAAAATGTTACAACAGAGATAGTTTTAATGCTCAATTTCTATCATTTAGAATGATTCAGGCTTCGACTAATTCAATGCCAACCCAGATTAGCTTGCAACGTAGTAAGGTCTGGACTCGTCTTGCTTTGGGAGCGTTACAGCTCGGCTGCTGCGTGAGTTTATGGGGATATTTAAGCAAAAAAGCTGTGGGAGCAGAAAATATTATTCTTAACTATGGAGCATTAGAATTTTCGGTATCAGTTGATTCGTTAAAAACCTACAGTCAAACAGGGGAACTGGAAGGAACATTAAAAAGCTATGCCGATTTTCTGACTCCAGAACAATTAGAACAGTTGAGAGTTGGTTTGAATACTAGTGCTGATTTTAGCCCCTTAGCGATCGCTCAATTTCTCTATTCTTACCAAGGAGAAAAAATTTTAGAGCGAGTGGCGCGGGTCATTAGAACTAAGGCTCGCCAACCTGGTTTTTATGCCCTTCGTTCTGCCCTAATTTTGGCAGCAGCAGACCAAGATGGTTTAACTCCTCTCAACGTGCTGAAGCAATTTCCCACCGAGGTGCTGCGAGTTGATTCTAAGCAGGGATTGGAAATTGTTAAAAATCTCAGTCAGGTCGTACAACAAAATAACCTAGCGATCGCTGCTATTGAGCAAGAATCAATTAGAGAACGTCAAGAAATTGCGCTGGCTACGCCTCAAGTTAGAACTTTAGATTTGTTAATTCCGGGGAAATATCGCTATCGTCAACAAATGTTGACTATGATCGATTCAGACCGCGATCGCACTTTGCCTGTAGAGCTATATGTACCCGTCACTAAGCGCCCCAAGCTATTACCTTTGGTGGTTATTTCTCATGGTCTAGGGGGCGATCTGACTACATTTGCCTACTTTGCCCAACATTTAGCATCTCATGGCTTTGTCGTTGCTGTACCAGAGCATCCAGGCAGCAGCGCTAGACAAATTGAAGCACTGCTTAGCGGTTTAGACAGCAATGTCACTCCCCCAGAAGAATTAATTAATCGTCCCTTAGATATTACATTTTTACTCGATGAATTAGCCACGAGGTACGGCAATCAAATCGATACCAACAACGTCGGGATGATCGGTCAGTCCTTTGGCGCATATACTACTCTGGCACTAGCAGGAGCTGAATTAAATTGGGCTACTCTAGAACGCGATTGTCCTGATTTAGAGAACTCTTGGAATTTATCTTGGTTAATTCAATGCTTAGCCTTACAGATATCGACACCAGTCAATGGGGTGGAACTGAAAGACGAACGAATCAAGGCAGCGATCGCCATTAACCCTTTGGTTAGTTCTGTATTTGGTCAGGAGAACTTGAGTCAGATTGATATTCCAGTGATGTTTGTCTCGGGCAGTGCTGACCCAATCACCCCTGCATTGCCCGAGCAAATTATCCCCTTTACCTGGCTGACAACTCCCCAAAAGTATTTGGTGCTGCTTGAAGGCGGGACTCACTTTTCTACCCTTAATGAATCCGCTGGGAGTATACCTGTTCCTCAACAGGCGATCGGTCCTAGTCCCAAAATTGCCCAAAATTATGTCAAACAATTAGGCTTGGCTTTTTTTGGTATTCATATCACCGAGCAAGCATTTTATGCTGATTATCTCAATGCTGAATATGGAGCGGTAATTAGTGAAAGTGAATTTCCTTTGAGATTAGTCGAATCTTTAGATCCTGAGCTTCTGAAGTTGAAGTCTAGTCAGTAAAACTGATGACTAATTACTCTTCATAGTTCGCTGTTATAAAACCCCCGCATTACCTAAACCCAGAATAATCCCCGCACCGAGAATATGTCCTAAGCTTGTAGTTGCCAATAATTCAGGAACGCCAAAATTATCCCATACTTCGGGTTTGGGAACAGGTAAATCAGGACCTTGTCCTGAATTTTGAATTGCATAACGACCGATAACGATGCAAAACAGATTAGACATAATCATGATTATGGCTACGCTGGGATTCCAGTCAATGGTGGAAGGAGCGTACTGAATTGCCAAAATAAAATTAGGTATCATAATAAAGCTTTATTCCTTTGCTCTTTAAATATTTTTAGCAGATGGTTTTGTTTATAGGAATTATAAAAATCTCTCGGTGCAAAACGGTGTTTCTTCTAAATAATTAACAGTAGTCTCAACTTTTACCAAATAAATTCCTGGTTTAGCAGTTATAGAACAAATGCGAGTTAAAATATGCGGAATTACCCAAATTATGCAGGGTCAAAAAATTGCTGCACTGGGGGCAGACAGTATTGGATTTATCTGTGTCGAGCAATCACCTCGCTATCTGACTCCAGATAAAATTAGCGCGATCGCCGAGCATTTACCGCTCAAAACCGACAAGGTGGGTGTGTTTGCCAACCATTCTGTAGCCGAAATAACCGCAGTGGTTATGGAAGCTAAGCTCACAACAATCCAGCTTCACGGTGTCGAATCTCCTGATTTTTGCCTTCAGTTACGTCAGGCGATCGCGCCGAAAATTGAGGTTATTAAGGCGTTTCGGATTAAATCGGCGACATGTTTAGCCGCAACGGCTGCTTATACAGATTGCGTAGATACTCTGTTACTAGATGCCTATCATCCGCAGCTGCTTGGTGGTACAGGGAAAACGATTGATTGGCAGGATTTGGCAGCGTTCCAACCAGCTCTTCCCTGGATGCTGGCAGGAGGATTAACTCCAGATAACGTTACCGAGGCTTTATCTCGCCTTAAGCCAGACGGAATTGACCTTTCTAGTGGCGTAGAGCGATCGCCTGGAGATAAAGACTTAAACAAAGTCGCTCAACTTTTTCAACAATTAACAATTAAGCCTCAGCCGTCATGAGATAATTACAAACCGGCAAAGTAGTTATCCAGATTATGAAAGTATTAGTAGTCGGCAACGGGGGAAGAGAACACGCTTTAGCTTGGACATTGTTACAATCTCCCAACGTAGAACAAGTTATCTGTACTCCTGGCAATGGTGGTACGGCAAGTATGAACAATTGCCAAAATTTGCCCTTGGCTGTAGATGATTTTGCGGGAATTGCTCAGGCTGTGTTAAAAAATCAGATTTCTTTAGTCGTGATCGGTCCAGAAGTTCCTTTGTCGCTAGGAATCGTTGATTATCTACGGCAGCGCAACATCGCGGTATTTGGCCCGACTAAGTCAGGAGCGAGAATTGAATCTAGCAAGTCTTGGGCAAAAGAAATTATGTCTCAAGCAAACGTACCTACAGCGGCATCTAAGACTTTTACCGATGCGGTTACGGCTCAAGAATATCTGCAAAGAGTTGGTGCGCCGATTGTGGTTAAAGCTGACGGACTGGCGGCAGGGAAAGGAGTTGTTGTAGCTGAAACTATTGAGGAGGCGATCGCCGCAGTAGATGAACTATGGAGTCAAGATTCTGGCAAACTGGTAATTGAAGAATTTTTAAGCGGAGCGGAAATATCAGTATTAGCTCTTACCGATGGTAAAACCATTCGCTCTCTAATTCCAGCCCAAGACCACAAACGCATTGGCGAAGGTGATACGGGTAAAAATACTGGAGGCATGGGGGCATACTCGCCCGTACCGTTGGTAACGGCAGAATTGATGGCCAGAATCGAACAAGAAGTCTTACAGCCTACCTTAGAAGCGTTAAATCAGCAAAATATTGACTATCGAGGGGTATTATACGCTGGTTTAATGATTACTCCTTTAGGCGATCCCAAAGTAATTGAATTTAACTGTCGCTTTGGCGATCCAGAAGCACAGGTGGTTTTACCTCTGCTGGATACTCCTTTAGACGAAATTTTGCTTGCCTGTGTCGAGCAAAGACTAGAGCAACTGCCACCCTTCAACTGGAAAGCTGGAAGTGCCGTATGTGTGGTGGCTGCTGCTGGTGGTTATCCCGATGCCTACGAAACAGGAAAGGCGATCGCTGGTATTAGTGAAGTTAACCAAGAAGGAGTAATTATATTTCAGGCAGGAACTAAATTACAGCAAGATCGCTTAGTTACCGATGGTGGCAGGGTGTTGGGCATTACTGCCATCGGGGATGATTTTGCTCAAGCAGTGGCGATCGCCTATGATGCAGTAAAATCTGTGCAGTTTGAAGGAATGTATTACCGTCGTGATATCGGACACAAGTATCGCTAAAATTAAACTTAACTTGAATCAAATTACCAGATTTACTCAACATCTTGTTACGCAATTGGTACACTATAATTCAGACAACTTAACATTTGTTATTACTGTTGAATAAATTGCTGACCTTTATTACCAAAATCAAAGAAATTATTGCCCTCTGGTGGTCGGAATTTACCCTCCAGACAAAACTGATGGCTGCTGCCACTTTGGTGGTTTCTTTGATTATGAGTAGTTTGACTTTTTGGGCAGTTAATACGATTCAATTAGAATCCAATATTAATGACACTCGTTTTGGCAGCGATCTCAGTATTTTGATTGCTTCAAATGCTGCACCATTAGTGGCGGAAAACGATATGCAGGGTCTAGCTGATTTCTCGACTCGTTTCTATCGCAGCACCTCTAGCATCCGCTATTTAATCTATGCCGATCGCTCAGGCAGTATTTTTTTTGGTATTCCCTATTCTCAAGCTGAAGTTCAAAACTCGCTCACGATTAAACGTCGCATCAAGCTACCTGAAGACTACGCTCAAAACAGCGATTTGCCCTTTGTGCGACAGCATCAGACCCCTAACGGACAAGTTACAGATGTTTTTGTGCCTCTACGTCACGATGGTCAGTATTTAGGAGTATTGGCAGTGGGAATCAATCCCAACCCGACAATTGTGGCATCATCTAATCTGACGCGAGATGTAACTATTGCCGTGTTTATTACGATTTGGGCGATGGTCATTCTGGGTAATGTCTTTAATGCACTGATGATTACCAGACCGATTAAAGAGCTTTTGGTGGGAGTAAAAAATATTGCCGCCAAAAACTTTAAACAGAGAATCGATCTGCCTCTGCGGGGGGAATTGGGTGAATTAATCGCTAGCTTTAATTTAATGGCAGAAAAGCTAGAAAACTATGAAGAGCAAAACATTGAAGAGATAACCGCCGAAAAAGCTAAGTTAGAAACTTTAGTTTCTACCATCGCTGATGGTGCGGTACTAATCGATCCTAATATGCAGATTATTTTGGTCAACCCTACCGCTAAAAATATTTTTGGGTGGTCAGAAAATGTGATCGGCGATAATGTGCTGCATCGACTTCCCTCAGAGTTAACCATCAAATTAACTAAACCTCTTTATCAGATGATTGAGAGAAAGGTTGAACTAGAACCTCAATCAACGTTATCTTTGCCCGAATCTGAACGGCATCATGTTAGCGATCGAGATGAATTTCGCATTACGCTGCACAAACCCTTGCCTAGAACTATCCGCGTTTTATTAAGTCGGGTTTTGGATGGTGGTAACACCAACATCAAAGGAATTGCGATGACGGTTCAGGATATTACCCGTGAAGTAGAACTAAATGAAGCCAAAAGCCAGTTCATTAGTAATGTTTCTCACGAACTAAGAACACCTCTGTTTAACATTAAATCTTTTATTGAAACTTTATCAGAGTATGGTGAAGATTTGACCCAAGTTCAGCGTCGAGAATTTTTGGATACGGCTAACCATGAGACAGATCGTCTTACTCGTTTAGTTAATGATGTTTTGGACTTATCTCGTTTAGAATCATCCCGCACTTATAATTTGAGTGAGGTCGATTTAAATCAACCAATCGAACAGACTTTAAGAACCTGCCAATTAAACGCCAAAGACAAGGAAATTGAACTACATCAGGAATTGCAGCCTAATTTACCATCGGTCATGGGCAACTACGATCTACTATTACAAGTTTTGACCAATTTAGTTGGTAATAGTCTGAAATTTACTAATTCAGGAGGGAAGGTTACCGTTCGTGCCTACCAAACTTCAGCGCAATCTAATACTTTAAATCAACCAGCGGTAAAAATAGAAGTGGCTGATACGGGAATTGGCATTTCCGCCGAAGATAAAGAAGCTATCTTTGAACGCTTCTTTAGAGTAGAAAATCGGGTTCATACTTTAGAAGGTACTGGTTTGGGTCTTTCCATTGTTAGGAACATCATTGAGAAGCACAACAGCCGAGTTTATATCGACAGCGAAGTAGGTGTAGGGACTACCTTTTGGTTTGAACTGCCAGTTTATCAAGCAGAAATTGAGCAGCCAGTAAAAGCAGTTGGCGTAATTGATTAACGCTTGAGTTTTTTACCATCAATAAACAACAGTCCTAAATAGTAATCTGTAACCGCCGATTGATTTCGCTTTCACACAATTATTAAATCTATGAAAATAGTTTTTTTTGGTACGCCTCAGTTTGCCGTCCCAACTTTAATCAAACTGCTTGAATCTGATATCGAAGTTCTAGCTGTGGTAACGCAACCTGATAAGAGAAGAGGTCGAGGTAATCAGACTCAGTCCTCAGCCATAAAACAGATAGCACTAGAGCATAGTTTACCAATATGGCAACCTAAAAGGATTAAAAAAGAGCAAGAAACGTTGGCTCAACTTAAAGCTACTGAGGCAGATGCTTTCGTAGTTGTAGCTTATGGGCAAATTCTCTCCCTTGAAATTTTGGCTATGCCTAGATTAGGATGCATTAACGTGCATGGTTCTTTGTTACCAAGCTATCGTGGTGCTGCGCCCATTCAATGGAGTATGGTTAATGGCGATCGCACTACGGGAATTACGACGATGTTAATGAATGCGGGCATGGATACGGGAGATATCTTGCTTCAGGCCGAAACCGAAATTAAGCTGCTGGATAATGCTCATGATTTAGCGGTAATTCTGGCTAATCAAGGAGCAGATTTGTTATTAGAAACTTTATTTAAACTAGAAGCTCAGGCAATTACGCCTACTCCTCAAGATGACCGCCTGGCTACTTATGCCAGATTAATTGAGAAATCCGACTTTGCGATCGACTGGTCACAAAGTGCGATCGCCATCCATAATCAAGTACGCGGTTTTTTTCCCAATTGTTTTGCTACCTTACAAGATCAAAAACTCAAGCTTAGTGCCACAGTGCCGATTACTAAAAGTACGCTCAATAGCCTGCCAGAAGAATATAGCAGTCTAAAGCAGCAATATCCAGAATTAGCTTCGCTGACGGGTCAACCTGGAGCAATAGTCCAGAAGCTCAAAAACCAAGGTGCAGTAGTGCAGACAGGTTCAGGTCTGCTGCTCCTCAAACAAGTTCAGCTTGCTGGAAAACGCGCTCAATCTGGTTGGGATTTTGTCAATGGAATGCGTTTAGAGGTGGGAACTGTATTCGATAACGGATGAGCCAAAAAAATTATCTTTTAAGCTTTTAGCTTTTAGCTAATGGCTAATAGCTATTGAATTTATGCAAACGCCGCGATCGAGACTTTGGCAGCAATCTGTTCAGCGATCGCCACTAAAGCTTTAGCCGATGCCGACTCAGGATCAGCAACTACAATGGGAATCCCGTTGTCTCCTCCCTCTCTTAGGGCAATTTCTAAGGGAACGCAGCCTAATAAAGGAAGATCTAATTCTCGCGCCGTTCTTTCACCACCGCCAGAACCGAACAAATCGTAGCTTTTTTCGGGCAGATCAGGAGGAATAAAATAGCTCATGTTCTCCACAATTCCTAGGAGATTTACGCCTAACTGCTGGAACATTTTTAAACCACGACGGGCATCAATCAAAGATACAGTCTGAGGCGTGGTGACAATTACCGCCCCTGCCATCGGTACAGCCTGAGCCATAGTTAATTGAGCGTCTCCTGTACCTGGGGGCATATCCACGATTAAATAATCTAGTTCGCCCCACTCTACCTGGTACAGAAACTGGCGAATAATACCGTTGAGCATTGGACCTCGCCAAATCACTGGCTGATCTGGGTCAATCAAAAATGCCATAGAAATTAGCTTCACACCATGATTGAACGCAGGCTCTAGTATTTCGCTATTACTGCCTTGCTTGACCGCAATTTTGGCATCAGATAAGCCAAACATATTCGGCGCGTTAGGACCATAGATATCAGCATCTAATAAGCCGACTTTAGCACCTTTAGCAGCCAAAGCCACCGCTACATTAACAGCCACAGAACTTTTGCCTACACCGCCTTTGCCGCTAGAGATGGCAATAATATTTTTGATTCCTGGAACCGAGGTGCGATCGGGTAGAGATTTTTGCTGAGGAGTTTCGGCAGTTACTTCTACTTCTACTGTTTCTACTCCTGGAAGTTTTTTGACCGCAGTTTGACAATCTTCCACAATAAATTCTCTTAGGGGACAAGCAGGAGTGGTTAAGACTAAAGTAAAGCTGACTTTTCCTCCATCTACCGTCACGTTGCGAATCATATTTAGCTCGACAAGACTTTTGTGTAGCTCTGGGTCTTGTACGGGACGTAATACTTCTAAAATTGATTGAGTGTCCAACATTTTATTATCCTCTAGAGAGCGATCGCGCTGATCGCCGTTATTGATTAAAACCAAGTATTGTTACCTACTTTTTAATTATTAACGCAAAGGGTTCATCGAAGCAATGAACAATTATTTTGGGTAGAGCTTACAGCCGTTTTCAGTTGAATAGACTCCGTTGTTGATTAGTTAGTTCGTCTATCACGGATACCGCTCATTTGGACGCGGGGGATGCGCCACCTGCGGGCGCAGATCCAACCGTGCTGGTGAAAAGTGCAGTAAGTATTTATATCCAAAATATTAGTTAACTTATTTAAACTTTTTGACGACAAATTATCTTGATTGGCTACTATTAAAAGTAGTAAAATATTAATTTAATAAATTTCCAGCAATATTCTGCCTGAGTGAGATAAAAGTAAATATCAAACTACAAAAGACTAAATCTGAAACATAGTTTTCTAGCTTGATCATTAATTTATCTACATCTTTTTTGCTAAAAACTAGTCTAAAAAGCACTTGATTGCCTTATTTTCTTATTTAATAGCTTGAGGCTTGTGGTTGAATAAGTGTCAAATCAAAGAAAAACGAAAATATTTAAGCCTCAAAAATAATCAAATAAGCTGTCCAGCTTTTGGCAGAATGTTATTAATTTAAAGCTATCACTAAATTAATTGATTCGGTAACAAGTTATTGCTAACTTTTTGCTGAAACAGAACTACAAAATATCAGGATAAATTAATCAGACCAAAATGGAGAATGACTGACTTTTGCTTAGCCATTCATGAAGTCTCCTTAACGTTATTTTCGGGTTGATTGCTAGTTACTTGCGATGAATAAAGATGATTTAAGTTAACTTCGTCATTTTGGCTGCATCAATACACTAGTCAGGAGAATTGACATGAGTAATTTATTGCATGAAGAACATCAATCCCATTCCTCTTCCTCATCTATAGATCACGAAAGCGATCGCCTTAATGGCTTGAACGGTGACGATTGGATTCAAGGCGGACTCGGTGATGATTTTGCCTGGGGTGGTAATGGTAATGACTGGATTAGAGGTGATGATGATTATACTTCTGAAGGTGGCGATGATATGCTCTATGACTGATTTTCAAATCGAGTTTGATACTTTAGTGTTTTATACTGGCATTACTTCTGAAACTGTTTCGATTACTCAGCTAGATAATAATACGGCACTTTCTTTTGGTGATGAAACCTTAGCTATTCTCAATGAAGTCAAGGCTGAGGATTTAATCGCTGCTGGAGGTGATGTTTTTCTAGATGCTTAAGCTAGTGGTTGTTAATTGCCCGAACCTTGACGTTGTTCAAAAGCGGCGATCGCTGTATGTAATGTCGGATAAATATGTTCGGCGGTCATATTTTTGAGAAACTCGGCTTTTTTTAATTCCAGATACAAATCCTGTTTAACTCGCGTCATCGCAAAGATAATATTTTTAGCGGTTACTTCAGCTTTTAATTCTGCCAGCATATCAATAGCGGTGATGTCTATTTCGACGTTGGCTTCCATGTTTAAAACCAACCATTCAACGGGAGTTGTTTCGGCTTGAATGGCTTCGAGCGATCGCTGTTTAAAATTCTCCGCATTAGCAAAACACAAAGGCGCATCATAGCGATAGATCAACAATCCTGGGATGGTTGTTGCTCCTTCCCAGTCATCAATATCATGGAGTCCAGGTAGATCGGGAACTGTGCCTAATACGGCATCGTGGGGACGAGCAACCCGATAAAATAGCTCAATTACCGATAAGCTAACCGCAATTCCCACGCCGACTAAAATACCAGTTGCTAGTACGGCAATGGTAGTGGCGATCGCCAAAATAAACTCACTACGGCGAAATCGATACAGCCTAATAAATTCGGAAACTTCAATTAGTTTAGTCGCAGCATAAATAACAATCGCACCTAAAGCTGCATTGGGAAACAAGGCTAACACAGGGCGGAGAAACAACAGGACAATAATTACTGCTACCATTGCTACTAAAGAAAACAACTGACTTTTACTACCCAAAGAATCACCAATCACGGTACGACTGCCGCTACTGCTGATCGGGAATCCCTGCATTAATCCATTCCCGAAGTTAGCCACACCCAAAGCTAACAATTCTTGATTAGCATCAATTTTATAGTTATTGCGATTAGCAAATGCTCTAGCTGTCAAGACGTTATCAGAATAACCGACAATCGAGATTCCTACTGCCGAAGCAACCAGAGAACTTAAATCTTGAACAGATACTTGGGGAATAGCAAACTGAGGTAAACCAGCGGGTATTTCTCCCACTACCGCCACCCCACGATTATCTAGATTAAATATTGCCACTGCAGCGGTGGAGAGTAAAACAGCTATTAAAGGGATGGGTGCATTAGGAAAGGGACGCTGGAGAGCAAATAAAAAAACCAAAACGGCAATGCTTAAAATCAGCGTCGGAGTATGAGCTAACTGTAGCTTACTGACAAATTCGCTAATTTGCCCAAAAAAAGCATCCGCTTCAATCTCGATCTTGCCAATCTTGCCGATTTGTCCGCCGATCATAATTAGGGCAATACCAGCCATATAACCAATCAAAACTGGTTTGGACAGTAAGTCCGCTAAAAACCCTAGTCGGGCAACATAGGCGACAATGTACACCAGTCCCATAATAATTGCCAGCAAAGCAGCTAGACTAACATAAGTATCGCTTCTCGCTGCTGCCAAAGGTGCGATCGCCACTGCCGTCATCACGGCGGTACTGGATTCTGGACCAATGGACAGCTGGGGTGATGAACCAAATATGGCGTAAATAATCATCGGCGGTAAAATTGCCCACAAACCCGCTACAGGCTCAACTCCTGCCAACTCTCCATAGGCCATGCACTGGGGAATCAAATAAGCTGCTACCGTCAAACCCGCTAAGATATCGCCTCTGAGCCATGTCCTACGATAAGACAGCAATTTTCTTAACCCAGGCAGTTGAATTGAAAAAGAGTTACGGGTTTTGGCTTTGGTCATGTAATGCGATTAAAGTTTGAAGTTTGAAGCTAAAAGCTAAAAGCTAAAAGCTAAAAGCTAATATTTACCCTTTATTCTGGCTTGGTTGTTAATAAATTGATAGCCGACTCCTCGAACCGTGGCAATTAAATCATTGGCTAACTTTTTGCGCAAATAACCGACATAGACATCGACAATATTTGAGCCAGGATCGTAATTATATCCCCAGACATGGTCTAATAACTGTTCTCGGCTCAGTACTTGTCCTTGGTGTCGGATAAACGTTTCTAGGAGTGTAAATTCTCGTTCAGATAGTTCGACTAATTGATGTTTAAAAGTTACTTGACGAGTTAATAAATCGAGGGTCAAATTTTCGGCGGTTAAGATCGTTTGGTTGTTAGTAGTAGCTGGTTGAGCAACATTCATCCGTAGACGGATTCGTGCTAGCAATTCTTCAAAACGAAAGGGTTTGGTCATATAATCATCTGCGCCACCTTCGAGTCCAGCTAGTTTATCTTGAAGATCATCACGGGCTGTCAGAATAATAATGGGTAAAGATATTCCTTGTCCTCTTAATTCTTCAAGAACAGCTAAACCATCTTTTTTCGGCAGTCCCAAATCGAGCAAAAGCAGGTCAAAATTATGATCCAATGACATAGAAACCACTTCCAGCCCATTGGTGGCAATTGTAATGGTATAACCTTTTGCCCGTAATCCTTTAGCTAAAAAAGAAGCAATTCGGGGTTCATCTTCAGCAATTAAAATTCGATTCATAACCAGCAAAATTAGCTTGAATTTCCCTTATTTATGACTTATTTAACGGTAAAATCAAGGTAAAGATGTAAGTATTCAGGTATCAAAAAGAGATAAATAGTTGCAAGAGAGAAGA
>JAIMKV010000124.1 GCA_020692205.1 Myxosarcina sp. GA_180221_E-2-1-MAG-40_15
AAGGTTCGATATGAAAACTGGCTAGGGAGCGAATATAGTCAATAGCAACATCTGATAGATCTGCATCGGCTAGATAGACTTTTCCATCGCCTGAAAGATTATTTTGAATTAGAGTTTTGAATTGAGTCAGGATCTCGACTCGCTCAGCAGCACAGGTAGCAGAATTGAGCAGATGCCAAATTACCTGTTCTGCTTCATCAATGATTACTATTCCATCTTGCCAGTTATTGGCATCAAATCTGGCACCAGATTTGGGATGTAGTGAATCGATGCAGAGTCCATATCCCAGAACAGTTCCGTATTCAACGGTTTTAATTTCGGTTAGGTAAGGAAGTCCTACTCTTTGACATAATGCTTCTCCTAATTGGATACGGTGAGTTAGTAGTAATACCCACTTTCCTTCTTTAGTGGCTTGATTGACTATTTGTTCGAGTAAATGGGTTTTGCCTGTGCCTTTGGGTGATTTGAGACAGATAAGTTTGGCAGTTTTGGGGATGTGGAGGGGACTTGGGGACTTGGGGACTTGGAGACTAGGGAAATGCTGTACTCCATCTCTCCCTCTCTCCCCCTCTTCTCCTCTCCCAGTCTCCTCGTCTTCCAGTCTCACTTCTGCCCCCCTTAAAGAACCTAAGTAGCGTCGATTAACCTGAATATTGGCTTTATAGGTTAATTGGACTTGTGTTTGCACCAACCAAGTAGAGAGAGATAATGCCTGAGCATAAGCTTGATGAAATGCCTCTGCGCCGCTATTGACAATTAGATCGTCAACTCCTTTATTATGTCCGTCTGACTCTTGCCAACAAATTACCTTAACATCAACTCCAGCTTTAGTAAAAAGTTTGCCGGTTTTGGCGATCGCTATATTGACATTATTTACTGTACTAGCTAAGGTATCTCGATCAAAAGCAAAATAAACTTTACGTCCAGGAGTAGCAAAGACTTGCAGTTGGGGAATTAGTTTAGCCAGTCCTGTTTTTCTGCCAAATTCATCTTTTGGTTGGCGATAGCCATTAAAAATACCAGGTAAGGCGATCGCTGCATAACCTAAACTCAGCAAAGCAGCAGCTTTTTTAGCTCCTTCGGTAATGACTAAGGGAACTCCAGGATTATTTACTACCCATGACCAAAATGATAGCGAGGGATTTCTGTCTCGCAGTCTCAGGCTTAGAGGAGATAAAAATAACTTGATGTTATTTTGTTTTCCTACTTGATGCCAAAGAAGTTGAGAAACTTTCAGGGCAATGATCCCTGTCGGGTGTTTAGGAGGAGCTTCATATTTAATTATTTTCCCTTTGTCTGCCGATAGTCTGGGCTTTGTGGGTTTAAATTGTCCCCAGATATCTTCAGAATAATTGTTATTGACATCGACTCCTGAAACCCACCAGCCTCCTGTTTCAACATGGCAATAGCGTTTGAGGACGGCGTAGCTAACTGCACCCGTGTTGATTCTTTTTAGTTTGTCAGAAATGAACAGGCGATCTAATGCTGTATTTCCTTCTAAGTGGAAAAAGTTTAGCTCGATCAAGTCAGGGTGAATGCCGCTTTCTTGACGGAGTTCTTGATATTCGGCAAATGTTAGTTGGTTTGGTAGTTGTTTTTGACAAAACGTATCTGAAACAGCAAATTGTTGTGGCAATGTTTGCGTCATTAATCGAGACTCCATATTTTATGAGGAGCCTTTAACCCGTGTCATAGCAAACTTTTTTCACAGCTAACGTAAGTTTTTGACGACCGTAATCTTTCAATATATACACACAAGAATATGCCTAAAAAAGTTTTAGAAGTAGTATCTGCATTGAAAAAAACTCTACAGCAGACTAGCTTATAAAAGGTCGAGTTGACAAAAATTTGGCGATCGCTGTACAACTCTGAATAATTAAAGATACAATATTCAATAGGATATTAAATATCGTTTCTCAACTCAGAGAAATAAAAAGGAGCTTAGACACTTGCTTGGCGGCATCATTGGGTCTTGGCTCTTTTTTGTTTAGTTAAATAAATTGAAAGAAATTAACGGTCTAAATAAAGTCATATTTGCTTCGATAAATAAATGAGACAGTTATCATTTTGCCAGAAGCTTAAACTACCTATGTTTAGGAGTTCCTAAACAAATATGTATTTGCTGAAAGCCCGATTTTATATAGCTTTTTATAAAAATTGCGATTCCGAATAACCCCAAAATGATTCCGAATAACCCCAAAATGATTCCGAATAACCCCAAAATGATTCCGAATAACCCTAAAGTGTTTAAGACTGAAAAGCATTGCCATATATTGTTTTGAGGATTTGTTAATTTTAATTACTGTTTAGGAGTTCCTAAACACTTCTAAACACAAATAAAACTGAATACAAAACCCATAAACCTTTCACTGTAGTGGTTTATGGGTTTAAACGGAATGTGTAAAATTGTTTAAGCAAGCTATGGTTAGCTATCTATCTAAACCTAAATAAGCTAAAAGCCTGTTTTTCAAGGTTGAGCTGACTGGATGAGGATAGCAACCATTTTCTATTTGAGATAAACGAGAACTTGAAATATTGATTTGTTTCGCCATAGTTCTCAAGCTTTCTCCATTAGCTTTACGAGCTTTTCTAATTTGTTTGCCAAAGGAAAGTAGTTGTTCACTCTTCACTAGTTGTTCACTCTTCACTGTTTTTTTGTCCAGTTTTGGAGTCGTTTTTTCTTGAGAAGAGACGAATATAGATTCTATTAAGTGTTCTGAGGTTATTTCTGGTTGTTGTAAAGTGCCACTACACGCTAACCAACGATCGAACCAGTGTTTAGGCTTTTTAATTTTGCTGTCTGGAAGAACCCATTGAGGAACATTTAAGTCATATGTAAAACTATAGGGATGCTCAAAACTTCTTAAAGTTCTGAGTCCTCGGTCGAAGCTGCGTTTTAAGTTTAAGGCAATGTTTCGTTCTACTTTGGCTGCTGCTATTTCACTTTCATAACCAATATGTCTCAAGAGAGCCTCTATTTGATAATAACTTCCATAGTTATTGGACTGTATGGCAAATAGAGCAAAATAAGCTAGCCTTAAAGCCATTCCCTCTTTATAGGGATCTAGCTTTAATGCCTCTTGAGTTAAATAGCCAAATTCGCGTAGATATTTATGACCTGCAAATTTTTCAAACCATAAGCCAGGGCGAAAGGTAATTTCAATATCAATTAAAGGAGATTTTCCACGAGCATTATCCTTAACAATGTCGGTTATGCTGTAAATTTCCCATAGGTTAGATCTTTCAATAGCAAATACTCCTTTGCTTCGTATCCGCCATTCTCGCACCCAAACTTCTAATCGCTTTAATAAATATACATGATGGGCGATTTGTCTTAGTCTTTCTTCTTTTGATAAATAGCGAGTAGAAGATTTATTATTGGTTTTTCGTTCTGATTTAGGTATGTAGCGTCTCTTTTTTTTTTCTTCACCAAAGTCAGCCAGTAGCTTAGATACTGATACTTTAATTTCCTCTTTCCAAGCTTCAGGTTTACGAAAAGCAATCGCAGACAAGGCATAATGTAATTTCAGTGTTTGCTCGCCAAACTGATGAGCAATAACTTCTTTGGTCTGATACGCTACCTCGGCAAAGTCAGTTAGATCGAATCTATCTCGAATTTGCAGCTCGACTCGACCAGAAGAAAAGTCTTTTCCTCCGTTTAAACTATCGTGTCTTAATGCCCAAAATTCCATGCCTGCGACTCCTGCCGTATAAACCGTGTCAGTTATTGCGCTACTAGGACATTCTTCGTAGAATCTGTTTTGACACAGTTGTGCTTCTGTAGGAGATTTTGTTTCTTTTTTAGAATTGAAATCGGATTTACTCTTGATACTAGATTTGTGAGAGCGTTTTTTGGTACTACTTGTTTTATCACTAATTTTAGCGTCAGAATGTCTCATTGTTACGCTAGGTATATAAGGATTAGAGTTTAGCTAGGCAAAAAAAAGTATTTTTCTCATGTAAAAGTTGGCTGAATAAAATCATAAAAAACGCGATTGTTTAAAAACTTAGCGCAAAAACCAGATTTTATTCAGTTTCTTCGTCTTTTTTGCAGATTAATTTGGCTCTTTAATTAGAGCAGTTAATTTTTGGCACTTAATATTGGTTGATTATTTATTTATTTAGACTTGGGCTCTTATTTAGCCCTAAACAAAAGTATTAACGGTCAAATATTTTTGATATATTTGTTTATAAAGTTTTTCTCTCTGTACGGGACAAAAAATAGACTATAGACTTGCAAAGCAATACAGAAAAGGGGTTTGATGAAAAGTAACGATATGCGAAGCGGTATACCACAAGGGTACAATGTGCTAAAGCATTTGCGAGCTTATCCTTTAGGACACCCTCACTTTACCCCTATGAATCTGTCACTTGAAGCATAAGCTGTTTGATGATTGTTGCGGTTAATGATAATCGGATTTTCTACTTGCTCGCATTTAACCAAAGAAACCCTCCTAAAATGGTAAAATTTCCCTAGTTGGTTCGCGAAGGTTGTAACTATGGTGTTTCAAAGAGCTAAACCCCGATCCTCTAAATCCAAAAGCCATGAGTTACGTATCCCTGCTTTTGAAGCTTTAAATGCTGAAGAATTAACGACGCGATCGCGCCTTATCGAACAAGTGGGAAATGCCTTTTACATCTTAGGTATGGCATTAGCTCAACTGAAAGAAGAACGACTATATCGCAATACCCATCTCAGTTTTGATGGAATTTTGCCAAGATATATTCGGCTACAGCAGCGATTATGCCTATCTCAAAATCGCAGCAGCCAAATTCTATCAAAATTTACTCGATTGCGGTTGCCCTAAAGGACTCAGCTAGCCAGAGGCATCGCGCCTCATCATCTCAAGAGATGCCGACCATTGGTCGGCAACCAATATTACCGACTCGCCAACGACCGTTAAGACCCATTGTCAAAGCCAAATTAGAAGCAGATGCTCAAGTAGAAGTTTGGCAAATGGCGATCGCGGTTTCTGATGGTAAAATTCCCTCCAGTTCTATTGTCGCCGAAGCAGTCAATTTGTACTTAGCTGATGACGAGACTCAACTCAATCCATTTACCGAGGGAGAAGTCTGCCAAATTGTTGTTCGAGGTAATAATAAACTCAAAGGTTTGGGAGGTAGTTGGTGCATTGTCGAGGAAGCGAAAGATGGAAGCTGTATCGTCAATACTTGGAATAACCAACTATCCGTACCTAACGATAACTTAAAGTCCAGAAATTTTAATGATGAGGAATATCGAGCTATTGAAGAGGTTGGAGTTCGTATGACCACATTACATCAAACAGGAAAACTGGATGCTGCTGCTCTTTGGGTTCTCAATGGTCTGGCTAAATTAGACAAACCAGAACTCTCACCTCTTGAAGAAAAGCTGCTTCAAGTTTTAGAAGACTTCTATATATTCCACGATGGAGATTGACCTTTTATTACAAAAACGTTAAAAAGCGTAACATCAGTATCTAATTACTCATAAAGACCGAGAAAATGCCAGTAATCATCGGAGACAAATTCATCACCATCATCGAACCAGTCGTGAGTATCATCTAAGTAGTCGGTTTCTCCCGAATAATACTGTTTTTCCTTGGCAAATTCGGCTCGAATCGAATCAAATTGTAGGCGATCGCTTCTTGATAGATTCGGCTTATTTGTATAGTCTGAAGATAAAGCCTCATCACTACTTTTTTCTAGAGCTTCTTCACTAAGATCGATCGATCTTTTGGTGTCAACAATTTGAGCGCGACCGCGCTCAAATTCTATTTCCGAGCGATCGCCAATTCTCCTTCTTCTCCTAATACGTTTCTCAATCATGTTTCGTTTTCGATGAAAGCTTAGTAAACTTTTGACTGCCAGATAGGGAAAAAACCTTGAGGGTTGGTCAATCTAGCTTAGAATCTACTCGTTCGAGTTGAATAACTTCATCAATGGGAGTAGCATCGCGACCTTTAAGGTTGTGAGACTGGTCGAGTTGATGAAGTTGATGATGCTGTTGAACATCTTTTCGCTGTTGGAGAACTCTACGGATTACCTTATCTCCTCTGCCAGTCAGAGTCCGAATCGAACCGATACCGATATACCACTTATCTTGATGCGATCGCCCATGAGCATTATTAAATTCTATTACTGTGTCAATTGCTCGATTGATATCGCGTTCTGCCTCTATAGTGCGCTGTTGCTTTTTCTTATTCTTTCCGGTTGATTCACCACTTGGTTCGATTGATGGAGGACGATTGTTCTTTTTCGCTCCTTCATTACCGTTACTCCGAGCGGAATTATTCGGATTCTTATCGCCAGAAAAAACGCTTATTTGCTCTTTCTTGGCTGGAGACGATGATTTTTGAGCGGTAGATCTAGGTTGCTTGTCATTTTGCGCTGATGAAACATTTTCTCCATCGTCGAAACTTAATTGAGATATAGTTTGACTTAATAATTCTACCGAGTTGCACAGTTGAAATAAAGCCTGTTGTTTTTGAGAATTCGTATTTTCAACTACTGCCTCTGGAGATATAGCAGAAAGAGAATTTCCAAGAGCAGTTTGATTATTTGATTGCTTTTGTAGACTGGCAACCGTTTCAAAAACTGCTTGAGGATTCGG
>JAIMKV010000037.1 GCA_020692205.1 Myxosarcina sp. GA_180221_E-2-1-MAG-40_15
CGCTCTCGTTCTTTAACGGGAGTCCCCTGCGCGAATACAGATGGGTTGTATTGACAACTATTTATCTTGTTATTAATCACCTATTAACAGATACAGATACTTAATAAGTTATTAGATAGTTTATCTTACTACGCTCCTGTAGCTAAAAGCTAATAGCTGAAAATATATATAACCACAAAAAAACTTCCCTAAGATTAATTTAGAGAAGTCTAAGATTCGCTTGTTTGTTGATCTTATTTAGTTACTTATTAACTATCGAATAGAGAATCGACAATATCTCTCTCTTGGTTCAAAATCAACTGCTTATAAATATTGTCTTTATGTAGCATTTGTTCGTGTAGTTGGACTAATAAGTCCTGAGCCTCTTCACGAGACAATGTTTGTACTCTACTGGCAAAGACTCGATGATTAAATTCTTGTTCTATAGACAGCTTATTTTCTAGCTTATCCATAATTTTTACCTCCATACAGGTAGCTTAGATTCAACAATTACCTAGCAAGATTTAAATTTAATAGTTGATTAATTAGATTTTATTTAAACTATTTATTTAGGCAATTACTGATTACCTTTATATTCTAGACAAATCTTAATAAAGAGCGGCTCTAACTAAAGTAGTAATAACCGAATGTGTTGCGTCAACCAGATCCAGTTTTTAGTCATAAAAATCGCCGTAGACTGAAGTAAATCTCGACGATATTTTGGCTTTATTCAATATATAAATTTGAAGTGGATAAATTAATTTTCTCTAGCTCAATATTAAAGAAAATAGCTATGGTCAATTTAGTCAATTACTCTTGCTCAAGCAATCTAGTAAACTTATCTCTCATATCCTGAATCTTCTGTTCGCATCTGGGTATAGCTACTAAACGGATGTCTATTTCTAAAACATTATCTAATCTAGTCGTTTTTTCCCATACCTTTACTTCGGCAGAGGATTCATGCTGGTAGCGAAACGTCACAACGTCTGACCCTACTTCTAGAATTTCGACATTTTTCAGCCAGCCATTACTACTTTTGATGTATAACCAAACATTAGACTGACCGATTAGTTCTTTTAGTTTGCTTTCCATAAAAAGAAAATTGAATTGTTTACATTATTAGTAAAATATTTTATCCACTATAAGATATATTTTTTTGATCGGCACGAACATTAATCACAAAACTAATCAGACCTCAGATAGATGGCAAAAACTAAATTGTGTAATTCTTGGTTGTTATAACCTGAGAAATTAGAGCTAGTTATCAGTTTCGGCGATCGCTATGTCCCTCCATAAATTAAGATTTAGATAAAGTAACCTGAGCCTAGTTAATGACCAATATCCAATATGTGGCAATGACTGTTGCCAACCTAGAACAGTCAGTCAAGTTTTATTCAGAAGTCCTCTCGTTTCAAAAAATCAAGGAGACGGAGGTGGCAGGAGAAGATTGGGAAAAGTTGCAGGGAATATTTGGTCTGCGGATGCGAATTGTTCAGATGCAGCTAGGAGAAGAAGTTATTTCTTTGATGGAATATCTGACACCCCAAGGACGACCAATACCCGTTGATTCTCGTAGTAACGATCGCTGGTTTCAACATATTGCGATCGTGGTGAGTGATATGGACAAAGCTTATCAGCAGCTGCGTAAATCTAAGGTTAAACATACTTCTACTAGTCCTCAGCAGTTGCCAGAATGGAATGAAAAACTGGGGGGAGTCAAGGCATTTTATTTTAAAGATCCTGATGGACACAATCTGGAGTTGATTCAATTTCCTCCAGACAAAGCGGCTCAAAAGTGGTTGCAACAAACAGATAAGTTATTTTTGGGAATTGACCACAGTGCAGTGGGAGTAAAAGATGCCGAGGCTAGTTTTGCACTATATCGCGATCATCTTAATTTAGAATTGATGTTACAGGCAGAAAATTACGGCAATGAATTTGAACACATTACTGGTGTCTTTGGTTCAAGAGTCCAGGTAAACAGCATGAAAGGTGATGCTGGTATTGGTTTTGAATTACTAGAATATCTTGCTCCCACCAACGGTAGAAATATGCCTACAGACAGTCAGGCTAATGATTTATGGCACTATCAAACAGTTATCTTAGTAGCTGATTTAGCTACTTTAGCTACACAATTGCGTTCTGCACCCTGTCGCTTTATTTCTCCTGGCATAGTTAAAATGTCTCACAATGAGTTGGGATTTAGACAGGCGTTGGCAATTAGAGATTTAGATGGACACGTTTTGCATTTAGTGGAAGCGTAAACAATATTTCTCTAGGTGACCAAGATAACTAAAACTCGCCTGACTTGGTTGAACCAGGTTCAGGAGAAAGCTGTTCGCGTTCGCCACATTCTTGATCAAGTCTGTAAAACTAAGGATTTAATGCAGTCGATTCACTAAGTGCGATCGCCTAAACAACAGATTTTTAAATCATTATGGCTGCAATGGTTCGGACAGTTTTATTAACGAACTTGTAAGCCTTACAGGACAATAGTTATCAAAATTTGGCTTTTTTCTCAAGTTAGCTATAAAGCTAACTTTGATTAAATTAAGTTTGCTGATGATAAATGCGAATTCTCTAGGCTTTCAGTCTTTGAAATTATTCAAATTTTGTCCGAACCATTGGGCTGTAGTTATCAAAAATATGAAAGAAAAGACAGAAAGAGAAAAAATGCTGAATAACGAGTTGTATTTAGCAACCGATCAAGAACTAACTAGGATGCACTTTGGCGCACGTCGGCTACTTAATGATTTTAATTGTTCTCTGCCTGATGAACTAGATCGCCAAAAAAACATTGTTGCTAATTTATTTGGCAATATTGGGGCAAATTTTACGGTTAGACCGCCTTTTTACTGCGACTACGGTTGTCATATCTTTGCTGGAAATAATTTATATATTAATTACGACTGCACGATTCTTGATTGCAATACTGTGCATTTGGGCAATGATGTTTTACTCGCACCCAAGGTGCAAATCTATACTGCATATCATCCTACAGATCCCAAATTGAGATTATCGGGTCAAGAACTAGCAGCACCAGTTAGCATCGGCGATAATGTTTGGCTTGGTGGTGGGGTAATTGTTTGTCCTGGCGTTCTGATCGGCTCGAATGTAACTATTGGTGCGGGTAGTGTCGTAACTAAAGATATTCCTGATAATGTTATTGCTGTTGGTAATCCTTGCCAAGTGATCAAAAAGATTTAATTTTACCCAGCATTTAACAATTAGAGTGAGTATTACCTACCTGGTTGTATCTAGTTAATTTTCAGCGATCGCTCCTTGTCCAGCAAGAGTATTTTCTAGCAACCTATAAGTAACGCCTGCGAATACTGTGAATACTATTCCAGGAATACTTATACCTCCTCCGCTTTCTCCTGTGATCTGAGCAATTCTTATTTCGCCATTGTCGCCTGGAAGTGCTTTGACTCCATATTGATTGAGGTCATTTTGAACGAAAGGGAAACTTGCTGATTGTGAGTCAATATATGTCGTAAACGCTACTTGATTTTCTGACGCAAAAATTGATCGATAAAATTAAGGTCTACAGGAATGTAATCAACTCTAAAATCACTATTATCGATAATTGAGGAATTGAAAATAACAGATTGAATTGCTCCTTGATGATTACTAGTTAAAACTTCTATTTCTAATCCATAATTAGTATTTTCGTGGGTGAGGGGTAAAAGTAATAAATAAATCTGGATATGGGCTGGTTAGTTCAAGATTATTTGTTTCCATGATGTTTAAATATCAGTAGTTAAAATAAGTCAAATTTAATAAGAGAATACAGCCGTATATTTATAGGCGACGTATACTTATAAATTCGTTATTTCTGATAATATTATCTGGCTGTTTAAGAAATATTAAACAGCCAGATAATATTTCTAATCTTTATGGCAGAAATAATTTTCTTTATCTTGAATTTATATTTTGTTTTAAATGGATTGAAATCACAAGATAACGTAACGATGATCGCAGTAATGATGAGATTGAATACAGGGAAAAATTTGCTCGATTATGATAACCAACAATAACAATAGCTGATAAAACTATGTACTAAATATTCTCGGTTCGTACTGCCTAAAAGAAGCCTTATTTAATATTTGGCTTGAATATTTGGCGCGATCGCCCAGCAATTTATTATGATTAAAGTATGAGAATCTATGGCAATCGACAACTGAGGACAGTACCAGGACAAAGGACTCGTCCCACTGCTGCCAGGGTAAGGGAAGCTGTGTTTAACATTTGGCGCGATCGCATTCCAGGCTGTAGTTGGCTAGATCTATGTGCCGGGAATGGTTCAATGGGTGCAGAAGCTTTATGTTGCGGTGCAAGTAAAGTTGTAGGTATTGAACAGTACGGTAAAGCCTGTAAGGTAATTGAACACAACTGGCAGCAGGTAGCCCAATCAGAACAATCTTATCAAGTGTTTCAAGGAGATGTATTAGTTAAAATTAAAAAGCTGACGGGACAAAAGTTTGACTGGATTTATTTCGATCCACCTTACGATAGTTATTTATATTTACCTGTTTTAAAAGCGATCGCCTCTCTAGAATTAGTTACCCTAGAAGGCGCGATCGCAGTCGAACACAATCCTCAACTTTGGCAAGCTAAAGAAGTACCTGGATTAAAGATCTATCGCCAGAAGTCCTACGGCAACACAACCCTGAGTTTCTATGCAATGCAATGATTGGTTGTCGGGAAAATTCACGCTAATCGCCCCGACAGGGTTTTTCATGATGGAGAAGCAAAATTAATGGCTAAGAACAAATCTCTTCCAGGCAAGTTAATTGTGAAAACGGGCAAGTTTGTTTGGACAACAATGTGGCAAATCATGATGTCTCAGCTTGCACCCCGTAACCAAACGGGAGAATATATTCGTCCCGAAAGTCAATTTAGAAAGTTTATTAGCACTAAACCAGATAATCTTTATCAACCCGCTGCTAACCGTTACCGTTTGTATGTGGGATTGGGTTGTCCTTGGGCGCATCGTACCTTAGTTACTAGAGCCTTAAAGGGGCTGGAAGAAGCGATCGCGGTGTCAATCGTCTATCCGTCTCCCGATGCGGGAATTTGGGTATTATCCGAGCCAGAATTAGGTTGCACCACCGTGCCAGAACTATATCAGCTATCTCAGTCTGGTTACACGGGGCGTTGCACCGTACCGATTTTATGGGATGATCAGACTAACACAATTGTTAATAATGAAAGTGCTGAGATTATTCAAATACTCAACTCAGAATTTAATCAATTTGCCCAGCATCCAGATTACGATCTCTATCCCGAAAATCTTAGATCGCAAATAGACCAGTGGAACGATAAGATTTACCATACTGTTAATAATGGGGTTTATCGTTGCGGTTTTGCCCAAACTCAACAGGCTTATACACAGGCAAGTCAGGAAGTGTTTTCTACCTTAGATGAAATAGATGCAGTTTTAGAAACTAATCGCTACCTTTGTGGCGATCGCCCTACCCTGGCAGACGTAAGATTATTTACTACCTTGTTTCGCTTTGATCTTGTTTATTATGGGCTGTTTAAATGCAATCTGCGCCGTATTGAAGATTACAGTAATTTAGGCGCGTACCTGCGAGATTTGTATCAGTTACCAGGCGTTGCAGCTACCTGTGACTTGGAAAGCATTAAACGGGACTATTACGGTAATTTATTTCCGCTAAATCCTGGTGGGATCATTCCCATTGGACCAGATCTGACCAATTTATTACAGCCTCACCATCGAGAAAAAATAACTGTAAATTGATAGTTAACACTAAATTTTGTTAATAACATTCATAAACAGGATTTGGTATGACCAATGATCTACAGTCGATCTTCTCTTTCATCATCTAGCTGTCTTTCATAAGTTTCCTGAAGATTTTGCTGTCTG
The DNA here is from genome assembly GCA_020692205.1 of Myxosarcina sp. GA_180221_E-2-1-MAG-40_15. GTDB lineage: Bacteria > Cyanobacteriota > Cyanobacteriia > Cyanobacteriales > Xenococcaceae > Waterburya. Next base: position 5,870 of record JAIMKV010000037.1, read on the forward strand.
GTTTTGCGAGAAGTACGCCGATATTTTTTAATTTGTAACTTTGGTTCGTATTGACTTTTACCCGAACGCTTAACCTTGAGCTTAAGGCTAGATTCTTCGTCTGGCTGCTGTTGCGATGCTGCTTGACGCGCGATCGCTTTATCTAAAAAATCTAGATAATACTCATATCTTTCCCAATCTCCTCGGACAACGCAATTTGGCTCATCTCGGTGCAGACAATTACTAAACTGACAGCTTCCTTGCTGTAATCTAGCTCTAGCTTCAGGGAAATAATGGGCTAAATTACTGGGGAGACAGTCCAGCTCAGGCTGATTGAATCCTGGACTATCGGCTAACAAACCACCCCCAGGAAGCTCAAATAACTCTACATGGCGTGTAGTATGACGACCTCGCTGTAGCTTACCCGATACTTTACCAACTCGTAACTTAATCGTCGGAATTAAAGCATCAATCAAGCTGGATTTACCAACTCCACTGGGCCCTGCTACCACGGTAATTTTTCCCTTGAGGCGTGACAACAATCGTTCAATACCTAGTTGCTGTTCGACGCTAATATAGCTAGCATCATATCCCCACTGCTGAAGACGGTGTTGCCACCACAGCTGTTGTGCTGGCTCAATTAGATCGCACTTATTAAGACATAAACAAAGTTGTAGAGCCGTAGACTCTGCCTTAACCAAAAAGCGACTTAGCTGCCAAGGATCTAAAGTAGGTTCTTCTAAGGCAAATACCAGCAAAATTAACTCGGCATTAGCCACAGGTGGTCGCTCTAGCTCGGTAGTACGATTAAAAACTTCGGCAATTGCTCCTCTGGCATCGAGCCAATCTGGTTCGACTACTAAAACGCGATCGCCTACCATGACCTTTTGTCCAATTTTTTTGAGTCGAGTCCGACGAGTACAAAGCAAAAACTGGGTTGCGAAGTTGCCTACCAGCTTGACTCGATAAAAGTTAGCTTGAACCGCAACTACCGTTCCCCAGATTGGCGCATCAGGAACATCAGATTTTAGACCATTAGGGCGATCGCTATTTAGTTTTCGAGCAATTAAATCCCAATCACTCACGACACTACAGGACGACGAACTAACATCGCAAAGAAATCCTGACGTTCATCCAACGCCTCTAGCTGATAGCCTTCCATTTTTAAGCTATCGGGAACTTGTTCGATTGGTTCACCAGGATCAAGCCAAACTTCTAATAAAGAGCCAGGGGACATTTGCTCAAGACGAAGCTTGGTTCTCACAAAATTAATCGGACAAGGTGTCCCGCGTAAATCTAGATAAGCATCTGCGCGATCTGAGGTAGAACTATCCGTACCTTTAAAGGGATCTAAGTTCATTTCTGGAACAAACCTCCCAAGAATCCTTCCTTGTTGCCTTTTCCTGTTGTTTCTCCTCTAACGGTAGCCAGCTTTTCTAATAATTCTTTCTCTTCGGAGTTAATTTTAGTGGGAATATTGATCTTGACCGTAATCAAATGATTGCCTCGGCTAACAGGATTGCCTAACTTAGGTACGCCTTTATTTTCTAAGGTAAGTACTGTATTAGGCTGAGTACCCGCGGGAATAGTTAGCTCTTCTTTACCGTCAACTGTATTGATCTGCAAATTACAGCCCAAAATAGCTTGTAGGTAGCTAATGGTAATTTCCGATCTAATGCTAATCCCTTCTCTGGTAAATTCTCGATCAGCTTCGACAAACAAATAAACATACAAATCTCCAGGCGTACCGTTACGAACTCCTGCGTCTCCTTCCCCAGAGACTCTAAGACGAGTACCGTTATCTACTCCAGGCGGAATCGTAATTTTCAGCTTTTTAGTTTCTTGCTGACGACCAGCGCCATGACAAGTCCCGCATTTTTCCTCAATTACCTGCCCAGTACCATTACAGGTCGTACAGGCTGATACCTGGGCAAAACTACCAAAAGGAGTACGAGTAGCGCGACGTACCTGACCACTACCGTTACAGGTGCCACAGGTTTTAACTCCAGTACCTGGTTTGGCCCCCGTACCATCACAGGTTTGGCAAGATTCGAGGTGGGGAATTTTAATTTGTTTTTCGCCACCGAAAACCGCCTCTCTAAAATCCAGCTTTAAATCTAATCGTAAATCGTCTCCTCTAACTGGCCCGTTGCGACGGCGAGATTGACCTTGACTGGTGCCAACGCCTCCACCAAATCCGCTAAAAATAGTTTCAAATATATCGGCGAAACCGCCCATATCGTTATAATCGAATCCTGATGCTCCTGCTGCACCACCTACACCAGCTTCGCCAAAGCGGTCATACCTAGCGCGAGTTTCTGGTTCAGAAAGAACCTCATATGCACGATTAATTTCTTTGAACTTTTCCTCTGCTCCTGGTTCCTTGTTGACATCGGGATGGTATTGACGTGCCAGACGGCGATAAGCACGCTTTAGTTCATCTTTATCTACATCACGGGATACGCCCAGGATTTGATAGTAGTCCCCTGCCATAAAATCTTAATTCATTTCTATGTTTTATTGATTGTACTTTAACAAAATCAGAACCAGTAAATATAGTACGGTTACTACTAAGAGCTAATTATTTTTGATTTGGCTAAATTTTGGTCGACCACAGGTTCTAGATCAACTTAAGGCAAAATGCCATCTGTGACCAGCTAATCGACTGATTCATAATCATCAAAAGACGTATCGTCATCTATTCCTAAATCATTACCGCTTTCAATCTGAGCATTATTTGATACTCTAACCACTGCTTTAATAGTATTATTGCTGTTGGCAGCTAAATCAATTTCGGTTTGAGCATCAGCTACATCATTGTCATCAAAATCTTCAAAGGCAAAAGAGTTGTTTAATTCCGAATTTTTTTGTTGATAGACCTCCGTACCAATGGCTAACAAAGTTTGACGTAGACTATCTAAGATCTGGCTAATTTCTTTAATGGTAGCGTGGGGATTATTGCAGGCTATGTTGAACTCCTCTTTAAGACGGGCAATTTGTGCTTTATACTCATCACGAATTAAGTTCCCTTGTTCACTAAGAGTTGAATCATAATTGTAAATTAAATTTTCAGCTTGATTTTTTAATTTGACCAGTTCAATGTTACGGCGATCTTGCTCGGCATAGTTGTCTGCTTCTTGGCGCATCTTCTCAACTTCGCTAGAGCTTAAACCTCCAGTGTTACTAATCGTAATACTTTGCTGTTTTCCAGTACCTTTATCTTGAGCCGAAACCTGTAAAATTCCGTTGACATCGATTTCAAATGCTACTTCAATTTGGGGCATTCCTCTAGGGGCAACAGGAATTCCCGTTAGCATAAATTTGCCCAGACTTTTATTGTCTTTTGCCATGGCTCTCTCGCCTTGAAGAGCATGAATCTCTACGGTTGTTTGTCCATCAGCAGCCGTAGAAAAAACCTGTGATTTGCTAGTAGGGACAGTAGTATTTCTTTCAATAATTTTAGTAAAGACTTCACCCAGAGTTTCGATTCCTAAAGACAAAGGAGTAATATCTAACAACAAAACGTCTTCTACTTCACCACCTAGCACTCCTGCTTGGATAGCAGCGCCAGCCGCTACGGCTTCATCTGGGTTAACTGAGCGATCAATTTGCATTCCATCAAAAATCGTTTTAATCGCTGCTTGAACTGCGGGAATACGCGTCGAACCTCCCACCAGAATAATGCGGTCGATTTCGTTTGGCTTTAAGTCTGAGTCTTTTAAAGCTAACCTGACAGGCTCTAAGGTTTTTTGGATTAAATTTTTTGATAGTTCTTCAAACTTAGCTCGACTTAATTCAAGTTCAATATGTTTAGGTCCAGTTTCATCAGCGGTGATAAACGGCAGGTTAATTGAAGTTGTGGGAGCAACAGAAAGCTCTATTTTGGCTTTCTCCGCAGCTTCACGCATTCGCTGGAGTGCCATTTTATCTGTTCTGAGGTCGATTTCTTCTTGAGCATAAAAGGTTTTGATCATCCAGCGGACAATGACGTTATCAAAGTCATCTCCACCCAAATGATTGTTACCAGCCGTAGCTTTGACCTCAAATACGCCATTGCCTAACTGCAACACAGATACATCAAAAGTGCCGCCTCCCAAGTCAAAAACCAGAATATACTCTTCTCTATCTTGTTTATCCAAACCATAAGCTAAGGCGGCAGCAGTGGGTTCATTAACAATGCGTAATACCTCTAGCCCAGCAATTGTACCTGCATCTTTAGTTGCTTGTCTTTGAGCATCAGTAAAATATGCTGGAACAGTGATGACCACCTCGGTTACTGGTTCACCCAAAAAGCTTTCCGCATCCGCCTTCAGCTTTTGCAAAATCATGGCAGAAATTTCTTGGGGAGTATACTGACGATTTTTAATTTGAACATCGACAGTATCATCCCGACCTGGAATACATTTGTAGGGAATACGCGATCGCTCTTCTTCTGTGTCTTCCCAACGGCGACCAATAAAGCGCTTAATGCTGTGAATAGTATTTTGAGCGTTAGTGACCGATTGTCTTTTTGCCAATTGACCTACTAAACGAGTATCACCCTTAGCAAATGCCACCATACTAGGAGTTGTCCGCGCACCTTCTGAGTTAGCAATGATTACGGGCTTGCCCCCTTCAAGCACAGCAACACAACTGTTGGTAGTTCCCAGGTCAATACCGATAACTTTTGCCATAGCGCTTAGGCAGTAACTTTCATTTATGTATAAATTATCAAAAAGTTTACAGGGAAACTAGCGGTATTATTCGGCATACCGTAATGCATGATCAGTACTTCCATTTAGTCCCAAAACTTTAATCATCTTCGGATCGTAGGATTACTTAATCATCATTTTCTGCGTTTTCTGTCTTTTTCTCTTCCGAAGTTATCACAGGTTCTTGAGGAACAGCAACTTTAACCATGGCATGACGCAAAATTATATCTTCTAAGACATATCCTCGGATCAGCTGCTCAATAACTGTTCCTTCGGGATATTCATCGGTTGGTTGACGCAACATTGCTTCGTGATAGTTAGGATCGAATTCTTGGCCTTCGGGACGCATTGCCGACACTCCCATCTTTTTCAGGCACTCGACCAAAGTTTTATATACTCCTTGATAGCTGGAATGAATTGCTTTTTCCCCATCGCCTTCAGGTTTAAGCTGGGTTCTGGCGCGCTCAAAGTTATCGATCACTGGCAACAATTCGATGATCACATTTTTTTTAACCTGTAGTTCCAGGTTTTCTTTTTCTTTGACAGTTCTACGACGAAAATTCTCGAAATCCGCAGCTAATCTAGCATACTGCGCTTTTGACAAGTCTGCCTGCTGGCTTTTTTCATCTAAAAGCTGTTTAAGATTGGCATTTTCTTGCTGGAATGCAGCAAAGATTGCTTCATTCTCATCAGCAGCTTGACCATCTGCTTCTGTTCCTGAATCGATTTCTGTAGCTTGCTCTGTCTCTAAAATAGTCTCTGATGCAGGATGATTATTGTCTGCTGAATTATCAACAACAACAACTTCGGGATTTTCGGAAATGATTTCTGATTGTTTTTGCTCTTCAGTCATCGGAATATTTGTCTCTCCACGTACAAAATATAAGATATTGCATTCTTTGGCAGAATTAACAGTTTTTATTCAGGCTTGGCTGGATTAGAACTGTCTGATCAATAGCTAGGCGATCGCCTAGCAAACCCTATAAATAGTTCTCTTTTAAAGTCATCATAAGATATTTTCTTGCCAACTTTATCTGGTTACCAGGCAGAGACATTTGATTGTCAAACATTACCAGTCGTCGAAGATGACGATCTGCGTAGGGCTGATACTACACAAGACTCCACAACTTCTTTCCGCAACTAAATTTTGTTTTGCCGCTTGAGTTAGAAACCATAACTGAGGAACTTTTTTAAATAACTAGGTTTGGTCTGGGTTCATTGAAATTTTAACTAAACTTTGGGGAACACTAGCTAGCATGACCGAGATATTTTTACTTTTTTATGGCTTATTCCTCCTCTAACAAAACTCGGGCGATCGCCCTACGTAATAACTTATCCCCTTTTGGTAACCAATTGGTACAAAAAGGGTTTATTGATGGTGACCAAATGCAGAAGGCTCTGGCTGAGAGTCGCAAAACGGGACGCTCTTTAGTAGAAATATTAGAATCGGCTACGGGAAAACAGCTGCCACCAGATTTACTGCGTCAATATAAAAAACATCATTTATTTGAGCTGAAAGTTCTTTTCGGCGTGGAGTCAGTCGATCCCGAAATAGAAACGGATAAATTTAGTAATAATCAGATGGGGGAGTTGATTAACTCTCTGATTCCTTTAGATATTTGCCGTCGTTACCGTCTAATTCCGCTACAAAAAAAAGAGGGTGAAAAACCTGTTTTGGTCGTGGCAATGGTGGATCCAGATAACCTCGAAGCCCAAGACGATCTTAATCGCATTCTGCGACCAAAAGGGATTACGGTTGAAAGACAGGTTATTACTCAATCTGACTATCAAGAGCTAATTGATCGGTTTTTAGACGAGCAGGTAAAAAAAGACACGATTAAGCAAAAAGAAGTTAATGTTGATGTTTCTTTAGAACTAGATAATTTTGAATTTAATTTAGAAGAAACAGATGACGAATTAGCCGATGACTTGGGTGCGGTAAACGAAGCTCAGGCAGCACCAATTATTACTCTGGTCAATAAAATTTTGGCAAAAGCATTACAAGATGGGGTTTCTGATATCCACGTTGAACCCCAGGAAGAAGGCTTGAGAATACGCTATCGTAAAGATGGTGTTTTGATCAAGCCTTTTGACAAAATGCCGAAACACATTATCCCTGCTGTAATTGCTCGTTTCAAGATTATGGCAGAGCTTGATATAGCTGAAAAGCGTTTGCCTCAAGATGGTAAAATTCGTCGGATGTTCCAGGGAAGAAAGGTGGATTTTCGCGTCAGTACTCTACCTAGCCGTTATGGAGAAAAGGTAGTACTCAGGATCTTAGATAACACAGCTACCCAGTTAGGTCTAGATAAACTAATTTCTCACGAGCCTACTTTAGAGATTGTTAGAGATATGGCAAAACGTCCTTTTGGCATCATCTTAGTCACAGGACCAACTGGTTCGGGTAAATCTACCAGTCTTTATTCTGTATTAGCCGAGAGAAATAGCCCTGATATTAATATCAGTACCGCTGAAGATCCAATTGAATATTCGCTTGATGGCATTACCCAAGTACAGGTAATTCGCGAAAAAGGGATGGATTTTGCCTCGATTCTGCGAGCTTTCTTAAGACAAGATCCTGATGTGATTCTAGTCGGTGAGACGCGAGATCCAGAAACCGCTAAAACGGCAATTGAAGCAGCATTAACTGGTCACTTGGTACTGACTACTTTACATACCAATGATGCAGCAGGTGCGATCGCGCGTTTGGATGAAATGGGTGTTGAACCGTTTATGATTTCTGGTGCTTTGGTCGGGGTTTTGGCTCAAAGACTAATGCGACGAGTTTGTGGCGAATGCCGTATTGCCTATAACCCGACTAAAGAGGAATTGTCTAGATTTGGTTTATCAGCCTCGACAGATGAGGAAATTGTTTTTTACAAAGCTCATAAATTAGACGTAGAACAGCTTTCCGCCGCTAAAGCTAATGGCAGTCTGTGTCCAAAATGCAATGGTGTTGGCTATAAAGGTCGAGTTGGGGTATACGAGGTAATGCGTAACTCTGAAAGATTACAAACGTTAATTAACGAGGGGGCAAATACTGATCGCATTAAGGAAACAGCTGTAGATGAAGGCATGATCACAATCCTGGCATATAGTCTGAATTTGGTTAAAGAAGGTCATACCACCCTGGAAGAGGTTGAACGGGTAACCTTTACTGACTCAGGCTTAGAAGCCGAATTGAAGGCTAAACGTAAAAGTGGTTTAACCTGTCGTACCTGTAGCGCGGAGTTACAGCCTGAATGGTTAGATTGTCCTTATTGTATGACTCCCCGTTTTAGTTAGGACAGTGAAGGTGATGGGAGCTAAGAGCTAAGAGCTAAGAGCTAAGAGCTTAAAAACAGTAATCAATGTTTGAGAAGTTATGGAAAATTTTAAGAGGAAAAAGCTATGGATTTAATGATTGAAGACATGATGGAGCAATTGGTGGAGATGGGTGGCTCTGATATGCACATCCAGGCTGGCGCACCAATATATTTTCGCATTAGCGGTAAATTGACTCCTATTGGTGATGAGCTATCTCCTCAAGAGTGCCAAAGGTTAATTTTTAGTATGCTCAATAACAATCAAAGAAAGGAATTGGAGCAGCATTGGGAGCTAGATTGTTCCTACGGGGTGAAAGGTTTAGCTCGATTTCGGGTCAATGTCTATAAAGAGCGAGGATGTTATGCTGCCTGTCTGCGGGCATTGTCTTCTAAAATTCCCAACTTTGATCAGCTAGGTCTACCTGATGTAGTCAGAAGAACCACTGAACGACCACGAGGACTCGTCCTGGTAACAGGACCCACTGGTTCTGGTAAGACTACAACCTTAGCAGCGATGCTAGATTTAATCAATCGCAGCCGAGGCGAACATATTCTGACGGTAGAAGACCCAATTGAATATGTTTTTGATAACGTCAAGAGTTTATTTCATCAACGGCAAAAAGGAGAAGATACTAAAAGTTTTGCCAATGCCCTAAAAGCTGCGCTGCGCGAAGATCCCGATATTATCCTGGTAGGAGAAATGCGGGATTTGGAGACAATTTCTTTGGCAATCTCCGCAGCAGAAACAGGTCACTTAGTATTTGGTACTCTGCACACTAATTCTGCTTCAGGAACAGTGGATCGGATGATTGATGTTTTTCCTGCTGGTCAACAGGCGCAAATTAGAGCCATGTTGTCTAACTCCTTGATCGCCGTCTTTAGTCAAACCCTAGTCAAAAAGAAAAATCCTAAACCTGGGGAATTTGGACGGGTCATGGCACAGGAAATTATGATTGTTACTCCAGCGATCGCCAATTTAATCCGTGAAGGGAAGGCAGCTCAAGTGTATTCAGCAATTCAAACAGGTGCCAAGATGGAGATGCAAACTATGGAACAGGCTTTAGCCGATTTGATTAAAAAAGGCGTGGTAAGTATGGAAGAGGGATTGGCTAAAAGTTCTCGGCCTGATGAGCTACAGCGTCTTGCAGGTGCTGCTGCTGGCATGGGCATGATCAGCAATACTCAAAATGCCAAACGTCATTAATTGATCTTCAACCTAACTATTTTTTATTACCAACTCAGCTATTAGTTTATTCATGTCTATATTCATAGCAAAAGTCAAAGACAATTCTGGCAAAATCTTTAAAGAAAAAATTGAAGCTGCTTCTGCCGAACAAGCTCGTCTAGTGCTAAAAAACAGATATGTAGCTGTCGGTAAGGTCAGCAAGTCCAGTTTTGAAATCGATCTTACTCAGCTACAGTTGATGTTAGCCAAAGTAACGGTTAAGGATAAAGCGATATTTTCTCGTCAGTTTTCCGTCATGGTAAATGCGGGAGTAGCGATTGTTCGGGCTTTGGGTATCCTTTCAGACCAAGCTCCTAATCCTAAACTTAAAAAAGCTTTATTGGCAATTAGTGCCGAGGTGCAACAAGGCATTAGTTTATCGGATTCAATGATTAAGCACCCTGAGTGTTTTAATAATTTATACGTCGCTATGGTAGAGGCGGGGGAAACTGGTGGGGTACTCGACGAAGTCCTGATGCGACTTTCTAAACTATTAGAAGATATGGCAAAGTTGCAAAACCAAATTAAGTCGGCTATGGCTTACCCGGTAACGGTAGGAATTTTTGCGGTAATTGCCTTTTTGGGGATGACCATTTTTTTAATTCCTGTTTTTGGCGGTATTTTTGAGCAGTTAGGCGCAGAATTGCCGCTGCTGACGAGAACTATGCTGACTATCAGTGGTATTCTTCGTAGTTGGAAAGTCATTATTCCGATTGCGGCTTTTGTCGGTATTAGCTTTTTGCTCCGTACTTACTATAAAACACCGGCAGGTCGCTTACAGATTGATGCTTTTTTGTTGAAAGCACCTTTGTTTGGCGATCTAAATGAAAAAATCGCTGTAGCTCGTTTTTGTCGGATTTTTGGAACTCTAACTCGCTCGGGTGTGCCTGTACTTCAATGTTTTGATATTGTCTGTGACACCATTGGCAATCAGGTGCTGGTTAACGCAGTTATGGCTGCCAAAAACGATATTCAACAGGGTGGCATGATTTCCTTGGCAATTCAAAAAGAAAAAGTTTTTCCGCCTTTGGCAATTCAAATGATTAGTATCGGGGAAGAAACTGGTGAACTAGACGGCATGATGGAGAAAGTCGCCGATTTTTACGAAGATGAAGTAGAACAGGCAGTCAAAGCTCTGACCAGCATGATTGAGCCAATTATGATGGTCGGTATTGCCTTGATGGTAGGAACAATTCTACTTTCAATGTATTTGCCCATGTTCTCCATCTTCGACCAGTTAGGATAGTTACTCAGCGAAATCCCATGACATCAATCAAAAAATCTGACTACGAAACTTTACTAGCTGAATATAGTACTCGTAGCGGGGCGATCGCTTTACTTAAGCAACATCGCCCTTATCTTGAAGTATTACCCAGTATTCGCCGACCAGAACAGAGTCTAATTACAATTCCACTTCCTGTAGTCCGTATCCGCCGACCAGAATTAAGCTTAAATAATCCTTTACAAGTGAAAACTCCTCGCGTTGCTACTTCCTTGTCGTGCGATTTGGCAATTTTGATGTGCGATCCAGAGTGGAAAATTAAGATGGGTACAGAGATTATTGTTTTTATCCATCGTCCAGAAGAGGATTTTTCTGACTTAGTTGATCGCTGGCGTAAAACCCAGGTTGATCTAGACCGAGACTATGAATGGTTAATGCCACCTAACGAACAGCACATGATTAGTGAAGCAGGTGAGGAGATCAAGCCATTATTTGTCGTGTTTGAAGGAACGGGCGATCGCATTAAGCAAGGTCTTGCTGGTGCTGGATTTCCCTACATTGTGCAATCTCTCAATTCTGCTTTAGAATCTGAGATTAGCGAAATGATCTCAGATTAAGAGGTTCGGAGAGTAAAGAAAACTTCCTCTACTCTCCGAACCTTTTTACCTTCTTATCTTTAAAAGTAGTTTCTCAATTCATACTGGAGAAATTTAATGCGGATAATTTCCTGTTCGAGCATTACTATCCGAACGCGGTTGAATTACTCCGTAACCACCATGATTGCGACTGTAGATTACGTTAATTTCATCGGTTTCGCTATTGTGAAACATATAAAAATCGTGGTCGATCAGCTGAAGCTGTTCTAATGCTTCTTGGGTAGTCATCGGCGACATAGTAAAATATTTGGTTCTAACCACTTCTACAGGTAACTCTGCTGGGCGATCGCTATTTAGCTCTTTAATTTCTACTACATCTTCACTATCGACAATTTCTTCTTGGCGTGTCTGAGTATGGGCGTTTTTGGCCAAATGCTTTTCTTTGTATTTGCGCAACTGGCGGGCAATTTTATCTGCCACCATATCGATACTTGCATAGAGATTTTCGCTACCTTCTTGAGCTCGAATCACTGTCCCATTGGCAAACACTGTTACTTCAGCCTTATGTTTTCTTTCGATCCGTGAGTTGCGAGCTACAGACAAGTGAACATCTACTTTTCCAGTTATATTTTGAAAATGTTTAACTGCCTTTTGTAATTTCTGTTCTACATAATCATGAATAGATTCTGTGACTGTAATGTTATTTCCTTGGATCAAAAGCTTCATCTTCGCTACTCCATAATATACAGTTTGAAAGCCAATAAAAGTAGATCAGGCACTGCTAGGAAATTGTAGTAAAATACACGAATCTCTTAACTTAAAAAAGTTTGCTTTGATTAAAATAATAGGTGGCAAATATTACTTTTTTAACTTTAAAAGAATACACTTTAATTAAACATTTTAAAGACTATATAGGTACATCGATTATAGCCGCTAATCTTTGTTTAACCAAAGTTACTGTAATCTCTAAATATTCTTTGCTCAAGCAATCATGTAAGATTAATCGAGTTATTCAATCGAGATCTGGCTGGTTTGAATTTAAACCTGACAAAATTATATCTTTGCATTTGAGATAGTTTACAGTTTAGTTTATCCTTCTGCAATTTCTTCAAGCAATGCTTTATTTTTAAATAGCTTTATAACCAAAATGTTAACACTTTGTAGCTTGCAAAACATTAAAACAGCCGTTTTTTTCATGTTATGTTACATTGATTGACATTTATTAAACTAGGCGAGCAATATGCTACAAAGTAGAAAAATTTGTCGATTAGATAATCAAGAAATAGTTGAATACAGTCAAGCCTGGGAATACCAGAGATCGCTTGTTGCCCAAAAAATCAATAATTCTCAACTAGATGATGTTTTGATTCTGTTAGAGCATCCTCCTGTTTACACATTAGGAACAGGTTCAACTGCGGATTTTCTCAAGTTCGATCCACAAAAGAGCGAATTCGAGATCCATCGTATTGAACGGGGTGGGGAAGTAACATACCATTGTCCTGGTCAATTAGTCGGCTATCCGATTATGAATCTGCGCTATTATCGCCAAGACTTACATTGGTATCTGAGACAATTAGAAGCAGTCATCATTAATACTGTAGCTAACTATGGGTTAAAGGCCTATCGTGTTCCTAAATTGACTGGTGTTTGGCTAGAAGGAAAAAAAATTGCAGCTATTGGCATCAAAGTTCGTCGTTGGATTACAATGCATGGATTTGCTGTAAACGTATGCCCTGATATGAGTGGATTTAAGCAGATAGTTCCCTGCGGTATCGTCGATAAGCCAGTGGGAAGTTTAGCAGAATTTATGCCCAATATCACCGTAGAAAAAATCAGAGTTGACGTAGCAGAAGCTTTCGCTAAAGTATTTGAGGTGGAATTAGTTGAACAATAGGGTAGAGATGAAGTTAAATAGTTGAGACGGTTATTTATCATTGGTCATTAACAACATCATCTATGAATCAATCATCTCTTAAACCTATTGATAGTTACCGCTGGAGCAAGATTCGTCTCCTCGCTACCGACATGGATGGTACGTTAACTCAAGAAGAGATGTTTAATTTTAAGCTATTTCAGACTCTAACCAGACTATCTACTGCGGGAATAGAGGTATTAATTACTACGGGACGTTCGGCAGGATGGGTTCAAGCGATCGCCACTTATTTGCCAGTTGTAGGAGCGATCGCCGAAAATGGCGGTTTATTCTATTGGAATCACCATCCTCAAGCGAATTTAATTAGCCAAGGAAATATTGATGAACACCGTCAACAGCTAAGGCGAGTATTCCAGATCCTCAAAACTAAGTTTCCCCAAATTCAAGAGTCGTCAGATAATCGATTTCGCTTAACCGACTGGACGTTTGAGGTAAAAAATTTGAATGTAACTGAATTAGAGCAAATTGATCGTGTTTGTCAGTCTGAAGGCTACGGTTTTACCTATAGTACGATCCAGTGTCACATCAAACCGAAGTATCAGAATAAAGCTTCTGGTTTGCGCCAGGTTATTGCGCAATATTTTCCCGATTTAAAACCAGCAGAGATATTGACCATTGGCGATAGTCCTAATGATGAATCTCTGTTTAATCAGCAAGAATTTCCTCTTTCTGCGGGAGTAGCTAATGTATTAAAGTATCAAGATCAACTAAAATATTTACCTGCCTATGTGACCAACAAAGCTGAGGGAGAAGGATTTTGCGAACTAGCAGAACTAATTATCAGTCATCGCCAATAATTAGCTTAATTAAGCTTATCTTCCCACTGCCCCTGAAGCCAAAGCAGGGAATCTCACTATATAGAAAGGCGGTTGAAAGTCATTTTCTCCATTATTTAACGGTGGAGAATTCTGTAATTGGCTGACAGTGACATAAACATAATTATCAGGACTAAACGCCATGCCATCAGTCCAACTTAGTAATTTTTCATCTTGATACAAAGTTTGATATGCACCAGTTTCATCGACAACGCCGATCGCATTATCGGTAATGGAAGTAAGATAAACATTACCAGCATTATCTACGGTAATACCATCGCAAATTGGCTTGTCGCCATAGCGTTGAACTCTGCTAGATAATTCGGATTCAGAAAGAGATTCATCTAATAAATCTTCTGTAGAAACACGATATAAAGATGTGCCACTCATGGGTGCATAATAAACCCATTCATTGTTTGGATCGACGGTAATCGGGTTGGCACCGATTTTAGCTGGTTCTCCTCCCATATTGATTATGCGTTCGTTGATGATCAAGGGAATATCTTCGGGACGAGTTGAGATATCTCCTTCTAATACCCTGCGAGAGAATCCTGTATTGAGATCGACTACGATTAAGGCAGAATTATCACCGCTAGCAGTATCGGTAACATAAATTGCATTATGGTCAAGATCCACCGCCAAATCGTTCAAAAATGAATCGTCAGCAATAATTGGCTGTGGTAGATAGATAACCTGATAGAGTTCCTCATTTTCCGTATCCCAGCCGACAATCTTACCTGGTTGTCCTTCTCCTGTACTTTGATCAAGCATCCAGACTACGCCGTCGTGATCTGAACGAAGTCCCAAAACTGTATTTAGACCAACTCCGTTTTGATTAGGCTGACTACTCCAAGCTTCATTGGGAAAAGGTATAACGCTTCCATCTGATAGCACTTCTACTACCCGTAAAGGCGCACCATAAAATTGATGCTGACTCATAATTAATCTGTTGTCTGGCGTAATGGCAATATTACCTGGGGGGTGTTCAGCCGCAAATTCAGCTACAATCTCAAGTGCATCGTTTTGGGCGCCTACAGGATGATGAACAGTAGAAGCTAATAAAACAGCAATAATCGCCACAGATACTAAATAAGCCCAAAAACTCTGTATGCGTCGAATTGAATGACTTCTATGGTCGATCATCTTGAAGTGGCAATACGTTATCAACCGAATATTATGAAGTACTGCTACTCTGTTTTTGACAGGCTGCTAACAAATCTTGATGTACTTGAGGAGAATTAGCCACGATCGCGCCATCATAACTATAATCTTTGCAGGTATGGAGAGGCGGCAGAGGTAAACCGTCAAACCCCGTAACAATACAGCCATTTTCTTGCGCCATAAAAGCTAGTGCTGCGCTATCGATAAATTTACCTCTTTTAGTAATCCAGCCAATCAAATCTCCTGAAAATATGCCATTGTAGTTGGGAAATTGAACCGAAGAGGAATAACAGTTTTCTAGATCAATTACTTGATATTTATCTTGTAATGCAGGTTTTAAATGTGCCATTCCCCAGCCAAGCAGTATTGCTTGACGAGGATTAGTTATGGTTAATGGTGTGCAGTCATCTAAATCTTGTGCCAAATTTCCCCGATATACTCCTTGGTTTTTAATGGTGTAGTAGTAACAGTTTTGTGCGGGGGAAAGAGCAATTACCGCTTCATAACTATCAGCATTGAGAATATTGAGAATAATCTGATAATTATCAAAGCCATCAAGATAGTATTTAGTACCGTCAATTGGGTCTAAAGTAATTAAATAATTATTTGTGTTTAATTCAGTAGAAGAAAAATATTTAGTATTGCGTGATTGTTCATACTCTTCCCCGTAAAAAGCCAGATCGGGATAAGTTCCTAGTAAAGCCACCTCGATTAAAATTTGAATCGATAAATCTGCATCAGTAAGTGCTGCTGATAATATGTTATTCCCGGTTTCCTTGGCTGGTAACGAGATAATCTTAGTTTGAATCTGATGTGCATAACCCGCAGCTACTCGCAAATGTGGTAGTAACGTCTGAAGTATTTCACGAGGGGAGGGTTTAGAAGACATATATAAGTTAAGTTGAGCTGGATTTTATATTTGAAAACACGTTAAGTTAATTAATATGGGATTTTAACTCAAAATATATTTGGTAATTAACTTATTGTCTGAAGCGTGGAGGATAAATGTTTAAAGATTAATAGTTTTTGCCTCCATCGTTAACAGAAATTACTAAAATCAATTTTAATCAATTTTTTTAGCTTGATCAGTGTTCAACTATTAAAAACCAATTAATTAAGTATCTAGAGTGTAATGTGGACAGAAATTGCTCAAGCCATAAGCCAGGCGACAGGCGAAAAATTTGCGATCGCCAAGAAAAAATCTGTCAGTGGTGGCTGTATTAATCAAGGTTATCGAGTCAGTGGTGATAATGCAGAATACTTCGTCAAGCTGAATGATGCTTCTCAGGTCGAGATGTTTGCAGCTGAAGCTTTGGGACTAAAGCAAATGTACGCTACACAGACAATTACTGTCCCTCAACCGATCTGTTGTGGAACAGCAGCTAATTCTAGTTATATCGTGCTGCAATGGCTGAATTTAGGAGGCGGTAACAGCCAAAGCTACCAAGAAATGGGTCGTCAGTTAGCCGCAATGCACCGTAAGGGGATAAGTCAACGCTTTGGTTGGCAACGCAACAACACCATCGGTTCTACGCCTCAGATCAATACCTGGACAGATAGCTGGGCAGATTTTTTTGCCGAACATCGTATCGGTTATCAGTTAAAACTAGCTAAACGTCGCGGAGGAAATTTTCTGGATCCAAATCAAGTAGTTAATGCAGTCAGAAATAAACTAGCAGATAGACAACCTGAAGCCTCTTTAGTCCATGGCGATTTATGGTCGGGTAATGCTGCGATCGCAACTGATGGTTCACCTGTGATCTTAGATCCTGCTACTTATAATGGCGATCGCGAAACTGATGTGGCCATGACCGAACTATTCGGCGGTTTTCCGCCTGCTTTCTATCATGGCTATAACGCAGCCTGGCAACTGGACAGCGGTTATCAACTGCGTAAGAGTATTTATAATCTTTATCACGTCTTAAATCACTTCAATCTCTTTGGTGGAGGATACGCTAATCAAGCTAAAAGAATAATTGGGCAGATAATTTCTTGAAGTCTGGCAAGAAAGAATGCTAAAGAGTTAAAATTTTTTGTTAAGGCAATCACATTTTTTATGTGTAGAGATGGGAGAAGCGATCGCAATTTAAAGTAAATAAAGTTATTCTGTATAAATTTCGCGCAAAGACGCTGAGACGCAAAGGAGTTAAAGATTATTTACCAGGCGAGTAATACCGTTCTTAATGAGATCGGTATTAAAGTTGATTAGTAAACCTAGGTGTTTGTTGGTGAGGCGTAGATAAGTCAACAGTTGTTTTTTATGAACGGGAGCGATAACTTCCACAGACTTTAATTCAATAATCACCATATTCTCGACAATAAAATCTGCTCTAAAGCCTTCCCCTAAGTGTATCCCTTCATAAACCACCAAAATAGGCTTTTGTCTCTCAAACCTTAGCCCACGCTTCTGCAACTCATAAGCCATAACCGCTTCATAAACAGACTCCAACAAACCCGCACCCAATTTAGTATGAATCTTAAATGCAGCATCCACAATCTCTTTGCTTATCTCATTCTCTTTCACCGATAACCCCTTTGCTTTCTTTCCTTTAATCTCAAAAACTAAACAAATAAATCCTTAGCGTCTTAGCGTCTTAGCGCGAGACAAAAAAACCCCCTTGAACAAATAAGAGGATTCAAAAATAACTTAAGCTACACTAAGCAGCAACCAATTCCTTCTCAGTCTTAGATAACTCATTCAACAACGCGCTAACATTTTGCTTCGCATCGCCGTAAAGCATTTGATTATTATCCATATAAAACAAAGGATTATCTACCCCTGCATAACCAATACCCAGACTGCGCTTCATTACCACCACATTTTGAGCTTTCCAAACTTCCATTACTGGCATACCTGCAATGGGGCTAGAAGGATCGTCTAGTGCGCTGGGGTTAACAGTATCATTGGCACCAATTACTAACACCACATCAGTATTAGACAAATCATCGTTGATCTCATCCATTTCTAACACGATATCGTAAGGTACATTCGCCTCTGCTAACAGTACGTTCATGTGTCCCGGCATTCTTCCAGCTACTGGGTGGATGCCAAAACGCACTTCTTTACCTTGCTGGCGAAGAATTTTAGTAATGTCGGAAACGGAATGCTGTGCTTGAGCTACCGCCATACCGTAACCAGGTACGATAACCACGCTTTTCGCATCGTTAAGTAATTCTGCTACTTCTTCAACGTTCGTTGCAGTAGCTTCGCCCATTGGTTTAGCTTCACCAGCAGGTGCAGCACCACTACTACCTTCACCAAAACCGCCCAAGATAACGCTAATAAAGGAACGGTTCATGGCTTCACACATAATGTAGCTAAGAATTGCTCCACTGCTACCAACTAATGCACCAGTAACGATCAGTACGTCATTGGAAAGCATAAAACCAGCAGCAGCAGCAGCCCAACCTGAGTAGCTATTAAGCATGGAGATAACCACAGGCATATCTGCGCCACCGATACCCATGACTAGCAGAAAACCTAGTACACAAGCCAATCCAGTCATAATTAACAGAGGCTGCAAGCCGTCGGCTGTTCCCATAAACTGTACGCCCAGAACTACCGAACCAATTAGTAATGAGACGTTGATTAAATGACGAGCAGGCAACATTAGGGGTTTGCTACCAAAAGAACCATTTAATTTGCCAAAAGCTACTACAGAACCAGCAAAGGTAACAGCACCAATGAAGATACCAATATAGATTTCTAGTTCGTGGATAGTGGCTTCAACCCCAGTTAGAGTGTTTTCAGGCTGTAAGTAAGTAGCTAAACCAACCAGTACCGCAGCTAAACCAACAAAACTATGCAGAATCGCTACAAGTTCGGGCATGGAAGTCATCGCGACTCTAGCAGCGAGAATTGAGCCAATGATCGCCCCAGGAACGATCGCCGCAATCAAAACTCCGTAACCGTTTACCTGGGCGCTAAGGGCAGTGGCAACAAAGGCGATCGCCATACCAATGATCCCAAACAAGTTACCCCGACGAGCTGTTTCCTGGTTGGATAATCCCCCCAGGCTGAGGATAAATAAGGCGCTGGCTGCAATATAAGCAACCGCCACAAGATTATTAGACATAAATTAAAGGGATGAAGAATAAATGATGAAAACCTGTCGGTAGGGGCGATTCACGAATCGCCCTTATATGAACATAATGTGTATATACGTAATTATTTCTGGAACATTTTGAGCATCCTTTGGGTAACCAGGAAGCCACCAGAGATGTTAATTGTGCCAACCAGAATGGCGATCGCGCCTAGAATTACAGAGGGTGAAGTTATTTCTCTAGAGATCTGCAACATACCACCCAAAATGATGATGCCGCTAATGGCATTAGTCACGCTCATCAAAGGAGTATGCAGTGCTGGGGAAACGTTCCAAATTACCTGATAGCCAATAAAGCAGGCTAAGACAAAGACAGTAAAGTGAGATAAGAAAGAAGTCGGCGCACCAATACCAATTCCCAATAAAGCTAACCCAGCTAAAATTACCCAAAGAACACCGCTACTAGATTTTTGCTCTTTTGGGGTAACAGGGGTGATTACCGCTTTTGCCTTAGGAGGAGGGGTAGGAGAAGGATTTTCAATCTTGGGTGGTGGCCAAGTTACTTTACCTTCATGAACAATTAGCGCACCGCGAACTACTTGATCTTCATAATCTACTTTATAATCTTCCGCCCCACCCATATCTTTGAGCAGGTGCCATAAGTTTGTACCGTATAGTTGACTTGACTGCGCCGCCATACGGCTAGGTAAGTCAGTTAAGCCGATAATGGTTACGCCGTTGTATTTGTAGATTTCGTTCGGCTTAGTTACTTCACAGTTGCCACCTTGTTCGGCAGCTAAATCTACCACTACCGAACCTTCCTTCATCATTTCTACCATGTCGGTCAAAATGAGTTTGGGTGCTGGTCTTCCTGGAATCAATGCGGTAGTAATAATAATATCGACTTCTTTAGCCTGTTCTCTAAACAATGCCATCTCTGCATCGATAAACTCTTTACTCATGGTTTTGGCATAACCACCAGAGCCACTACCGTCTTCTTCAAACTCTAGTTCGAGAAATTCTGCACCCAGACTTTCTACCTGTTCTTTAACCACAGGGCGAGTATCAAAAGCCCTGACAATTGCACCCAGGCTTCTAGCTGCACCGATCGCTGCTAAACCTGCAACACCAGCACCAATTACCATTACTTTCGCAGGTGGTACTTTACCCGCTGCGGTAATTTGTCCCGTAAAGAAACGACCAAAGTTGTTTGCTGCTTCGATAACTGCCCGATAGCCCGCAATGTTAGCCATTGAAGATAAGGCATCCATCTTCTGAGCGCGACTAATTCTAGGCACTGCATCCATTGCCAAAACTGTAGCGTTGCGGGATGCTAGCTTGTTTAATAATTCTTCATTTTGCGCTGGCCAGATAAAGCTGATTATCGTTTTACCTTCGGGCATTACTTCGATTTCTGAATCTTCAGGAGCGCGTACCTTGAGGATAATGTCAGCTTGTGACCAAAGAGAAGCGGTATCGTCAACGATTTGACAATCTGCTTCTTGATAAGAGAGATCGGTAAAGTTAGCTGCTGCACCAGCATTGCTCTCGACCAAAATTTCAAAGCCCAATTTTTGTAGCTTTTTAACTGTGTTAGGAGTCGCTGCGACACGACATTCGTTAGGGTATATTTCTTTGGGAATGCCAATTTTACGCGGACTTTCTTTACGTCCTTCTGACTGTTGGCTGTCCTGCGTTTGTCTATTGACGGTTGCGGTCATAAATGCTCCTAAAATAAATGTTGACTTGAAAACAATCTAAAAACTAAAAAATTACCGTCGGCAACAGTAAACATTGATTGAAGCAATTTTTAGTAATATGCAATATGTTTTATCAAGGAGAGAAAAGCTTGCGGTTGATTTATTTCGCTAAAATTTTAGCTTGAACGATGGTATTAAGCAGATATTTTATCAATGTATAACTTTACTAAAGTTTAGAATAGCTTAATGCTAAATACTCCTATTTATTCATTCCTGATTGCTATCCTAAAACGATCCCCAATATTACAGGGCAATCTTTAACTTGTCTTAGTAATTGTCAGCTATTTCCAATTATTTGTTTGCAAGTCTTTACAATATCTCTTTAATACAAATAGCTGGTAATTTAAAGGCAATAGCAATAAATGTTTGTAATGGTTTTTTACCAAAATATAATACTTAAAAATAAAACAGACCATGAAAATCGGTATTGTTGGATTGGGTTTGATTGGCGGTTCTTTAGGTTTAGATTTGCGATCGCAAGGACATCAAATTATCGGCATATCTCGTCAATCTATTACTTGCGAAACTGCATTATCTAGAGGTATTGCCGATCGCGTCAGTACCTCAATGAATTTGCTGCAAGATACGGAATTAGTGATTGTCTGTACTCCACTAGCAGTGATCGCACCGACAATTAAACAAATCATCCCCTATCTCAACCCAGATACAATCATTACCGATGTGGGTTCAGTCAAACAGCCGATCGTCACAGAGTGTAGTCAGCTATGGTCAAACTTTATTGGCGGACACCCCATGGCAGGCACAGCCGAAAGTGGTATTGATGCAGCCTTAGCTGATTTGTTTAGGAATGCAGCTTATGTCTTAACGCCGACAGAACAAACCAAACCAGAGAATTTAGCCAAACTAAAAGCGATCGCGCTAGACTTAAACGCCGTACCGTACATTTGTGATGCTCAAATTCACGATCGCGCCGTCAGCTGGATATCTCATTTACCCGTAATGGTGAGTGCCAGTTTGATCGAAGCCTGTCTACAAGAAACACCCGATACTTTAAAATTGGCGCAAATACTAGCTAGTTCTGGCTTTCGGGATACGAGTCGGGTAGGCGGAGGGAATCCAGAATTAGGCATAATGATGGCAAAATATAATCGATTAGAACTATTGCGATCGCTTCATCAGTATCGAGATAATTTAGATCGTATAATTGACTTAATTGAGCAAGAAAATTGGCAAACTTTAGCAGAGATATTGCAGACAACAGCTTTAGCTAGAGCAGATTTTTTAAATTAGCCATCTGGCAACAGGGAATTATCTGGTTCAGGCGGTTAATTTACGATTAGACAATTTATCATCAGTCAATCAAATCAGTTGTGTCCCAAGAATTAGCTGCAACAGAAACATCTCGGGAAAATTTATCGCCAAGAGAAAAGATCGCTTTTTATCTAGACAATACCAATACTAATATTGGTTTATGGTCAAATCTCAGCATATTAGGTTTAATCTTGCTCTCTTCGGCTATTTTCGTTGCCCAAACCTATCCCATTGATAAGCAGCTCAAGTTTAGTTTAGAAATTATCGATTTGGTCATCTTGGTAATCTTTGCCATTGAGTATCTATTGCGTCTTTGGTCAGCCAAAAATCCCCAAAAGTTTTTATTTAGTTTGTTCGGTGTAATCGATTTAATTGCTGTTTTACCCTTACTTATAGGTTGGACAGATATTCGCTTTATTCGAGTATTCCGCTGGTTTCGGATTTTACGAATTATTAGATTTTGGCAACCCGAAAAACCAATATTAGGCTTCAAGACTGGAGATAGCATTGTCTTGGTGCGAATCTTTCTAACCTTGTTTACGCTAATTTTTGTTTACGCAGGACTAATTTATCAGGTAGAGCATCAAATAAATAGTAATCAGATAGTGAACTTTTTTGATGCTTTCTATTTCGTCGTCGTAACTATGACCACTGTTGGCTATGGTGACGTTACGCCTCTATCTCAGGCGGGGAGATTGATGACGGTGTTAATGATTTTCACGGGAGTATTATTTATTCCTTGGCAACTAAGTGAATTAATTGCTCAAGTAGTCAAAAAAAACAATTTTGTCGAGCAAACATGCCCTAGCTGTGGACTATCTCGCCATGAGCCTGATGCTTTGTTTTGCAAACGATGTGGCACAAGATTACCAAGCGATCGCCAATAACTTTTGGTCATCAGGTTTATTGACTTAGAGTGAACTCTAAGTTGTAGGTTATTTATATGGCTAGGGATTTAACCATTCAACAAGTAGCTGAAGCAACTGGTCTTAGTGTCCATGCTGTGCGTTACTACGAAAAAGTAGGGCTTCTAGCTTTAATTCAACGATCAGCTAATGGTCATCGGCGATATTCGCCCGAAGATGTAGTTTGGCTGGAGTTTTTAATGCGCTTGCGTGCCACGGGAATGTCAATTCAACAGGTTCATGCTTTTGCCAAGTTAGTGCGGGAGCAACCAACAAATGTAAAGGAGCGACGTTTGCTTTTAGAAGCACACCGCGATCGCGTTAAACAAAATCTGGAAAAGTTAGCTCATAACCTCCAGGTGATTGAGTTGAAAATTGAACATTACCAACACTTAGAAGCAACAGGGAAAAGCGATCTCCACTGTATATTTTGGCAAAATTATCTGGAACAAATGTCAGATCACAAGTTGCACTAAATAATCATTTTTTTGATTTTAATTCTGTTTGAAAAGATGGAAAAATCCATCGCCAAGTGTCTTCTGATTTACAACATCAGTCGCTAAAATGAAACTTTCTGCTAAATCTCGATTACAACCTGGAATCGCCAGGTTTAACTTAGTGATGATCAAAAATATTGGGAAATTGCAGTATATCTAAACCAACAAATACAGGTATTGCTTGAAAACACTGTTGAGCTAATTGTTCACGTCCTTCTCGTTTCAGCATCATCGTTAGTTTATCTTTGACATCCAGTAAATACCGAACATCGTTAGCAGCATAATCATACTGCTCTTTAGATAAATTTTCCGCATCCCCCCAATCAGAACTTTGAGCGCTTTTATCTAATTCTACTCCTGTTAGTTCTGCCACTAAACTTTTTAACCCGTGATTAGAAGTATAAGTACGAGCTAGTTTGCTGGCGATTTTAGTGCAAAAAATTGGTGCGGTTTCGATGCCAAAGGTTACCTTAAACTGCGCCACGTCAAAACGAGCGTAATGAAAAACTTTGACCACGTCCCAAGACGTTAGCAATTTCTCTAAGTTGGGTGCTTCTGTTTGTCCTTTAGCGATCCGAACTGCGGTAACAAAACCTTGAGTGTCACATAACTGTACTAAACATAAGCGATCGCGCCCTAAAGCCAAACCCATAGTTTCTGTGTCGATCGCGATCGCCTCAGTCGACATATAACGAGCTAAACTAGCCGCGTCTAAGTCTTGGTCACAAACTTGAACGTTGTCTAAAACCATATTGCCAATCTAATTTTCCAAAATGAAAATTTGTGTGAAGTAATATTCCCCTTGTTGATTTTGGGCGATTCCAATACCTGTTAGATTATAGTTGCCAACAATGTTTTGTCGATGAGTTTCGCTTTCAATCCAGCCTATTACGGCTTGATCGGCAGGATTACGGTAGCCTTGATTATAAGCCACGTTTTCGGCTGCGCTGCGATAATCAAGATTATCTTCTAAAGCTTCAATTCTGCTCTCAAAACCCTGATGACTAAACTCCACCATTTGCTCAGCCATATTCTGACTGTGAATTTTAGCTTGCTCACTAATTAAAGCATTTAAACTTAGAGGAGCGAGATTCAAAGAACCACGATACTGATTAATTTGTTGATGAACCTGCTGCACTAAATTGGTGAATTCTGAGTTTTCAAAGCTGCTTGTGGCTGTTATCATGCTGTCTTGTTTGAGGCAAGTTACCTCAGCAGCGGCACTGGATCTTGACCAAGATCCCCAACCCATAACCAACGCTACGGTGAACGTAGCTTTAATTAACCTAAGAGTTGACAGAAAAATTTGTAGTCGATACACGGCTTTTAATTAAACGATACAGTTGGTAATCTCTATTGTAGTATAATTGTATGTTTATGTGTCTAGAGTAATCTCAACTATTTTCAAGCCAGGAAAAATTGAATTTAATCATGCCCGAAGCTTTAAAATTGATCGCCTAAGTATTTAGCTACAGTCTCCACGTCTTTATCTCCCCTTCCCGAGCAATTAAAGACAATTCGCTGAGTTCCTGTCAATTGAGGACAAAGCTGCTCTAAATAGGCAAAAGCATGAGCAGTTTCTAAGGCAGGAATAATACCTTCTAATTCTGATAAGAGGCGCAAAGCGGAGATCGCCTCAGTATCCGTAACAGCATAGTATTCGGCACGTTGAGTATCTTTTAAATAGCTATGTTCTGGACCCACACCAGGATAATCTAGACCAGCACTGATTGAATGAGCTTCAATAATTTGTCCTTGAGTATCTTGAAGTAAATAGCTCATAGCACCATGCAGCACTCCTGGGCGACCTTCAGTTAGAGTAGCAGCGTGTTTGCCAGAAGCCACGCTTTCTCCAGCAGCTTCTACTCCAATTAAACGAACGCTAGACTCTGGGACAAATTCATAAAATAAACCCATCGCATTAGAACCACCACCGACACAGGCGATCGCAATGTCAGGCAGACCGCCCCATTTTTCAGCGCACTGTTGGCGGGTTTCTTTGCCGATGACAGCATGAAAATCTCTAACCATCATGGGATAAGGATGAGGTCCTGCTACCGAACCTAGAATATAGTGGGTGCTTTCTACATTAGTTACCCAGTCACGGATTGCCTCGGAAGTAGCATCCTTAAGCGTGCCAGTACCAGCAGCAACTGGTTCAACCGTTGCCCCCAAAAGACGCATCCGAAAGACATTGAGCTTTTGTCTTTCCATGTCTTCCACGCCCATATAAATGATACATTCCAAACCAAAGCGAGCGCAGACTGTGGCAGTAGCTACACCATGTTGTCCTGCTCCTGTTTCGGCAATAATCCGCTTTTTGCCCATCCGAATCGCCAAAAGCGCCTGAGCAAGAGCATTGTTAATTTTGTGCGCTCCTGTATGGTTTAAGTCTTCCCGCTTGAGATAAATTTTAGGTTGAAAATCAGGACGAGTGTAGTGCTGGCTAAGACGTTCGGCAAAATAAAGCGGATTGGCGCGACCAACATAATCTTTGAGTAGCCCCTGTAATTCTTGAGTAAATTCGGGGTCATTTTTGTATTTATTGTAAGCAGTTTCCAATTCAGCTAAGGCTGGCATCAAAGTCTCTGGCACATATTTACCACCGTAGAGACCAAAACGTCCTAGCTCATCGGGGACAGATACGCGATCGCGTTTGATTGGAGTAGCAGTCATAGTACGTTGATTCTAGGTTTACTAGTAGAGGCTATAACAATTTTACCTTTTAGTGTGATTAAGCTCTCAACCTTTAGCTATGAGTATTTATTGAACTGCCTTAGTGAAAATACTTTTACTTTTATATTTATTAGGCGGCATTGGTTTGATAAAGTTAGAAAAAGATCAAGTCCAGATAGCTAACCGCGTTGATTACGATATCTTCAATCATGCTCTGGGTCAAAAATTAATTGGCTCAAAGTCACAGCTTAATTAATCACGATGAAAACAGCAATCCTGCTAATTTATTTTTCTAACAAATTCCTAACGATGTGAAATCAAATTTTTCTAGATTAGCCAAAATTGTAATTTGTTTATTAGTTATCGGGGGAATTACCGGAGCAAGTTTTTATTTAATCGCTAAATATTTTCAACTTCAACAGCTATACCAAGCTAAAGATTTGCTAACTCAAAAAAAATATGCCGCAGCAATTACTGCTTATGATCAACTATTGCAAACTGACATCAGTAAGTCTCACCTCCTGTGGATTAATCGCGGATTTGCCTGGTCGGGATTAAAGCAATACGATAAGATGTTGCAATCTTGTTCGGTAGCCACTGTAATTGAACCCAACGCTCCCATGGGTTGGAACTGTCGTGGAGAAGCTTTATATCACTTGGATCGACTTGAAGCTGCTCGCCAAGCTTTTGAGCAGGCGATCGCCATTAATGCTCAAGAGCCAACTTTTTGGCTCAACCAAAGCCAAGTTTTAGCTCGCCTACAACGGCATTCCCAGGCAATCGCTGCTAGTGAGCAAGCAATTGGATTACTCTTAAAATCACCACATAATCCAACTAATCGCCATAATTTAGCGATCGCCTTAACTCAAAAAGGACAAAGCTGGTTAAAGCTAAATCAGAACCAAAAGGCGCTATCGGCTTTTGAGCAGTCTTTAGTATATTTACCAGCCGACTTGTCGGCCCTACAAGGTCAAGGAATTGCTCAATATAAATTGGGTCATTATAACGAAGCAATTACAGCTTTTACCAAGATTCTACAGCGTAAAGATTTATCGTCAGAGCAGCAGGCAATTAACTGGCTATACACAGGAATTAGCCTTTGTGATTCTGATCCTACGGCTGCACAACAGGCTTTTAAACGAGTTTTAAACTTGACTACAGACTTGCAAGCAAAAGCAATTGCCAAAGCTGGCTGTGGTATTCGCTAACTAAAAGCTGAAAATAAATATAGATTAAACACTTTGATGAAACCAGGCAGTTAAAGCGATCGCTAAAGCATCGGCAGCATCATCAGGACGGGGAATAAAGTCTAAAGCTAGTTCTCGCGCTACAGCTGCTTGAACTTCCAGTTTGTCGGCATTACCATAGCCTGTTAAAGCCTTCTTGATTTCTGGCGGGGTAAATTCTACGTAAGGTAGACGAGCCTGACTGAGAACTAACATTAAGACACCTCGTGCTTGAGCAACGGTAATAGTGTGACTCATGCGATAAAAGAATAGCTTTTCTACAGCCACCAGATCGGGATTGATTTCGTTAATTAAAGTATGTAAATCGTCATAGATAGTACAAAGGCGATCGCCAAAAGGGGTTTTAGCGGCAGTTTCAATTACCCCAAAATCTTTAAGCTTAACCAAATCAATTGGATCGACTTTGCCTGAGGTATGACAGATAATAGTGCCGAAGCCTAATATAGCTATTCCTGGGTCTAATCCTAAGATTTTAATTTCCATTTTTGGCAAGATACGATTAATCTTAAAACCATAAGCTATTTAAATTATTGAATGTGTACTAGTACTCATAGTTATTTCAGCTTGCTAGGTCGTTTGCAGCTCAAGTGTTTAGGTTTATGATAACTACTCGGGCATTGATACCTAGAAAATGGTTTTTTATCTGAGATGAAAAATTCATCTTTTTCGCGCAAAAAAAATCTTGGTCACAGAACTCGATTATTCAAGTGGCTGTCTCCTGGATTATTTATTAAACGATGGTTACTCTTAAGTGCTAGCGGTTTTGTTTTGGCAGTTATTGGGACTGCTATTTGGAGCAAGCTTACGCCGATTTATCGGCTACTATCTTTGACCTCAGAGTTTTTAGAATTTTTAACTACCGTTGTTCCTAGTTATGTTTCTGGACCGATTGTTTTGATCGCGGGAATATTTCTAATTTTTTGGGGTCAATCTCGCACTATGGGTTCGATTACTGATGTATTAGGAGTGAATAAAGACAAAGGACTGGTCGATATGTTGCTAGACCGTCGTCGTCTTAATCGTGGCCCAAAGATTGTTGTTGTCGGTGGAGGAACTGGGCTATCTACTCTCTTACGAGGTCTAAAAGAATATAGCAGCAACATTACGGCTATTGTTACCGTAGCCGACGATGGAGGCTCTTCTGGAAGGCTCAGAAGGGAAATAGGAGTATTGCCTCCTGGAGATATTCGTAACTGTCTAGCCGCTTTAGCAGACGAAGAGGAATTGCTGACTGAATTATTTCAATATCGCTTTAAAGCAGGAGATGGTTTAATTGGGCATAGTTTTGGCAATTTGTTTCTTACGGTGATGAGCGAGATTACTGGAGATTTAGAACAAGCGGCAACTGCTAGCTCAAAAGTTTTAGCTATTAGCGGTAAAGTTTTACCTTCTACCCTAAGTGATGTTAGTTTGTGGGCAGAAATGGAAGATGGCAGACTAATTAAAGGAGAATCTAATATTCCTGAGGCCAAAGGCAGAATCAAAAGCATTGGCTGTATTCCAGCAAATCCTCCTGCACTCCCCGCAGCAGTAAAAGCAATCCAAGAAGCAGAATATATTATCATTGGGCCAGGCAGTCTTTATACCAGTATTATTCCTAATTTATTAGTGCCTGATATTAGAGATGCGATCGCTAACGCTAATATTCCTCGCATTTATGTTTGTAATATTATGACTCAACCTGGAGAAACAGAAGGTTATAGCGTTGCCGACCATATTCGAGAAATAGACCGCATCAGTAAACGAAAATTGTTTGATGCTGTCTTAGTACATCGTCAACTGCCTAGTCCTCTATCATTACAGCGCTATGCTCTAGAAAATTCTCATCCAGTTGATTTAGATCGCCAAGAAATTGCCGAACTAAATCGAAGGATAGTTATGGCAAACGTGATGGAGGAAGATTTATCAACGGGTCATGTACGCCACAGCTCAAATCAGCTAGCTAGAGTCTTGTTGCGATGGTACAGTGGCAAGTGGCAGTCGAAAATTTAATAGTTGAGAGGCTTTTTCTTGGAAGTATTGCCTTTAAATATTAAAATATATTGTAGTTAGTCAAAGAGATAAGGGAAGTAACAAAGCAAAACAGCCTAGTCAGCCCGCTTTACTTTGTTATCCCAACTTAAAGTTACTTGGCTTATTAATAATCTATCAATTCATTATGAAGAACGTGTATTGCAACCCACTGATTAATATAAAATTTCGATAAACTTTTTCTGTGCCTCAAATAGTCACTTTTATGCTGAGCTCATCAGCCAGTATTTTTTATTTTTAAATTAAGGCTTGCGAGCCATGCCGACAATACTTTTGCCTACTCTCCAAGATACTCAGCATCTTGGTTATCTACTAGGTAAACATCTCCTTCCTGGTAGCACTATTTTACTGTTGGGTAATTTGGGGGCAGGAAAAACCACGTTAGTTCAAGGAATTGGTCAGGGTCTTGATCTTAGTGAGTTGATAGTCAGCCCTACTTTTACGCTAATCAACGAATATTTAGAGGGTCGTATACCTCTATATCACCTAGATTTATATCGTTTAGAACCGAGTCAGGTAGATAATATCTATCCCGAAATCTATTGGTCGGGTATTGAAGTAGAGCCTGGTATTACGGCGATCGAATGGTCACAACGCTTATCCATTCGACCTTCAAGCTATCTCGAAATTGAGCTAGCTGCTACTGCATCAGGCAAAAGAAAAGCCTTCCTTCAACTTTGTGGTACAAATACCTACGATTTAAACTTTCTCCACAGCTTTCCCTTAGTTCTTGAATAGTGATAAAGCATAATAGATAGACAAAAAAAAAGAGTGAGGAAACCAAATTTATAGTTCACTCACTTCACTCAGTTTTTGATTGATATCTTCGGGTTAAGTGTTCAAAATAAAAGTTTGCTGTTAAAAGCTAGTCAATACCTAATTGATTACCACGCTTGTACTGCATGTAGGCAGCGAAAAACAGTCCTGCTAAGGTAATAAAAATTAGACCTAGAACAATACCCAAAAGTAGAGGCTCTATCATAAATATCTCTCCTTAAAATAAATTATTTAACTAAAATATATCCTACGCTAATTTTGGTATGGCTGTCATCCAAACCAAGCTAGAGCAAAATTAGCAAAAATGGAACTATAATTGCATCTTGCTTTAGCTTGCCTTTAAGTTCTAAGCTATTTTATAAATCATAATAAATATAAGTAAACATTCATAAATTTTTTAAGATCAACAGTGGATAACCAGTTAGTCCAATCTCGTGTTTGGCTAAACCGCCTTATATTAATCATCATGGCTGTAATGCTTATTGTCGGTTGTAGCATTCTGGGTATCTATTGGCAAAAAACTTCTGACCCTTATGCTTATGATGTATTGTCCTTAGAGGGAGATGCTCAAAAAGGTTTGGCTATATTTCAAATCAATTGTGCAGGATGCCACAATTTGCGAGCAGATCAGAATGTTGGACCGAGATTAGAAGACATTACTAAACGCAAATCTCAGCGAGACATTATCACCCAGGTAACTAGTGGTAGAACCCCGCCAATGCCGAAGTTTCAGCCCAGCAAACAAGAAATGGCAGATTTACTTAGTTATTTGAGTCAGCTTTAAACTCAATAGCAGTCAATCAGCTTCTCGATTGACTGCTATTAATGATTTGAATTAAATTTTAATTAAAATCTTTCTACACTACCAAGGAAGACTGGTTCGACTCGAATGGCTAAAACGCTTTTAGGCCGTAGTACCATATACTCTCCCTGAATATTTTTAATTGGTACATTGACAAAATCTTCGGAATCAGGTTTTGTTACCAGTTCATTGCTGTACCATTTTTGGAATTCTTGAACAGTATTGAATCGAACTTCTTCTCTGTGACCACCAGAAATTAAGATATGAACTGCGTATTCGTCGGCTTTTCTAGGCATAGAAACTAGTTGAAAACTGTAATTCTATAGTTCCCATAAATCCGCTGAGAAACGTCATTAAAGCCTAAATAATTAGATCAAGAGAAAGCTCGTTGAGCAGTTTTAGATTAGTTTGAGAAAAAGAGTGCGATCTCACTATGTGATTAGACAATAAACCTAGAAGCAGAGGGGGAACTATCCTCAAATCCACTGAAAACTTACCCACGTGAGACAGATGAGTTAAAGGCGATCGCAGGTAGGGTTATCGGCGCAACTTGATTGGCAAAATGATGGCCGAGAGACAACTTTGATCTTTGCTCGAATACCAAAAAGGGTTAAGCAATGCCTAACCCTTACAGCTTTAAAATATTAAAGCTCTAACTTAGTGACTCTAGATAATCTCTAATCAGGTTTCTACGTCGGGGTTGACGTAGTTTTTGCAAAGCCTTAGCTTCAATTTGCCGTACTCTTTCGCGAGATAGTTCTAAACAGCGACCAATTTCCGCCAGAGAAAATGGTTTTTCGCCACCAAAACCAAAGCGCATCTGAATTACTTCCCGTTCACGACTGGTTAATTCTGATA
Organism: Myxosarcina sp. GA_180221_E-2-1-MAG-40_15; assembly: GCA_020692205.1. Lineage (GTDB taxonomy): Bacteria > Cyanobacteriota > Cyanobacteriia > Cyanobacteriales > Xenococcaceae > Waterburya. Next base: position 37,665 of record JAIMKV010000037.1, read on the forward strand.
GCAAATAATGCAAGTCTTTCTGTAAAGATTCCCGCATTAAGGTTTCTTCTGGAGAAGCACTTTCAGTTTCCAGTAAATCGCCTAACTCAGTGTCTTTCTCTTTGCCGACTTTGATTTCTAAGGAAACGGAACGAGGTACACGCAACAAAACTTCGCGGATTTGAGCAGCAGTCATGTCTAGCTCTTTAGCAATATCCTCGATTTTGGGAGTACGTCCTTTTTCTTGAGAAATTTTGCGCTGAGCTTTTTTAATTTTGTTGAGCTTTTCGGTGATATGGACAGGGAGGCGAATTGTTCTACTTTGAGTGGCGATCGCTCTGGTGATGCCCTGGCGAATCCACCAGTAAGCATAAGTACTAAAACGGTAGCCTTTTGTGGGATCAAACTTTTCGACTGCTCTTTCTAAGCCGAGAGTTCCCTCTTGAATCAGATCGAGTAATTCTAAACCACGATTTTGATATTTTTTGGCGACAGAAACTACTAGGCGTAAATTCGCCTTAATCATGTGTTCTTTGGCGCGGATCCCATTTTTTTGAATTTTGTCTAATTCTTTGGCATCGCAGCCCATGGTTTCTGCCCAAGCTTGTTTGCCTGCGGCTAACTTTGCTTTTAAAAGAGGAATTTCCATACCCACCGCCAGGGACCATCTTTTGATTGAAGGACGATGACTAAGCTGAGTTACGAGACGGTCGTGTACGTCAACCAACTGAATAAATTCTTGCAAAATTACGTTACCAGCTTCGGCAGCTTCAGCACGTTGTTCTAAAATATTTATATGGCGTTGAACTTTTTGTGCTTCTGAAACTTCTTCATCTCTTTCTAATAGAGGAACTCTGCCAATTTCCTGTAGATATAATCTGACTAGATCGGTAGTAGTACGACTGCCTCGGCGAGAAATAGTATCTGGATCTGCACTATCTAGATCGAGTTCAACCAGCTCTTCTGGGAACTTGTCAACACTATCTAGATCATGGTTAACTTCTGAATCTAAATTAATATCAGTGTCAGGTGAAGAATTGTCTCCTTCGGTTTCAACGTATGAAGAATTAGCAAGCATAGCGTTCTCTTAATGACGACTCCAGTGAAGGTTGTGGTCACAGATTACTCAGACGCAAGACGACGGAGTCTGCTGTGACTATTGGTGAATGTGACTTCCTCCTCTGAAAATAGATTGCCCAATTCATCATTAAAATGAACATCAACCGCAGTTTTTTTGGCTATTTCTCGGTTTGGCGCTTCTATTTTCAGTAACAACACGGTTGGCTGAATGTTGTTTAAATCACTTGGATTTTGAGGAAGTCCTTAAATATTGCTTTATGGTGTGTGGAAGTATATGTCCAATTAAAAGTTCCTGAAACTAAAAAAATGTTACATTTGTTTACCTACTACTTTAAGCGATCGCTTGATTAAACTAGTCAAAAAGTATGGCAATTCTTTTGCAGACAAGAAATACAGCAGCTTTGGCTTTTAGTTCCTCAAAATAACCAAAAAAAAGAAACCGTCAATCGAGCGCGGTTTCGTTATTGTCGAAAATGTGGAAAATAAAGCCTGCTCTCAGTGATTACACCGAAGCAATATTAGGTTTTTGACGAGGATAAAGCTGCATCAAGGCTCTAACTTGTTCGGCATGATAGGAACTACGGGTTAAAGGACTAGATACCACCTGCAAGAAACCAATCGACTCGCCAAATTCTTGCCAAGCTTGGAATTGTTGAGGATTGACGAAATCTTGGACTCCTAAATGTTTCTGAGAAGGCTGAAGATATTGTCCAATAGTCAAAATATCGCAGTCAACATCTCGTAAACCCTGGATAACTTCTCTTACTTCTTCATCGGTTTCACCCAAACCAACCATGATGCCAGATTTGGTATATACCCAAGGCGCAAGATCCCGGGAACGTTGTAAAAGTTCGAGCGATCGCCGATAATTCCCTTGAGGGCGTACTCTTTTATATAGTCGGGGAATAGTTTCGGTATTGTGATTCAACACATCAGGTTGAGCAGCCAAGATAACTTCTAAGGCATCCCAATTGCCACATAAATCGGGAATAAGCAGCTCAATTGTAGTTTGCGGCGAAACTTTACGCACCTCTTCAATACAGCGTACAAATTGCGACGCACCCTCATCTGGTAGATCGTCGCGATTTACCGAAGTAATTACTACATGATTAAGCTTAAGACGGCGTACTGCTTTGGCTAGCTGCAACGGTTCATTGGCATCTAAAGCCTGGGGCTTTTTCTCAAAGTCAATATCACAATAAGGACAAGCGCGAGTACAGGCTGGCCCCATAATCAGAAAAGTTGCTGTACCAACACTAAAGCATTCTCCAATATTGGGACAAGATGCTTCTTCGCAGACGGTATTTAGCGATAGATCGCGCAAGATCTCTTTAACGCTTCCTACTCGTTCAAATTGCGGTGCTTTTACCCTTAACCAATCTGGCTTTACTACCACGCCTTAATTGCTCCAGTTTATTAATTTTGACTCTTGTTTATTTTATCTTGCCTAAAGTTACCTGGATTGATTTTCTACTCAAACAACTACTTAGAAATTACGAGAATAATCGGGCAGAATTGAGCGTATTTCCTCAATTACCTAAATATTTATCTGGTTCTTTGGGAACTATAAAAAAGTAAATCACAAAGATTGTATTTTAAATGTCATCAAAAGATAGTTGCATCGCATCAATAGTATCTATCTCAGGACTATTAACCATGCCAAATATGGCTCAGGCAAAAGATATTGAAAGTTACGAAGATTATCGGATGTATTGTAGTCCAGCAGCTTATCAGTATGGCATTCAAAGTTCAGATTGCGATCGCTATAAAGATATTTACGAGAATCAGCTTCAAGAGGAGTTAGAACAACGGCAAATTAGAAGAAGAAATACGAAGCAAGAAGAGAATGATGCAAACCAAGGTAATCCTATTAAAGGTTATATAGGCGGTTCTTTGGGTGTATTTTTTCCAGATTCAGATGTTTTAAATACAGGGTTAGGAGTTAGTCTTTATGGTGGTGCCAAATTTAATAAGTATTTTGCGACTGATATAGAAATTGATTTACTAGGTGGTGGAACTATATCTTCAGATATAGCCTATGGTGTATTTGCAGCGTTTATCAACCCCAAGTTTATCTTGCCCTTCACCGATAAAGAAAATAGTGCATCTGCATATTTAAGCCCAGGTATTGGCATATCTACTTTAGGTGTAGGTGATGGAGACATAACGGTAACAGACGATACTCGCCTTACTTGGCAAGCTAAAGCAGGAATATCCGCACCTGTTAGTAAAAGATTAAGTATTTTTGGACAAATAAGATATACTAGCCAATTCGAGGAAAACACTGTTGATTTCTTTGGAACAGAAATAGGTCTTAATTTTGAGTTTTAAAGTTATTAGGTGAGTTAAACACATCTGTATTTTTATGGATATTTACGGCTCACCTTTTCAAAAATAGTTATTTTTATATGTTTCTATATGAAGTAATAAGTAATTAAAATACGGAAGCTAATTGGAATGACTATACTTACCTTTTTTACCGCCAATTTTCTACTGACAAGCCTTCAATTTTAGAAAACTCTTTAAGATTACTTGTTACTACAATTAAATTGTTTGCCAGTGCTGTTGCGGCAATTAAGAGGTCGTAATAGCCAATGGGACTACCAGCTTGTTTTAGTTCGCTTCTAATTTTTGCTGCCATATTAGCTTCTGCAATAGAAAAATCAATAGTTTTAATTTTTTGATAAATAGCCTCTAATTGAGGAGTAATTGTTTGGCTCAAGCTGGGTTTTAGTTTTAACCCATACTCAATTTCAAATCTGGTAATGGATGAGACAAAAATATTATAGGGGTTCTCTTGCTTAAGTCTTTGCATAGTTTTGATCTCACCTTTTATATAATCTGAAAGACTACAAGTATCTAACAAATAAGTCATTAAAAAATGTCTTCCTTCGGTTTGAGTAGATTATCTTCTCTGCTAATTTCAAACCCTGGACAACCTTGCCAATTTAAGATTTCTTCTCCCCAATTTGTTGCTTCACGCTCTTCGATCAATCGAGCTATGGCTTCATTGACCAAATGGTTACGTGATACCTCTTCTCGTTCAGAAATCGCCTGCAATTTTTTGCCTAAATCATCGTTAAGGTAAATACTAAAATTCATTAGCTTAAATTTATAACATCACATAACATATTATAAGTTATTTTAAGCTTCTGGATCAAAATATTCTGGTAAAGTTGCTAGACGATCGTAACCAGCAGATTTAAATAGTGCGATCGCAACTGCATCATTATTTTTGCGCAACCCTTCATAATGGAAAAATACCTGTCCAGATAAATGGCGATCGCGATTAGTTTTAATACACTTAATTAAATCTTTAGTAGTTACATCTTTACCATTGGCAGTAAACGTAATTCCTGGGGCAAACTTAGATAGTGAATTGCGATCAAAAGTTTTAATTAGCTGCTTTACTTCTTGGTTATAGCCAGAGAAACTAGGACGATAAATTTGCGGATGAATAAGATCGCATAAGCCTTTTTCTACCCAAGCTTTCGCATCTTGCAATAAGTTATTTAAACAGAAAGGATATACAGCAGGAGATAAAGAAACAAGTGCCTGGGGTTTAATTGCTTTTACTTCTTGATACATTTTGGCTAAAAAGTCGGTTAATAAATCAGCGCGCCACTGTATCCACTGCTTGTCATGATGGTTTTGAGGAGGAAGTTTGCCAAAGACGGATTGATATTGACGGATAGTATCGCTATCATATCCTGCGGTAACGGGGAGTGCGGGAAGGCGATCGCAACCTTGGATTCCATCTACACTATAATTACTGACAATCTCAGTAATTATTTCTAGCATAAACTGCTGTACTTGAGACTGAAAAGCATTCATCCAGGTTAAGCCACCATGTCTGACTTTTGCGCCGTCTTTGTCTATTGCTTGCCAATGGGGATATTTTTTTAAAATATGTCCTCCGCTGAGGAGATGAGAAGCAGCAAAGCCATATTCCAACCAGGGAATAACTTTAATCTGACGCTGGTGTGCTGCGGTAATAATTTCTGATAAAGGATTGCGCTGCTGTTGTTCATAATAAGGATCGATGACAGGCAACTTATATCGATTCATCACTTGACTGGGATAAAGAGTATAACCCCGATTCCATACCACAGGAAAGATTATGTTAAAGCCGTAAGACTGCAAAAAATCCATTGCCTCAACAATGTTATTTTGTGACTCTAATACCTGGCTGTGAGGACGATTAGCGATCCAAATCCCGCGTATTTCTGACATTAAGCTTGATTACTAAAATATATTGCGGCAATTACGATTAATCCTAGTAAAAATAACGGCACTAAAAGATTCACTGGTTCAATCATTGATAAACTCCTGCATCTGATGACTGATTTTACGGGCAAGGACTTGATAAAACCAAATGACTAAATACTTAAAAGCCAGACGGATGTTTAAACCTTGATTCCATCTAAAGAATAATTCAGCTTAAACATTTTATAATTGCTTTTTTACCCAACTGCGAAAAGCTTTTATCCCCTTATTTCTGCCTTCGATTCGACACTGATTCAAATATTGAGGAATTACTTCAATTAAAGAAAAATTAGCAAAAATACTACTTTGATTTGACTCTACATATTTACCATCTAATAATAGTAAAATTTGTAATTTACCACGTTTATATTGCCATAATTCTGGGACACCTAAAGACTGATAAATCTCTGGATGAGAACGATTAGTAATATCTATTTCTAAAGCTAAATCTGGTGGCGGATCGATAGTTAAATCTAAGCGATTTCTGCCTCTAACTACGGCTTCATTTTGGATATAAAAACAACTATCAGGTTCAATTCCTTTGAACATTAACTGATTTTTAAAAGTAGTAGAACCCAAAGGACAAAATTCAATATCTAGTTCTTCTAAGAGAATTTTTACAAAGTCACTAATATATTCTTTATTAACCTCGTGTTCTAGTAAAGGGGTCATAATTTCTAATTGTCCTTGGTCATAAGCTATTCTAGAACCGCGATTTTCGCCCAAATCTTCTAAAATAGACTCAAATTCAGCCCAGGTAACATCATCTAACACTACTGTTTGTCCTGGCGGAACTATAATTCTTTTTACTTCTAGCAACATAGTTTTATCATGATGCGATCGCACTATTAATTAAATTTATCTAGAGATGATAATCTAAAAGTCATTGGATGTTATCATCCTAATCTGTTTCAATAATCAGGTATCTAACGACATTAATGACATTAAATATCGAACTGTTGGAGAGTAGCTTTAGTCTAGTCAAAGAACACGACACGAATTTTACTCAAACATTCTATCAAAACCTATTTACTGACTATCCAGAAGTTCAACCACTATTTGCCCATTCCCAAATGGAAAAACAGAGAAAAAAATTGTTTGATTCTTTAGTTTTGACGATTGACAGTTTACGTCAACCAGAAATTTTAACTGAAACCCTTAGAGGTTTAGGTACTAAACATATCAAATATGGTGTTTTACCAGAACACTATCCGATGGTAGGAAATAGTCTCTTAAAATCTTTGGAATCTTTTTTAGGAGAAAGTTGGACAGATGAAGTTAAACAAGCTTGGATTGAAGCCTATACTGCGATCGCTCAATTGATGCTAGAAGGAACAAATTTACAGGAATAGCACATACTATTTTACGTCTGATGTGAATGAGGAAAAGATAGAAGATGAAAGTTACCAAAAAGTGCGATCGCGATATATTTTTTTCGGCGTGATTCCAAGTCGCTTGACTCGATCTAATCACTAGCTAGATCGGAGGGTTAACTTTATCATATTCATCTCTAGCAATTTCTACCTGCTGAAAGTTCTCCGTAGACCAATCACACATGCTTTTGAGGACTCGATTGAGCGTTAAACCTAGCGGCGTGAGAGAATATTCTACCATTGGCGGGACGACGGGATATACCTTGCGTTCAATCAGTCCATTGCGTTCCAAATCTCGTAGAGTCCGCGTCAACATTCGTTGGGAAATGTTGCCGATTTCGCGTTGAAGTTCGCCGTAGCGTTTGGTACTGTGGGAGAGAACATACAGCACAGCGACAACCCATTTATCAGCGATTAAATCGAGAGTTTGGCGAAGGTAAGGATGTTCGTCGAGGAGAGAACGTGAATTAATTTTGGGTTTAGGCATATATTTCATACACACATTTGGGTATGTATAGCACTATTTTGTATGTACTTGTTTTTTTGATGGTACTTACAGCATAATTGATTGATACTAAAACGTAACCCTAAACCGAAAATTAACTGATTAAATTTCCAAGAGAAATCGCAATTACTCAGGAGCTAAACCCCATCATGAACAATATCTTTCAGCCTCAAAATACCGCATTACTGCTAATAGATCATCAAATCGGCACCATGCAGTTGATTAAGAATATTTCATTAGATGTGGTGAAGCGTCACACCCTAGCATTGGCGAAGACCGCGAAGATTTTGAATATGCCAGTGGTTTTAACTAGCAGCCAGGAAGAAAATATGCAAGGATCGCTGCTGCCAGAATTGCAGGAGATTGTACCCGAAGCCTTTGCTGCTAGAGTTAAACGGGCTGGAATTGTTAACGCTTGGAACGATCCAAATTTTAAGAATGCAGTCGCTGCCACAGGTCGCAAGAATTTGATTATGGCAGGGGTGACGACGAGCGTTTGTTTAGTGTTTCCCGCGATCGATGCAGTCCAAGCGGGATATAAAGTTCAAGCAGTTATGGATGCTTCTGGATCGCCCTCCGATCTTGCTGAGGAAATGTCTCGTCATCGGATGGAAACAGCAGGTGTCGTGTTGACTGCCACTGACACGATCATGGCAGAGTTAGCACAGGATTGGAGTACGTCCGCAGGTCAACAAATTATTCAGGTGATGTTCCAAAACGTATTGCCCGCGATCGTCTAGTCCCACTATTTACAGAGAGAAACTTATGATGGAGAAGAAGCAAATGAATCGCATCGAAGCCAGTAAAATCATTGATAGTTCTGCACCCTCACTGCGGATGCAACTTTATGTCGTTACTTCTATTGCCAATAGCCTGGAAGAAGTCAAGCAAATATTACCCGAACATCGTGTTTACTTAAAAGAACTAGAAGAACGTGAAGTGTTATTTGGAGCAGGGCCACTCTGGACAGATGACGGTGATTATTTTGAAGGCGATGGGATGTTAATCTATCGGGCTGCATCAGTCGCCGAAGCAAATGCGATCGCCCAAGCCGATCCAATGCACAAAAGCGGTGCGCGTACCTTCAAAATTCGTCCCTGGTTATTGAATGACGGTAGCATTACTATTCGCGTGACATTATCAGAACCTCAGCGGAGCCTGCTTTAACTTGTCAGTTTCCACCCTCATTTAACGCAGATATATGTCTAGCCTTAGTAGAATTTTCAATCTTTTAGCAGTTATCTTCCTCAGCTTGTTTTCAGGTGCATTTTTGTTTATTGCACTTGTTGTAGTCACAATG
>JAIMKV010000038.1 GCA_020692205.1 Myxosarcina sp. GA_180221_E-2-1-MAG-40_15
TTTCTTCTCTCTTGCAACTATTTATCTCTTTTTGATACCTGAATACTTACTCATAACTTAATATTGCTTTACCACTAAATTTGATTTAGACGAAAAAGTAAGTAATTACATTTGCTGCAATTACCAACCAGAAACCTGGTCTATATTTATACAAGTTATAAATCAATAAGCAGCCTTATTACATAATATCTTTATGATTGAAATCTTACTTCTAGAAACCGTGTTGATCTTAAAGCTTGCCAAGAGAACTAATACAAAAATACTGTAAAACACAAATTCTTAAGTACACTCTCAGGTGTCTTCTCAAGTGTATTGGTGCAGAAAACTATATTTACTATATTTATTATTTAACCTGAATTCGGGATAAGCTGAAACCTTTTATTTTTCGTGACTAATTGGCTGAATTGGTTTTGATTTTCAATAACTACGCAGGCAAGTCATGAGTTGTGACAACTGACTTTTATTAAAAAGCCAATAGTTACCTTAACCGACCAATTATCTTAACCCGAACTGAGGTTATTTAAGACTTTCGACTTGATATAATATAATTACAGCATAAAATCAGATAAGTCAAGATTAAACTTAATCAACCTTTTACCTTGAACGCTTAAATTAGTATATCCTAACTTAAAGATAATGCGTGTCTCAAAAGTACTAACTTAGTACCTTAGTACTAGCCAAATTTCTAATTTATAAGCTTTTATAAGCTACATCTCAATTAATCATTAACAAAAATCAGAGTCTGACACCGTGAAGCACTATTTTTGTTAATGTCTAGCAATAAAAGAATCTAAAAATTATGAACCATAATCGGGAAACGCCAAATTTTCATACCATCAATAATCTTGCTCCTGCCGAAAATTCAGAAGGAGGCTTGAATCTAGATGAAATTAAAAATGTGATTCAAAGAAAGCTTTTTTTGATTACAAGCTGTACCCTGTTAATGACCTGTTTGACTTATCTAAAAGTTTTATTTTCTCCTCCAATTTATTTCGCTACTTTTGAATTATCAGAACCATTAAATATTGAAACCAAAGTAACCTCTGCAAATGAAGAATCTAGAGCAACAAGAGAAGAAATAACTTCTGTAGAGCTAAATGATGTCCAACTTAAAATTTTAAAAAGCCCAAATCTAGTTTCACGTGCTGTTGAATCTATTCAAAATAAATATCCCGACTTAAATTACCAGGAACTAATTAATGATCTAACAATTGATATCCTTGCTCACAGTAGCGATGGTCAAGAAAACCAAGATATATTACTAGTAACTTATGAAAATGCTGATAAGCAAAAAGTTTCTGACGTGATAGAAGCTTTAACTAAAACTTATATAGATTATAGTGCAGAAAAACGTTTGTCAGGTATAAAACGTGGAATCTCTTTTCTAGATCAACAAATACCAAGAGCTAGCTCTGAAGTTAAAAATATAGAAGAACAAATCAAAATCTTAAGAAGTAATAATAATTTTATTCAACCAGATGTTTCTTTAGAATTTCTAACAACTCGTTCCAAAAATTTAACCCAAGAACGAAATCAAATTGCCATCAGGCTTCCTGAACTTAAATCGATGGCTAAAAATCTTGAACGAGAATTAAAAACACAGCCAGGCAAATCAGACACTGCTATTAAACTTGCTACTCCTCAATATCTTGAGCTATTTACCAAATTGCGCCAAATAGATCTCGAAATTGCTCAGAAATCTGCCATTTTTTGGGATAGTAGTGTAGAAATCCAGACCTTAAAACAAGAACAACAACAAATTATCTCTTTAATGGTTGAAGCAGAAGAAGAAATTAGCCAAAAGTTGGATAGCGAAATTAAAACTTCTGAAGTTCGTCAACAAAACATAGCTGCGGAAACAGCTAATTTAAAATCAGAATTAGAAGGATGGTCGGCAGTCTCAAGTGATTACAATAATTTATTACAAAAGTTAACTCTAGCCAACAACAAACTCAACGAATTTACACTACAAAAAGACGCACTTCTAATTGAAGCTGCTCAACCAGAAGCACCATGGCAACTTTTGATTCCAGCTATCGAACCGCAAACTAAAAATATCAATGTTCTTAACTATATGTTCCTTGGTTCCAGCCTAGGATTGCTAATAGGTTTAGGAACAGCTTTAGTTTTAGATAAATACCAAAGTGTTATTTATACTTCAGCTAAAGTTAAAGAAATTACTAACTTGCCTATTTTAAGTACAATTCCTTACATTCCCAAAAATAAGACATTATCATTCATCAAACAGGCAAATCTTCAACCAGAATCAATTCAAAAACGATTACCTTCACAAGAATCACAATTACAAAAACAATCTTGGTTAGAGTCAGCTTATTGTTCCCTAGAAGAATTTCGTTCCTTTGCTGCTAATTTAGGTCTTTTGAATTTTAATACTGGTCCAGATAGCATGAATTCTGGCACTAATATCAAATCCGTTGTAATTACTTCGGCTATTCCCAGAGAGGGCAAATCTACTGTTGCTTTTAATCTTGCCAGAGCTTGTGCCTCTATGGGTCAAAAAACTTTGATAGTTGATACAGATTTGCGCAGTGATGATAGTCTAACTAAATATTTAGGTCTAGAATTAAAAATGGGATTGGGTAATATTTTAAATCAAGATAGTCCTAATCTGAAACTAGATAATATCAATACAAAACCATTGCTTTTAGAAAATAATTTGTTTATTCTTACTTCTGGATTTAATCATGAATTATCAGAATTATTGATAGACAAAGATTCTCTTCAACAAGATTATAGTAGTCTATTAGCATCGTCCAAGATGAATCTTTTAATGGAGGAATTAAAAACCAATTTCGATTTAGTTATTTATGATCTTGCCTCTATTATTGGATTCGCTGATGTTAACTTAATTGCGGGTAAAACCGATGGAATTGTCGTTGTTAATGGTTTGGGCAAAATTCAAACTAAGGCACTTACTGAAGCTCTCAATCAATTAAAAATGTGTAAAGCTCCAATTTTAGGATTGGCCATAAACAAAGTAGTCGATGGGAGTATGCCACTTTTTAATTAGACTTGTCCGAAAAATAATTGGTACTTGCTAAGGTAAAGAGCCTAGAACGAATGCCTTAACAGAGATAGTCTTTATGTTGAATAACTGTTGAATTCTAAGCCTTATTTTGATTAGCTGATCTAGTTTGGTTTATTTTTGGCATAGGTCTATTAGACAGTGTTTAAAAATATTAGTGTTGCCAAAAATCGAGGATATTATTTATATGGTAATGTTGAATGACTAACATGATACTATGTAAAAACAAAGTCAAAATTATCTTGGTTGAGTCGATTGGACAAACCCAGAAAGCTGTCGCGTTCCTCGACTTTAAATTGAGATCTTGTCAACCTGAAATTATTTGTTTGCTATGAGTTTATCATTTGCAGTAGCGGGAGCATTCCCTACTTATTTCGTTGCAGTTTACGTAATCGGTTTTTTAGCTGCTGTAACTATAGGCTCAGTTGCTTGGTATAATTCTAAACGCCCGGCGGGTTGGGAAAACATGGAGCGTCCCGATATTGTCCCAAAAGTAGATGCCAAAAACGGTTCTGAAGCAGATAGCTAGACTGTTAGGTCAGAATCCAATTTGAGATCCATCTGATTATATTTACGATTGAATCTTTGATCTACATGCTCAGTTGGTCAGAACGACACTTAAATCTAGTTCTTTGAAGTAAAGTTGGTTCTTTGCTGTTCAAGAAGCTAACACAAAGATTTTTATTGGTGAAGCATTCGGTGAGATGGCAAAACTCGCTGATGAAGTAAAATACCTATTTCTGATTTTAGAGCGAATATTGGGTTAGAAGCCTTGATAAACTTTGATAATTTGCCGATGTGCTTTTGCTTACGCAGAATCCACGCCTGTATGATAACTATAATTTTAGTATGGTTAGGCAAATTTTGAGTAAAATACTGCGCTCATATCCTCATGCTAGTATTTCTTGCTACTAAAAAATACCATTTTAGAATCAACTTGTTGCCTAATTAAGTAGATTTATTTTAATGATGCTCAAGGTGAACGGTACTCTGCCTTGAAAAGGCAGAGCCTGCGTTCACCGCCTTCCGCGGTAAAAAATAAATTTATCGCTGATATTACAATCAATCACTAAACATCAGATAATTTTATTTATAGCAAATCTACAAAAATGCCATGTCCGATAATTTAAGCCTCAAGTCTGAATACCGCTGTTTCGATGGTACAGTTGCCTACTACTCTCATCAATCATCTACCTGCGACTGTGAGATGAATTTTGCAGTGTACCTTCCACCTCAAGCAAAGTCTCAGTCAGTACCTATTCTTTACTACCTATCTGGCTTAACCTGTACCGAGGAAAATTTTATGACTAAAGCTGGGGCGCAACAATACGCTGCCGAATTAGGCATTATGCTCGTTGCGCCCGATACTAGTCCTCGTAACACAGGAATACCTGGAGAAGATGAGGCTTGGGATTTAGGCAGTGGTGCCGGTTTTTATGTAGATGCTAAGACAAACCCGTGGCAAAAGCATTACCAGATGTATAGCTACGTTACTCAAGAATTACCTGACTTAATTGCGGCTAATTTTCCAGTTAATTCAGAGAAACAAAGTATTTTTGGGCATTCGATGGGAGGACATGGTGCATTAATTTGCGCTTTAAAAAATCCTAAGCAATATTTATCAGTATCTGCCTTGGCACCAATAGCAGCGCCGATGAAGTGTCCCTGGGGACATAAACTATTTACAGCATATTTGGGTAGCGACCGCCAAAAATGGGCTGAATATGACGCTAGTGAACTAATTAAGCAAACTCAGCTAAATTCGACCATCTTGATCGATCAAGGAACTAATGATCAATTTTATCAACAAAAACAATTACTACCCGAAACTTTTCAGGCGGCTTGTCAACAAGTCGGACAAAATTTAAATTTACGATGGCAATCGGGATACGATCACAGCTATTTTACTATCAGTAACTTTATAAAAGATCATATTCACCATCATGCTGCTTATTTAAGCAAATAGGCTAATAATCTAATTTAAAACCATTTTGAGCTAGTCGGACAAGGTTAATTTATTAAAGATAAACTTTACCCAATTAAATCGATTATCAGTTATTTTGGCACTAATTATCAATCTTTTAAATATACTGCTAGTTTTTGCGTATTTCTTATGTCTAAATTTATTACATTTAAGCCGATTGGCGAAATTTTACAAGAAGCCGATCTAATTACTAGTCCGCAGCTAGAGGTCGCTCTTCGAGATCAAATCTATTATCAAGATATGCGATTAGGAGAGATTTTAGCCCTAAGAGGATGGATTAAACAAGACACTGCCGATTTCTTTGTTCAAGAATGGTTTAGGTTAGTTAATCAAAGAATAGAACATCCTCTAGGATTTTATTTAAATAAAGCAGGATTATTAAGCGAAGCAGATATTAGGGTAATACTTTCTGAACAACACAAGCATTCACTACGTTTTGGCGACACTGCTGTCAAACAAGGGCTAATCAAACCTAATACAGTTAATTTCTTTTTACAAAACTTGTTTCCTTCGCAACTACACAATGCGCGCAGGGCTGCTTGGGAAATTGAACAACAACAAAAAGAACGAATTACTAAAGATGATATAACTTACTGGGTAACGTTAAGTTCAGCTAAGCTAACTCAGTGTTAGGCAATTATTATTAGGCATTGATTAAAATTTGTCTAGCTCGATTAGATAATCGAGCTAAACTTAGCTTAGATGTTGACTAGGCGGGAGAGGCTTACCTGATGAATTTTATTCTTTTTTAAACTCATCTTTAAACTCAGAATTTTCATTTTTGTTTCGCTCAATTTGCCTAACCTCAGAGGTAATACTAATTTCTGTAGTAGTTACTTCGATGATGTTAGATTGATCCGATTCTCGGTTGATGGATGTATCTTCGGATATCGCTTCTAATACTTCAGCAACTTCCACTATTTCTAAAGAGTCGAGGGATGATGTTTTGGTCTTGGCAGATTCTGAGGTTTTGGGAGCAATTATCTCAGATACGGGCTTAATCTCTAGGTTGGATGGGTTAGCTTGAGCTTGGGGCTGATTGTCGAATGAGTCTTCGGTTTTGACTTTGGGTTCAGCTGGCAAAGCCGAGTTTGTTTCGGTGTTTTCCAGCGTATTGGGAGATTGATTAATCTGATTATTTTGAACAATTTCAGGTTTTGTTTGCTTAGCTTGCTCTGTCTCGGCTACTGCTGAAGGTTGAGTTAGTTGCGGATTTTGTGGCTGAGTTGCTCTTGCTGTCTGATTTACTGGGTTATCTTTGGTAGTTGGCGTTTCCTTGGCTGCTGGTTCAGAATCAAAATCATTTGTGTCTTTTACCGCAGCTGGGTCGTTTTTGATTGATTCTCGCTCAACAAGAGTATTACCAGCGGTGGTTGTAGGTATCTTTTCTGGGGTCTCAGCTACAGGTTGCTCGGATTCAGATGCAGTATCGGGAATTGCTATTTCCTGTTCCGTTATTTTTGGTGTGCTAGGGGGTTTAGCTGGGGTAGCTGCTGGCTGAACTTGAGGTTTATTACGCTTTAATAAACTATTGATACTTTTTACCATCGAGAAATTGCCAATTTCAGCTGCTTTAGCTGGATTGGCGATCGCCTTTCGTAGGTTGATAGTTTGCCAATTAAATGAAACTATTAGAACTGTAGCAGCAGCCTGTCCTAATAATACTGCTCCTGTAATGTTCTGGGCGCAGTACCACAATACTAAAGCATATAATAACCCAACCCCACTCCACAGAAAATCATCTTTACGATGAATATCCGACATTAAAAAAGCGGTCGAAAATAGTACTAAACTACTTGTGGCTACGGCGATCGCTAAGGCGTATGACAGCATTTTCCTGACTCCATTGATTGCTGTATATATTTTGCGACAAGAATTAGCTATTTTGCAGCAATTGCAGCAATTCTTTGAATAGAACGTTGACCAAAAACTAGTAGTAACAACTATAACGATTATAACGATGTTAATTTGCCAAAAATCTGCTCAAAATCTTGTGTTGCGTTAGAAATATATCATTTTAAATAGCCTAAAATTGCTGTAACAAGGGAAAATGGGATCATAAGTCAGCGATACGAATAAAGCTCGCTAGATTTAATCAGATTAAGAGTTTGTCAAGATTAACTGTATGCAAATTTATTTAGATAATAGTGCGACGACCAAACCTCGTTTAGAGGCGATCGCAGCAGCCCAGGCGGTATTTCACCAACAGTGGGGAAATCCTTCCAGCCTTCATGATTGGGGACAAAGATCGGCAATAGTTCTAGAAACCGCCAGAATCCAAGTAGCTGGCTTACTTAATGCTCTCAATTCGGCGTCGATTGTGTTTACCTCTGGCGGTACTGAAGCTAATAATTTGGCTATTTTAGGAGTTGCCAGACAATACCGAACTCCGCAACATCTGATTATTTCTAGCGTTGAACATTCCGCTATTAATGAGCCAGCAAAACTTTTAGAACAGTGGGGTTGGCAGGTAACTAAGCTACCCGTTAATCGATATGGTAGAGTTAATCCTTTAGATTTACAGACTGCTCTACAAAAGAATACGGTTTTAGTATCTGTCATCTATGGGCAAAGCGAAGTAGGAACGCTGCAACCAATAGAAAGACTAGCAAAAATAACTAAGGAACACGGTGCATTGTTTCATACCGATGCGGTACAGGTAGCGGGACGCTTACCAATTGATGTGCATCAGCTTGGGGTAGATTTACTATCTCTTTCCTCCCACAAAATATATGGTATTCAGGGGGCAGGTGCTTTATATATTCGCGATGGAATTAAGCTCGTACCTTTGCTTGGTGGTGGTGGACAAGAAGCTAATACTCGTTCGGGAACTCAAGCCCTGCCTGCGATCGCCGCCTTGGGAATTGCCTGTGAATTAGCAGCAGTCGAAATGAAAACTGAAGCTTTTCGTCTGATTGGATTGCGCGATCGCCTTTTTGACCTACTAGCCGATTATCCTTGTTTAGAAACCACAGGAGACAGAATCTACCGTTTGCCTCATCACGTCAGCTTGATTTTGAGCGATCGCTTTGCTAACCAAGTACAAGACATAACTGGAAAAACTATTGTTAGGCAATTAAACTTAGCGGGAATTGGCATCAGTGCAGGTTCAGCTTGTCACAGTGGTAAATTAAGTCCTAGTCCGATTCTATCGGCAATGGGTTACGACGAGGCAGCAGCTAAAAGAGGAATTCGCTTAACTTTAGGCAGAGATACGATGAAAGCTGATATTGACTGGACGGCAATGGTTCTCAAACAGGTTATCTGTCGTCTGATGCCTCCTTTAGTATCCTGTAGTTAGCTAATTGTTTAAATCAATAATAGTTATTGATAATTTAACTCGGTAATCTTTTTAATTAAGGTTGGTGTATCCACTTCGTTTTTGTCAAAGATCTCAATCAAATTGTCATTTCCTAACTGCATCAACTGAATTAAACCTAAAAGCAGATGTTCGGTAGCAAGGTATTTTTTCTGCTGTAGTCGAGCCGCATTTAATGCCAATTCTAGGACATATTTACTTTCTAGACTAAACTTAGTAATTTTGGCAGCTTTGATGACTTCCGTGTTGCAAGCGAAACCATGTTCCCTCAATAAATTGGCTGCTATGGTGGTTGGATGATTTAGTAACCCGTACAGCAGATGTTCTGGCTCAACCTGAATCTGTTGTGACAGCGCAGCTTGTTGTTGAGCAGATTCAATTACGGCGATCGCTTTATCGGTAAATCTTTCCCCTCTGGGCAACCATTGAGTAAAATCTTTAACTTTTTCTAGTAGATGCTGCACGGGACTTTTCTCCTGAACTAAAAACACTGATTCAATCGCGACATCAAATTGTCGAGCAATTTTAAACGCCATTTCCAGACTGGGGGTAAACTTCCCTGACTCAAATCCATTAACCGCTTGACGACTAATGTTTAATGCTCTGGCGAGATCGGCTTGTGACCAACTGCGAGTTTTTCTAAGTTCTTTTAGTCGGTTTTTCACGTTGAGTCACTATTGCTTGTTAAGTATCACTTTACAAAATAGTTAGTCTATTGTCAAGTAATACTTGACAATACCAGTAAAGCGATCGCTTTATGAAAAGCGATCGCTTTTCAATTAATTTAACTAAGACAAGTTGTTTGACAACTTATCTTTCTGACGAGACAGCTTCTGGTTTTTCATCAGACTTGGGATTAAATTGATTCTTGTTGGCAACAGCCTTTTTGGTTGAGTTTTCGGTTTGGGCTGTGGCTGTTTCGATAACGATGGAGGGAGTTTCCTTGTCAAAGATTAATTTGTCTGCCACACAATCCACGACAATTTTATCTCCTGCGGTGAAGGTATTGTCTAGAATCATCGTGGCAATAGGATTTTGAAGTTCCCGTCGAATTGCTCGTTTTAACGGACGCGCACCATAAGCCGGATCGTAGCCGATAGTGACAAGGCGATCTTGAGCTGCGGGAGAAAGTTCAATCGCAATTTTTTGCTCATTTAATAGACGTTGAATACCTTGAATTTGAATCGTAACAATCTCTTTTAATTCTTCTCTTTTCAAGCCGTGGAAGATAATTAGATCGTCAATACGGTTGAGAAATTCAGGGCGAAAGTGACCCCGAAGAGCCTTATTCACCTGCTTATAAATTTCTTCGTAATCCTGATCTTCTCCCTTAACGTTAAGGATATGCTCACTACCAATATTGCTAGTCATGACAATAATGGCGTTGCGAAAGTCTACGACTCGCCCTTGAGAGTCAGTAATTCTGCCATCATCAAGCACCTGAAGCAAAATATTAAATACATCCTTGTGGGCTTTTTCTACTTCATCCAATAACACCACGCAGTATGGACGACGGCGCACCGCTTCAGTTAACTGACCTCCTTCCTCAAAGCCAATATAGCCTGGAGGCGCACCCACTAAACGAGATACGGCGTGTTTTTCCATGTACTCGGACATATCAATCCGTACCATTGCATCTTCGCTGTCAAACAGAAAAGCGGCTAAAGCTCTAGCTAACTCAGTTTTACCAACCCCTGTAGGTCCCATAAATAGGAATGAACCAATAGGTCGACCAGGATCGCTCATTCCTGCTCTTGCCATACGTATAGCTGCTGCTACTGCTGCCACAGGCTCTTGTTGTCCGATAACTCGTTGATGGAGGTGTCCTTCTAATTGAAGCAGCTTTTGTTTTTCAGATTCGAGGAGACGATTAATTGGTACTCCTGTCCAGTTAGCAACAATTTCAGCAATATCAGATTCGCCTACTTGTTCTCTCAGAAGAGTTGTTCCCTCGGATTGAAGATCGATTAGTTTAGCTTCTTTGGCTTCGAGATCTCGCTGCAAAGTTTCTAGCTTGCCATATTTCAACTGTGCAGCTTTTTCATGGTCGAAAGCTCGCTCTGCTTGATCTAGCTGGAGTCGTGCTTTTTCTTCCTCTTCTTTAAGAGCGTTAATTTCATCTAATAAGCTCTTTTCTGATTGCCATTGAGCAGACAAACCACTTTGTTTACCTTTTAAGGTTTCAATTTGGGCTTTGATTTTGCTTAACCTTTCTTTTGCTGCCTTATCGATGGCTAGCATGCCTGGGCGTTGGCTTTCTCCAGTCAAAGAGACTTTTTCCATCTCAAGCTGCATAATACGGCGATCAATATCTTCTAACTCGCTGGGTTTGGAAGTAATCTCCATTTTTAATTTAGCGGCAGCTTCGTCTACTAGGTCGATCGCCTTATCGGGTAAAAAGCGATCGGTAATGTAGCGTTGCGACAGGGTTGCTGCTGCTACGAGCGCCGAGTCAGTAATAGTTACGCCATGATGTACCTCGTATCTTTCTTTGAGTCCACGCAGAATCGAAATAGTATCTTCCACGGTAGGCTGCTTAACGTACACCTGCTGGAAACGTCTTTCTAGGGCTGGGTCTTTTTCGATATTTTTGCGATATTCATCGAGAGTTGTCGCCCCGATACAGCGTAATTCTCCTCGGGCTAGCATTGGCTTGAGCAAGTTACCTGCGTCCATTGAACCAGAGCCTTCTTTTGCTCCTGCGCCGACAACGGTATGGACTTCATCGATAAATAAAACTATTTGTCCACTAGATTCAGTCACTTCTTTTAAAACTGCCCGTAAACGTTCTTCAAATTCTCCACGGTATTTTGCCCCAGCAATTAGGCTACCCATGTCTAGAGAAATCAACTGACGGTTTTTCAGCGACTCAGGAACATCGCCATTAACAATGCGTTGGGCTAATCCTTCGGCGATCGCCGTTTTACCGACTCCAGGCTCACCAATTAATACAGGGTTATTTTTAGAACGACGAGACAGCACCTGAATTACCCGACGGATTTCTTCATCGCGACCGATTACGGGGTCTAATTTACCCGCCTTAGCCGCTTCGGTCAGATCTCGCCCATATTTTTCTAATGCTTGATACTGTTCTTCTTGATTCTGTTTAGTTACCTTCTGCGAACCGCGAATTGACCTGATTGCTGTTTCCAAATCTTGTGGGTCAACATTAAAACTACGCAGAGATTTCTTGCCAATACGAGCATCTTCGGCAAACCCCATCAAAATATGTTCGATGGAAATAAAGTTATCTCCCCAACTAGAGCGACAGTCCTCTGCACGGTCTAACATACGATCTAAGCTAGGGCCTAAATATAGTTGAGATGAACCAATTCTCGGCTGACGTTTGGTGAACATCTCTAACTGCTGTTTGAAGCGTAGAGAATCAATATTAGCTTTGTCTAAAATAGCTAGTGCCAGACCTTCTTGTTCTAAGGCTGCTAGGATTAAATGCTCTACCTCTAAGTTTTGATTCTGAAATAGTTTGGCAACTTCTTGAGATTTAACGATCGCATCCCAGGCTTGTTCAGTAAACTTACTTTGGTCGGTAGGCTGCATATTTTAGCTAAATTAGGGTTGTTAAATTTGACAATTGATCGTGCTAAGTATAGCAAGGCTTAAACTACTAGTATCCAAGTCCAAAATTACTTATTCGGTGGCTTGAATATAATCTAGGGTCTTAATAATAATTTTAGTATTATCTACCGATTAAAACCATCAGTTCAAAGATTGCAGCGATTTACGTGATATTTCGCTCAAGTGTCAGAACAACTAGGAAACTTTGAAGTATTTAATTAATTATAAACGTTACTCTGCGGTCAATTCTTTTTTTTTGCTTTCCAAGTACCGCCATAACGATAGTAGGGATTATCTTGACTGACTTTTTGCCAACAATCAGAACACCCCATTTTCCACTCTCCAGCTTCTTGATCTTGAATGCGATAGCGAAGATCTACTAAGTTATTACAGATGTTGCAGAGTTGTAATTTTAGTTGAGCCATTAGTCAAAATTGGTATTGTTACTATTTAATTTAATCGTCATAAATCTTCCCACAAACCTGACTGATTAAAAGTGCGATGCCTTCGGACTTGTTGCGCTACTGCGATCGCTAAATTATTTGATTGTCTACCATCAAACTCACGTTAGAATAAGCGTCATGCGGTTACTTTGTCTACTTATTTTAGGTCGGTACTTATGAATCCTGTTCTATCTCAATTTGGTTCGCAGATGTCTCAGCTAACGGGGGTTAGGGCAATTATGAAAGACATTATTGAAACCCTGAGAAATAGTGCAGGAAGAGAATTTATCAATCTTAGTGCGGGTAATCCAGTTATTTTGCCCGAAGTCGAACAGTTATGGCGCGACTGTACTCAAGAATTGTTAGCTAGCGATGAATATAGTGAAGTTGTCTGTCGTTATGGTTCATCTCAAGGTTATGCGCCCTTAATTGAGGCAGTAGTCAAAGACTTTAATGCTCGTTACGGGTTAAATTTAAGCGATCGCAATATTCTCATTACCGGGGGTTCTCAAGCTCTATATCTCTATGCTGCCAATGCTTTTGGTGGCTATACGGCATCGGGAGAATTAAGACAGATTGTCTTGCCTCTGAGTCCCGATTATACAGGTTACGGCGGCGTTAGCCTAACTCCAGAGGCTTTATTAGCATACAAGCCTACGTTAGAAATTGACGAGGCTAAACATCGGTTTAAATATCGTCCTAATTTTAGTCAGCTACAAATAAATGAGCAAACTGGCTGCGTCATCTTTTCTCGTCCTTGTAACCCTACAGGAAACGTGATTAGCGACGAGGAAGTAAGCAAAATAGCTGCTTTAGCTGCCACGCAAAATGTCCCCGTATTGATTGATTCAGCTTATGCACCACCTTTTCCCGCTTTGAACTTTACCGCTATGACTCCTCAATTTGGCGATAATATTATTCACTGCATGAGTTTATCGAAAGCAGGATTACCAGGAGAGAGAATTGGTATTGCTATCGGCGATCCTAAATTGATTCAAATCCTAGAATCTTTTCAAACTAACGCCTGTATTCATTCTTCGAGATACGGACAGGCGATCGCAGCTCGGGCAATTTCATCTGGTAAACTAGCCGATATCGCCACCAATATTATTCGTCCTCACTATCAACATAAAATAGAAATATTAGCTAACACCCTCGATGCAGCTATGCCAGATATTCCTTGGTTTCTGCATCAAGGAGAAGGCGCGATTTTTGCTTGGTTATGGCTCAAGGATCTACCAATGACAGATTGGGAATTTTATCAGCAACTCAAGCAGGTAGGGGTAATTGCTGTACCTGGAAGCAGCTTCTTCCCTGGATTGCAAGAAGATTGGCAACATAAGCAACAATGTCTCAGGATCAGTTTAACTGCTACAGAATTAGAAATAGTCGAAGCAATGCGACGTTTGGCGAAAGTGGCTGACAAGGTATATCAATTGGTAGAAGTATAAACCTTGGCACAAAGAGGGAGTATGTCGGTTTAACAAAGCTATTAGCTTTTAGCTTTTACAGGGTTTAAGTCCCATCTTCTGTCTCCAAGAGACGAATAGTTTTCAATTAAAAGTAGTCTAAATCTACATAATTAATCACAAATGACGAAAATATGAACGATGAACTATTAACCGTTAACCAGCCAGCAGAATTGTTAGAGGTAGGCACAATTACCTCACCTCAGGGTTTGAAAGGAGAGCTGCGAGTATACCCCGATTCTGATTTTCCCGAAAGATTTACTCAGGCTGGTACTCGTTGGCTTCGGCATCCCGATACATCCGATCTTAAACAAGTGCAGTTGCAAGGCGGCAGATATTTAGCGGGAAAAAACCTCTATGTCATCAAAATAGAAGGAGTTGAAGATCGTAGCCAAGCAGAAAAACTACGCAATTATAAATTATTAGTTGACAAGCGCGATCGCCCTAAACTACAAGCAGGTGAATATCATGTTTCAGATTTAGTCGGATTAGAAGTCTATGATCAACAAACACAGGAAAACATTGGCGTAGTCATAGATCTTTATTCAGCAGGAAATGATTTATTAGAAATTGAGTTACACAAGCAACCTCAAACACAGGCAAAACCAAAACGAGATCTTTCACAGATTAGCCGACGTAGTAAACGTAAGAAATACCGACCAAAATCGAACCAACCCCTGACGATATTTATTCCCTTCGTTAAAGAGATAGTTCCAGTTGTAGATATTCCTAACCAACGCCTGGAAATCTCTCCTCCCGACGGGTTAATTAATATTCACGAAACTGAATCAGATTAATTTAGCCTAAGTCGATATTACGGCTCAATATCTAGATGAAGAATATAAGAACCTAAATAGACTTTAGCTGACCATATTTCATATTCAATTCGGACATTTCTCAAGAATGGGTCGTTGTCTACTTTTAAGTAGCGGGTAAAATTGCTCAAACGTATTGATTTGCTAGGTTGATCAGAACCAGCATTCAGACAATATCTGCTGACTCCATATATTCCCTTCTCCCAAAAATGGCGATAGCTTAACTTGCCGTTACTCTGCATGGTCATGATGACTCGGTAAGGAGAGATTTCTAACCAAAACAATCCTTGCTCAAATTTATTCTGCTCAGCCGTAGGTGCAATAGAGCGGGGTAAATTTTGCTGGTTAAGTAGTAAATGAAATCTTTCTCGATCCTTCTGATATAGAGACGCTTTAGCCTCAATCACGCTCCAGACAGGTAAGTCAGTAGAAATGAATGAAAGATATACAGTTTGATAACGATTAACTAGCATGGGGAGAAAGTATTTTAGCAGAGGCTCACTTTATTCCTAGCATATCCTTTAGATTAGCTAAATTGCTAGAGTTAGAATTACTTTTTTAAAATCCTTGCCAATTGTTTGAGCATTCGCTATTATTATAACTGGCTGTCAAAGCAATCCTCAGTAGCTCAGTGGCAGAGCGGTCGACTGTTAATCGATTGGTCGTAGGTTCAAATCCTACCTGGGGAGTTATCAAGTAAAAGCAGATATTTTTGTCTAGTAACTAATTACTCGCTGTTCGCCTATCTTTTCAGGAGTTAAGAAAAATAGCCTTGAGGTTGAGTATAGTAAAAATAAGCGATTACTCTAAAGGACTCGCTTTCCTCAAGGATGTTACCTTGTCTATCACGGATATGTTATGCCCTGGTGGTACACCTTCGGATATAGCATTGTTGTAGTAAATTCGTGTTCTGCTTTCGGGTAGCCTACGGGATCGCTTATCTGGGTAAAGTTTGGTTGGCAAAAGGCGATCGCATTATTGGATAAGAGAAATGCTATCTTGGCGATTTGGTCGGAGACAATTCATTAACAGTTACAAAAAACTTGAGCGATTTAATTTACTCAAATATTTCAAAATATTGCAATTGCGTTACACATTAGATCACAGAGCATAGCAAAGTAATTTCTATCGCGATCGCCTTTCTCATCTTTTCTTTTCTGGACTAAATAATCCGCAGCAACAAAATATTATCGTCATTTTTTGTGCCTTTGGGTTGGCGTTGGCGTGGTCTCGATGGGCGCGCTGATAGGACAACCCCAGCTCGTCGAGCAATTCATAGATGCGGGTGTCTTTATCTGGTGTCTGTCTAAAAGCTATGAGAATTTATTTGCCTT
The DNA here is from genome assembly GCA_020692205.1 of Myxosarcina sp. GA_180221_E-2-1-MAG-40_15. GTDB lineage: Bacteria > Cyanobacteriota > Cyanobacteriia > Cyanobacteriales > Xenococcaceae > Waterburya. The sequence goes on from JAIMKV010000038.1 coordinate 15,987, forward strand.
TCCATTAATGGGGCTGCTAGTCAAAAGCCAGATTTAAAAATATTTTTATTCTATGCTTTGGTTATTGGACGTAAAATTACCTTAATAGCAAATTTAACCCAGTGAATAATAATTAACTATAAGGCGAGCTTTATGGCTTATGCAGCAATTCTTAGCAGTACTCAACAGCTAGCGATCGCGCTTTCGGGAACACAAACTCAAATTACTTTGATGATCAGCAATCCTGGGCAACAGCAAAGTCTAAGTAGCAGTTTTAGTACGGGAAAGTGGATCTCGCCGCCCAAGTTGTTTAAAGTTGGAGCGAGTTTTGTGCTGCAAATCGATACTGAGAGCGGTTCACATTACGTTCAAATTCAGCAAAATAGTATTAGCACCATCGATGCTCTTTCTAGCACGGATGACTATCCCTTAGTGAAATTGCAAGACATACCTGAACCTAGTCAAAAATCCGTCGAGGTTAAACCGATGCAGCCGATACAGCCGATGAAAATGGGTGATATGTCGATGGATCTCAATTCGATGTCAATGCAGATGGGAAAGATGGCTATGAGCCTGTCAAATCAAGCAAAAACTACTGTAACCGAGCAATTTTGTTCTCAGTGTGGCATCAAAGCTAAGGCGAGCGATCGCTTTTGCCGTAGTTGTGGTCATGAACTAAATAAATAACTGCTGTGAAAAAGTAACCAAGATCTTATGACTTATTGTCTGGGTATTATCAACAAATTCGGCATCGTAATGGCTGGTGATTCCCGTACTAATGCAGGGGTAGACTACATTTCTACATATAAAAAGCTGTTCGATTTATCTCTACCAGGAGAAAGAGTAATTGTCATCTGTGCTTCAGGTAGTCTTTCGGTCACTCAAGGGGTATTAACCAGGATCAACCGCGATATTCAAAACCAAGAGAGCAAAAATTTGCATACTCTGCCTACGATGTATGATATTGCTGCCTATATCGGCAGTAAAAGCAGAGAGATTCAGGAATTGGATCGCCCTTGGCTAGAAAAAGATAAAATTGACTTTAGCTGTAACTTTCTTTTAGGTGGACAAATTATTGGCGAAAATCCACAGCTGTATCTGATCTATCCCCAGGGGAATTTTATTCAAGCAACCAAAGAAACACCTTTTCTGCAAATTGGGGAAACTAAATATGGCAAACCGATCATCGATCGCACTATAGCCTACGATACGCCCCTAGAAGACGCTGCCAAATGCGCTTTGCTCTCGATTGATTCAACCATGAAATCAAATATTTCGGTCGGACCACCAATTAATTTGATTATGTATAAAACCGATAGCTTCGATCTGCGCGATACTTTAGAATTGCGCCTTGGCGCGCCGTACATCGCTAAAATCCGTACTCTTTGGGAACAATCTGTACGTCAAGCTTTTGAAGCTATGCCTGATATCGAGTGGGAATGCGAATCGACCGTGCCTGGAGAAAATATTTATTTAGATTGAATTAAATTTAAGCTTTAAAAGCTCACAGCTTGAAATCATTTCCCCCGAAGCCGATCACTTTGAATGTATTCGGTAATGCCCAATTTTCAAGACACAACTTTAAACCTTAATCTTAAGAGAGAGTAGTTTATCTCTATCTCTTGTTACAATTATTCATAAAAGTTATTTGTTAACGTCAGTCCTAAAACTAACTATGCCTTACGAGACATTATCATCTCCAATAGATACCATCACCGTACCATCACAGGCGATCGATACTTATGAAAATACAGAATTAGCATACGATGAGCCAAATGCGGACTGGCGTTACAATCCAGAAACCAACAATGCTAGATATCGTAATCGTCCCTTTACAGTACTCGGTCGGCTGATTGGCATCTTGTTTCCTTTTACTAGGTTTGCCTTGGGTATATGGTGGGACAACTTTACGGGAAATTCGCTTCTTAAACAGAAAAAAAGAGCGCGTCAGCTAATCAAAATACTGACTAAGCTCGGCCCTGCATATATTAAAATCGGGCAGGCTTTGTCTACTAGACCTGATGTCGTTCCTCCTGCTTATTTAGAAGAATTAACTACGTTACAAGATAAAATTCCTTCTTTCCCCAACGAAGTAGCATTTCGCTTCATAGAAGAAGAATTGGGCAAAAGACCTGAAGATATTTATGCAGAGCTTTCCCCTGAGCCGATCGCTGCTGCATCATTAGGACAAGTCTACAAAGGGCGATTAAAAACAGGAGAAGAAGTTGCCGTAAAAGTGCAGCGTCCCGATCTTAACCGTCGCATTACTCTTGATATTTACATCATGAGACTGTTAGCAGGTTGGGTACAAGATAATGTTAAACAGGTACGATCTAACCTGCGATCAATTATTGATGAGTTAGCCGAGCGGATCTTTGAAGAAACTAACTACAATCAGGAAGGTCGCAACGCCGATAAGTTCAAAGAGTTCTATGGTTATATGGAGGAAATCTATGTTCCCAAAATCTATTGGGAATATACAGGTAAACGTGTTCTAACCATGGAATGGATCACTGGCACTAAGCTCACCGATATTGATGCTGTGCAGGCTCAGGGAATCGATGCTACCCATCTAGTGGAAATAGGGGTAGAATGCTCGCTCAGACAGTTGCTAGAACACGGGTTCTTTCACGCCGATCCTCATCCTGGTAACTTATTAGCCATGGCAGATGGCAGATTAGCTTATCTAGATTTCGGTATGATGAGTCGGATTAAGCCTTATCAGAGATATGGTCTAATTGAAGCTGTGGTTCACTTGGTCAATCGCGATTTTGAGTCTCTAGGTGAAGATTACATCAAATTAGACTTTTTAACTCCTGAGACAGATTTGAAACCAATTATTCCCGCTTTAGCTAATGTCTTTGGGAATGCCTTGGGAGCGAGTGTTGCCGAATTAAACTTTAAAAGCATCACTGATCAAATGTCGGCAATGATGTATGAATTTCCCTTTACTGTACCTGCTTACTATGCTTTAATTATTCGTTCGATGGTTACTTTAGAAGGAATTGCCATCGGGATCGATCCAGAGTTTAAAGTCTTGAGCAAAGCTTATCCCTACATTGCCAAACGCTTATTAACTGACCCTGCACCTGAATTAAGAGCATCTTTAAAAGACCTTTTATTTAAGGAAGAAGGTTTTCGTTGGCATCGTTTGGAAAACTTACTTAATAATGCTACCAGTTCTAGAGATTATGATTTTGATAGCGTCGTAGATCAGGCTCTTGATTATTTATACAGCGATCGCGGTGCATTTATTCGCGATCGCATTGCCGATGAGTTGGTGAATGCAATTGATAGTTTAGGACGTAGAACAATCTTTAACATCTCTACTGCTTTCCGCCAGCAAGTCGGTTTAGCCGTGCAGGAAACTCCTGCCGAATATCGACAAGATTCTTACACTATGACTCATCTGAAAAATATTGTTGGCATCTTACAACAAACTCCAGGTTTTGACCCGACTCACTTAATATCTATTGTTGCCAAGATCATCACCAAGCCAGAAACTCAGAAAATGGGACAGAAAGTAGCTGAAAGACTAACTCAGAAAATGGCGGCAAGACTAATTAGAAACCTGCTAATCGAAGATGCTAAGCCAGAAATGCGCCCAGCTTTACCAGCAGTTAGTCGGTAAGATTATCCGAAGTATAAATTTAATTTATCCCAGTTCATTCTGCTGACTATGTAAATCAACAACTTTTTTTATAGTCAGCAGCTTTAGACAAATCAAAATTGCGAGGAACTTGATCAATTTCGGATAAGGCTAAATGAGCAAGAAGCGCGAAGAGCCGTTGCAGGGTCTATTCAAACCACAAAACGCCCCTAAGAAAGTGACCTAGAATTTATCTATTCAGTCTTAGAGGCGTTGATTTTTTAAATTTAACTTAAGAAGCTTAGAAACGGTTGTTTCGACCACCACCATTGCGATTGTCTTCGCGAGGTTTAGCTTTATTGACTTTTAACGCACGATCCATCCACTCTGCTCCGTCTAAAGCTTCAATCGCTTTATCTTCGTTAGCTTCGGATTCCATTTCGACAAAAGCAAATCCTCTTGGGCGACCTGATTCGCGATCGCTAGGAATATGAACTCGCTTAACAGTTCCATACTCGGTAAAGACTTCGTTTAAGTCTTCTTGATTAACTTCGTATGATAAATTGCCTACGTAAATTGACATGATGTTAGTTGTCTGCTCAATGAATGTTGTGTTTAGAGAGACTGGATTATTGTCCAAGAAATAGCTCAATACTTTACGGAAAAAACCTGTAGAGACTGAATAAAAACTTAATCGTTAATCTGTTTATCCTCAACCTTAATCTTAACACTTTTATCGAGATAAAAACAACATACTTTATTTTTCAGGGGCGATCGCTTGTTTGAATTCCGATATAGCCAGAAAAAGAAGCACAATCATCTGACGTGCTTCACTCAACTATATTACCGAGTTGATAGTAATAACGGACGAGTCATCTGTCATTACCACCTTGATTATTTCATGAGTCTTTTGTATTACAGCCAACTTTACTTAATCTTTGCTCTAAATACACATTCTGTTATCTAAGCTGTTCTGTGATAGTAGAGCTAGCTAGCCACGAAATTTCTTTTCTTGAGCAACCATTTTAGCGGCGATCGCTCCACCAATAAAGCCAAACAAATGTCCTTGCCATGAAACTCTTACATCTGAAGGAAACACCCCCCAAATAAAGCTACCATAGGCAATAGCAACGAATACCGAGAGAGCGATTGAAGGCAAGTTTTTCTGAAAATATCCTCGTAGCAGTAAAAAGCCCAGATAGCCGTAAATTAAAATACTTGCACCTATATGAACTGAGTTGGGGGCAGCAAATAGCCAAACTCCAAGCCCACCTATTAATGCACTGATAATTGACGCAATATAAAAATCGCTAGTTTCTTGGATCATGGTCAACCACCCCAAAGTAAGAAAGGGTATAGTGTTAGCTATTAGATGTGCGAATCCGCCATGCAGAAATGGTGCAAAGACGATTCCTCTCAACCCAACTAAACTACCAGGTTGAATGCCATAGCTATCTAAGCTGCCATTAAATACAAATTTGTCAAAAATTTCAACCACCCAGAATATAGCGATTGAAACCATTAAAATTTTAAACTCTTTCAAAATAAGTTTCTGGTGTACTGGTTTTCGATAATAGCTACTCATGTTTGATTATAAATTATTTACCTATGGATCTGCTTATAAGTGAAAATAGTGGATCTCGACATTTTTATTTGCTTTAGTAATACATATTGGTGACAGCAGGTGCTGCCCTGCCCATAAGTGGTTCAATTATATAAACTGCTCAATTATGTATGTGGTTGCCCTGTTTTGTCGAGTAACAATTGTGACTACTAAAAGTTAGTATTTGAAAAATGTAGTGAAAGAATTATGATATATAACAACATCATTTGTTAAAAAGGTTGGAGTGTCTTCAATACACAAAAGCCTGAGTAAAAAGAAAATAGCAAACAAAAATTAACATTCATCGAGAAAACTAAATACTTCTCTTTGAGTAAAATAACTTTAGGTTAGGTTAAGAGGAATTAAAACCAATGAAAAAATTGATCGGTATTTTAGCTGCCGTATTATTAATAATAGGTTCTTGGGGATTTGCCAGCGCAGCCCAAGCGAGTGAAACAGGATTGTTTACAGTACAGACTGTGACGTTGTTCGCCGCTCGTGTCAATACGGCTGATGCAAAACGCCAAGAGTTGATTCAAGGTAAGCTCGATCTCAACAATAGCGACGTTAGAGAGTTTCGTAGACTCAGAGGATTTTATCCTAATCTTGCCAGCAAAATTATTCAAAATGCCCCCTATGAAAGTGTAGAAGATGTTTTGGAAATTCCTGGCTTGAGCGACAGCCAGCTAGAGCGTCTGCAAGCAAATTTAGATGAGTTTTTTGTCACCGACATGGAAGCTTCGATGAATGCTGGGGGCGATCGCTATAACCCTGGACTATATTAAACAATCAATATTCAGATTGATCTCTACTAGAGTCACGCGCAGATACCTTTTTGATCAAGAGGTGTACCGCGTGATTTTTGTAACCGCGTTTCTAGATTGGGCGTGGTTTTTTTATCGCTATGTGGCATGATAAGTCCCAATTAAGATGTGTCAGAATAATTAAAATTGAATTACCCTAAGTTTGATGTAATTGTAGTAGGTTCGGGGGCTGCGGGACTCTACGGAGCTTTATGTCTGCCTAATAATTTAAAAGTTGCTTTAATCACCAAAGAGCAATTAAATACGGGGGCTAGTGATTGGGCGCAGGGCGGTATTGCTGCTGCTATTAGCCCAGAAGATTCCCCTAAGCTGCATTTAGACGATACTTTAAAAGCTGGGGCCCAGTTGTGCGATCGCGATGCGGTACAGTTTTTAGTCGATCATGCTGCGGATTCAATTCAATCACTGGTCGAAATGGGGGTGGCTTTTGATCGACATCAAAGCCGACTATCGATGACTTTGGAGGCTGCTCATTCTCGCCCCAGAGTACTTCATGCTGCGGATACTACAGGTCGAGCAATTGTAGCTCAATTAGCGCAAAGGGTATTACAAAAAAGCAATATTCAGGTATTGTCGCAAGCCGTTGCGCTTGGGCTTTGGCTAAGTTCAGATCGCAAATGCCAGGGTATAAGTATCTTAAAAGCTAGTAAAATAAGCTGGATTCAATCTTCAGCAGTGATTCTAGCGACAGGGGGGGGAGGACAAGTATTCTCTCAGACAACCAATCCTGAAGTTAGTACAGGAGATGGGGTAGCGATCGCCTGGCGAGGTGGTGCCATGATTAGAGATCCTGAATTTGTTCAATTTCATCCTACTGCTCTGACAGTGACTGGCGCACCCAGATTTTTGATTAGCGAAGCGGTTAGAGGAGAAGGAGCGCATTTAATTGATCGAAGCGGACGACGTTTTGCTTTTGATTATCATCCAGATGGGGAATTAGCCCCCAGAGACGTAGTTAGCCGAGCTATCTTTACTCATCTGCAAAAAACAGGAGAGAGCAACGTTTATCTCGATCTACAGCCAATTCCGCAGGACAAAATTCGCTATCGCTTTCCCAATATTATTCGTGTGTGTCAGCATTGGAATGTAGACTTATTTACTAAGCCGATTCCTGTTGCCCCTGCCGCTCACTATTGGATGGGGGGAATTGCCGTGGATACGATGAATCAAACCTCAATTCCTGGACTATATGCTGTGGGAGAAACCGCCAGTACAGGGGTTCATGGAGCAAACCGTTTGGCAAGTAATTCTTTACTCGAATGCGTAGTCTATGCAGCGCAACTGGCGAAATTAGCACCTATGGCTTTTGAGCCTGTTGCCCTAAAGACAACAGAAATCTCTGCTAACTGGAAACAGGAAATTGAATTAGTTACCTCGGTTAGAAAGCAGCTACCTGAACTAATATGGCAGAGTGCAGGTATATGTCGTACTGCGGAAATTATGGCACAGGCGATCGCCACAGTAACATCCTGGCGATCACAACTAACTGATTTAACTCTCAATCGATATGTAACTGAGTTACCTCCTGCTCTACAAGTTCAACTTCGCGATCCCGCAGCAGAATCTCAGCTAAAGCTATATGCTGAAACGCTTAATTTACTTGACATTGCTTATCTAATCCTCAAAAGTGCGGCTTTTCGTACCGAAAGTCGTGGCGGACATTATCGTCTCGATTATCCTAATACTTCTGCTGACTGGGAAAAACACACGATTATTCAGAGTGAAACCTGGACTAAATCGCCTTGAAGCTAAATTTATTTTCTTTGATGGCTTTTATTGAGCTTACGGCGGATCACACGGCGATCGCGCCAACGTTCCAAAATTGCCAAACCATAACAGTAAGTAATAATAGCTAGAATTGTTCCTACTACAAAGCTGCCCGTTAGCAAGGTAATAGCAAAAGTTGAACCTAGTTCTTTAAATGCGGTAAATGATTCGATGTCTAAAGGCGACAAAACAGTATCTTCTGTTCCCAGCAGCAGCTTGCCAATCTTGTAGTTAAAGACAAATATTGGTACATAAGTCAGTGGGTTACTAATCCAAGTAGCAGCTACAGCAGCCACCTTGCTTCCTCGACAGATAGTTGCTAAAAAAATAGCAATAAGACTTTGAAGACCAAAAAAAGGAAACCAACCAGCAAAAACACCTATAGCTAAACCTTTAGCGATCACTTTTGGCTTACCCCGTAATCTCAGCAGTTTCAAATAAGTCAGACGAATCTGCCTTTTCAAGTAAGATTGATAGTGCAAGTGATGACGTTTTTGTCGATAACTAGGAGGTGTCAAAACATTTAATAAATTTTTTTAAAAGCAGAGGTTTTGCTTAATTGCCAATTACGCTGGTGCTATTTTGAACTTATCTTGCCAAGTCTATTATACGACTACAGAAAGGTTACATGATTTAGATTAGTAATTAACCATTGTTCCCCAAGCGATCGCTAAGAAGAATGTTGTTAACAGCAAACAATAACTTATACTTTACTTATGTTATTGCCTAGAAACATCCATCTTTAGGTAAATAAACCAAGCTTTATTTCATTTTATTCTGTGCTTCAGTTGGTTCTGCTTCAATATTAATTCGATGCGTAATCATTGTAATTCCATCCCCACGAACTAAAATTGCTGAAATCCAGTTACTCTGAGGAAGCAGAGGAGCAGTCGCCACTTTATAGATTCCTCCAGCTGACAATGGCTCTAATTCTAAGGCTTTAGGGTTAAGATACAGATTAGCCGCAGTTTTCTCTTCCTGCACTCCCCCCAGCAAAACTCTTTCGCCCAGAGGTTCATTGACAATTAGATCGAAATTATATTTTTCTCCTGCTTTAACTACAGTTGGAGCATTTATTTGAACTTGAGGTGGATTATCTCCAGAATCTAACCGAGTTTGTTCTAACAAAATTTCTTGACGAACTAGCTTTTGATCTTGAAAATATTGACGAGATTTAATCGTAGAACTTAAGCTCGCTTGTCTTTCCTCAGTATCTTGAATACCCTCAATAGTAGTTTTAGTTTCTGCTACCAGCTCGTTGCCCTCCTGGGACCATGACTCAATCTCGGTTTTGTATTGGAGTTGAGGATAACTATCCCAAATCTCAATCAAGGCATTAGCCAGAGTCTCGGTAGTTAAGCCGTCCGTATTCGTAAAATTCTCACTATAGTATTCTAGTAACTCATCAATATCTCGATCATTAGCTGCATTTTCGATTCCAGAAATAATCTCAGTTAATTCTTTTGGTGCAGTAGCAGCACTTTCTCCTTGAACTTTATTTGCTAAACCGCTAATGATTCCCAAGTTTAGCAATAAAACAGTAACCAATTTTCTCATGTGTTTAATTTTAATTAGGTTAGTTAGCATATTCAAAGTAACTTTGATGCTATCACGGGTTTTTGCCAATAGCTCAATCTCTGATTTGTCTGTTCTTTAAATATTCTCTGTCAATCTTTACGTAATCTTTACTATAGGCAATAAAAAAAGATTCAGAATAGAATAGTAGAGAAAGTAAAAAACTCGATAAGAGTACAATTACCAATCTACTTTTGAAAGATTACAAAGCTGAAATTTTAAGATCAAAGACTAAGCTACTGTTTTTGAAGATTTATTCTTAGCTAAAAAAGCTTGGTTGAAAAAATTTTAGTTTGACTACTTTTTATCTAGTAAGCAATTAACTGCTAATTTTATTCCCCGTATATGAATGAAAGCCATTGTAGCAAGCGTCCTCTTTGGTGGTATTTTGACCTGTCTTGGTTGGACTAATTCCGCCGTGGCTAATCCCAAAATTCCCCACGACAAGTCGAATATCTCCAAAACGCCAATTATTTCGGCAAAAGTCTTATCTCAACAAGGCTTTATAGCTGTACCTCAGCTGTTTGGCTTAGTTGATCGCATCTTGACGATTGACAAGTCTCATAACTTAAATTCCAGAGCCAATTATGACCAGCCAATTCTTTTTCCCAACAATAACATTAATGCTTCCTTAAATCTTGACCGTAGTTTTAGTTTGCCTTCGCCAAAACTGCCATCCACTAACCAGTCTCAACAAGTTGGTTTAGCATTAGGTTTCCAAAGTACTTTCTGGTCTGGCGTAAATAAGCGCAAATACTGGGGAGTAACAGCAGTAGAATATTGGGGAGAAAAAAGTAATCAGCCAAATCTACATCAGCTAGATTACACTACTAACTCTGCACCAATATTAGCTGCGGGAAGTTCAACGCTAACATTTTCTGGGGGAGTAAATGACAATCTGGCAAAAACAGCAGTTCTAGATCAAAAAGTTGGCTTTGGTCAAGAGGTTGAAGAGTTTCGTGGCGGGGTTGTTTATCATCACGGCATCGCTAAACAGATAACTATGGGAGTAGGTTTTATTTATGAAGATAAATTGGCTGGTTTTACTCAGCTAAATTACAATAGCGATCTTCTGCCGATTCAAACTACTTTTTCGCTACTGGCAAAAGGTTCAAAGATTGATTTACATTCCTATCTGAATTTTAAACCTGCCCCAAATTTTGAGCTTAATTACTATAACAACCAAAAAAATCATAGTTTTAATGTTAATTGGGGAGTCGCTCCTGGCTTAAGTTTAGTTGCTCAAGGCAATAGTAAATATGATTCCTACAGTACGGGTTTTAAGGTAGCAATACACAATGACTATCTATCTCTTTCGGCAACGGCAGCATTAGATCATAACTATAATTTGCAGTGGAAATTAAATTCGCAAATCGGTCGTTTTAAATTTATTTACCACAATAATCGGCAAATAAGCAGCTCTGAACTAAATACTAATTTAATTGATTCAGAAGACCTCGGTTTTCAATGTTCAGCCTTCGTCAAATATCAAACCAGTGAAGTTAAAAAAAATCAGCAGGAATTTATCGTTTGGGGAAGCAAAATACATTCTGCTGCCATAACTAGCTCAAACCGACATCTTTGGGCGGTAGAGTTAGGCTATGGTTCTGGTGATTACGGTCAGGGCTTAGTTGTCAAGGGTTCTGTCGCCCTGAAGCCCGATCTATTTTTAAAATTGAACTACCAAGAAATCTCTGCGGTTTCTGACGATACTCAAATTAAACTACAGCTAGGTTCTAACTAAATAGAGCTATTTTATTAGATTTTTTATATTTTTCTGGCTGCTGATTTTAGTTTATTTCTAAGAGATATTGCTATGTAAGTTGGAATATTAACAATTCTGTTGTCTAAATTTTTTATTCTGAACATTATTTCAAAAAGAAAAAACCGTCCGTAATGTTCCAGAAACAATTGTGCCGTTGCTATCCTGATTAGCTGAATTAGTAACTACTTGTACTAGAGGCGTGATGCGAATATTGTCATTGACGGGAAAATTATAAAATGCCTCGATATTAGTCTGAGTCGCATTGCCAATTTTATCAACAATAAAAGGTTGACCGACAGCAATACCACTAATCGCACTAGACATAAATAAATCGGGAAAAGCAATCCCCGCCATCCAATAATTAGGGTTAATATCGCCAAAAGCTGTATTATTATAGCTTCCATAGCCATAGCGTCCAAAAACAGCAACTCGATCTGAAATATCTAGCTCAAAGTTCGCTCCTAAAACTTCAAACCGTTCGCCTAATATATCCCCAGCAGTGTACTGAAAACGCATAGTAAAAGCTTCCACTGGAGTAAATTCTAATTCAATTGCACCTTGATAGGGGTCGCCAAATAATCCACCCTCGCTTTCTCCATTAGGATAAAGAATATATCCGATGGGAAAAATACCAGGAGTGAAAAACGAATTATCTGAACTGGTTTCGTCTGCCGATGCAGCTACATAGGCAGCTTTTACTCTAATACTTTCGACTGGATTCCACTCAACCGCAGCCCCCGCGCCTAAACCTTGAACGGGAAAAAGAAGGTAATTTTGCACCAATGCCAAGGTAGAAAAGTTTAAAAAGCTGGGATTGATATAACTATTGGTATCTATGTAGTCTGTCAGGCTGAGCGTTGAGCCAAAGGTTAAATTAAGCTCATCAGACGGAGAAAAAGTATAGTAAAGACGCGAAATGCCGAACTCTTCTACTGGTGGTTTTGCCGAGTAATCTAGAACACTACCGAAAGTGGGTTCTAGGAATCCTCCTGTATTATCATCAATTCCATTACTACCAATTTCTAACCAAGTTACCAATGAATCAGTGCCACTAAAACTCGTGTTGAGAGAAAAAGTAGTTCGATAAATTAAGGTTGCATTAGGGTCTTCAATGGTAATTTCTTCACCAGTTACGTCAATAATGCGATCGCCCTTGAACCCTCCTCCTGTGGCTGCTAAGATAACTCTGGTGTTTAGTTTGGTAGTTGTAGAAAATTGATTAGCTTCTAAAAAATTAGTCCTAGTTTCTAACTCATCTACACGACTTTCAATAGTGGTTAGTTCAGCTTCAAATTCTTGCTTTAGTCTTTGTAATGTAGCTAAATCATGACTAGATATTAATGTTCGCTCTTGCATTATTAATTTTTCAACTTGCTGAAGCACTTTATTTAATGCAGCTGCAAATTCATAACGAGTCATGGCGCGATCGCCTTTAAAGGTAACGGTAACGTCTGGGTAGCCTGTTATTATGCCATAACGCTCAATCAAAAGCTGAATTGCCTGATATGCCCAGTCAGAAGGAGCAACATCTTTTAGTTTTGATACTGAAGGATACGAAGTTTCGGCAGCATAAGCTAAATAGGGAGGAAGACTTACAAAATTTATACCAATAACTAAAGGTAAAAATAGTTTTTTAAAGCACAATAGAGGGTTGATTGTAGACATTTTGATTTACTTTGAAAAAGAGTAGCTGACTTACTTAATAAACTTTTGCGAGAATTTCTAGTTGTGCATCCACTGCTTTTAAAAAAGAGCGATCGCTCTCGTATTTAGAAGAGATACGATTGGCTTGTACCGCAGCCCGAACCAGATCGAAAGCAGTAATTCGACCTAAATTGTAGGCATCACTAAGAGCTATAGTTATGTTGTTTTAGTCATAAAAACTTTCTAGCAAGCAGCAAATGCACTAATAAATTGCTGTATTACTTTACGAGCATCAGCTAAAGACTGTTGACGGGCTTCTTGTCCCATCGCTAAATTCTCGGCATGGATAAAAGTAAGATCTGTAATGCCAATAAGTTCAAAAATAGCCTGTAAGTATGGTTCTTGAAAATCAAGAGGATGATTAGCGTAACTACCGCCTCTAGTTGTAATAACTAAGATTTTTTTCTTGTCTTTGACTAAACCTTCATAGCCATTGGAGGTTACGGCAAAGGTGCGTCCTACCCTAACAATCTGATCGATGTAGGCTTTGAAGTTAGCGGGAATAGTGTAGTTATACATGGGTATACCAAACACACAGACTTTTGCTGCCAAAAATTCATCAATCAATTCGTTAGAAATCTCTATTGCTGTCTTCAATTCTGGTGTTAGCTGTTCGGCAGGACTAAAGGCTGCTGCAATCCATGGTTCATCAATAAAGGGAACGGGATTATGTCCTAAATCGCGGTAAATAATTTTGTCTTCAGGATAAGTTTGTTGCCAAGTACGATTAAATTCGGCGGTTAAGGCGCGAGACAAAGAGCGATCGCCTCTAGGACTAGAATCAAGATGGAGAATATGTTTCACGTTGATAATTAAGAATCAGGAAAATATTGCTAATGGTTAATATTGCTCCAAAACCAAACAGGGTATTAATAACGCCCAGATTTTCAGAGAGAAAGCCGATCGCAACTACGGGCAAACCATAACCGAGATAAGCGCAGACAAAATAACCCGATGTCACCCTAGCCGATTGCGAACCTGCAATCTTTACTACTTGAGCTAATCCACCTAAGTAAGTAAATCCATAACAAGCCGTACCAGCGATCGCCACTCCTGCTATAACTAAACCCAAAACATTGAGCCAAGCCCCACAAGTGAAGGTAAGATAGCCAATAACGAGCAAAATAGAGCCTAGTTGTAGCGATCGCCTTGCTTCTAACTTACGAGCCAAAGATTGAATCAAAACCCCAGAAATCACGAAAATAAACAACATCGCACCCGACCAATTGGGTAGACCATATTGTTTTAACTGTTCTGGAACAATGATGCCGACAATTCCTGCTAAAGACCAAGCTAGAGCGATCGCTATTCCTGCCGAGATAGTACCTTTAGGAAAGCTAGGCAAGCGAATTAATTTCTCTTTAGAAGTAGGTTGTTCTGGTAGTTTAATACTCAAACCTATACAACCTAAAAGTAAGCAAAAGATCGACCAGTAACTAATTGGAACTAGAGAGTCTTGATACAACAAAACCCCATTAGTAAACAAAGCACCGCTAGAGAAACCCAATGCAGTTGTTAAACTAACTATGGCAGCAACCGAAGTAGATTTTTGGGGCATCAAAGCCGATAAATATGCCGTACCTGTACCCGTAATCAAACCAATGGCGATTCCTTGTAAGACGCGAGTAGCAAACAAAGCGTAATATTGGGATAGGGAACAACCAAAAACGTAGCAATAGTAGCTAAGAACAAACTGGCTACTATTGTCTTTTTACGTCCCAGGCGCTCGCTTATTCCTCCGAGTAAAATTAAAGTTGGTAATAAACCTGTGATATAGATAGCAAAAGCAACGGCGGAAACTCCACTACCATAACCTGCTAACTGGGCATAAGTTTCATAGAGAGGAACTTGTAAATTAGTGGAATGGGCTATCAGAAAAATCGCTGCGCCGACAATTGATGCGGATCGTTTCATCTGTTTTGATTGAGGCAATATCCAGCTATCGTAAAAGGGAAATTGGTTTCACTCAATAGCCACTTTTAGATCTTTTCTTAAGTCCACTTATATTGAATATGGATTTTGTTATTACCCTTGATCGCGATTCTAGTATTCCTCTGTACTCTCAAGTTGCCGAAGAAATACGCCAAGCTATCTTGCAAGGAAGACTAAAACCAAAGCAAAAACTACCTTCATCCCGTACCTTGGCTGAGTCACTAGGAATATCTCGTATCATTGTTACCCAAAGCTACGAACAGCTAACCAGCGAAGGATATTTAGAAACACTAAAAGGTTCTGGTACTTATGTCTGCTCTCAACTTCCCGATCATTGGCTAACAAACCAAGCAAAAGAGCGATCGCCACAAAACAACTCTCAGCTTTTATCTTCTCTCTCTGATTATGGACGCAGTTTAATCAAAGCAGATAATTCAGAAGCATTAGAACCAGTAGCCGAAATTAGCTTTCGCTATGGCAATCCTGCTACCGAACAGTTTCCCGTTAAAATTTGGCGTAAATTATTATCTCGTAATTGTCACTATATCCCAGCAGTATTTACCATTAAGAAAAGCGATCGCCGATTATTTGGCTCGTTCTCGCGGTGTTCATTGTCAAGCAGAACAAGTTCTGATTATCAATGGTTCTCAGCAAGGATTGGACTTAATGACACGCTTATTCGTTCAGCCTGGAGATTGGGTTGCGGTGGAAGAACCTGGTTATATTAGCGTTCGTCAGTGTTTTTTGGGACAAAGGGCTGAAATTCAGCCGATTTCTGTAGACGTAAAGGGATTAAAGGTAGATGTTTTAAATCAATGCACTCAACAATTTAAACTGATTTACGTTACACCTTCCCATCAATTTCCAACAGGAGTAGTTTTATCTTTATCTCGAAGATTAGCCTTACTACAATGGGCGCAGAAAACTGGTACGCTAATTTTGGAAGACGACTACGATAGCGAGTTTCGCTATGATAAAAGTCCAATTCCCTCATTACAAAGCTTAGACCGTAATGACTCAGTAGTTTATATTGGCAGCTTCTCTAAAATCCTCTTTCCTTCTCTACGAATCGGTTATCTAGTAGTCCCACCTGCATTAATACCTATTGTGTGCCAAGCAAGATGGTTATGCGATCGCTTCACTCCTTTAGTAGAACAATATGCTTTGACAGATTTTATTACAGAGGGACATTTTGAACGGCATATTCGACGCATACGCCGCTTTTATAATCAGCGTCGTCAAGTTCTAGTTAAAGCTATTAATCAATATTTAGGAGAACGAGCCACAATTTTAGGAGAAAATGCGGGAATCCATTTGATTGTAAAACTACATACCCAACTTAGTGAAGAAGAGATGATCAAATCTGCCCATAAAGTAGGAGTAGGAATCATAGGTCTTACACCTTATTATCTTCAAGCTAATACGACAAAAGAGTTCATTTTTGGCTATTCCAGTCTTTCAGAATCACAAATTATCGAAGGTATTTACAGGTTGGCTAATATGAAAGAGTTTAGATGCAATGCAGCAAACAAATAAATATTTAATTTACTAATACTTTTCATTTAGATAAATTTATCTTAATTCAATTTTAAGCTTGAAATGCTTAGATATAAAGATTTTGGGCTATATTGCACCCTAGTGACAGCTCCGCGCTTATTTCTCCTTAAATGCTGCAATGACTGGTAGCTAGGACAAATTCATAGTTTGATTGTGCGATTAGATAAATAAGTCTACTATTTATTAAGGTTTACAAATAGAAATAAGAGGAAATAAAAATTTATGCCTTATACAGAAGAAGAAGGTGGATTACTCAATAATTTTGCTAGAGAACCTCAAATGTATACAGCAGATGAACCAAATTCAACTGAAAAACGCAATTACGTTATCTTCGGCGTTTTAGCGTTTTTACTTTTGGGTGGGGTCATTGCAGTTGCGGTATATGCTTCAGGTGCAAGCTAAGTTTTTAATTATTAAATTTCCGAGAAGCTATGATGATTTTGCCCCATGTTTAATTAGGGCATGGGGTATTTCTACCTTATGAGACAATAAAAATTAAAAATTATCACATCAAAAAATAAATTTATCGAGGTAATTAAATAAAAATGTTTAAGTCGTTCTTGGCTGGATTATTAATTGTTTTGAGCTTAGTAATATCCAGCTGTTCAACGGGAGTAAGCGGATTACAAAGCTATGTTAATACTAGCAAGGGATATGAGTTTCTTTATCCTAACGGTTGGATTCCCGTTAATTTAGGAACATCTGCTAGAAAAACTGTAGATGTCGTTTTTCGCGATCTGGTAGAAAGAACCGAAAATCTTAGCGTAATTATTAATGACGTTCCTGAAGACAAAACTTTAGAAGATTTAGGTAGCCCATCAGAAGTTGGATATCGGCTGCTTAAGGTAATTAATAGTACTCCAGAATCTGAAAGAGAAGCCGAGTTTATTCGGGCTGAGTCTCGGGAAAATAAAGATCAGAAGTACTATCTTTTAGAGTATGAAGAGAATTTACCCGAACAGGGAGAAAGACACAATATTGCTAGCGTTGCGGTTAGCAGAGGCAAGATTTTCACTTTTAATTTATCTACTCCGCAAAGGCGTTGGGATAAAGTTAAAGATAGTTTTGAAATCGCAGCTAAATCTTTTACTGTTCGATAACTTTATAAGGGATAAAGGGTGAAGATATTTCCCTGTCTTTAGGAACGATTTGTTTGTATAATCTCTGCAATCAGTCCAGCGAATGATTAAGAGTATATGAGTGTAAATAATGCGTCCCCGCGTTTTGTTTTGGCTTCAGCTTCTCCTGCTCGTTTAAAATTGCTGCGAATGGTAGGAATTGAGCCTATTGTTTGCCAGAGCAATTTTGATGAAGATCAAATACAGATAGAAGAAGTTGAAAAGTTAGTGACAACCCTAGCCAAATACAAGGCTGAAGCTGTCGCACCTCAATTTGAAAATGCTCTAGTTCTGGGATGCGATTCGGTATTAACAGTAAACGATCGCATTTATGGTAAACCAGAATCGCCGCAAATGGCGATCGCTCGCTGGCGAGTCATGCGCGGCAAAACAGGAACAATTTATACAGGTCATGCTTTAATCGATCTCAAGCAGCAAAGACAAATTATCCGATGCGGTGTGACTAAGGTTTACTTTGCTGAGATCAGCGATCGCACTATCGAAGCCTATATTGCTACTGGCGAACCTCTCAAATGTGCTGGTGGCTTTGCTTTAGAGGGAAAAGGCGGAATGTTTGTCGAGAAAATTGAAGGCTGCCATAGCAACGTAATTGGCTTAAGTCTGCCCCTACTTTACCAAATGCTGGAAAACTTGGGCTATAATGTCACCAACTTTTGGCAATAGCCAGTTGGTTGAATATTTTCAGACCAGCTAATCGACTAAAAATATTTATGTTATCAGCTTTGCTATGCTGAACTCTGACAATTATTTATGGCATTAAACAGAGAAATAAGCGCCAAAAATCAAGCCAATGAAATATTAACAGCTTTGAACGTCGCCTTGAGTGAGGCTGTAGAACTAGAAGTCTCTACCTACATAGATTTTGATTTAGATCGAAGAGAATCGTTATCAGTCAGTCGTTTTCATACCCGCATCAACCTATTTGACGGGACGGTAGATCATGAAATTGATCTTAAATTGATTGACAATCCTGCCTATAGCGAACTACAACAATGGCATATTGAGCAGGTACGCCAAAGGGAAAATTCCTTAATCAAGAATATTACCAGCTTAGAGCAGATGCGCCGTATTCTTCTCAAGCATAAACGTAACTAACAATTACTTAGGTATAGCTAGCTTGATTGAATTACGTAGCTAATCCAAATCTAATATTCCACTTCTTAAGGTTAAAACCGATGACATCAAGCAAAGATTTTAAACAGGCAATCAGAGCCGGTAATATTAATGAGGCGTTTCTTGTCGCCATGAGCAACGCACCAGAATTAAAGATCACCACCAAAATAATTACCGCAGAGGGACAGCAAATAGATGCCGAGGGATCCCAGGTTGACAATTATTTACGCACTCAGATCAATTTGATTGAGGGAAAAGTCGAGCATGAAATTGGGGAAAAGCTAACAGGCGATCGCTATGCGGAAATTAAGCAGTTTCATCTTCAGCAAGTGACTCAGGGACATCAGACGATTCAACACAATTTAATTAGTCTGCAAAAAATGTTTCAGCTCATGTCGTCTTTTCAACAACAGCAAGGCTCAAATCATTCAAGCTGGGTTGATATTGCTGCTGACGTTACGCGAGAATCTTTACCTGCCGAACCTAATAGCGATCAACTCTATGGGAATAAAGTTCCTAATGCTCTAGCAGCAGGAAAACCCGCTAACAAGACTCAAACAAGTGCGCCAGAAGTCAAGCTAGATCCTCAGACAGAAAATCTTGAACCTCAACTACCATCTTTTGAAGAAGAAGACGAGAGCCTTGTTAACGATCTTTTATCTCTAGCCGATCTTGATGAAGATTCTGAGCTAGAAGAGAACCTAGAAGAGCAGGCAGACTGGAGCGAGTGGCTAGAAGATGATCCTGAAGTCAACACTAAAGTTTTCGACCTCAAATCACTCAATCTCCGAGAAGCCAAGGAAAATTGGCAAAACTGGGAAGCGGAAAATCATGCTGCTGAGGCTCAATCAGATGATTAATAGGTGATCCTGGCAATGTTCTATCTGGCTAAAGCTTGGCATTTCTTATTCTATTACCCAGTACCTAGTCCATGAATTATAATCTGCTGGAAAATATTACTGCTGTGGAAATCAGTACCGTCATCGTTAAAGAAATTGTAGACGAGATGTTTATTCCTTGGGAAGTTTATCAAGCTATATATTATCTTTCCCGTTCTGATTTGGAACAGTCGACAATTGGTTGGTCGTTAAGAAATCGTTATCTACAGTTGCGGCGACAATTAGAATTAGCCTATTGTTTGTTACTAGTTGATCCCAATTCGCAACTATATAATCGCACTCAGACAGCAGAAATCAAACGAGATTTGTCGATTTTAAGCCAGAAAAACGCTGCTTGGGAAACTATACCTACCAGGTTGCCAGCGCCAATTCCTAGCGGTCGTGATCAAACAATGTCTTCAGTAAACAGGCTGTTTAAAGATCATCAGTTTATTAATGTCCTGCAACAGCTCAATCAACGCAAAGTTGCTCTTGATCGACGCGATCGCATTTTACGCGATTCAGTTCATCAGAACAATATCACTGATACTACCTACGCTCAAACTTCTTTACAGCTCAACGGCAAAATTATTAACCGCTATTCTCAGGCAATTTTAG
This sequence comes from Myxosarcina sp. GA_180221_E-2-1-MAG-40_15, assembly GCA_020692205.1. GTDB lineage: Bacteria > Cyanobacteriota > Cyanobacteriia > Cyanobacteriales > Xenococcaceae > Waterburya. The sequence continues at coordinate 36,030 of JAIMKV010000038.1, forward strand.
GACGTAGCGATCGCGATCTTTTACTCCAGCTTCACGAACAGTCAACCACTACAGGAGAACAACAGTGGCGAGGTTTGGTTCAATTTTTGCTTTCTTTGATTGCCAAATAGTCATTGGGTCATTGGATCATAACTTTATTTAAAGTCATTATCCGTACTTGATCTTACCCACATAAAAATCAAATGAATGCAGCTATTAATCGTGTCTTGAATTCTTGTATTCAGATTAAAGAAGCTAAAATCAGTCGTAATGCTAAGGTTCCGCAGCAGATTTATTTCTACCTAGATTCAGCTCTTTTAGGACAAATTGAACAGATTAGACAAAATAGTCAATTTACCCTTGATCCCGCTAATCTAGCTAATTTACGCTATTATCTATTGTTTAATTCTCTGGAGCAAATTGACTCGATGCACCACTGGCGTTCCGATAGTTGGTTAATCGGGCGATCGCCTTTGGTTTTTTCCACCAATTATAGGTTTGGCGATCGCCAACAACCTCTTACTGTATTTCGTAGCATCATTGACTTGGAAGGAAAGATATCCCAACAGATTCAACAAGAGCTATTGCAAAATCCTCAACTGCTGGCTAGGCTTTCTCAGGTTCATTACTGGCTAATTTTAGCAATCTTAACTCAATTACCATTCAAGAGTATAAATCAGGGTTCACGGCTGATTTTTTGCTATCATGGCATTGCAACTATCATAATTTGTCTAGCAGTTCGCTATTTTTTTGCGACTAACTATTTACTGTGGATAGTTAGCGGTTTAAGCGTATTTTGGCTCTTAAATATTAGCTTAAGAAAAGTAATAGTCAAGCAGTTAAAAGTATTAATAATCTATCATTTGACAGATGGTTTTCTAGCTAATAGCCTGCGAAAACGCCAAATAGGCCTAAAAATACTTTGCTTGGTAATTTAATAATACTATTTAGTGCATCAAGAGCGGAACAAGGATTAGAAATCTCAGCAATGGCGGTAGTAGATGTGAGCAAAAAACATGGTTACAGTCTCAGTGTTCAGCAAACACCTTCCAAAACCTTATCTTCAGAGTCAGAGGTTCAACCTGAAACAACCAGAATCAATCACTATCTGGCTCAATTAGAAGCAACTGTCCCTTATCTGCCAAACTCTCGGCGCTACCAAAAACAACTAAATAGCAAGAGTGACGGCAATGAATATACAATAAATAATTGCTTTAACTACTCACACTTCTGCCAGTCACATGAGCGCAACCGACACGAATCTCTCCACTCAATACGATCCTAAGCAAACCGAAGCCAAATGGCAGCAATACTGGGCGGAAAAGGAAGTATTTAAAGCCGATCCTAACCATCCTGGTGAACCTTATTGTATTGTCATTCCCCCGCCCAACGTTACGGGAAGTCTGCACATGGGACACGCTTTTGAGAGTGCGCTGATTGACACTCTAATTCGCTATCACCGCATGATTGGGCGTAATACGCTATGGTTGCCAGGGACAGATCACGCTAGTATTGCCGTGAGTACGATTGTCGATAGGCAAATTAAGGCGGAAGGCAAAAGCCGAGAGGATTTGGGACGGGAAGAGTATTTGAAACGGGCTTGGGCTTGGAAAGAAAAATCAGGCACGACGATTATTAATCAGTTAAAGAGTCTGGGGGTATCTGCTGACTGGACGCGAGAAAGATTTACCATGGATGAGGGTTTATCTCAGGCGGTCAAGACAGCTTTTGTGAAACTCTACGAAGAAGGTTTGATTTATCGGGGTAACTATTTGGTTAACTGGTGTCCTGAATCCCTTTCAGCGGTATCGGATTTAGAAGCGGAGAATCAAGAGGTTGATGGGCATTTATGGTACTTCCGTTATCCTTTGACGGATGGTAGTGGTTATTTGGAAGTGGCGACAACTCGCCCTGAAACGATGTTAGGAGATACAGGAGTAGCGGTTAATCCTAAAGATGAAAGATATAAAAAATATATTGGTAAGACGGTTACGCTGCCCATAGTTGGACGAGAAATTCCGATTATTGGGGATGAATTTGTTGACCCTGAATTTGGAACAGGATGCGTCAAGGTAACACCAGCCCACGATCCTAATGACTTTGAGATGGGACAACGGCACAATCTACCGATGATTAACATCATGAACAAGGATGGTAGTCTCAATGAAAATGCAGGGGAGTTTCAGGGACAGGATCGCTTTTTTGCCCGTAAGAATGTGGTTAAAAAACTAGAAGAGTTAGGTAACCTAGTAAAAATAGAAGATTATCGCCATAGCGTTCCTTACAGCGATCGCGGTAAAGTACCCATAGAACCTTTACTATCGACTCAGTGGTTTGTCAAAATTGAACCGCTATCCAATAAAGCTTTAGCTTGTCTAGATCATGAGAATTCGCCTAACTATGTTCCCGAAAGATGGAAGAAGGTATATCGTGACTGGTTAGTTAAACTTAAAGACTGGTGTATCTCCCGTCAGCTCTGGTGGGGGCATCAAATTCCTGCTTGGTATGTAGTTTCAGAAACCAATGGCGAGATTACCGATGATACGCCTTTTGTTGTGGCTGGCGATCAAGCTCAAGCGAAAACTAAGGCTAGAGAGAAATATGGGGATGATCTTCAATTAGAGCAAGATCCTGATGTCTTAGATACTTGGTTTTCTTCTGGTTTATGGCCGTTTTCGACTATGGGATGGCCGGAAAATACTGCGGATTTAGAGAAATATTATCCTACTTCTACTCTGGTTACAGGCTTCGATATCATCTTTTTCTGGGTGGCACGTATGACCATGATGGCGGGACATTTTACCGACAAGATGCCCTTTGCTGATGTTTATATTCACGGCTTGGTTTTGGATGAAAACGGTCAAAAGATGTCCAAGTCGAAAAACAACGGTATCGATCCTCTATTGATGATCGATAAATACGGTGCAGATGCCTTGCGCTATACTCTGATTACTAAAGTTGTGGGTGCGGGACAAAATATCAGCTTTGATTATGACCGTAAAAATCAAGAATCATCCTCAGTAGAGGCTTCCCGTAATTTCGCTAACAAGCTGTGGAATGCGTCGCGATTTGTGATGATGAATCTGAAGGGAAAAACTCCCCAGGACTTAAAACAGCCAGACAGCGCAGCTTTGGAATTGGTAGATCAGTGGTTGCTGTCTCGTTTTTATCAAACCGTTAAACAGACTAAAGCTAATATTGAAACCTATGGCTTAGGGGAAGCAGCTAAAGGTCTGTATGAGTTTATTTGGAATGATTTTTGTGATTGGTATATTGAGCTGGTTAAAACTCGTTTATGGCAGGATGAGACTTCTCAATCTCGTCAGGTAGCTCAACAAACATTAGCTTATGTCCTCGAAGGAATACTGAAACTGCTGCATCCCTTTATGCCTCATATCACTGAGGAGATCTGGCAAACTCTTACTCAAGCAGATGGTAAGCAGACTCTGGCAAGACAAACTTATCCTGAAGTTGCCGAGGATTTGATTAATCCCGACTTAGAACAAAGCTTTGAGTTACTCTTTAACACCATTAGCACTATTCGTAACTTACGTGCCGAGTCGGTAATTAAGCCTGGGGATAAAATTAAGGTAATTCTGCAAACCGAAAGCGATCGCGAAAATGATCTTCTTAAATCTACTCAAAGCTATATTAAAGATATTGCCAAAGTAAGTGAACTTATTATTGCCTCTACCCTCGCCGAAGATCTAGGACAGGTAATTGCTGGCGTTACAGGAACAGTACAGGTTTTAATTCCCCTGACTGGTTTAGTTGATGTAGCTGCACTACAGGGTAAATTGCAGAAGAAATTAGCCAAAATAGAAAAAGACATTAAGTCTCTTACTGGACGTTTGAATAACCCTGGTTTTGTCGATAAAGCGCCTGCCGAAGTAATTCAAGGAGCAAAAGATGACTTAGCCGAAGCGGAAAAACAAGCAGAAATATTACGGGAACGTTTAAATCGTCTAAAGTGAAAGTATTATTAATGTACTTAGCTACACTAATATTAAATATTTATTATTTATACTTGTAAAAATTATCTGATCAAGTAAACATGTTTTATTGCAATGATAATTGATGAATGACAAATGATAAGCGATTTAAGCCATGTTATACCTAGCTCAAGTTCAAACAAATCCTGCCTCAGGAGAGATACAGCTACAGGTACTTGCTCGTCAAGAATCGAAATATGTCTGGTCAGTTGATAATTCTGAGACTTTGCTTTTAACTAAAGAAAGTTCTCTTTGTGCAGGTGTCTTGGTATTAGTAGAAACGGATCGACAACAGCAGATAGTTAGCATCCAAGACGCTAAAGAATGGATATTGAGTATTTTACAACAACATCTGACTAAAAATGCGATTAATCCTCAGTTTATTGAAAGAGAACAAAGTAAAGTAGAAAAGTGGCGACAAGAGGTTACCGCTCAAAACTTAGAGTTAAATCGACGTGCCTTAGAAATTGAAACTCGTCGTGAACAACTTCAAGAATTGGAACAAGAGTTAAAGCGTGACAGGGAAGAGTTGGATCGGTTGCAAACAAAATTGTCAATGGATAATTGACAATTACATCCCCAATAAATATCAGATGTAAATCACACTAATTAAACTAATCATATACATATATCAAAGCAAATTCATCGTCATTTATTCTGGTCAGTTGCTTCAAGTCGGCAAACACGCCCTTGTTGGGATAGATAATACATCACTGTTTGTCTCTGGATTATTTTAAAATCATAATCTTGGTAGGAAACCCGATGAACATTAATAAAATATGCTTAAGTTTACTAAACCTTTTTATCCTTTGATATTTTCCGTAGTTAAAGGCGATCCTGAAACTGCTCATCGTCAGCTGCTTAAGTCACTTAATAATCTTGAATTCAATCGCCATTCTGTCTGGGGAAGTTTAGCCATTAAACAGTTAGAAAAATCTTTTTGTGTTCAGGATGCTCGTTTGCAACAGACTCTTTGGGGATTGGATTTTAACAATCCTTTGGGTTTGGCAGCAGGGTTTGATAAAGACGGTACAGCAGCAGGAATATGGAGTAGTTTTGGGTTTGGTTTTGCCGAATTAGGTGCAGTTACTCTACACTCCCAACCAGGAAACCCTCGCCCCAGGATGTTTCGCCTCCCCAAAGATCAAGCAGCACTTAATCGCATGGGTGCAAACAACTTGGGTGCAGCAGTGATGGCAGATACCTTGGCTCAAACTTGGAAAAGACAACCGCGCAAGATTCCAATTGGGATTAACTTGTGCAAATCAAAAATAGCCCCGTTAGAAGCTGCCGCAGTAGATTATCTTGGCAGCTTCAACTACCTAAAGAATGTGGCAGACTACTTCGTGATTAATGTTAGCTCACCCAATACTCCTGGGTTGCGATCGCTCCAGGCTGTAGCACAATTAGAACCAATCTTAGCTCAATTACAGATAGCAAATACCCAGAATAAGCCTATTTTAATTAAAATCGCTCCTGACCTCGAATGGCAAGATATTCAGGAAATTCTTAACTTAGCGACTAACTATAATCTTTCTGGTGTCATCGCCACTAACACTACGATCCGTCGTGATGGTTTGAACACAAAAGTTCTCCAAGAAACAGGTAAAAGTATTCAAGATGAATCAGGTGGCATTAGCGGTTTGCCGATTAAAAAGCGTTCTACTGAGGTAATTCGCTTTATTTATCAAGAAACTAAGGGAAATTTGCCGATTATTGGAGTTGGCGGTATTTTCAATGCCGAAGATGCTTGGGAGAAAATAATCGCTGGCGCGAGTCTATTACAAGTTTATACTGGCTGGGTTTACGAAGGGCCTTGGATGGTTAATCAGGTGCTATCTGGGTTATTGGCTAAATTGGATAATGCAGGGTTGGATAGTATTAGTAAAGCAGTTGGCTTAGAGCATTCTTGAGGTGGCTATGGAAGAAATACTGGAATTAAAAGACTGTTTGCTTAAGCAACAATATGATCGATGATCGCGCCTTTGCCATAGTTGAAGATCTAGAAGCGATGGGAAGACAAGATAAGATTAATAACTTGGAATCGTTTCTGGTAATTTTGCTAACTCATTTAATTAAAATTAAAGTTGAGAAAAGAGTTACAAAAAGTTACAAAAATTCACTTAGTGATAGTCTTTTAGTAATTCAAAAACGCAATAGATTAGGTAATAAATCTCATTATATTAAAGAGAATAATTGGGATGAGCATATTTTAAATTGTCAGCTTGAAGCAATTTTAGGTGCTGCTAAAGAAGTTTTTGAAGGTATAGATTATCAGGAGCTAGAAAAGTTAGTTGATTTTGAGAAGCTAATGATAATTTTTAATGAGTTGTTAGCTTTAACTTATGGTAATAATCCCAGAGAGATTGTTGAACTGATTGATTCTAAATTTCCTATCAAGTATTAGAAATTGGTCGATTTGAAGAGTATGAGATCGCATCATGGCTTTTTTTAGCTCGCGCCAAGACGCGGAGAAATAATTGGTTGGAATATAGAGAGATCGCTTAATTTATGAAAAATGTTCAGATATGTAAAAATAGTAGTTATTATTTTTAGCGAAATTACTATTTATTCAGTTGAATTTACAAGAGATTTATATTCAAGATCATTATAGAAGCGATCGCAATGATTTAATTCAAGATTTTTATATTCCTTGTTTGTCTCAAACTACTTTTTATAGTAGGGCAGTAGGATATTTTTCTAGTACTTCTATTGTCGCTGTTTCTCAAGGACTAGCAGCTTTAATTGAAGCAGGTGGCAAAATGCGTTTGGTAGCATCGCCTCAGCTTTCTGCGGAAGATAGTAAAGCTATTGAGAGGGGTTTGAAGCAAAGAGAAGAAGTTGTTAGCAAAGCAATTATTCAAGAGTTTGAAACAGTCTCACAAAATAGATTATCTTGTTTGTCTTGGTTACTAAGCCAGGGTGTATTGGATATTAAATTAGCAGTGGCTAATAATTTTGACGATCCTGGTCTTTATCATGAAAAAATTGGTATTCTAACAGATAAACATGATAATAAGTTAGCTTTTACTGGTTCAATTAATGAAACGAAATCAGGACTAATTGATAATTTTGAAAATATTGAAGTTTTTTGTTCATGGCGAGGAGAAGAAAGTAAACGAGTTGAACGTATTAATGAAGATTTTGAAAGGCTATGGTTAAACAAAACTCCTAAAGCCGAAATCATCAGTTTTCCTGAAGCAGCAGCCCGTACGTTATTAGAATATCGTCCTGATACAAAACCAACAATATCAGTAAAGCAAAAATCAAAATTAGTAGCGGAAGCTAAAACTGGTTACAAGATAGGGAAAGAGAAAAAAAGGTCGCTTCATGGTTTAGATATTACTTTAAGACCTTACCAAGAAGAAGCTTTAGTTAAATTTAAGTCTGCTAATTATAGAGGTATTTTAGCAATGGCGACAGGGGCAGGTAAAACTATTACCTCCTTGGCTTGTGCTAGCAGCGTAAAAGATTTAGATTTAATCATTATCGTTGTTCCTACTAAAGATTTAGTTCAACAATGGATGGATGAGTTAGAAAAACTGACTAATTTTTACTTTCCCATTGCAGCAGTAGGAAGATCTGAGATCTGGAGAAATACGCTATACAGGAAATTACGTTTAATTCACGGAAATATACAAGCAGTTAAAAGACTGCCTACTGTTTTAGTTGGTACTTATAGCGGTCTATCTAAATCAACAGTAGCAGAATTAATTGAAGATGCTGGAGGTTTGCCCATTAAGTCTTTAATTGTTGCTGATGAAGTTCATACCGCAGGGGCGAAACAATATCGCAGGATACTAAGAAATGATTTTACCTACCGCTTGGGTTTATCCGCTACACCTATACGCCCTCATGATGAAGAGGGAACAGATTTTGTTTTGAATTATTTTGGAGATATTGTTTACGAGTTAGATTTAGAACAAGCTATTAAGTTGAATATTCTTTGTCAGTATGAATATTATGTTTATGTTGTTACTTTAACTGACGTAGAAAACGAAGAGTACCAAAAGCTGACTAAAAGAATTATTAAATTGCTTAGAAGCGGTAATGATCGAGTAAGCGGATCGATTAATCGTTTATCTATTGAGCGATCGCGTATTATTAAATCTGCCAATGATAAAATTAATATTCTTGATCTCATTATCCAAGATCACCCTTTAAATAAAGGCATGATCTATTGTGCCAATATCGATCAAGCAGATATGGTCTGTTATCGATTATCGCAACAAGGAATGATAGTCTCTCGCTTTACTTCCAAAGAAGATAAGCAACGCCCTCAAATATTACACGAATTTAGTCAAGGTCGTCTTGATGCGTTAGTAGCCGTTAAATGTCTTGATGAAGGTATAAACATACCTGCTGCCCAAGAAGCCATAATCTTAGCTAGTGACACATCAGAACGTCAGTTTATTCAACGGAGAGGCAGAATTTTACGGAAAGCTGAAAGAAAAGAAAGGGCAACTTTGATTGATATACTTGTTGTACCACCTATAGGAGACGAACGAGTAAAATTAATTACATCTGAAGTAAAGAGAATTAAACATTTTGCCAAAACTGCTAGCAATAGAGCCTCAGTTATTACTAAGCTGGGGAATAAATTATCTCATTATGGCATTACTTACTCTGATTTGATTTAGTTGGTTAAATAAATTACATATGGAAGAAAAAATCAAAGAGTTGGCGGAAAAATATAATATTCCCGAAGCGTTATTAAAAGAAGCAATTCAAATGGAGAAAGATAATATCGTTTTTGTAGATAGTCGCCGTAGATTAATGTCTAAACTTGAAGAACTTATAATTAAATATTCAAATTGATTTGTTATTAAATGGCTTTACAACTACGAAAAGTATATTTAAAAAATTGGAAATGCTATTTAGAACAAGAAGTTACTCTTAGCTCTAAATTTAATCAAAATATTTTAATTTTTTATGGTCGCAATGGCGCAGGAAAAACTTCATTACAAGAGGGACTTCTTTGGTGTTTATATGGCAAAGATATAGTTTCTTTAGCAAAACTTAGTCAATATTTCAATCGTGTGAACTTGAAAACAAATCCAGAACTGGAGTTAGTAGTTAAATTAACTTTAGCTGATAGCAAAAATATTTATGAAATACAAAGAATAGCTCAAAGAACGCAGCGTGGTTCTACATTTTACGTCAGTGGTCAAAGCTTGACTTTTTACCTTAATGGACAATTGCAAGTTGATGGAGAACAACGTATAGAATCGTTATTGCCACGTTCTTGCAGAGAATTTTTCTTTTTCGATGGTAAAAAAATAGAAGAATATGCGAAGTTGACCCACACTGATGAAACGCGAAAAGCAATCGAGAGGACTTTGGGCATTCCTGAAATCAGGAATTTACGTGATGATGCTGAAGGCGCATTAAAAAAATTTGAAGAAAAAATAAAAGATGCTTCAAAAAATAAAAAGCAGCTAGAAGTAGTAACAACTGAATTAGCTACCTCTCGGAATTGGGGTCAGAGCCTGC
>JAIMKV010000039.1 GCA_020692205.1 Myxosarcina sp. GA_180221_E-2-1-MAG-40_15
CTCGCTTCCCTTTCATTCTGTCCTAACCTTTATACGTAATGCTATAATTTAGCAAAAAAAGCGACCAGCTAGATGTTAAATCTAAGTGATCGCTTATGTGGTGTGAGGAAAATAAAAAATCTAGATTAATCGAGAATTAGCGATTAGCGGCTTGTTGAGGTTGAGGAAGTAAGCCAACTGTGACAGCCAAATCTAGCTGTTTACCGTCGCGCTGTAGTCCAAGAGCTAGTTGTTCGCCCACTGTGGTTTTAGCTACCGCCTGCTGCACTTCCTCAGCATTGGTAACGTTTTGACCTTCAACTTGACTGATGACATCACCAGATCTTAATCCTGCTTGAGCTGCCGGAGAGTTAGGCACAACATCAATAATTAAGATGCCTTCGTCTGCACTTACATCTAAGTTGGTTTGGCTTTTCAACTCTTGTTTTAATTCAGGGGTAATTTCTGCCATTTGAACACCTAAAAAGGGATGGTCAACTTTACCGTTAGCAATTAATTCTTCGGCAATATCTCTGGCTGCATTAACAGGAATAGCAAAGCCTAATCCTTGCGCATTTTGAATAATCGCAGTGTTAATACCAATTACCTCGCCTTTGGCATTGAGTAAAGGACCTCCAGAGTTGCCTGGATTGATCGCTGCATCGGTTTGGATAAAGCTAACTCTTTTATCGGCTACGCCAACTTGGGCGCTGGTTCTGCCTGTGGCACTAACAATACCTGTAGTTACAGTATTATCTAATCCTAAAGGATTGCCGATCGCGATCGCCCATTCTCCTGGCTGAAGCAACTCTGAATCAGCAAAAGTAACCGCAGGCAGATCTTGTGCTTCAATTTTAATTACTGCCACATCAGTCAAAGAGTCTGTACCCATGACTTTTCCTTGGTGAGTGCTTCCGTCTTTGAGAGTGACTTTAACTTGATCGCTACCTTCAACTACATGAGCATTAGTCAAAATTAAGCCATCAGAGCTAACTACAAAACCCGATCCCATGCCTCGCTGGATTTGTTCGTTGGGAATATTGGGCATCTGAGAACCGAAAAATTGCCGAAAAAAGGGATCTTCAAACATTACAGGAGTGTTTGTTGCCACGGTGCGAGAAGCATCAATCCGCACTACCGAATCTCCGACTCGGTTAACTACATCGCTAACATAGTTTTGCGGTACAGCGATCGCTACTTCTGAAGCAGGCGTTTCTGCTGCTGCGGTGGCATCTACTCTATCTTTGGCGAAACTTTCAGGGCTATTAATTAAATAGTTACCGCCAAGAGCGATTCCTCCACCGAGTAAAACCAAGGATAGAGAAGAAGTGGCTTTTTTCCAGATTGAAGATGGTACTTTCATAAAATTAAATTTCTCTTTATTTCTATTTTGGATAAGAAGAAGTATGTTTTTTGAATAAATTGAAAACTAGCCCAATCGGGCAGGATTTAAATAACTAGAACACTTCAGACATATTTTAGCTTTCGCTTTAGTCTGATGTTTTTAATTTAAACAAGTGATGTGACTTTTTGGTGACAATATTTTGAACTTTCAGCAATATTTTAGATGACGCTTGAGACAAACAGTTCGGTTAGATGGAAAAAACCTTACCTAATCAGGGCTGGGGACAGCGATCGCTAGATTATCTAAGTGATCGTCTGTAACTTAAAGTTTATTGGTTAAGATAGCTTTGGCATCAATCGACCTAGCGCGATCGCTCTTCACCTAAATAACAATAACCGAATCAAAAAATATCATAGCAAAGCTATAATCTAACAAAATCAAAATTGATCAATTAAAACAACTAATTGAAGATTAATGATTAATATTTTCGATGCAGGGCGTATGGTTTTGATCAAGCAGTTCACAAGAGCGATCGCATTTATCCCATGGTGAGTGCTAAGTGAACCTCTGTTCTGCCGAAAAGCAAGCTATCTTTGTTGAATCATCAAGTTTTGGAGGAGTTTTCTTCATGGCACAAACCTGGAATGCTGAGACTTATGCCAAGAACGCTCGTTTCGTTTCCGACCTGGGGATGCCTGTTGTCGAATGGCTGAATCCTAAATTAGGAGAAAAAATCTTAGATTTGGGATGTGGAGATGGAGCTTTAACCGCGAAGTTACAAGAGTTTGGATGTGAAGTGATCGGCGTTGATTCCAGTCCAGACTTCATTCACTCCACTCAATCACTTGGCATAGATACACGTCTTATTGATGGTCATCATCTTCCTTTTAACAATGAATTTGATGCTGTGTTTAGCAATGCCGCTTTGCACTGGATGAAACAGCCCGATCAAGTGATTGAAGGAGTATGGCAGTCATTGAAATTGGGTGGAAGGTTTGTCGGTGAGTTTGGGGGCGATGGCAATGTCTCAACTATTCAGGCTGCCTTACACACTGCCTTGAGAAAGCGTAGTCTTGATCCAGACAGAATTAATCCCTGGTACTTTCCTACGGTAGAAGATTATCAATCTCGATTGGAAGCGAGAGGATTTAGAGTTGATGAAATTATTTTAATCCCTCGTCCTACTGCACTTCCCACAGATATCAGAGGCTGGCTGGCAACATTTGCGAATCCATCATATACGGCTGCGATCGCACTTCCTGAGCGGGATGCTTTCTTGGAAGAAGTGATTGCTCTTCTGAAACCCACCTTGTGTGATGCTTCAGGTCACTGGTTCGCCGATTACGTAAGATTGAGATTTTCAGCCACTAAACCCCTCAATTTGCTCAAACATTAAGTTCAGCCGTCATTAAGCGACTGGGTATCGCTAGTTGAGGGATCGAAAGAAAGACAAAACTTCGCGAACACTTTTCTGTAGGCATCAAAGCTTCAAATCTTCGATGATCTTACTGCATCCGTAACAATCAAACAAACCTTGTTGAAGGAAGGGAGTTGCTCAAACTATGAAAATTGGGATTATTGGTAGTGGGAATATGGGACGCTCTTTGGGGGCGCTATGGGCAGAACAAGGTCATACAGTTTTCTTTGGTGCGCGGACAAAGGAAAAGAGACAGTCAGTAGCTGCATTTATTGAGCGTGAAACGCAGGGCGGCACAAACGATGAAGCAGCAGTTTTTGGTGATGTCCTGCTGTACACAGCGCGAGGTGTCAATCCTGCTGAGGTACTTACTTCGGTTGAAGTGCTATCTGGCAAAATCTTAATTGACTGCAATAACTTCGAGATTCCAGAGGGATTTGAGTTTTCCCCAATTGTGCAGTCACTTGCCGAAAAATTAGCTTCAGAAGTTCCGAATGCAAGGGTTGTAAAAGCTTTTAATACAATGGCTCAAGAAGTTTTTGAACTCGCGCCTAGTCCGCTCAAAGATCATCAAGTTTCCGTCTTTGTTTGTGCTGATGATATTGAAGCTCGTAAAACGGTCATGCAACTAGCCAATGATATCGGATTTGCTTCTGTTGACTGTGGAGAGTTACGTCATGCTCGTTTGGTTGAGGGATTAGGTGACTTTATTCGATTCATGATTATTGGTCAGTTACAAAATCCTTACGCTACCATTTCTGTTAATGTTTTACCTCCTGCCTTAGAACAACGGTTAGGTGGACGACAATCATCTAACCTCTCATAGATGAGACGTATACGCTATATAACAATTCGCTTAGAATTGAGATCTAATTAAACTTTTAACTAAATTTTGTAAGTGTAATTTTCACTTGGCATAAAACATAAATAGTACAGAAAGAAATATAATTTATTAATTACTAAAAATGAATCCTGAACCTAAAAATAGCTCTTTAGTCATAACGTTAAGCTCAATTAATTATGGCTCAAGAATGATTTCTAATTAACTGCAAATTTGCTTTTATTGGAATAAAGAATTAATCACTTAAATATTAAATTATGACCTACCAACAATTAGAAGATTTACCTGCTGAAGTAACAGAAAAGTTACCCAAACATGGACAGCAATTGTTTATGGCTGCATATAATGCTGTGAGCGAAAATGGCATGGATGAAAAAAATGCTACTCAGGTAGCTTGGAACTCTGTCAAAAATAGTTATCACCAAGATCAAGACGGTAACTGGGTTTCTCTTGAAAATTCCACCGTTAATCGCGGTAACATTATTGGTACAGATATTGAAACTAGCGATCCGATCGGCAATCGCGAAAACAACGCAGGAACAATGCGTGGTGGCTAAATATTCTGTGACTACGGACAGATGTTTGAGTCCCCAAAAAAATCTTAATCTGGTAAATAACTAAGAAACGCAAAAACTAAATCATGGAAAATGAAGTAAAAAAGGTAGTCGCTAGACACGAGCCTGAAGACGCAGAAGCAGGAAAAGGCTCGGCTGGTAATCAGATTGGGGTACAGTTGGCTCAGTCTGTTGAGGTTAACGATCCCGAAGCCATCATTCCTTCTGGTGCAGATCCAGAGCAAGACATAGAGCAGATTAAAGCTGTAGAGGAACAGGAAGAAGGTACAGGCATGAGTACCACTGACGGTTATACTATTGATGAATCTGGTCGTCTAAACAACTTTGCGGTTGAACCAGAAATATATGTAGAAGATAAATAATATTTATCTGTATAGCGTTTGACGCGAGATGTTTTTGTTAATTTAATTAAAATTAATAATTAAATTATTTCGACCGCATTTCTACGGTCGATTTTTTATGTTTAAATACTTGCAATATTGAAATATTAGTTAATTCACAAGCTCGACAAATAAAAACCTCTTAAGAGCTAAGAGCCAATAGCTGAAAACCAAATTATTGCAACTTAAATTTATCAATTATCAAGCTTAAATTTTCGTACTAAAGGTAGAGTCTAAATAATCTTCAAACTTGCCAATATGATTCATATAAACCAACATAAAAAAAATTCGGAGGCAAAATATATAGCATTAATCCACTGGCAACCTTTCCCCGAAATGAACTCTTTGCCAAGAGACATGAATCGTCTGTTTAAAGCTCTTGCACCTATGGAACAAGAATCATCATCAATACAGCAATCTTTTATGCCTTTGGCAGAAATGGTAGAAACTGAAGATGCGATTATCTTAGAGTAGGAATTCCTAGCATGGATGCAAAAAACTTGGACGTGCAAGTAACTAAAAAAGCGGTGATGATTAGCGGTGAACGTCAATCTTAATCGAAATTAACCAAAAATGGTACGACTCGTATCACTCATCGTCTTAGTCTTAAGCAGGCCAAGAAATTTATGACTGTGGCAGCAAGGGCAAATAAAGCATCAATTTTTCAGCTAAGTCACAATGAGTCAAGTAATCTAGAGGAAAAATGTTTAAAAGCCCTAAAGGACTAGCTTCGCGTCGCGATCGCTCGATTATTTTCAAAGAAACCTTACTTGATGCTTCGAGCCGAAATAAGTTCGGCTTCCAGGAAAAAGATATTTTACCCTTATTTAATAAATATCAGAGTAAACGACAAATTTTAATTAATTTTGTCAGTTTTTTGACTTACGTTTTGCAGATGCCTACGCTGTTTTATTTACGCCGTTTGCGCCAAAGCAATACTATAAATATAAATATGGATTCAGAAAACAAAGATCTATAATTATTTTATGAGTTAAGATGACAAGCCTTAAAAGACAATTATCTATTAAAGATTATGGCTGCAACCGACTTTAAAGATTATTACCAGGTATTAGGCATTAGTAAAAATGCTTCTGCTGACGAGATTAAAAAAGCGTATCGTAAGCTGGCGCGGAAGTATCACCCCGATTTAAACCCAGGCGATAAACAAGCAGAAGCTCGCTTCAAAGAAATTAACGAAGCACAAGAAGTGCTGTCAGACCCCGAGAAACGGCAAAAATACGATCAATACGGTCAATATTGGGAACAGGTGGGTCAAGGAGGGTCACGTTCTGGATCTAGCTCAGGTTTTGGTGGATTTAATAATGTAGACGTAGGGGGTTTTGATTTTAGTCAATACGGCAATTTTGAAGATTTTATCAACGAAATTTTAGGTCGTGCTGGTGGTCAAAGTAGAAGTAGTAGCTATGGCTATCGTACCTCTACCTCGGCTCCTGGTGGCTTCGGCAGTGGCTATGGTGATATACCAGCCCAAGATAGTGAAGCAGCGATCGCTCTTACTTTCGCCGAAGCCTTCAACGGGACACAAAAACAGTTTCGCATTGGTAACGAAACAGTAAAAGTCCGCATTCCTGCTGGTGCCAAAACAGGTAGTCGGCTGCGTATTAAAGGCAAGGGGCAACCCAGTCCTTTTTCAGGGCAACGGGGGGATTTGTATCTAAACATTGAGCTGCAACCCCATCCTTTGTTTAAATTCACTGGAGACAATTTAGTCGTCGAACTGCCAATTACCCCCGAAGAAGCGGTTTTAGGGGCAGAAATTACCGTTCCCACCCCAGATGGGAAAGTAACGATGAAAGTTCCTCCTGGAGTAGATTCGGGACAGTCTTTGAGATTGAAGGGGAAAGGCTGGCGTCAACCAAACAAACAGCGCAGCGATTTGATGGTCAAATTAAAAATAGTTACGCCCAAAGAGCTTAGCCAAACCGAACGAGAATACTACCAAAAGCTGCAACAAGCCAGCAGCTACAATCCCCGTAAAAGTTTGGAGGATACCAGATTATGAGCAGTTTATCCCGCACTGTAGTTGATCTACAGGGCGATACCCTAATTAGTCTTGAGCATGTTGCTACGATCACTCAAACCTCTGTCAGCACCATTGACTGCTTTATTAGACTAGGAGTAATTGAACCAGAAGGCTCGATGCTAAAACTGGAAGATATTCAGCGTGTGATTAAAATTATGCGTTTACGTAAAGATTTAGGACTGAATCTCGTAGGTGCAGCGATGGTATTAGAACTCAGCGAGGAAAATTATCGACTGCGATCGCGATTAAATGCTTTGCGTCAGTCTTAAGAAGTATCTCTAATCCTATTTGGTTCAAAGCTATACAGGGAAAAAGATACGGCTATTTTGGCTCAAAAAAGATCTACCCTAAGATTAATATAAAATTTTCTAAAAATGACGAGAATAAGAGCATCACTTTGATCAATTAGATTGCTCTAAATTTGAGCCAGGATGAAATATGACAGAACGTCAAAGAGCGATTGGTAGCTTTGACAATCCCTTAAATACGGAAGCTGCCTTGAAAGAACTGGATAATTCTCATTTTTCTCTAGACCGAGTTTTTGTAATTGCCCGTAATCCAGAGGCAGAAAACAAAATAGTTGGCACAGAATTATGCGAATCATTACGCGATCGCTTTGATACAAGAATTAGCACTGTTGCTAAACATGATCTTGATCCGACCGGAGAACCAACGGCAATCAGCTTAACTCAAGCTCTGACTCAATTGGATCTTCCCGTGGATGCGGCACGCTCATACAATGACCTAATCGCCCAAGGCAAATATTTAGTCATGGTTGAAGGCAATCAAGACGATATATCTGGGGCCAAAGCCATTCTGAAGCGTTGTGGTATTCAAGATTGGACTGTTTACAAAGTT
The DNA here is from genome assembly GCA_020692205.1 of Myxosarcina sp. GA_180221_E-2-1-MAG-40_15. Classification (GTDB taxonomy): domain Bacteria; phylum Cyanobacteriota; class Cyanobacteriia; order Cyanobacteriales; family Xenococcaceae; genus Waterburya. The sequence continues at coordinate 7,440 of JAIMKV010000039.1, forward strand.
GTCCTAGAACATCCTGAAGTGATTATTGTCGATCATCGTGAAGCTCTTTCATAAAGTCATTTGGTTAGAAATATTATCTAATTCATCTTGGTGATTTTACAGCATTAATTTTAAACAAAATATCGATCTAGCTTCTGCTTAACTTTAAATCTCTATCAAGATCACCGTTTTTGGTACAGGTAAACCTAAAGTAACGAGCAAGCCAAAGATCGACTATCTCAACCAAGTGTGAGGATGCCGTTTTAAATGGCACACAAACACAATTAACAATTTACATAATTAAGCATGAGGAAAAATAATTATGGCTTATACAGATCCAGACAGAAACCAAGTAATCGAAACATTTGCGATCGAAGACAACAAAGATCGGATTAGGTGGGGACCAATTTTAGCTGGGATTTTTGTGGCGCTCGCCACTCAGTTAATTCTTGCTGCTTTGGGTGCGGCGATTGGTTTAACCGTTGGCGCATCAGGAGGTGCGATTGGCATTGGTATCTGGACAATTGTTAGTTTACTAATCGCTCTATTCCTCGGTAGCTGGGTAGCTGCGGCTGGCTGTAGCCCGATGAACAAAAAAACCGCCATGCTACACGGATTAATTCTGTGGGCAACAACTTTGGCTCTTAGTGCTTGGTTGCTAGCTAGCGGCGTAACAGGAGCTTTTGGGATAGCAGCCTCTAATGCAGGAGAAATCTTAAATCAGGCACAACAACAACCAGGTGGCGTTAATGTTCCTAATCAAGTACCTAATATACCGAATCAAAGGTTAGAGCAGATCGCAGGAGATTCGGCAAAAGCAGCCTGGTCGTTCGTTATTGGCTCATTGTTAGGGTTAGCTGCATCTTTAATTGGTGCTTCGGTTGGAGCGAAAAAACCTAGACCAGTTCGTACAGGAAGAGTTGCTGAACCTCAACCACCAGAAAACTTTGCTCGATAATAATTCAGGCTAAATCAATCAAAAAAAGGGACGAGAAAACTATAATATCTTCCTGTCCCTTTTTTATTGCTTGACCCAATCTATGGTCATTCCCATTAATTTCCATATGTTTTGGGAAATCGACAACGAAGTGTATACCATATATCGCCGTAAAGCCTCTGACTTCATACTTCATAAGGAATAGTTACTGTAAAAGTAGTACCAACCTCTAACTCACTTTCTACGGTGATGTCACCTTGATGTAGCTCAACATATTGCTTGGCGATCGCCAGACCCAAACCCGTACCCTGGAAACCTGCTGAGTTACTGGCGCGATAAAAAGATTCAAATAGCTGAGGCAGATCGGCAGGGGGAATACCGATACCGCGATCGCGAATGATAAAAATTATGTTTGATTCTTGCTCGATAACTTCAAAATCAATTACGCTATCCTTTGGCGAGTATTTGCAAGCATTGGATAACAAATTAGTCAGAATATGATGTAGCAGCTTGCGATCAAGATTAAATTCCCCTTGTTGTGCTTGATAAACTAAGTTGATCGACTGCTTGCTCTGAAATACGGTTTGAACTTCATTCATTAAACTGTGACAGAAGCTTTCTAAGTTTAGGGAACTTGGTTCAAACTCTTGTTTTCCCATCTCATTACGACTCATCATTAACACATCGTCCAATAAATTGGTCATTTTGGTAACGTTGCGCTGTAGCTGCTGGAGAACTTCGGCTTTTTTTTCCCTAGATAAACTATCGCCATAAGCCTGCAAAATTTGTGCCATACCTGAAATGCTGTTAAGAGGGTTGCGAAATTCGTGGGACACGGTAGAGACGAAGCGAGATTTAAGCCGATTTAGTTCTTTTTCTTGAGATAGAGCTTGGTTTAATTCTGCTTTTGCTGCTTGAAGTTGTAATGAATAAGAACGCGATCGCAATAATACCCTTAATTTGGTTTGCAGTTCATTTTGCTGGGTAGGAAGATAGACTATATCATCAATCAATGGTTCAAGATGATCCGTAGAAAAACCAACATTTTCTAAAGAAGTTAGAAACACAAATGGGAGAAACATAGGAGCGGAAGATGCTCTTTTCGCTAGCATTTTTTCTCTTAGCTGATGAATAGCAGCAAAGTCAATAAAGCATAAATCAAAATTTTCTAATAACAACTGTGCGCCAACATCGGCTAAATCTGCTTCAGAAGACAAAATCTCATATTGCTTGGTCAGCCACTTAGAAAGAATACGGCGATTTTGTTGATGTTCTAATAACAGGAGAATACGTTTCATGATGGCTTCCCTAGGATGCTATTACTAATTAATAACAGATTTTGAACCACCACAGGTTGAATTAAAATGCTCTTGACTAATGATTAAATTAAGCTTAAAGAATTAGCTTTTTTGCACCAATTCTTTAAGCTTAACAACTGTTATCTAACAGTTTTGCCCCACTTAATGATTGATTAATTATTTACTTTTGATTAATCCATGCTGGTGCGCCACTTAAAATCCCTCGTAGCTTGGTCAAAGGTTCTCCTGCTTTAATGCCATATTTGGTAATCTTAAATTCTCGTAGAGTACGCTCAAAATCTGATACTCTTTTTTTCAGCACTCCGATCGCCTTGCGTAACTCGCCATCTAATTCTAAGTAACGGATAAAAATTAAATTATCCGCCAAATAAGAAAGTCCCGCTTCAGTAACCCGAAACTCACCACCCGTTATCGCTTCGGTTTCGTTAATTAAAATTACGGTTACACCCATATTTTTGAGATAGTTACACAAAGAGTGTAGGTGACGTACCAAATTGTCTCCTTGCATGGATAGCTTATAGCCAGAAGTACTGTCGATCATGACGATGCGGGCATTATTTTGTTCTACTTCCTGTTTTACCATATGGGCAAACTGGTCGGAACTGTACTGTAATGGTTCGACAGCAACTACCCATAGCGTACCTCGTTCGATCATGATCCGAGCGGGAATATTAATCGCTTCGCAACGATGCAACAAAGTTTCGCGAGCTTCTTCAAAAACATAAAGCACCGATCGCTCGCCTCTGCCAGCGGCTTCTTTCATAAACTGAGTTCCCAAGGTGGACTTGCCTACTCCACTTGGCCCGCTAATAATCGTCACCGTACCTCGTTCGATCCCGCCGTGCATCAGTTCGTCGATTTCAGGAATACCAGAAGAAATAGTTTCTAAATTAAAGGCAAAATCTTGTTGCGCAAAATCGAGATTCAGATGGGGAAATACTTCCATGCCGCGATCGCTCAATTGTAGGTCATGAGAACCATTAATAAAGCCTGAACCTCGACACTTGGTAACTTGAATACTGCGTCTTTGCAAAGTGGTATTCAGTTGAATTACCCCATCGCTCATAAACTGGAGATCGTCATCAGGATGGCGATCGCTCCCCTCAGAAGTCAACAAAAGAGTTATGTCGCGATCGCGCATAAACCGCAGAAAAGATTGAAATTGCTTACGAAACTGAAAGCCGTCTTGAGCGAGGTAGCGAAACTGATCGATGCCGTCTAAAAAGACTCGCTGGGGTTTAATTTGCTCAATAGTAGCGATAATGTTGTCCATAATCGGAGCTTTTTCTACTTCTGCTGCGGAAAAAATATCATAGGTTTCGTTTTCGGTGAAAAAATCAGCTTTAGGACTTAGATCTAAAAATTCAACCTTGGCTAAATTTATATCCATCAGCTCAGCATTACGTCGCATTCTGGCTTCTGGCTCACTAAAGCTAATACATAAGCTCCTTTCTCCCTGAGATATTCCCGCATTGAGAAAATGAAACCCTAAAGTGGTTTTACCGCTACCTGGTTGACCTTTAACTAAATAAGCCTGCTCGGCAATTAAACCTCCTGATAATATCTCATCTAAGCCAGAAACCCCGACGGACAAACGTTTTAAACTCATTTAGATACTTTAGATACTTGCAAGAATATTGTTTTAGCTAAATCACAAGTTTAAGACTATATTGGATTAGCTGAGATATTTTCTTAATTGCTAAATATCTTAATGCTACATAATGTAGCCATTTGAGCCATTTTTTGTCGATTTACAAGTCAAAAGTTGGTTTGAAGCCTCTTCTAATTGAGCTAAGAGCTAAAAGCTAAAAGCTAAAAGCTAAGAGCTAAAAGCTAAAAGCTAAAAGCTAAAAGCTAAAAGCTAAAAGCTAAGAGCTAAGAGCTAAGAGCTAAGAGCTAAAAGCTAAAATCTAACAGGTTCAGGAGTTAAACCTGCTTCAATACCATTGGTCGATACTTCTGTCTCTGTCTCTTCTTGCTCCTCTAGTTTAGGTTCAACTACTTCAAATTTTAACCAAAGTTTGGTTGTCTCTATTAACTGTTTGATCTTATGGCTCAGTGGCGAACCATTTTTGATAATCATCGAGCTAAAATTAGCTGCTGTTGGTTCAATAAAGCTATTAGTCATCACGGCAAAAGAACTTTGACCATTATGGGTTGAAGTGGCTTTTTGTCTGACTAGCTCAGGCTGATAAACTGCATGAGCATAGAAAATATCGTTTTTATCGATCGCGCGATCGCCTGTAAGGGATTTATATACATTGAGGAACTTTTTACAAAAAGAACTAGGATTATTGTAGTAGCTATAATTCTTGAGAAAAGTCAAACCAGCGTAACCAGAGCATTTTAATCTAAAAGGTAGCTGTGATAAAGGCTGATTGTTGTCATCGAGAAACCAAACTACAACATAGCTAAATGCTTTGAACTCTCCTGCGGCGAAATCAACCTTGGAATAAGGCATAGTTTTGATTCCATCACTCATCAAAGGCTGTGAACGATTCAAAACTAGCAGTTTAGGCTGCTGTGACACCAAAAGCATCTCATTTGTACCGTCACTAAATTCGTGTTCTACGGCTTTCCAGCTATCGACTGGTTTAAATCCTGCCAGTTCAGCATTAGAGGGGGTAATCGCCATACCATATTTTTGGCTGCTGGCATTGAGAAATTGACAATAGGGGACAGTGGTTATTTCCCCTTGAAACTCATCGCTGTTAAATCCAAAATCTTGATAGTTACTCATAATTAATTATTGTTTTTAAATCGTTTTTAACTAGTACTATTATACTATTTGATCTCAGGTTCGGTTGAATAGTCTACTAAAGTAGGTATGAAGTATGAAGTTTACATCTTTTAAGATAAAGTCCTCAAAGCAGCAAAAATATGGTTTTAATCACAATTCGTTGTGATTGTCAGCTAAAAGCTAAGAGCTAAAAGCTAAAAGCTACCCAATAAGTGCGAGGCTTTGTAAACCGAAGCCCCGACGTTTGATAGATAAAACTAAAAAGACTTTAAAAACATCTACTAATTTACATAGTATTTTTGCTCCAATCGAAAGGTTGAATTCCATCTTTATGAAGAAGTAAACCCAGCCTAAATTGGCAAAGATATAAATATCTCACTACATACTTTACGTCTTTAAACAATTTGATGTTGCCAATTACTTCAGTCAATCGACCTGCGGTAAAAGTAGGTCGAATCAACGATGATGCTCATTTAAAACCATTGGTCAGCCAATCGCCTCTGAAAAGCTGTGAAGTTTGCGTAATTGTTCCTGTGCGTAATGAAGGATTAAATCTAGAAGCAACGCTTTGGGCTTTAACCAATCAAATTGATCTAAAAGGTAAAGCGTTAGCTAAAAATTGTTATGAAATTATTGTTTTAGCTAATAACTGTACCGATAATTCAGCCGAAATTGCCAGACGTTTTGCGCAAAATCAGCCTAATTTAATGCTTCATGTTGTGGAGATGACTTTAAATAGCGATCGCGCTCATATTGGCTGGGTACGCAAGCTGTTAATGGATGAAGCCAGCAGAAGATTTAAATCTCTTGGACGCAATTTGGGCGTAATTGCCTCTACCGATGGAGATACAAGAGTTGCTTCTACCTGGATTGCCGCTACTTTAGCGGCAATAAACCATGGTGCTGATGCTGTCGGGGGTCGGATTATTACGGATAGCAGCGAAAGAAGCAAGTTAGATAGGCTTACTAGACTATATTATCTGCGCTACTCACGCTATGGCTATTTAACCTCACAGCTAGAGACTTATTTAGACCCATACTTTGAGTCACTGCCGCGACACCACCACCATTACGGTGCCAGCTTGGCTGTAACTGCACATATATACGATCAAGTTGGCGGACTACCACCTTTACGCTCTTCAGAAGATGTTGCTCTGTATGATGCTCTTAGGCGAGTTGATGCTCGTTTTCGTCATAGTCCGACGGTAAGAGTAATTACCAGTGCCAGAGCCATCGGCAGAGCCGAAGCAGGACTTTCAGATCGCTTGTCTCAGTTGAACGTGATGGCTCAAAAACACCAGCAAATCTTGGTCGAACCTGCCAAATTAGTTGAACTACGTCTTTGTCTGCGTCGTTGGTTACGCTATCTGTGGCAAAATATGCAACAAGGGAATATTCCAGTCGAGCTGGCAGTTATTGCTCAAAAATTGGCTCTAAGCAGTGAGCTACTGGAAGAAACGATTTTGCGATCGCCTACTTTTGGTTTGCTAGTAGAGCGAATTGGGCAAGATCAGCAAGACAATCATGATTTGGATCGCAATTGGCAAAAAGTAACGATTCAAAAAGCAATTGCCGACCTACAAGCCATCATTAATCGTGTTTCTTTTTTGAGTAACTATTCAACCTTAGAACCAGATAAATATTTATCCCTAGATGCGCTCGAACAAATCGAGCCGATATCGCTCTTGCCGCAATCCTTGTAAATGTTTGAGATCGGTAGCGGGGAGTTGTAAAAAAGAATCGTGAACTTCATCGCCTGTTAGGGGATAATCTTTGGCAAACAGTGTCCAGTGAACTAGCAACAGATGTCCCCCTTTCTCTAAGCGTTCGAGAATTAATTGTTGAGTCTTGTTTAAATCAGACCAACTTAAGTAATACCCTACTTCTGACAGCAAAGTTAGATCAAACATTTCATCGGGGTAAGCTTGCGGTATTTGAGCAATTCTAAAGCGTACCTGGGGCAAATCTTGACAACGAGCGATCGCCCGTTTTTGAGCAATTTCCGAAACATCGAGCGAAAGCAAAGAATCACAGCGTTGTGCCAATAAAGCCGTAAGTACCCCAATCGAACCACCTATTTCTAGCGCGTTAGTGTAACTAGGCTTTGGTAAAGTAGCAATGGTTGTTTGGTATTTTTGGGCTTCATACTCGCTAGTTTCAAAATCCCACGGATCGGGATTTGCTCGATACATAGCTTCAAAATAACTCGGCGGTAAAGAATTTTTAGGCTGGTTCATGATTCAACTTCTAAATATATTTCCCAAGGTTGCGTAAAATTTTGGAGCATTTGAGGTGTGAGGCGAAACCCTTGCGGATCGTCTTTAATTAAATCACTGATTTGAGAACGATATTGTGCGATCGCCTGTCGTTTCAATTCAAGGACGCTACTAATATCCAATCGCCAAGCCTTAACTGAGTCCCTAAAATCACCTCTTTGTTTGGTGTCCCAATCCCAAATTGGATATTCAATTAGGCGCGGGGGATTAGTTAAATTACCCATAGCTATAGTAAATAATTGCCAGCTAGCGCGATGATCTGGATGCGGATCTTTTCGCCAAGGTAGAAAAATTAGCGACGGTGCTAAATTAGTTAGGTAATGGCGAATAGGCGCGATCGCTTTTTCTGATTCACTGCTAATATATACCTCACCGTCTGACATACCCAAAAAAGTAACTACTTCTGGTGCAACTCCCAAAATAGCTAAAGCAGCTAAACTTTCTTGTTCTCGTAATTTCTTGAGTGCTGGAGGTGGATAGACTTGGGAATTGCGATGCGATCCTGTTCCATCGCTGACAATTAACACTTTTACAGCTATATTTAATTGACGTAATAAAGCGATCGCTCCACCACAGCCTAGAGTTTCATCATCGGGATGGGGAGCGACGATTAGAATAGATTGAGCAGCAGATTGATTTACCAGAGTTTTAATGTCTAAAAATGGTAAAGACTCTGGGGAGTTAAAAAAGCGATCGCCTGTAGCAGCCATTTGTGTCAACTAATAATTTGCAGCAATTCCAATTCCCGTAGGGGCGAACGCCCTAAAGGATTAGCTTTGCGTCGCCGTTCGCCCCTACAATGTCCAAAGCTGACTAGCATTCGCCGTTTCTGCCAAAACGCATTTTCCGACATCAGTAATAGCTAGATCGAAAGCAGGCTGACGCAGATATAAACTCAAATCTCTAATTAGACGTTCCATTGGTTCAGGTGGTAGTAAACCTAAAGTCCCAATCGAGCGTTGACTTAACTGAATTGTATCCAAACATATTTGTTCGATCGCCGTGCGCACCATGTTGGCATAAGCGACTAATTTTGGGGCTTGTTCTGGGTTATCTTCGGGATAACCACCAAACACGGGGGCATAATCATCGACTACTTGCGCAGCACCCTTTAACCAAAGACTGCCACTTTCAATTGCGATCGCCATTTTGCCCAAACGTTCTTGCTGATGGGGATGTTCACAACGATTTTGCCTCTGGAGATATTGACGAGTCGCATTAAATAAGGCTTCAGCACCGCCAAGCTGTACCGCAGCAAAGCGAATTACACCACCGCTCAACCAAGGCTGACGAAAATAGTCTCCAGGTTGAGCAATCAAAGACTGCTGTTCGATTTCTACCCCTGTAAAGTCTACTTTGTAGCTAACTGTAGCCCGCATTCCCGACGGTTGCCACCAGTCAGAGTCCACTACTGTTTTAACTTCATCCATCGGCACAATACACATTTGCCAACTGCCATCGGGTAACTTACCGTTAACAAAAGGACGCTCTACATAACCACAGCCAGTGCAAAAGGTTTTACTACCTTCTAGTCGATATTTGCCATTTTTTTGAGGAATAATATTTACTCCATCTGCTGCTTCGGCATTCCAGACTCCAAATATTTTATGCTGTCTAGCATCGGCAGCATAGGTTTCTATTTGCTCTGGTGTACCAAAGGTTTGAACCAGTTGTAAAGCATTAACGTGACCTTCATAAATCCGTCCGACAACTAGATTGCCGCGTCCAATTTCTTGGAGAAGGATTAACAACTCTTGAGTATGACCTGTTTCAAAGCCTAACCCCAGTCCACCTAAACGAGGGCTTAAAGGTGCAGTCAATAGACCTGCTGCTGCGATCTGCTGAAATTCTTCGGTAGGAAAAATCCCTTGTTTATCTAGCGAATCTGCATTAGCTGCGGCAAAATCAGCAATTTTAGGTGTTGCTTTGACGATGCCTTCGGCTAGCTTCGTAATTGCATCTAGTGATATCTGAGTTGAGGCTAGGTTAGGAAAAAGTTGACTAGTAATATTCCTTCTCCTTAATTTGATGATTGAACCTAATGAAAATTGTCGCTATAAAGGTTGCGTTAGTGCTTCTATCTAAAGAGTTAAAAATCAAGAAAGGCGATCGCATCAGCTATCAAATTTGATTAAATAAAGTGACGATAAAAAGAGGCAGAAGACATATTGGCGTGTTCGGCAAGATTTTCAATCTGCATTGGTTTGGTAAAATCAGCCTTAATTAATTTGATTGCCTCAGCAATGCGTTGCATATTACTGCCAGATGTCGCAATTTGGCGATCAGATGCGGATCCGCTCGTGCTGTTTTGTATGCCGTCTCTCAGTCAGATGATGTCGATGTCAACGAAGTTATCGTCCGCCCAACGGCGAGTGCATTTTAATCATAGTCTGAGCTTAGTTTGCTCAAAAGTGCATAATGCTTTTACTAAGCATTAATTTGGTCTGTTGAAGTTGCTGGTTTATCGACAAGAAAGCCATAGTAACCTGCGATCGCAGCTGTTAAACCATTAAACCAAACGTTATTACCAAAAATTGGCATCAAGCCAAAGGTAGTCTGAGCGAAGGGTAATATACCCATAACGGCAATCAAAGCATAGCTAATCGCAAAACCACGATTGTAAAGCTTCGCTTCGTATATTTTGACTGCCTGTAATCGTCCTTGGGATTCTGCCTGAACGTTAGAAAAGAAATATTAATGATTTTGTAAACTTTGTCTTGCTATTTAGTTTTGGTCTGAAAATACTTTGGCAAAGATTATTCCTCAATCGCTGTTTGACACTTTTGACTCTCAATTAAATCTAGGTTAGCTATGGCTTGAGCCGAAGCTTGTAGCTGTAAAATGTTGGTTGCTTGTTTTAATAAATAAATAGGTAAGCAAAATATCAGCAATAATTGACCGAGATTTAAATTCCAACCAGTTAAGTTAAAGTTCAGCCCAACAAAGTAAAAATTAAGATAGAGCAGCAGATAAAAAAGCTCATTACCTAAAATCAATAAATCCATAAATGGTTTACTGCCGTAATACAGTTTGATCAGTCTATTAGTTGACCACTCGGCAGAATCTTTATGACTAGCTTCCCCTAGTAGCCCTGTAGCGTAAATTAGATAATAATGGCTGCTAAGATCAAGAGCGATCGCGCCAATAAAAGCTAATAAATAATTCGGGTATAGCTGCGCTAAAATTAAACATAAGCCCGCAGTAGCCGAGCGATCTGCCACCATATCTAAGGCTGCACCAAAATTACTGCTTTGGTTATAGGCACGGGCAGCACGACCATCAAATTCATCCAAAATAAAGGCGATCGCATATAGCCCAAGGCACAGTTGCCAGTTTCCTAGACTATGACTAATAAAGCTGGCAAAATAAAATCCGAATCTTAAATAACCAATAATATTTGGTACGTACAAAAATACCTGGTTGATCGACATATTTCCAATTTAAGCCAAATTAATAATTTCTATTGGTTCAATGGGATCTGCTGGCTCAAACCCAAAGATACGAGCATAAAAATAAAATTCACTATCAAGAGCCTTTTTGATATTGTCCGCAATTCTAAAGCCATGCGCTTCTTGCTCAAAAGAGATATAAGCCACGGGCAAACCTTTGTTTTTAATCGCTTGAAACATCATCTCTGCCTGATTGGGTGGAACTACCTTGTCCTTTAGACCTTGAAAGAAAATTACGGGACAGTTTAACTGTTGCGTAAAGTGAATTGGCGATCGCTGTTGATAAATAGCTTGATCTTCAGGATATTTGCCAACTAAGCCATCCAAGTAGCGAGATTCAAATTTGTGAGTATCTTTGGCTAAAATCTCTAAATCGCTTATGCCATAATAGCTTGCCCCTGCTTTAAAGGTATCGCGAAAAGTCAAGGCTGCCAGGGTAGTATAACCTCCCGCACTGCTGCCTGTAATTACTAAGCGATCGCCATCTACCCGCCCTTGATCAACTAGATATTGAGCCGCATTGACGCAATCATCCACATCCACAACACCCCACTGACCATTTAATCTCTGACGATACTTACGTCCATAACCAATACTGCCGCCATAATTAACGTCTAAATAGCCAAAACCCCTACTAGTCCAATACTGAATCCGCAGGTTTAAATCCACTGAGGCTGCTGCTGTCGGGCCACCATGACTTTTAACTATTAAAGGGGGCAGTTCTCCTGGCGGGGCAATATAGTCTTGATTTTGCGGGGGATAATACCAAGCATAGGCAGTTAAATCATCTGTTGTGGGAAAGGCGATCGCTTCTGGCAGGCTAAGATAGCCAGGTTCAAGCTTCAGATCTTGGGTTCGCTTTAGTACTTGCTGGGTTTCCGTCTCCAAATTCAGCTTAACTACTGCTGCGGCTTCTGTAGGTGAACCGCCGATGAAGACGACAAAACCATTGCTACTACCTTGAAGATCGGAGATATTAGTAAATCTGGTTTTAATTTCTTTAAACTGCTTAGTTTTAAGGTCAATCATGCCTAAATGCCAGCAACCGTCGGCTGAATAAGCACACACTAGTCGATTGCCGACTAAAGTATAAGTAGATAGCCCAAATACCCAATGAGGATAGGCAAATTCTGCCGCTTTTTCGTGTAAAATTTCGTCCTTGCCATCTAAATTGCGTCGATAAATATTCCACCAGTTAGTGCGATCGCTAGAAAAATACAGTGTACCGTCGCTACCCCACTTTGGTTCGCAAATAGACTCAGCTTCTCCCCCAGCAATCAGCTTAGATTCAGAGATCAAGCCGTTTTCGTTGAGTTTTCCTAACCATAAATAAGTACTGTCCCAGGGCATATCAGGATGATTCCAACTCAGCCAGGCTAGCTGTTGACCATCAGGACTTAGGCGAGGAGAAGAATAAAAATCACTGCCTGCGATTAAATTTTGAATTCTGCCAGTATCAAGATCAATACTGACAATACTATTGTTGGCTTCAGCTTCAGCCTGGTGGTCTTCACAAACACAAACTAGGCGATTTCTGGCTTGGTCGACTATTATGTCCCCGTAGCGTTGATTTAATTCGTTAGTTAGGGGATTAGGCTGTTTGCCGATAATCTGTTGATAGATTTTACCGTCTTGGTAATTAGAAAAATAAATTGTCTTTTGTTCGACGACAAAAGCCCCCCCACCATATTCATGTATTTTGCTACGAACGCTCAACGAAGCAGAAGTGATATCTTGCTCACGTTGATTGAGATAGCCGACAATGACATTTCTACCTTGTTCTTGGGGGCGGTTTTCCACCCAGTAAATCTCTTCGCGATCAACCGCGATACTACCGATCCCAATAGTTTTGGCAACGATTAAGTTTGAGGTTATGGGAGATTTCCAAGAACCAAAGGCAGCAACTTGAGGTGTTTTCATAAATTCCAATTCCCTTTAATCAGAGTTCTTGTCGCCTACGCTTAATTATTTTTACAGCTTTGTGAACCTAATTCATATAGTAATATTTTCAGTAGAGGAGTCTAATTCAACTTATAAATGAGTTGTCTTTAAACGACGGGCGATCGCTTTTCGATTCAAACCAGTTGAATCTCAAGTATTTTTGTTGACCAAACCAGTTAGCCTCAATTGACTAAGATTAATTAGAACTACCAACATTTTAGGCTCAAGTTTGTACCTAGATAAACCAAAAATTAATCGTATTTACGCTTGCAGTTTGTCAGGGTCAAAGTAGCGGTTGTTGGACGAATCACCGCCCTCAAGGGATCGGTGACTCTAGCTATTAGCTTTTAGCTAAAAAAGTTATCCTAGAAGGGCAAGGTGCATACTCCCAAAATTATTGGTAACGTTCCAATGATTTAATCCTTTCTTTAAATTAATTGAAATACTTGCTCAGCTTTATTTTGTCATCAGTGTTGCATTTTGAATCGTGCCTTATCTGTATGATCTTTAATAGCCAACCTTGATCCTAAACTGAGCAAAATTGAGAATCAACTCGCATCTTTAATAAAAATTTACATAAGTTAATAAAAATAGTGTATTGTAAAGGCTAGAGAACAAAATCAAAGAATTTAGTTTAATTCCATGAAAATGCTAAAGAAGGAGCTGTTATTGACCATTGGAGCTAAGATGTAAGAAGAGGGTTAAGTTACACCATAGCGTAACATTTTGAACTTGAGTTAATTTACCTTAACATAAGTAAACACAAAGCCTCATAAAACTCTAGGTTTTGACGACAACAGAATTTTCTTCTTACACAATCAACATCTCATAGCTAACCGCGTCATGAAAACAGCACAAAAATCTAACGACTTAGTTAGAAGCTATCTTAAAGAAATAGGTCGCGTCCCTTTATTAACTCATGAGGAAGAAATTCTATATTCCAAAAGAGTTCAAAAAGCGATCGCTTTAACTAAGGTCAAAGAATCTCTAATAGAAGAGCTAGGTATAGAACCAACTGTTGAAGAATGGGCTAAAGCTGCCAAAACGACCCCAAATGAGCTACTCGTTGCCATGGAAGCAGGAGACTCAGCTAAACGCAAAATGGTCGAGGCAAATTTGCGTTTAGTCGTTTCCGTGGCCAAAAAGTACCTCAAGCGTAACCTTGATCTATTGGATTTGATCCAAGAGGGGACAATTGGGATGCAAAGAGGAGTAGAAAAATTTGACCCCACTAAAGGATATCGTTTTAGTACCTATGCTTACTGGTGGATTCGTCAGGCAATCACCAGAGCGATCGCCGAAAAAGGTCGTACCATTCGCCTGCCAATTCACATTACCGAAAAGCTCAACAAAATCAAGAAAGCTCAAAGACAGCTTGCGCAACAAAAAGGTAGAACTGCTACTATTGGCGAGCTAGCGCGCGAGTTGGAGCTTACGCCCAAACAGGTGCGAGACTATCTCGAAAAATCTCGTCAGCCAATTTCTTTAGATGTTAGGGTTGGCGACAATAATGATACCGAACTTGGGGATATGCTCGAAGATTCTGGGCAATCTCCTGAAGATTATGCCACGACTTCCTCGCTTAAAAGAGACTTAGAAAAGCTGATGGCAGATCTAACGCCTCAACAAAGAGAAGTAATTGGTCTAAGATTTGGTTTAGCTGATGGTAAGCCAATGACCTTGGCAAAAATAGGGGAATGCCTTAGTATCAGTCGTGAGCGAGTTAGGCAAATTGAACGAGAAGCTTTGTCTAAATTGCGTAAGCGGAAAATGGCAATTCGCGAGTATCTTGCTAGTTAGAATGAATGGTACTCTGCCCTAAACATGAGCTGGATGGATCAATAGAGCTAGTAAAAAGCGAACTAGGGGTAAATAGATCGGGAAACTCTAGGGTGCTAGTTCGGTTCTACGTAACGGTTAATCAATCTCCAAATGGTTTAATTAACTAAGTAGTAATCTGTGACCGCTGACCGTTGATCGACCACAGTTCACAGCTCAATTAATTTCAGAATTCCAGTCAGGAGGGTAAATCAAGTGAAAAGCGAGAATATTTCCCATAACGCTTTTAAGCATAGCGAAGATAGTGATTCATTATGGCGTTATGTCCAATCTCTTAGTCCAGATACTATTGCTCAACTTTCCAAGCCAGAATCTCAAGAGGTTTTTCAAATTATTGAACACAACATTACTGGACTATTAGGGAATTTGCCTAGAGAAAATTTTGATGTAGCGATCGAAACCAATCGCGAAAGCTTAGGGCGTTTGTTGGCATCGGCTATGATGAGTGGTTACTTTCTCCGCAATGCAGAACAGAGAATGAGCTTTGAACAATCTTTGTTAGGAATTGCCGAAAAATAATTAAGCATCTTAGCTGCAAATTAAATTATTGATCTAAGCAACCTTCATCCAGCATAATATGGAGGTTGCTTTGCCGTAGCTATCAAGATAAATTATTCTCCAAAATAATCGAACCTAAAAATTTTGATGCCATTAACATCATCTTCTATCGTGCATAAGAAAATTGGAATAGCTGTGATTAACAATCAGCAAGGAAAAATTCTGATTGATCGTCGGAAATCTGAGGGAGAAATGGGAGGGCTTTGGGAGTTTCCTGGTGGCAAAATTGAAGCAGGAGAAACCATAGAAGAATGTATTAAGCGAGAGATCAAAGAAGAGCTAGATATAGAAATATCTGTAGGCGATCGCTTGACAACTATTACTCATTCTTATAAAACATTTAACGTGACCATGTATGTTCACGATTGCCAGTATGTGAGTGGAGAACCACAGCCACTTGCATCTGAAGAAATTCACTGGGTAGAACCGATCCAAATGGAGCGATATCAATTTCCTCAAGCTAATACACAAATCGTCAATCTCCTCCAACAAAGGGGCATAAGCCAATGAGTGCCAGCACTACTTCTGACAACCTAATTATTAAAGAATTTACTGCCCCAAAGCAAATTAAGCTGTTTAACTGTTTACAACAGGCGCAGGCAAGCGGAAAGTTAACCTTGACCGATCCGATTCAAGGAGATGAATGGCATTTATATCTCTATTTAGGTGGCATTGTCTATGGTACGGGAGGAACACATCCAATTCGCCGTTGGCAAAGAAATTTAATCTCTAATTTGCCCCAAATCCCCTTTCAATTATCTAGTCTGCAAGAAGAACTCACCGAACGAAAAGCCGATCTTAGAGATAATATTTGGGAATACGAACAAATATCTTACTGGGTAAAACAGCAGATCATCACTGCGCAACAGGGAAGAAATGCGATCGCCTTTGCTTTAGGAGAAATCTTATTTGATTTAACCCAGACTGGACAAGTAATTTGTCGTCTCAATCAAGACAAGATCTTGCCGCCAACACTAGAGCCGATTGAACCTAAAGAATTAATTAGCCAGACTCAGCAAGTTTGGCAAAGTTGGTCAGAGGCTCAGATAGCCGATCAACTACCAAATAAAGCCCCGATAATCTTACAGCCCCAGCAACTTCAGCAAAAAACTTCAATTTCTGCCTATCAAAGCCTGTGTAAGCTACTTAATGCTAATCGAACTTTAAGAGATTTAGCGGTACAGTTAAGAACGTCA
The DNA here is from genome assembly GCA_020692205.1 of Myxosarcina sp. GA_180221_E-2-1-MAG-40_15. Taxonomy (GTDB): domain Bacteria; phylum Cyanobacteriota; class Cyanobacteriia; order Cyanobacteriales; family Xenococcaceae; genus Waterburya. Next base: position 23,674 of record JAIMKV010000039.1, read on the forward strand.
CCTCGACAGGTAGTTTGCTCCCTTCTGCCGTATATTCAATCAGGAATTTTTGGTTTGGTTGATGTTCCTGATTTACTAGAGTTAATTACTACCTCTGATCCAGATTATGATCATCAAGATCGTCCTCTAGTTGCCTGTATCGATGATAGCTTAATGATTTCCCACATGATGGAGCAAATTATCAGCATGGCCGGCTATCGATTTATTGCCATCAACGATCCTTTGACGGCTGTAGCTACCTTAGTTACTCGTCAACCCGACTTAATTTTCTTAGATGTTGTCATGCCAGAAATTAGTGGTTACGATCTCTGCGCCCAACTACGAAGGTATCCAGAATTTACTGACACACCAATTATTTTTTTAACCAGTAATTCAGGAATCATTGATCGCATTCGGGCAAAAATGGTTGGCTCATCCGACTTTCTTAAAAAGACAGTTGATGCCGATGAGCTACTGCAAAAAGTTGTGGAGTATTTACCCTAAAATAACGCTACTTTCGGGTTACGAACATTAGTCTGTTGAGATAGTTATTAGCTGTTAGCAAAGGTATTGATGCTGACTAAAGTTCATCATCGAGCCAGTTAGCAAACTCAGTAACAAAAGTACCCTGTAAAATTGAGTCACGGATTTGCTGAGTAAAACGAATTAATTCCGTAATGTTATGCAGAGATAACATAATATACCCCAACATTTCTTGCGATCGCACCATATGATTGAGATAAGCACGACTAAAGTTTTGACAAGCATAACAAACACAGGTTTTGTCTAGAGGCTGATAGTCTCTTTTATACTGGGCATTTTTAAGGTTGATTCGTTTTCCCTGCACCAAAGCCGTACCATGACGACCAAAACGAGTCGGAATCACACAATCAAATAAATCTATGCCAGAGGCGATCGCTTGTGCCATTTCGCGATAAGTTCCCACACCCATTAAATAACGAGGTTTATCAGCGGGTAACAATGGGGCAGTATGTTTCACCGTAGCGTTAATCAATTCTGGGGCTTCGCCCACACTTACCCCGCCGATAGCATATCCCGGTAGGTTTAAGGCCGCTAATTGCTCTACAGCCCTTTGTCTAAGATCCAAATGGATTCCCCCCTGGACGATCCCAAACAAAGCCTGTTTATTGGTGTTTTGGTGAGTCTCAATACATCTTTTTAACCAGCGATAACTGCGATCGGTAGCTGCTTGTACCTGATCTCTAGTTGCGTCGGCGGGAGGGCATTCGTCAAATGCCATGATCACGTCTGCACCCAAAGAGTTTTGAATTTGAATTGATCGCTCTGGAGTGATCTCAATCATGTTACCGTCGCGAGGAGATTTAAACGTCACTCCCTCTTCCGTAATCTGGCGCATTTCACTCAGACTAAAAACCTGAAATCCACCTGAATCCGTCAAGATTGGCTGATTCCAAGCCATAAAACTGTGCAGTCCGCCAGCTTCCCTAACTATGTCTTCTCCTGGCTGTAAATGAAGATGATAAGTATTTGCCAAAATCATTTGAGCTTGGGCTGCTTCTAGCTGTTGTGGAATGATTCCTTTTACGGTTGCCAAAGTGCCAACGGGCATAAATCTGGGTGTCTGTACTATCCCATGAGGAGTATGAAAAACTCCAGCCCTCGCCTTAGTGTGGCTACAGCTTGCCTGACATTCAAATGAAAATCCCACTATTTATCTTTATCCTCGGCTAAGAGCTAATAGCTAATAGCTTACAGCTATATTAAAAATCTTCATCATCAAACTGTACATCCAAACGTGCCGACAAAACCTCTGTGACCATGGCTTCTATAGCTTCGGCATCAATATTTTTAGCTATGCTTTGAGGCGTAATAGTGTGGGAGATGGGAATTAAACGTAGCTGACGATTATCTTGAACTAGGTCAAAATAGGTCTGGTCTTCCGTAGATTTACTGAGGCGCAGATAATCAAAACTTTGGAGATTAAGATAAATTTTTTTATTGGCAATCAAAGTAGATTGATTGAAGTCGCTGAATATTTCTTGAATAAATCCTTTGCCTTCACTACTTATTTGTCCATCCATCGTATGAACGTAATAGACATGGGACAAATCAGCCAGTAAGCGTCTAATATCATCTTGGTTAATTACAATCCCCTCATCTACAATACAGGGTGCGGGTAAAGACTCCATGCCGTGATGTTTACTCATAAAAAGTATATTTGAATTTTCAAATTACCTAGCTAAATATTTTTGTTGTTAGAAATATGCCGTAAAAATAAAGTAGCTTATGAAACAATATTAGCCCAACATTTCCCACATATTTAATCAAATTTTAATTAAGTGTTTGTCTGTGTCAAAAATACCGATTAATTATCTTTGGTCATCGATTATTGAATCAATCAGCTCATTTAGCAGCAGTGTAGTATTTTATACTCTTTTACCTCTGCCTACGGCATGGAGCAATAATTGGTCGCGTATTGCTCGCTGGTGTCCTGTAGTAGGTTTGTTGATTGGAGCATTACTAGCTGGGTGGGAAATATTACTAGGCGCTTGTGGAATGCCAAACTTAACCCGTAATGCGCTGGTGGTGACAGCCTGGATCACGATAACAGGAGGTTTACATTTAGATGGAGCAATGGATACTGCTGATGGATTGTCGGTTACCGATCCTGAGCGTCGCCTAGAAGTAATGAAAGACAGTGCTACGGGGGCATTTGGAGCAATTGCAGCCCTAATAATTTTGTTACTAAAAACAGCATCTCTAAGTGAAATGTCTCTGCCTTTATGGTTAGTGTTGCTTTCGGCAACAGGTTGGGCTAGATGGGGACAGTTAGGCGCGATCGCCTTTTATCCTTATCTTCGAGAAACAGGCAAAGGTTCATTTCATAAAGAAAATCTGCGTTTACCCCAGGATATTTTATTAGGTTTATTTTTTTTACTGTGTCAAAGTACTTTCTGGTTTACGGTGAGATATTTATCTTGGTGGCAAATGGGATTAATTGTTTTGGGTAATATGGCGATCGCGCTATTGACAGGATATTGGTTTTACATGCAACTTGGGGGACATACGGGGGATACTTATGGCGCGGTAGTAGAATGGAGTGAAGCTTTGATTTTGTGTTTTTTGACTGTGTTTTAGTATTTAATATCATGTTGATTGACTAGTCTGACTTATGATAACTCCTCAAGCTAAGTGGCAGATTTTAGCGGCATCTTCATCAGCACCCCAGGAGTTTGTTGAGGGCGTACAGCAAATTACTGGTAGAGAGTCTAATTATTGCGCGCAGCTGTTATGGCAACGGGGGATGCAAGATTTAGCACAGTTACCTGGTTTTTTGAATCCAGCTTTATATCAGCCTGCTAGTCCTTTTGCTTTTGGCAGAGAAATGGAGTGGGCGATCGCTCGTTTGCAGCAGGCACGCGATCGCGCTGAAAAGGTAACTATCTGGGGCGATTTTGATGCAGATGGAATCACCTCAACTAGCGTTCTCTGGGATGGCTTAGGGCAGTTTTTGCCGCAGCATTTGCAGCTAAATTATTATATTCCCAATCGTCTGACAGAATCTCATGGTTTAAACAATTCTGGTATTGCCAGATTAGCCGCCGCAGGAACTAAGCTAATCGTTACCTGCGACACGGGTAGCACTAACTTAGCAGAGATTAGTTATGCCCATGAGTTGGGCATTGAGATCATTGTTAGCGATCATCATACTCTACCTGAATCTCGCCCAGAAGTTACAGCAATTATCAACCCGCGTTACTTTGCCACAGAACATCCTCTTTATCATCTCTCTGGGGTGGCAGTAGCCTATAAATTGGTTGAAGCACTATATGAAACCTTGCCCGATGTCCCAAACCAGCCCAGAGAGAATTTATTAGACTTGGTTGCTATTGGTCTAATTGCTGACTTAGTCGAATTAAAAGGCGACTGCCGTTATTTGGCACAGATAGGAATTAAACAGTTACAAAAACAGGTTAATCCCAAGACAATGACTCGTCCTGGGGTAGCAAAACTATTAGATCTCTGTCGACGAAACGGCGATCGCCCTACAGATATTTCCTTTGGTTTAGGCCCTAGAATTAACGCGGTTAGCCGAATTCATGGTGATGCTAGTTTTTGTGTAGAGTTGCTTACCAGTCGCGATGCTCAACGCTGTAGTCAGCTTGCCGAAGAAGCCGAATTGGCTAATACTCGTCGCAAGTCTTTGCAAAAAGACACGATTAAACAAGTCACGAAAAAACTACAGCTGCTAGATTTATCCACTACCTCAGTAATAGTCTTAGAAGATCCTCAATGGCAAGGAGGTGTATTGGGCTTAGCTGCGGGACAAATTGCTCAAGAGTATGGTCGTCCCACGGTTTTGTTGAGTAGCGATCAAACAAATCAGGAAATTAGCCAGGATAATAATCCTCCTGAAATTATGGCCCGGGGATCTGCTAGATCGGTCAACGGCATCGATTTATATCAGCTAGTCAAATCTCAGTCTGACTTATTAGATCGCTTTGGCGGACATCCCTTTGCCGCGGGTTTAAGTTTACCCCTGTCTAATCTAAATTTGTTTCGAGAAAGAATTAATCAACAACTACGGCAACAAATTAATGTAGCCCAAATGATGCCCCAAGTAGATATTGATTTGGAGGTGACGGTAGCGGATCTGGGTCAAGACTTGTTTGATGAGTTGAAACAGCTTGAACCCTATGGCATGGGTAATCCTATTCCCAAGTTATTGATTAAAGACTGTTGGTTTACAAACCCTGGGAATAAAAATATTCAAGACAATCGCGGTCAAAAAGTTCAGTATATTAAAACTACTTTTAACATTTGGGATGATTCAACTGAGGCTGGATTTCCTGGTGTTTGGTGGGGACATTATCAAGCTGAAATTCCCGTAACTGGAAAATGCGAAGCGATCGCTGAATTAGATTTTAATACCTTCTATAAACGCTATGAAATTAGATTAGTTGCGGTACGTCTAATGTCAAGCGTTCCCAGCCTGGCGCGGTCAGAAAGTTCCTGGTCAAATTCAGTCATAAATCAAACATATCCAGTGATTGATCGCCGTTTTTCCCTCGCTCAATTAGACGATCTAGAAGTCTCACCAGAACGCGCCAGCCTGCTACAACAATGCCCTAGTAACTGGAGTGAGATCCGCGGCGAATACCACCGCGCCGTCAAAAGCGATCGCTCTTTAGTCTTGGCATACCGTCCCGATGAATTAACTGAGGTCAACGAAATTTGGCAGCAGCTAGTCGGTGTGGCAAAATTTTTAAGTCGCACCCAAAAACAAGTCAGTAAAAATAAACTACAAGTAAAACTAAATTTAGGCGATCGCAGTTTTTATTTGGGATTACAAGCCTTAAAACAAGCTGGTTTTGAAGTTCAATCTACCGATAATTTATATAATTTTTGCTACAGGAAAACTACAATAAATCCAGAAATATCAATCTATATTGATTCTTTTTTGCTAGCGATTAAAGAAGAGTATTTTCAGCAACAATATTTCTATAAAGTTCCTTTGTCTACTATTAATAGACAACTGCTTACTGATTACTAATTACTAATTAAAGATTAGTGTTAATCATTAATTGTGGTATTTACTTATATCTGATGATAGTTGGCGATTGCTATTTACTTGGGCTACGTTTGATAGATTGTTTTCCCAGAAGTATCTACGATTGGCTACCGATGAATTTATTGCCACAACTGCTATTATTCGCTGCCCAATATATTCCTCATGGACACTGTTATTTGTGGCAAACACCTTTAGTCGGATTACATGTTGCCGCTGATGCTTTGATTGCGATCGCTTATTATTCAATTTCAATATTTTTAATCTATTTTGTACGTAAAGTAGAAGATTTACCTTTTAAAAACATCTTTATTCTTTTTGGGACATTTATCCTAGTTTATGGTACTATTCATGTCGTAGAAATTTGGACTCTTTGGCAGCCAAATTATTTAATTTATGTACTGCTTAAAGCAATTAGTGCTTTAGTTTCTCTGTATACTGCTCTTTCTTTGATTCCTTTAATTCCCAAAGCTTTAAATCTTCCTTCACCTCAACAATTAGCCAATTTAAATCAGCAACTAAACGAGCAAATCATTGCTAAAGAAACTGCTAGAGAAAAAGTAGTTTTACTCAATCAAGAATTAGAACAACGGGTGCAGGAAAAAACTACTGCTTTAACTAAAGCTAATCAAGACCTACGAGAAAGTACTGAATATAGAGAAAAAATTACCGATCTAATTCCCAATATTCTTTATATCTATGATTTAGCCACCAATCGCAACGTTTACTGCAATCCTTTTATTACTGAGTTACTAGGCTACACTCCTCTGGAACTACAAAAATTTAGAGATGGCTTGATCAATGAACTAATTCATCCTGAAGATTTAGCAACCTTAAAACAGCATTTCAATGAATGCCTTGTGCTTAGAAATGATAACTATTTAGAGATAGAATATCGGGTCAAAAATACTCAAGGTAAATGGTATTGGTTACATGACAAAATTACTATTTTTACTCGCGATGCGGATGGTAAACCAGAGCAAATTTTGGGGATAGCGCGGGATATCACTCAAACCAAAGAACTAAATCAAAAACTTGAAGAGCAAATCTTGGTCTTAGAAAAAACTAATCAAGCCAGAATCAAACTGGCAGAAATAAATGAATTTGTCCAAGCTTGTGTCAGCTTAGAGGAAGCACAAGTCATCATTGCCGATTTGCTCAAACCGTTATTTCCCAATACTCACGGTGCGGTTTATTTAATGAACAACAGCAAAAATTTGCTAGAGGCGATCTCAGCTTGGGGAATTGTGCATAGTGATAGTAACTTTGACCCTAAAGAATGTTGGGCAATACGACGAGGTAATCCTCATCAAGTTCATCCCCACACTTCAGGATTATACTGTTCCCACATAGACGCTAAAGCCACTTTAAAGCCAAGTCTTTGTTTACCTATGATTGCCGAGAGAGGAATTATCGGGCTGTTGTATCTGCGCTTCGATCATTCGGACGCAATTAGTCAATCAGCTCAAGATTTAGCGGAAACCGTTGCTCAAAATCTTGCTATCTCTTTTGCCAATCTAAAACTTCAGGAGAAACTAAGATTTCAAAGTCTGCGAGATCCACTTACAGGCTTATATAATCGTCGCTACCTACAAGAATGTTTAACCAAAGAAATTAATCGCGCTCATCGCCAACAACAATTTGTCAGCGTTCTGATGATCGACGTGGACTATTTCAAACGCTTCAATGATAAATATGGTCATAGTGCTGGAGATTTGGTTCTCAAACAAGTAGGAACTTATCTTTTATCACAAATCCGTCAATACGATATTGCTTGTCGTTATGGCGGAGAGGAAATAATTATTGTCATGCCAAATGCTTCAATTGGTGACACAATGGTTCGGGCTGAAGAAATTAGAGTCGGAGTTAAAAAACTCAAGCTAGAACACGAAGGTGAACAACTAGAGTCAATTAGCGTTTCGATTGGGGTTAGCTATTTTCCTGACGATAGCACTAACGCAAATGGATTAATTCAGGCTGCAGACAAAGCTTTGTATCAAGCCAAACAAGAGGGTAGAGACATTGTAAGACGATGTTAGTTATCGCTGTTACGATATACTTCTTCAGCAACTCTTTTCAAGCGTCTCAATTGAACCTGCATATCTTTTTTAGTTAAATTAAGAGCAAAATGATTGAAGCCCCAGCTAACTATTGGATTAGGAATTTCAAATTCAAAGCGATTTAACAAAAAAGTGCCATTTTTTGCAGGCTGGCATTCCCAGAGATCTCGCCCCTTAAAAAAGCCGTCAAACTGCCAAACAATTAGACCAGGTTCTCTTTGGACGACTACACTTCTAAGACTTGGTTGTAGTAAAGGAATTTTGAGCGTAAATCGGCTCAGACTACCAACTTGAGTACTCCAAGTACCAATGGGTTCGCACTGCAACATGGGGTTGAGCCAACGGTGCATGAGTTTTAAATCAGTTAAACATTCTTCAGTAATTACGGAACTTGCGGCGATCCGAATCGATTGTTCAAAAACTTGAGACGACATAAAATTTATCGCAACTTGAGAGATTTAAAAATTAAAAACCTAAGGAGAAATATATATTTATATTACACAAAATTAATCTTCTCTTAACCCAAAAACCGTAGATTATCCAGCTAAGCAACGTTCAGAGCAGGCTTTAACACCAAAAACAAATTCTTAAGTTTAAACTCCACACATATTTGCTCAAAAAAGCTAAGATCTTTAACTTTTCAAGTATCTTTAATTTAATTTGTCATAATTATCGCAGAAAACATATTTGCTTGTAGAAGTAACAAAACATCTGGATGGTTTTTCGCTAATATTTATGGCGGAAATGACTAGATGAATTAAAACTAAAGAAACATGACACAAATACTTAATAATATCTCGTCACTCGATCCTTTGCTGTTGGCACAGACTGGAGCAGCAAACCAATTTTTCCAAACCCAATTAGGACTCAATCTAGGAGTTTCAGTATTGAGTGTAATTTCAGCGATTTTGATCTTCATCATCGGCTGGATTATTGCTGCCGTTCTTAAAGGGCTTACCAAAAAAATCCTTAACAGTACTGATATAGATAATCGGATTGCTGCTGCGGTTACTGGGCAAAGAGGCGGAGAAGCTATTCCGATTGAAAGTTGGATCGCCAACCTGGTCTTTTGGATCATTATGCTGTTTGTGATTATAGCTGCTTTAAATGCGCTAAATTTACAGGCGGTATCCTCGCCTTTAAACACCCTCTTAGATCAAATTGCTGGCTTTATCCCCAGGCTTTTAGGGGCGGCTTTTTTACTAGCTATTGCCTGGGGTGTAGCTACTATTGTCAAGACAGTAGTAACCAGAGGCTTAGGAGCATTAAACATTGAACAGCGTTTAGGCATAAGTTCGTCAGATACTGGGGATTTTTCCCTGACTGAAACTTTAGGAACCGCTCTTTATTGGTTTATCTTTCTACTGTTCCTCCCAGCAATACTGAATGCCTTACAGCTAAGCGGAACTCTTGAACCTGTTCAAGGAATGCTCAATCAAATCTTGGCACTACTGCCTAATATTCTGGGCGCAATTATCATTGCTGCTGTATTTTGGTTTGTCGCAACTATTGTTAAGCGCATTGTTACTAATCTATTGGCTGCTAGTGGAGTAGACAATATTGGACGCAAGTTTGGGCTGGGACGAACCGCTGGAAGCCAATCATTATCTTCAATCATTGGTACTATCGTTTTTGTCTTGATTTTGATTCCAGGTATTATTTCGGCTTTAGAACAGCTACAAATAAATGCCATCTCCGCTCCAGCAACGGCTATGCTCAATCAGGTATTAGACTTTATTCCCAAGCTATTCGCCGCTGGGGTAGTTTTAGCTTTCTTCTATGTTGCGGGACAGTTTGTCTCTGAGTTTGTCAGTAATATCTTGAGCAATGTTGGCTTTAACAACCTGTTTCAGTGGTTGGGTATCTCATCGGCGGCTACAGGTACTGACGTTCCTCCTCCTGGGGCGCGTCCTTTTCCAGAAGAACCAGTTGACTTGGGTATGGGAACAGAACAGCCCACGATGATTCAAACCGAACCCACAATGGGTTCAAAAACGCCTTCCGAGCTAGTTGGTTTGCTCTGTTTGGTGGGAATTATGCTAGTTGCTAGTTTAACGGCAGTAGATATTTTGGGAATTCCTGCTTTAGAAGATGTCTTCCGAGTTATTTTGGCGATCGCAGGTCAAGTTTTGATCGGTCTAGTTGTGTTTGCCATTGGTTTATATCTAGCTAATTTAGCTTATAACCTGATCTTATCTTCAGGCACATCACAATCGCGCTTTTTGGCACAGTGCGCTCGCGTAGCCATAATTACCTTAGTTGGTGCGATGGCGCTTAATCGGATGGGAATTGCACCCAATATTGTTAATCTGGCATTTGGTCTGATTCTAGGCGGAATTGCGGTGGCGATCGCTTTAGCCTTTGGTCTAGGTGGACGTGAAGTTGCCAGAGAAGAACTAAAATCTTGGGTTAGTTCCTTTAAAGGAAAATAACGCCTTAAATTCAGCTTTATTTGCTAAATGGCGATTTGGGCAATTGCTCCTGGTACATCAAGTACTAGGAGTTTTTTAAATTTTTAAGCTCTGATCGATTAACTTGTTTTAACAGACTTAACTCCTGACTTCTGACTTCTGACTTCTGACTTCTGACTTCTGACTTCTGCCTCTTACTATATTTTTCTGCTTTTATCGGTTATTCTTTGTCTGAGATATTATTATCATTAGCGAGTATTTACAAACATACCTCGCTTTTGGATAAGCTAGATAAATACATCTAGCTTAGTGGGTGGCAAAGAGAGGAATCGATTGAGCAAGCAAATAACCCTAATAGACCGACTACAAGAACAAGCAAGTATTCAGCCTGATAAACGGGCATTTACTTTCTTGGCTGACGGTGAAACTGAGATCGATAATCTCACGTATCAACAACTAAATGAGAAAGCGAAGGCGATCGCTTTTATCTTGCAAAATCAAAATGCTAGAGGAGAAAGGGCATTACTGCTCTATCAGCCAGGGCTAGATTTTATTACAGCTTTCTTGGGTTGCTTGTATGCAGGAGTGGTAGCCGTTCCTGTATATCCACCCCGCTCCAATCGTTCTATTGAGAGGTTACTGGCGATCGTCGCTGATGCTGAAGCTAATTTTGCTTTAACGACAAAATCGATTCAAGAGCAGGTTGCCAGTCAGTTTACCGCTCATAATGCTACCGAAAAAATTAAGTTTCTGCCCACTGATACTTTTGAACTAAGTTTAGCCACAGGTTGGCAGTACCCCGCGATCGCTTCAGACAGCTTGGCTTTTCTGCAATATACCAGTGGTTCAACAGGCAAGCCTAAAGGAGTGATGGTGAGCCATGGGAACTTAATGGCTAACACCAAGACTATTCAGCATTGCTTTGGCAACAAGCGAGAACATACCCTAGTATCTTGGCTTCCTCCTTATCATGATATGGGCTTAATTGGCTCGATCATCCAGCCTGCCTATGTTGGGTCGTCAATGTATCTGATGGCACCTGTAACCTTCCTCCAGCGACCTTATCGTTGGCTACAGGCAATATCTCGCTATGGGGGACAAACTAATGGCGGCCCTAATTTTGCCTACGATCTTTGTGTAGATCGGGTCACTCCTGAACAGAAAGCAACTCTCAATTTAAGCTGCTGGGAGCTGGCTTTCTCTGGTGCAGAGCCAGTGCGAGCCGAAACCATAGAACGTTTTAGTGAATATTTTCGTGACTGTGGATTCGAGCGTCGAGCTTTCTATCCTTGCTATGGCATGGCGGAATCGACCCTGATGATTACAGGCAGCGTCAGAGGCAATGAACCTATTACTGCTAGCTTCGATCTCAAGCACCTAGAAGAGAATCGCGCTGTTGTCTCAAACGCTGAGGATAGTATTACCCTGGTCAGTAGTGGTCGTAATGCCCCAGAACAAAAACTTGTCATCGTTAATCCTGAAACTCTAAACCAATGTCCTAACGGCGAAGTCGGCGAAATTTGGGCGAAAAGCAAAAGTATTGCTCAAGGATATTGGCATCGTCCTGAGTTAAGTGTTTATAGCTTTGATGCGGTCTTAACTGATACCGAAGAAGCGGGGTGGTTACGCACAGGAGATTTAGGGTTTTTACAAGGCGGAGAATTGTTTGTCACGGGACGGTTAAAAGATTTAATTATTATTCACGGACGCAATTATTATCCTCAAGATATTGAACTAACCGTTGACAATGCTCATGAGGCAATACGGGCAGGGAACACGGCGGCTTTCGCTATCGAAGTTGCGGGGGAAGAACAGCTGGTAATCACTCCTGAAATTAAGCGAACTCATCTACGTAAGCTGAATGTAAAAGAAGTTACCAAAGCGATCCGCAGTGCCGTAGCCCAAAATCATGAGCTACAAGTTCACGCCATAGTTTTATTAAAAACAGGCAGCATTGCCAAAACATCTAGCGGTAAAATTCAGCGTCACGCTTGTAAAGCAGCATATTTGGCTGAGAATTTGAATGCCGTTGGGCAAGATGTTCGGCAGGAGCGAAATCAGACCACAGGCAACAGGCAACAGAAGCAACTTCAAGGCGAGCTAGTTAGTATTACGGGATTTGAGGCTCGACAGAATCAGATTCAAGCCTGGTTAATCGAAAATCTGGCTCAGCGTTTGGGTGTACCTACCTCAGAAATAGGCATCAACGAACCCTTTGCTAGTTTTGGTTTGAATTCAGTAGCTGCCGTTAATCTATCGGCAGATTTAGAAGACTGGCTGGAGATCAAGCTTTCTCCTACTGTGGTTTACGACTATCCGAATATTGTCGAACTTGCTGCTTATCTATCCCAATCAACAATCAGCGATCGCTTATCAACCGCTAACTATCAACTGTCAACCATTAACCGCCAAGAGACAGAAATAGCGATCATTGGCATCGGATGTCGTTTTCCTGGGGCAAATAATCCTGAGCAATTCTGGCAGCTATTACGAGAAGGTAAAGACGCAATTACCAAAAGCGATCGCTGGGATGGAGCGGACTGGGGTGGCTTTATCGATGATGTAGACCAATTTGACCCCCAGTTTTTTGGCATTACTCCCCGGGAAGCTCAAAGCATCGATCCACAGCAAAGGCTATTACTAGAGGTTAGCTGGTCGGCTGTAGAAAATGCGGCGATCGCCAAGGAAATAGCTGGGAGCAATACTGGCGTATTTATCGGGATCAGCAGCAGCGACTACTCCCAGCTGAGATTCCACTATGGGGTCGAGGTAGATGCTTACCTAGGCACAGGTAATGCCCATAGTATCGCTGCCAATCGCCTTTCTTATCTTTTAGATCTAAAAGGTCCTTCCTTGGCAGTAGATACGGCTTGTTCTTCTTCTCTAGTGGCATTACATTTAGCCAGTCAGAGTTTGAAAACTGGAGAATGCAACTTAGCGATCGCTGGTGGAGTTAATTTGATGTTAACCCCCGAACTGACTCAAACTTTTTCCTTGGCGGGGATGATGGCGGAGGATGGACGCTGCAAGACTTTTGATGCTGATGCTGATGGATATGTCCGTGGTGAAGGCTGCGGTGTGGTTATTCTCAAACGGTTGAGCGATGCTCGACGGGATGGCGATCGCATTTTGGCGGTTATTAAAGGTTCAGCAATCAATCAGGATGGGCGGAGCAATGGTTTGACCGCTCCCAATGGACTATCACAACAGGCGGTAATTCGTCAGGCTTTGGCTAATGCTAACGTCGCGCCAACAGAAATTAGCTACATTGAGTCCCACGGCACAGGAACATCTTTGGGTGATCCGATTGAAGTTAATTCTCTTCGATCTGTTTTCGGTCAAGCAAGGGAAGAATCTTGTTATCTAGGTTCGCTTAAAACCAATATTGGACACCTAGAAGCAGCAGCAGGAATTGCTGGGTTGATTAAAACGGTGCTTTGTTTACAAAATCAAGCCATACCACCGAACCTACACTTTAAACAGCTAAATCCGCTAATCGATTTATCAGACACTAAAATTACTGTTCCTCAACAGCTACAGGCGTGGCAGGCAGAAATTAGATATGCCGGAGTTAGCTCCTTTGGATTTGGTGGCACCAATGCTCATGTCATCTTAGGAGACGAGGAGACAAAAAGACAGGGAGTAGAGCCTGAAATCTTCCTCGAACGCCCGTTTGAGCTATTAACTCTTTCAGCCAAAACTGAACCAGCGTTAAAGGATTTGGTCTTAAGCTACCAAGATTATTTAGCCAGTAATCCAGAGGCTAGCTTAGCTGATATTTGCTACACGGCTAGTGCTGGACGTACCCACTTTCAGCATCGTATGGCGATCGCCGTTAATTCTAAAGCTCAACTACAGCAAAAACTCGCAAGTTGGCTCGCGGCACAATCAGCTAAGGGAATTGTTTACGGCGAGGCTCAAAACAACAACCAAATAGCGTTTCTGTTTACAGGACAGGGTTCGCAATACGTGAATATGGGTTATCAGCTATATCAAACCCAACCAGTCTTTAAACAGGCGCTGGATCAATGTGCCGCCATCCTGGAATCATATTTAGACCAACCCCTGCTTCAAGTTTTATATCCCGATTCCTCATCCTTGATGCTTGATGCTTCATTTCTGCTTGATAAAACTGTTTATACTCAGCCAGCGATTTTCGCCCTTGAATATGCGGTGGCGCAGATGTGGCTCAACTGGGGAATTAAACCCGCGGCATTGATCGGACATAGTGTAGGGGAATACGTTGCGGCTACTTTAGCTGGGGTGTTTAGTTTAGCTGATGCTTTAAAGTTAGTGGCGACAAGAGGTAAGCTGATGCAAAGCTTATCCCAAGCAGGAGATATGTTTGCGGTATTTGCCGATGAAGCTACTGTTATCTCCATAATTAAACCCTGGGGGGAGCAAATAGCGATCGCCGCAATCAACAGTCTTCAAAGCGTGGTAATTTCTGGGGAGCAAACTACAGTCCAAGAAGCAGTTAGTAAGTTTGATTCTCAGGGAATTAAAAGCAAACAACTAAAGGTTTCTCATGCTTTCCATTCTCCGCTGATGAAGCCGATCTTGAAGGAATTTCGGGCGGTTGCTGAGTCGGTTGAATATTTTCCGCCTCAAGTCAAGTTAATTTCTAACGTTACGGGAAATATAGCTACTGAAAAAATTGCTACGGCTGATTACTGGGTAAACCATGTGGTTGCTCCTGTACGTTTTGCTGATGGGATGAAAACTTTACAGCAAGAAGGTAATATCTTTTTGGAAATTGGCTCAAAACCAATACTGTTAGGGCTAGGACGTTCTACCCTAACTGGGAATAAGCTTGAGCCACTATGGCTGCCTAGTTTACGCCCCAGGAAAAAAGATTGGCAGCAAGTATTGCAAAGCCTTGGCTCTTTGTATGTCCGCGGGCTAGCTATTAATTGGCAAAATGTAGCCCAAGGCAATAGCAGGCAGAAAATTACCTTGCCTACCTATCCTTTCCAAAGACAAAGCTATTGGTTGACTAAAGCTGTGCAGGCAAACCGTAAGGTGGAGCTATATCTACCATCAGAGCATCAGTCTGAGACTCAACCCACTGATTTTTATCAGATTGAGTGGCAGATCTATCAACCAGAATTAAGCACCGAGTTACAGCCCGACGGTAGCTGGTTGATTTTTGCCGATGAGAGTGGCTTAGCTGGGCAGCTTGCCGCTAAATTAACCCAACAGCATTGTACTCTGATTCGCGATCGCCATCTCGATTCAGCCAAATTAACCGAAATATTGAGCAACCAGCAACACCTAGACAAAATTATTTATCTAACTGGCTTAGATCATCTTCAACCAGAAACTATTACAGGAATATCTAACTATCAGCAGCAGCACTGTACGAATATCTTAAATCTGCTTCAGGCTTTGTCAGAGAATTCGATTAATGCTTCACTCTGGCTCGCTACTAGAGGAAATCAAGGTAACCAGAATCTAGGTAGTGATGCGATCGCTTCTAGCTGTCTCTGGGGATTAGCTAATGCGATCGCCATCGAACATCCTGAGTATTGGGGTGGCATTGTCGATCTGGCTCCCACCCCGACTCGTAATGAGGCAGATTGTCTGCTGGGAGTTATTGCTAATCACAGCCAAGAAGATCGCGTGGCAATAAGCCAAGAAAAATTATATGTACCCCGTTTGCAACAAGCATCAGGGATCAACTCCAATAAACCTCTGAAATTAAATCGCGATGCTGCTTATCTAATTACAGGCGGATTAGGTTCATTAGGCTTGCAGGTTGCTCAGTGGTTGGTAGATCAAGGTGCCAAGCATCTCTTGCTACTGGGCAGAAGCCTACCTTCAGAACACGTCCAACAAGCGATCGCTAAATTAGAACAGCAGGGCGTTATCGTTCGTACTATTCAGGTTGATGTTACCGACTATGAAGCGCTAAAAAATATCATCTCCTCATCGCCAATCAAGGGAATTATCCACGCTGCGGGAATATTAGATGATGGTTTGTTAGCAAGGCAAACCTGGACGAAATTCGAGGGAGTGATTGCACCTAAAGTTACTGGTGCGTGGAATTTACATTTATTAACCAAAGATATCGAGCTAGATTTCTTGGTGCTGTTTTCTTCCGTCGCTTCGATGATTGGTTCGCCAGGACAAAGTAACTACAATGTGGCTAATACAGGCTTGGATGCGATCGCTCGTTACCGCCGTAGTCTCAATTTACCTGCTTTAAGCATTAATTGGGGTGCTTGGAGTGATAGTGGGATGGCAATCAAACAGGGGTTTAACGTCAAAGGGTTGAATTTAATCACGCCCCAAAACGGTTTAGAAGCTCTAAAACAGTTGCTAACCACTGAATCAGAGTCAACTCAGATAGGAGTAATTAGTGCAGACTGGAAACAGTTAAGTCAAAAGTTCCCTTATTTGCAACAGTCCAATTATTTCTCTCAGTTAGTTACCGCACCAGAAGACAAAAATAAGATCCGGATCTACCAAGAATTACTGGCAACTAATAGCGAAAAACGTCCAGAGTATCTGACTCAATATCTGCAAAAAGCGATCGCCGAAATACTTCAAATTCAGCCAGACAATTTAGCCCTCGACAGTAGTTTGCTAGATCTGGGTATGGATTCTTTAATGGTGATGGAAGCGATCAACCAGCTCAAAACCGATCTCCAGTTAATTATCTATCCTAGGGAGTTTTATGAACGTCCGCAAATCGACAACTTAGCGGCGTATTTAGCCACAGAATTTACCAAAGCTCATCAAGCAAATAAATTAACCCAAAAATCGAATTACCAGCCAAAAGTAAATCTATTAAAGGATAAACTGCCACCTGCTGTCTTTATTCTCTCTAGTCCTCGTTCTGGTTCAACCTTGCTGCGAGTTATGTTAGCAGGACATCCTAGCTTATCTTCACCTCCCGAACTGCACCTGCTGCCTTTTGATACTATGGCTCAGCGAGAAGAAGAATTGGGGGTTTCTCAGTTAGGAGAAGGTTTAAAACGGGCATTTATGGCGTTAAAAGGTATTAATGCAGCCCAAAGCCAGGAATTAATTGAAGAGTTAACGGCTGAAAATGCTTCGGTTGCCGAAGTTTACCATCAGCTACAACAGCTAGCAGGCGATCGCCTTTTAGTCGATAAATCTCCTACCTATGCTAGTAACCGGGAAACTTTAGCCAAAGCCGAAACTATCTTCAAAGGTGCTAAATACATTCACCTAGTGCGCCATCCTTACTCAGTAGTTGAATCATTTGCGCGGATGCGCATGGACAAGCTAGTAGGTGGTAACTCCGATCCTTATCAGCTAGCCGAATTAATTTGGCGCGACAGCAACCAAAACATTCTCGACTTTGCTCGCGAAATTGACCCCGAACGCTATCATCTAGTTTATTATGAGGACTTGGTCAGCAAGCCCCAAAAAGTACTGACGGGTATCTGTGACTTTCTGGAAATTCCCTTTGATCCAGCAGTATTAACTCCCTATAAAGGCGATCGCATGACTGATGGTGTTAACAACACCGCAATGTCTTTAGGCGATCCCAATTTCCTTAATCATCAACAGATTGATGCTCGGCTAGCCGAAACTTGGAAAAATATTCAGCTTCCAGCTATTTTAGGCACCTATACGCAACAGTTGGCAAGGCAACTTAAGTACGAACTACCCCACGAAGCCAACACCGATGTTGTCGATTTACTGATGGAAGAAACCTTAATTACCATCAGAGGTTTAAAAATCTGTTTGTGTACCTGGGGGCCAGAAGAAGGACCTTTGGTACTCTGCTTACACGGCATTTTAGAACAGGGTGCAGCCTGGTCAGAAGTAGCAATTCGTTTAGCCCAAAAAGGTTATCGGGTGATTGCTCCAGATTTACGAGGACACGGTAGAAGCGATCGCGTCGGCAAAGGTGGTTCGTACAACCTGATCGACTTTTTGGGCGATATTGATGCGATTGTCGAAAATCTGGCAGGAAAAGCCTTTATTTTAGTAGGACACTCATTGGGTTCGGTTCTAGGCGCAATCTTTGCTACGATTAGACCTCAAAGAATTAAGAATATCGTCTTGGTCGAGACTATTCTACCGACTCTTAACGAAGATGAAGATCCGACAACTAGTTTGGCGAATCAGCTAGACTCGATGGCTGCGCCTCCAGAACATCCTGTATTTCCTAATGTAGAAGCAGCAGCAGAACGTCTATGCAAGGCTACTCCGGCAATTTCTCTTTCCTTAGCCATGATGTTAGCCGAAAGAATCACTGAACCCTGTGAAGGTGGCGTGAGATGGCGTTGGGAACCATTATTACGTACTAGGGCTGGTATTAGTCTCAATGGGATCGGGCGATCGCGCTACTTAAAACTACTCAAGAAAATCAAAGTACCAATTACTTTGGTTTATGGAGACAAAAGCAACTTTAACCGGATCGAAGACTTAAATAAACAGTACGAAGCTATGCCCAATGCAACTAAGGTGGTTGTCTCTGGGGGACATAATTTACCTCTAGAAGCACCTTCAGCGTTAGCAAAAATTATTAGTGGTGCAGTGGCTTTGACCAATAAGCTAATTCCCTAAGCTGTAGCGGTAAAGTATACTGACCAATTAACCAATTACCAATGAATTTGACTCAAAATGTAGCGCAGACGATCATAATCATCTTTCAACAGAGTACTCAAGGTTCGACCAACATTAACTAACCAATCTCGATTTGCCTGACGCAGACGATAAACATCTCTGACTGATGCTGCAACTAAGGACTCAACTGGTATATCTTTAGCTTGTAACAGAGTTCTAAGGAAGTCTAATTTTTCGGTGAAGTGAACTACTTCTGCGGCATCACAATGATAAACCGATTGGTGAATCTGAGGCGGACGAGGCGGTAAGTATTGATATACCTGACCTAAACTGGCACTGTTGCCATTCAATTTATGAGGAGCTTCAAAACCGACGATCGCTGCTTTAAATTCGGTTTTAAGCATGGCAAAAATCTGAGGCTGCTGTTCTCGTAATTCTTCAAGGGATAGACCTAAAGCCCTAGCACGATGGACTGAATCAATCGGGCTAGTGGTGACGTAGGTAACTACAGCAAAAATTTTATTACCAGATTCTTCATCAAAAGATTTAATCCAGCTACCAAATGGTGGCATTATAGGAAACTTCAGATCTTCTGGTTCGAGACATTGAGCTAAATATTGTGTTGTAGAAGTTTCGATCACCTCACCAATATGTTGGGGATGGCGATCGTCAACTGTAAATTGAGGCAGGGGAAGACGCATTTATTAAATGATCAAAGACGAGGGATAAGATAATAAGGATCCGAAAATAACTAGAGTAACATCTTCTTAATTTGCTGGATTGATTGAGGAAGCCCGCATAAAAAGTTGTAAGGCTCAATCCTTTGATGCTTTTTGATACACAAGTTTGATTTTTTGCGCGATCGCCTGCCAATGGTAATTCCCTTGAACATAGTTTAAACAAGCTTGACTGCTAGGTAAAATGCGATCGCCTGATAGAGCTTCCATAATTCCTCGCGCTAGTTGTTCTGGGTTATAGCCTGCAAAAACTAAATCCTCAGACAATGGTCGAAGTATTTCAGGAATACCACCAACAGGAGTTCCTAATACAGGGGTACCAGCAGCTAAAGATTCTACTACAATCAACCCAAAACCTTCTAAGGCAACAGTGGGAACAACGGAAAAGTTAGCAGCACGATAACATAATGGTAGCTGTTCGTCGGGAATATAGCCTAGTAGTTTGACGTTATCGGTTAATTCTAATTCAGTAATTTGAGTTTGGAGGGTTTGGGCTAAAGCACCTTTCCCAGCCAGATAGAGCAAAATATCGGGATAGCGATCGCGTACCTGTACCATTGCAGTAATCAGGTTTTCTAATCCCATGCGTTTAGCTAGACGACGGATACAGAAGATAATTGCTCTGTCTTGATGCCAATTGAGTTGGCTACGAGCTTCGGTGCGGGAGGGGCTAATATTAAAGTGATCAATGTCTACACCACCAGGGATAATGTGAATTTTTTCTAGAGGTACTTGATATTCTTGGTGAAGGATATCGCGGAAGGTTTGCGAAAGGACGATAAATTGAGAGGAACGACGATAAACGGCTTTTTCTATTTGTTTTTTGAGCCAAATTGCGATTGGCTTGGGCTTTTCTACATCGCTTTCTAAAGCCCAAGGACCATGAAAGTGTGTAACCAGGGGGATATTGGAAAGTTGGTTAAGAATAGGAAAGGTATAAAGGGCAAAGTGTGATACAAGCAGATCGTATTGATTATCTTGAAGATTTTGCCCAAAAGCGGTTCTCATTTTGAGCCAGCGTTGAGGGAGGGAGTCTGTAGGAGATGCAAAGGCTTGAACTTGTCCGTTGCTGTCTTGGCCCACTCGATCTGAACCGACTAATAAGCCTGTGATCTTGATATCTGCTGGAGGTAGATATTTATAGCAGTCGTAGTAGTAGCGATCAAGTCCTCCAGGGCGATCGCCAAACCATTCCATTCCTATTTGTAGTGTTTTCATCTACCTTTTATATCGTTACTGCAAAGCTGCAAAAAACCGATCAAGATCTTGTTCGAGATAAGAATAGAGTTGTCGGGCTTTGTTAAGGTTAATTTGAAGTTGTTCGTAGTCAATGGGAACTCCATAAGCGTGACGAAAAAAGTGTCGGAATCCACGTAGACTATTTAACAACAAGTAGCCTTCTTGAGCAAGAAAAGCGGGACGAATACCAGGGATTTCTTGAGACATTCGCTGTAATAATAAGCTATGCCAGCGAGCAGTGTCGGCAATTTGATTTTCAAAATGGGCTGCTACTAGTTTCAGCAAATCTTCGATAGCGTTGTAGATATTATGGATTTGATAAGCTACGCTTTCTAATCGGACAAGATCGTCGGGTTTAAGTCCTCTAGCGCGTTCCCCTAAAGGCTCGGAAATTGCTTTAATGACCGTCATTTGGGTATTTAAGTCGGTTTTTAAAACAATTAGAGCATTTTTGTCCACAAAATTCCCTCCTGACGAATCCGATGGGCAAACGGACATTTAGACAACTCAATTAAATCTACCTCTCTTGCTGTTGCTTCGACTAGAGCAGTCATGGCTAAAAATAAACACTCTGGAGCGATCGATTCTACTGCTAAATCGATATCTGATTGTGGCTTAAATTGATGGGGACGAGTCAAAGAACCAAACAAATAAGCGCGATCAATTCCATATTGATTTCCATTACATTCGAGCCACTGTTGCACCTGTTTGAGTATTTTTTGGCGTTCCTGTTCTAAAGCTTCCTTGCGTTTGATTAAAGCTTCATCTAAAAGGTAAGTGTTAAATTGACTGTTCATAGGAACATTATAGTAGCGATAGCCTTGGAGGACTAGATCGCCAAACTATTCCATTCCTATTTGTAGTGTTTTCATATTAAATAAAAAACAATTTCTAATTCAATGAGTAATTCATGCTCAGTAATAAAATGATAATTAGTTGCTTTAAAGCATTCAAATTTAACGATTTTGGTGATAAATTGAAGCAGGCGGTTAGATAGTATTTTATTAAATACTAATTTTTATAGCTTAAAGATCATGTTGTTTGTTACCATAAAACATAGCCTTTAGTCAATACCGAGCAAGAATTCAAGGTAATTGAGTTTCAATTTTTTCTTATCTATCAACTCTTTTTTTTATTAAATTGTCATAAATACTTTAGAAGAGATGCCATGAGCGTGCCGCTCACAACCCAGGGATGAAAATATGG
>JAIMKV010000125.1 GCA_020692205.1 Myxosarcina sp. GA_180221_E-2-1-MAG-40_15
CATTTTATGCTTCTATTATTCCCATTTTATGGTTCAAGTTACACTGCCGTCTATACTCATGTTCTCAATTCTCAGGAGAACAATCCAGCTTCCAAGATTGACATTGATTTTTAGATACATTAATCATTCCTGGTCAGACTAAATTTCCTAAGCCAAAGTACGCCATTCCTCGATTACAATAAGCTTCAATGTAATTCGGATTGAGTGCGATAACGCGCTCGAAGTCAGCAATTGCCCCTTGGTAATCACCGCGAGCAATTTTCTCTGTACCGCGAGCGAACAAGTTTTCAGCATTCATGCGAACGGCAAAAATTGCCGATTGCTACTGAGTAGGAGAAATGGCTAAAGCTGGTCTGACAAAAACCGACAATCCTCCAAAAGTTAATGTCATCAGGGACATCTCAGTCTCGCGAATTCGATTCGCCCCACGTGTCCTCCCCATGATAATGCCTGATGTCTTCATCGATTTCATGGCTGGATTGTTCTTGCTGTAACTTAGAACAAGAAAATTACCTCTCAATACCATTCTAGTAACAGAACACAGAATTAATCTGACATCAGACTTCTTTTACGCTTTAGAAGTTAACAAGCAATGCCGTACCGTACATTACTATCAATCCCGCACTAAATCCTGCCAAACTAATCTTAGATAACCAAGTACCACCAATTTTACTAGCGGTACGTGCCAAATACGAACCAACTTCTACAATTACTTGTAAAATTGCCCCTACACCAATGCCCATAAATATTGCCGCCCAGTGAGGAGAAAAGGCAAAAACGCCCAGCCAAGTTCCTAATACCGCAGGTAGTCCCGCTAAAGCAGTCAAGCCTAAAAAAGTAATGAAGGTCGGTTTAGATTTAACCAAAGGTGCAGCAATACCAATTCCTTCTGTTAAGTTGTGCAAAGTAAAACCAACTACCAAAAGCGAACCGAGGGCAGCTTCTCCGACAGCAAAAGCCGTACCGATTGCTAGTCCTTCTCCTAAATTATGAATGCCGATACTGAAAGATAGGTAAGTAGATAGGCTTTGTCCTTCAGGAGCTTTACCTCGACTGCGACCAATAGTTAAAATTGTCAAAAAAGAGATAGCTGCGATCGCCCAAACTAAAATGCTGCCCGCAAAAGCATTAGCTGCACTGTTAGCTAGTTTTAATCCCTCTTCCAGGGTATCTAGCAAAAGAAAAGCCAGCATTCCCAAGGTTAAAGCGAGAATAAACTTCATTCCTTCCCCACCTAAAGTTTTGAGGGATGGATAAAACAGCATTCCCAGCCCTACAGGTACGACCCCAACGTATAATCCGAGTAAAGTAAAACCCCAAAGACGGCTCAAGGAAAATTGAGGCGTAGCTACAGCTACATCTATAGTATGTTCAAAACCAACTCCCGTATTAGTAATCAAGTTAAGATGATGGGTTTCGCCTTCTACCCAAGGATAGGGCAGATCGATCCAAGCAGTTGAGAGTCTAGGTAAAGCACCTGGAGGCTTTTGGGTGAACGTCCAGTAAGACCCATCTACCTGCACTTGAGCAATCTGCATCGGTTCTGAACCTTCCGCCCTAACTAACAAGGAAATAGCGCGATCGCCTAAGACAGTTCGCTCTATAGTCAGATTTTCTAGAGGAGGTGCAGAAATGCCTAAAGGACTGAGGGGATTGGTAGAAAGGAAAATAATAATCGAAGTAACTAGTGCTACCAATGGCAAAACAGCCCACAACCAAGTTTTTTTCATGCCACCACCTCAAAGGCACTCATCCAGCCGAGTTCGAGGAATTCTGACTGATGGGCGTGGAACATATACTGTCCTGGGGCGTGTTCTTTGAAGGAAAATTCTAAAATACCTCGCTGTCCCTGGCACTGCATCACGGTATCGATGGTGCGAAGAGTAGGCGTTAGGGTCGTTCCACTATCGTAATAGTCAAAGAAATTACCGTGAAGATGAAAAGAGTTAACTGGGTCAAACTCCGTCACGTTAATTAAATAAACTCGCACGGGGCGATCTCGTTCGATACGGAGGGGGCGTTTCATAAATTCGTGGGGAATTGTATTGACGGCATAGAATTCGTTTTCTTCATCAAAGTTGGTATCAAAAGCATTCATTACCATTAAAAATTCTTGCCACTGTTTATTTTCAGAACTGCCCAACAATCGCGATCGCGCTTGTTGCTCTGCTTCAGGATGGCGTTTGGGGTCAGGATCGATAATAAATGCGCCGTAAAGTCCTTTGTGTAGGTGTCGCTTAAAAGGGGCAGAATGACAGTGATAGAGATGACAGCCAAAAGGTTTAGCATCAAATTCGTACACTACTTCTTCTCCTGGCATGGCTTCTAGCGTCCCAGGAACGCCATCTTGTCTGGCAGAATGAATACCGTGAAAGTGAATGGTGTGGGGATGTAGGCTTTTATTGCGAAAGTTAATCTTAACGCGATCGCCTTCGGTTACTCTAATAGTAGAACCAGGAACTCGACCGTTATACGTCCAGGCGGGATAAAACACTCCAGGGGCGATTTCAATTTCTCGTTCTTCAACAGCAATATCATATTCTCGCAAAGTCTGACCGTTAGGTAATTGAGAGACTTTTCCCCCGTCCCAATCGGTTAAGATGTCGCGGGGATTAAAACCATTACGGTCGTTGTCTACATCACCTACCGTAGTGCTGCCACCGTGAACCGCGCTGCTAGTAAAGTGGTTGTCATGCTGTTTGGGGTTTTGAGCTAATGCCTTACTGGGTAAAAATTTGCCTAGGATATTTCCCCCTCCGAGCAATCCCATTCCCAACAGCGAGCGCCTGGAAACATCGAATGTCATTTTTGTTACTTTTCATAATCTTCTCATAATCTTAGCAGAAGCTAGTAAATATAAGTTATTTGAGTCATCATTTTTATTTAGAAAACTTGGATTGGACAAATTTCTTCTTGACATTAGAGTTAACTCTAAGGTTTAAGCTAAATCTAGAACTCCAATTTAAAGAGGAAAAAGAGATGACAAAACGATTAGTAGAAGTATTTGTAGCTGGTTGTCCTCTATGCGATGAAACTGTCAAGCTGGTGAGAGAATTAGCTTGTTCTAATTGCGAGGTGAAAATCTACGATCTACATCACGAAAGTGCAGCAGAAAAAGAAAAAAGGACACAATATGGAATTCATCGCATTCCTGCGGTAGTAGTAAATGGCAAACTAGCAGAGTGCTGTTCCTCTCAACAGCCTGTATCTCGCGAGATGCTTGTAGCTGCTGGTATTGGTCAAGGTTAAGGCAAAATGGCAGGTAAAGAAGGCTGGTTGATTGGCGAGTTAAGCGATCGCGTGGGAATATCGGCTCATACCATCCGTTATTATGAACGCTTGGGATTACTTGAACCTCCCAGGCGCACCGAATCACAATATCGCATCTATGGTCAAGAAAATGAAGAACGCTTGCGCTTCATTCAAAAAGCCAAAAAATTTGGGCTGTCTCTGGATGAAATCAAACAGCTGGAATAAAGATTATCCAGTATGTAGAATCTGCGACTGGCTCTTACAAATTTTCGATCCCGCTCATCAACAATGCTATACACAAGAGGAATTACATAAGTTATTGATATCTGCTGAATTTAAAATTCACTGTGCTACTAAAGTTCGTTTTGGAGTTATTTGGGGACTGATGGCTGTTACGGTTTTATCATCTAAAATTAGCTGATTTTTGACAATCGCGATCGCATCATTTAGGCATTAATCATCAAATTGCCCATCATGCCCAAATCCTCGTGGTCGAGAACATGACAGTGATACACGGTTTTGCCTGCAAAATCGCGGAAAGGAATACGAATACGGACAGTTTCACCTCTAGGCACTAGCACCGTATCTCGCCAAGCCAGTAATGATTCTGGCTGTCCGTTACGACTAATTACTTGAAAAGCTAACCCGTGAACGTGGAAGGGATGATCCATCATTCCTGTATTGGTTATTTCCCAATCTTCTACTGTATCTAGTTGTACTTGGGTATCGAGGCGATCATGATTATAAGCTTCACCATTGATTAGAAAAGCCATGCCCACGGCGGGATTCATGCCATGATTGAGTTCAAAGCTTCTTACTGTTTGAGGTTCTGGCAATGCCGTAATTGAAGCAAGCTGGGTGGGAATTGAAAGAGACTGTCCTGGGGCTTCGTAGTTAATCGTTGCTAAAACTATGGGTTCATCGCGGTTATTTCTGCCCATCATTCCGCCCCCCATCATACCCATACCACCGCGATCGTAAGGTAAATTTAGTAAGCGGTATTGTCTAGGTTCTTTGTCGCCTTTAATTAAAACTTCGGCTCGTTGTCCTGGTGTCAGTAGCAATTCGTTAACTTCTATTGGTTCGTTTAACGCACCTCCGTCAGTAGCAATTTGATAAAAGGAATGATCTTCTAAAGCCAGTCGATAAAAACGGGAAGTAGACGCATTGAGAATCCGCAAGCGCAGTAATCCTTGTTCGGGCAAAGAAAGACTAGGATTTACTTGTCCGTTGGCTGTAATTATGTCTCCTTCTCTTCCCATCATCAAGGACATATGGGCTGAATTGATTAGTCTGCCATTATTATCCACAGCAAAGTCTTGCAGTACTAAAAACTCTTCTTTGGCTGCTTTGACTTCGGGAATTTCATCTAAATCACCGCGCACGATAAACAACCCTGCCAAACCCCCAAACAATTGTTCGGCAACTAAACCATGCAGGTGGGGATGATACCAAAATATTCCTGCTGGATGATTTGATGGTATCTGAAATTCGTAGGTTAGTTTTTCTCCTGGTTTGATATGCAGAAAAACATTATCCGCATTACCCATAATGGGAATATGCAAGCCGTGATAGTGAATATTAGTCGGTTGAGAGAGATTATTAGCAAAGTGAATGCGAATCTTGTCTCCTGGGTTGGCTTCCAGACGGGGTGCGGGAACTTGTCCGTTATAGGTTAATAAATATGCTTGTCTCCCAGTCAAATTTACGGGATTTTCTTTAGCTATAATGTCTAACTCTAATAACCCATCACTACTTTGATAAACATCGAATACATTAGCAGATGAAGAGGCTAAAGGTTGACTAGAAATATCTTGACGCAACCAATTACCTATTAAAGCTGTTCCTACACCAGCAGCACCTAATGCAATAAACTGGCGACGGTTAATTTTAACCATGATTAATTTAACTACTTTGTCTTAGTAAGATTGATATTCCTTAAATATTTCGACTTCTCCTCGATCATTAAACGATAAGACTTGAAATGGTTGCTTAATATTTCTAGCTTCCATTCCTGGTGTACCGATGGGCATTCCTGGTACAGTTAAACCAGCTAGTTCGGGTTTTTCCGATAGAAAACGTTTAATGTCATCGACGGGAATGTGTCCTTCCATTACATACCCATCAATAATAGTTGTATGACAAGATGCTAGTTCGGTCGGCAACTTGTATTTTTGCTTTAAGGCTGCCATATCCTCGGTCTTAATATCTTTGACTTTAAAACCATGCTGTTTCGCGTGTTCGATCCATCCTCCACAACAGCCACAAGAGGGACTGCGATACACGGTCATTTCTGTCGTTCCTGAATAAGCTGGTTCGGTTTCTTTGTCCCAAACGCTAGTGAGAGTAGCTGTGTTGGTATCTTGAGCGATCGCAGTATTGTTACTGATACTTTTACCTTGAGCCGAAGTCAAATAAATTGCTCCTCCAATCACAGAGGCGATCGCCATTGAAGTTATAGTTATTTTAGATACGAGTTTTGACATGATGAATTAAGCTGATAAATGATCCTGTATTAGATTTCGAGCTTAAACTCTCTAGTTAGCTGAAGAGTCCAGTAAATTTATATAAATTTATATAAAAGTGGGGCGGGGACGAGTAATGTGAATTTCCCATAAAGCTTTGGCGTTAGCTAACATTTCCCGTAATAAATAGGGAATCATTCCTCGCAGTCCATAAATTTCTCGATCTGGCGTTCCTAAACCAACTGCGTTTACTCCTAACTGATGACAAGTGTAGACAGCACGAGGTAAATGATAGTTTTGGGTAATCACTACTGCTTGATGTACGTCAAAGACTTTATGAGCGCGGTAACAACTCCATTGGTCACAAATTAAGCTTAAAAAGTCCTTATCAACTGGGTTTAAGAGCTAAACGAGAAAAAGAAATTATTTACGCGATTCTTTATTTCTCTTGACTTTCTTCTTTCTTTAACTTGTGACCAATGTTATGGTTATGACTCAACCGATACTTTCGGCGGCTCGTTAAGATGAAAGTTTTTCTCCAGGTCGGTTGATGCGTGTTTGGGAATCAGCCACTTGCCAAACTTAGCATAGAGGGCAGGAATCACC
>JAIMKV010000126.1 GCA_020692205.1 Myxosarcina sp. GA_180221_E-2-1-MAG-40_15
TTGCAACTATTTATCTCTTTTTGATACCTGAATACTTACTCTTTAAGCTTGATCTTTAATCTTGATGATCAATGATCAAGATTAGTAGTTACTCAAGCAAAGCGACAATAATTTAGCGTAACTAACCATACTAAATCGATTGATCAAGTATGCTTTTCTCGCTCAAGACCGAAGTCTTCCCGACTTCTAATGTTATACCATGCGTGGTATTTCTGACTTACTTTAAAGTGTTCTATCCGAACAGGATTTAGTATCAGAGATGGGCTGTAATTCTTCTAAAATGATAAAGCGAATATGGTTAAGAGATAATTCGCCAATAGAAGCGGTTTCCTTATCGATTTTGACCCCTTGACTAGCAATAATTTCAAAAGCAGTATCTTTTGCCATCTCTGCATGATACCAAGATAGCCCCATAAAAAAGCGGGTAGGATATGGCCCTCCATCAAACAGATCATCGGGATTAGATTCCATTGGTAGCCAACCATAACCAGGAAGATAAAACTCCATCCAAACATGATTATAGTCGGGCTGTAAAGGAATGTTTCGCTTTAGCGGATCGCCAGGACATTTATATCTACCGACGGTGCGACAGGCAATTCCGTTAAGACGGCACAAAGCTAAGAGCAAGCCCAGATATTCACCGCATGAACCTACTCCCCGCTTCAGAACGATATCTGGAGTGTCAATATGAGGTTTAATACCGTAGGCTAGTTTGTCATAAACATAGTTGCGAATACTATAAACTTGTCGCAAGAGATTGGTTTCTGAACCGATCGCGCTTTTGGCAGCCTGTTGAATAATCTCTGTATCCATTGACAAATTATCGTTGTCTGTGAGATACTTTTCTTTAAATTCATCCGTAAGCTGAGGGATGTTTTCGCAATCATCGGGTTTGAGCTGATATTTGATACTCCAGACTTCTAGAATTGCCTTCCAGCCAAAAACGTGACGCTGTTCAGAATTAAAATTATCAAATTCAAAGATAGCGATGCGTTGTCCGTCTTTAACCTCTTCCCTAAAGGGTAGCCCGATCGCCTGAACCTCACGAATCTTTTGTCGATCAGTCTCTGCAGGTAGAGCAATCCGCCATTCCAAACCTTGAATTTCAATCGGATCGAGAGGTGAAATCTCTTCTGTATAGGACATCTCTACTAAATAGCCATTGGAAAGAGCCAAGTTTTGCTCGCGATTGTAATAAAAATAGAGGGGATGAATAAAAGTATGATCGCGGTACTGTAATTCATAGTTGGGTTCGGCGTTAGGATTATCACGGATAT
The DNA here is from genome assembly GCA_020692205.1 of Myxosarcina sp. GA_180221_E-2-1-MAG-40_15. Taxonomy (GTDB): domain Bacteria; phylum Cyanobacteriota; class Cyanobacteriia; order Cyanobacteriales; family Xenococcaceae; genus Waterburya. Next base: position 1,278 of record JAIMKV010000126.1, read on the forward strand.
AGATTTCGCGATCGGCGTATGCCACATACAAGGTTTCTTTTCCTGCGCTATCAGTCTTAAAAGCTAGCCCTGTAGGAGATGGGAAAGGAGTCAACACGCTAAATATTGTTTCTCCTGTGGCACGATCTAAGCAGTAAACAGTTTGCTCTAGGGTGTCCGTTAGCCAGAGTTCTTCTTCTTTGACAGTGATGTTTTCTAAGCCAATTCCAGGTGCATAAAAATGAGTAATTTTGGTAGCACGATGGCGATCATAGATGAGAATTTTGCCTTGCTTGTGACTAGTAAGATAGAGCGTCGATTCCCAGACAGCAATTCCGTCAATATCGGCATCTGAACGTAAAAATAACTGCGGTTCAAAATCTTTGGTAACTAGAGAACAACAATAAACGCATTCTCTGTTGGTAAACCATAAAATATCTCCAGTTATAGCTAAACCCGTCGCACCCAAAAAATCCGACCAATTGCGGGTATTTAAAATTGTGGTGTTGTCTGTTTCTGGATCGATTTGCAGTAAATAGCCATTATGAGAATCTATTGCCCAAATCAAGTCTTCGTGAAATACGATACCGTGAATTGAACTTGCTGCGATCGGTCTAATGGTAGTTTTGTTCCCCATAACAGAAGCGGAATCAATCATTATTTTAATCAGGTCAAAGTCCTAAAACTGTAATTACCGTCTTCTAATTTAGATTAGGGCAATTAGTAGTTTGAATTAATTGCCAATCCCTAAAATTAGCCACAGATTTATACCTTACTCTATCAAAGGTTAAATATTCTGCATCAGAAACTGCATAACCACAGCCAAGAAGAGATGATCATACTTTTGTTCTGTCTACCAATAGAGCGTTTAAGCGATCGCGTAAAATATTAAGGGAAATATATATACCTTGGTAGACTTTTAAAATGTTTTGCTCTACCAATTACTAGGTGAATCATCTACTGGCTACAAATTCTTAATAAGATTTTTACGGGGATTAAACTGCTCTAATTCTCTTAATTTTTCATACAATTCCTGTTCTTCAGGGCTAATTTCCTGAGGCGCAACAATTTGAATTTCTACTAGCTGATCGCCTCTATTGCCCAATTTACCAAAGTAACCTTTATTTGCTAGTCGTAATCTCTGACCTGATCGCACTCCATTAGGAACGCTAACCTTAACCAAACCATCAATCGTGGGAACTTCGATCGCACTACCCAAAATTGCTTCTGTGGGCGTGACAGGAACCTGACAATAAATATTTTCTCCCTGAATCTCAAAAAAAGGATGACGTGCCACGGTAATCTTAAGATAGAGATCTCCCTCTTCAATCCCCTGCCCTTTAAGGCGAATGCGCTGCCCATTGAACATTCCCGCAGGCATATCCACCTCCAAAGATCTGCCATCCTCAAGGCGTATTTTTCTTTTACCGCCGCGATAAGCCTCATCCAAACTCAAGGTCAATTTAGCTTCAATATCTCGACGCTGCGGACGGGAACGAACGACTCTTTCCCTTTTGGTCGTTCCCGGACGATAATCCTGGCTATCTACTCTAACGCGGGAACGTTCAGCAGTAGCACCTTTTGTTTCTGAGCGATTATGGCGACCAAAGTTACTAAAAGAACCAGCCTTGTTGATAAAGTTCTTGCGACTGAGCGACTGATCGTACTGCGCCCGCCTAGTTTGGTCTGATAACACCTCATAGGCTTCAACAATATCTTTAAATTTCTCCTCAGCAGCTTTGTTGCCCAAATTGCGATCGGGATGATATTTAATGGCTAATGTGCGATAAGCTTTTTTAATCTCATTACTAGGGGCATTTTTGTCAACGCCCAGCATTTCATAATAGTTACGCACTTCCTGCATATCTCAGTTGTTAGTTATTAGTTGTTAATTGTTAGTCGTGGCGTTAAAACCATTCATCGTCCTCATCATCCCAATCGTTTTCATAGGGGGCATTGCGTGGTGAAGTATTGCGACCATTGTAACGATCTTGTGGTGGAACACCATTACGGCTGTTAGCACCTCGAGGTCTGGTCGGTTCTCGCCTGGGTGCATAAGGATCGTCATAACCAGGACGACGAGATTGATCACCGTAGCCTGTAGCGCGATCGTCGTAGTCATCGTATCCCGCAGCAGGACGGCGAGGTTGATCACCGTAGCCATTCTTATCATTAGGACGACGAGGTTCATTAGCATACCCACCGCCATAATCGTTATCATCGTAGCCCGTGTTAGCTCGACCTGCACCGCGTTCTGGAGGATAGCCATAGCGATCGCGTTGCGTATTCGCCGAATAATCGCCATAATAATCTGTCTGACGAGAGTTGTATGAATAGTCCTCATCAAACTTGTCATCATCCCCTAAGAAGGTCTTCTTAATTGCCCCAAAAAAGTCATCATCATCTTCGTCGTCATATTGTAGCCTAACCTCACGGTTAAGCTCATATAGGGTGTCCTGTAAGTCTGCTTCTGCTCGATCTAAAGTTCTCTCATCATCTTGTTCGAGGCTGGTGAGAATTTCTTCACACAGCACATCAATCCGACGGCGATAATAACTAGCAAATTGACTGCCAAAATCGAGGGTTACTTCTTTTAGCTTACGTTGCGCCTGATCGGTTAAAGCCTTAGCGCGGTTACGTTTTTCAACTCGCTCTCGTCTAGCGCGGTCTTCTTCGGCAAATTTTTCCGCCTCACTAATCATGCGCTTGATTTCTGAATCGCTAAGGGTCGAAGCCCCCGAAACGGTAATACCTTGTTCTCTACCTGTGGTTTTATCTCTGGCTGTAACCTGTAAAATACCATTAGCGTCAATGTCAAATGATACCTGAATCTGGGGAACGCCCCTGGGGGCAGGAGGAATACCGGTTAGCTTAAATCTACCCAAAGATTTATTGCCACTTGCCATTTCTCTCTCCCCTTGAAGAGCATGAATTTCTACTACGGTTTGATTGTTCTCCCCTGTAGAGAATACATCCGAGCGACGTACAGGAATAGTCGTGTTGCGGGGGAGCAGTTTTTTCATGACTCCACCAATGGTTTCCAAGCCTAAAGATAAGGGAGTAACGTCTAGCAAGAGAACATCTTTAATTTCATTGGTCATAATACCCGATTGAATGGCAGCACCAATTGCCACCACTTCATCAGGATTAACGTTCTGATTCGGTTCGAGGTCGATGTAACTCCGAACCAGATCCTGAACCATGGGGATCCGGGTTGAACCACCGACCAATACCACCTCATCGATATCCATTGGACCAAGACCAGCATCAGAAATTGCCCGTTTAAGGGGACGGCGCAGACGACTGACTAAATCGCCACAAAGTTCTTCAAACTTAGCGCGACTTAGCTTGATTTCAATGTGTTTAGGTCCATCTTCAGTGGCAGTAATAAAAGGTAAATTAATTTCAGTAACCGATAGCTTAGATAGCTCAATCTTGGCTTTTTCTGCTGCTTCAGTCAGTCTTTGTAAAGCTTGGCGATCGCTTTTTCTCAGATCCACTCCTTCTTGCTTGAGGAATTCTTCGGCTAACCAATTGACGATGCGGCGATCAAAATCATTACCTCCTAATTGAGTATCGCCACTAGTCGATTTAACTTCAAATACGCCATCACCAATGTCGAGGATAGAAACGTCAAAAGTACCGCCTCCCAAATCAAACACCATAATCGTCTGCGGACGACGCTGGTCGAGTCCATAAGCCAATGCTGCCGCGGTGGGTTCATTAATGATGCGGAGTACATCCAACCCCGCAATCCTTCCTGCATCTCTGGTAGCCTGTCGTTGAGAATCATTAAAATAAGCAGGTACGGTAATTACTGCACCAGTGATTGTTTCTCCTAAATAGCGTTCTGCCTCTTCAGCCAACTTACGTAAAATCATTGCCGAAACTTCTTCGGGGGCAAACTCTTTTTTTAACTTAGGGCAGCGAATTTTGATATTACCCAGTTCATCTCGCTTAATAGTATAAGGAACTCGCTTAGATTCTGGCTGTAGTTCAGCATACTGACGACCGACAAATCTTTTCACACCGTAAAAGGTATTTTCTGGATTCAAGACGCTTTGTCGTCTTGCCAACTGCCCGACTACTAATTCTCCATCCTTATTGAAGCCAACTACAGAGGGGGTAGTTCGCATTCCTTCTGAATTAGCAATTACAATAGGCTTACCGCCCTCCATTACCGCTACTACGGAATTAGTTGTTCCCAAATCGATGCCGACTACTTTTCCCATGGGTGCAATGGTCTCCTAGAATCGTTCCCCAAAATATATATACTACGAGGTTTTAATTTGCTTTGGCAGGTTAACACTATAATATTTTTGATTTATTCTCTCTAGTTTACTGCAAGAAAAACTGAGAACTTAGGTAACCAGCTTAGATTAGATCAATATCCAGTAGAGTTTTAGATATTCACTTTTTGTCACTATGATTTATCTTGATTCAGCATCAATTAATGAAGCTAAAGCAGCAGTAGCCATGGGTTGGATCGCAGGAATTACTACCAACCCCACTTTATTAAATCAAAGCGATCTATCTCCTGAAGAATGCCTGCAAAAATTGTCAGATATTAGCCCAGGAGAATTATATTATCAACTGTGCGCTACCGACTTCGAGAAAATGTTGATCGAAGGAAACAAAGCTGCCCAACTTATTGGTGACAAAATTGTGCTGAAAATTCCCGCTACCGAGTTGGGATTTCGGGTAACGGCTCATCTCTCGCCCAAAATCCCTTGTTCGGTAACAGCTATTTATAGTCCCGTTCAAGCTGCGATCGCTGCCGCTGCAGGAGCGAAATATGCGATCGCCTATGTTAACCGCGCTACCAGACTTTTAGGAGATGGTTTGGCATTAGTTCAAGAAATGTCTCGGCTGCTCAAAAACAGCCAGACAGAAATTTTAGCAGCAAGTATTAAGTCTCCAGAAGAAGCAGCAGCTACTTTACAAGCAGGAGCGCACCATCTTACAGTTCCGATGAACATTTTACAGGCAATGACTACCCATGAGCTGTCAGAAACCACGGTAGCTGAGTTTTCCCAC
>JAIMKV010000040.1 GCA_020692205.1 Myxosarcina sp. GA_180221_E-2-1-MAG-40_15
TCGCCCTTCTTTAATCCCTCAATTTAGTACCTGAATTCTTACACTAGTGATACAGTTATCCAAACAATTTACCAAAGCTGTAGAAGCAAGCAGAAAATTATTGTCTCGCATTATAATATTCATGCTTTTAATTTATCAATGTTATTGCCAGAGTTTTTAACATTCCAACAAAATGCTGATATTACTCTCTGCGATGGCATGGGAATGATCAAAGGTTTGGAGTTAACGGGTGTAAGTGTTTCATCTAAGTACAGAGTACCTTTAACTTTAATGATTCCCAAGTTACTTAAGGAGTGTGAGCAACATAAATTATCAGTATTTTTATTAGGTTCTAAACCTGAAAATTTAGCTAAAGCCCTGGACAATCAGCAAGAAAAATATCCCAATATAAGCATAGCTGGTTATCATGGCTACTTTGACCACGAAGATCCAGTTGCCAATCAAACTATAATTAAAAAAATTAATCAGTTTAAGCCAGATATTTTAATTGTGGGCATGGGGATGCCCCTGCAAGAACTGTGGATTCAAAATAATTACCAAGATTTAGAAACTCTGGTAATTATTCCTAGTGGTGCAGTTATTGATCGCCTGGCAGGATTAGTCCCAAATTCTCCTAAATGGATGTCTAATGCAGGCTTGGAATGGCTATATCGTTTGAGCAAAGAGCCAAAACGTTTAGCCGCTAGATATATGTTAGGAAATCCGCTTTTCTTGCTCAATATTTTTTGGGCTAAGTATCAAGATTTTTGTTTCACTCATACTACTAAAAATGAAGTCAAGCCAAATATTTCTAGAAGTAAAGTCAATCAAATAATCGACTCAAAAATTAATTCCCTCGACACCAAGATCAACTATTTATAACTTAATCAAGTGGCTATATATGTCTACTCCTATAATTTCGGTAGTTGTACCTGCTTATAATATTGAAGCCTATATTGCAGCAGCACTATCATCCCTAGAAAGCCAATCATTCAGCAATTTTGAAGTTTTGGTAATTGACGATGGCTCTAGCGATCGCACGGCTGAACTAGTAAGATCTTTTAGCGATCGCGACTCGCGGTTTAAATTACTCCAAAAGTCCAACGGTGGTCTTTCCTCAGCTCGCAACTATGGCATTCGTCAGGCTAAAGGAGAGTATATTGCTCTTTTAGACGGAGATGACGTATATGGCTCGGAAAAATTGGCTAATCACGTTGCCCGACTGAGATCTTCACCCCAGATCGGTGTTGTCTATAGTGCTTCGCAAGCAATTCGCGATGATGGTACTCCAACTTTTATGCGCTTAAGTGGTAAACCAATCAAACGAGATCCCTTGGCAGCCTTACTTTGTAAAAACTTTATTGGTCATGGTTCTAATGCCATGTTTCGTCGTTCTATTTTTGATGAGGTAGGAGAATTTGATGAGACTTTACGCAGTTGTGAGGATGTGGATTTTTGGTTGAGAATCGCCGCTACTAAAAAATGGGATTTTCAGCGAGAACCAAAAATTCATTCTTTTTATCGAGTTCGCCCCTCAGGGCTTTCCTTTGATGTACAGGAAATGAAGGCAAGCCAACTACGAGTAATTATTGCTGCCTGCAAGCGTGATCCAGAATTAGTCGAGAGTATACTACCCACTGCCTATGCCTACATGAACCGATATTTAGCGCGACTATCTTTGACGGCGGGGGATGTACAATCAGCCAGAAGATACATTGACTGCGCTCTGGCGGCCAATCGCACCATCTTTTTCCAAGATCCGCGATCGCTTTTAACCCTGATCTCAGTATATTTAGCACCCTTATCGCAATTGGCAATTAGAAGCTCTCTTGGTTTGGTCGAGACAGAGGTTAGTAATTAGAGTGGCAAAATCTGTTCCAGATAAACTAGCTAATCTCAATGAGCAATATTTTTGCACCGATCATCTAAAAACAGAGCTAAAGCAACGATCTGTTCGCGGTGGAGCGGTCACCATGATCGCTCAAGCAATTAAGTTTGTCTTGAGAATGGGTTCGACCGTAGTTTTGGCGCGTCTGCTCTCACCCGAAGATTACGGATTGATTGGGATGGCAACTGTAGTCGTGGGTTTTGTACAGTTGTTCAAAGATTTGGGTTTATCAGCAGCAACGGTTCAGAAAGCCAAGATTAATCACCAGCAGGTTAGCACTCTATTTTGGATTAACTTAATCATCAGCTTTGCCATTGCTTTGGTAGTAATAGCTCTAGCTCCAGTAGTTGCCAGCTTTTATGATGAGCCACTGTTGCGGGGAATTACCATGGCCTTGGGAATTACTTTTATTTTTAGTGGTTTGACCGTTCAACATCAGGCACTGCTGCAAAGGCAAATGCAGTTTACGAAACTTGCCAAAATTGAAATTATCTCAATGTTAGTTGGGGTAATAGTCTCCATTGCTGCTGCTAGGTCTGGGTTGGGTTATTGGGCCTTAGTTTTAATGCAGATAGCAACTACGATTACTAATGCGATCACGGTTTGGATCAGTTGTAGTTGGCGACCTGGATTACCGAGCAAAGATTCGGCAATTAAATCGATGCTGGCTTTCGGTGGTAACTTAACGGGGTTTCGCTTAGTCAATTATTTTTCTCGCAATTTAGATAATCTGCTGATCGGTCGTTATTGGGGATCGCAACAGCTAGGACTTTACGCCAAAGCCTATCAGCTAGTTCTATTACCAATTGAGCAGATCAACAGCCCTGTCAACAGTGTTGCCCTGCCAGCTTTGAGCAGACTACAGTATGAGCCTGAAAAATACAGTAGATACTACTACAAAGCAATTTTACTAATTACTTCCTTGGGAATGCCAGTTGTGGGGTTTCTGTTTGCTGCTGCTGACAAAGTAATTATTTTGACATTAGGAGAACAGTGGATGGGTGCGGTGCCAATTTTTCGGTATTTAATGCCCGCTGCTTTTATGGGAACATTTAATGTAGCTGGAGGATGGGTTTTTCAAACTTTGGGTCGTACTGACCGTCAGTTGCGTATGGGACTGGTTCTCACCGCTATTGATATAGCTGTGTTTTCAATTAGTGTACGTTGGGGGGCGCTCGGTGTAGCTGCTGCTTATGGTTTATCTCGACCGATTATTTGGATTCCCAAGATGATCTACTGCTATCACGGAACGCATCTTCGAGTCATCGACTTAGCTAAAACTCTATCTCGACCAATGTTTGCTTCGATTAGTGCATCCGCTTTGTTATTAGTAATCGATTGGCTAAATTTTATCAATACAAATAACATACTAAATTTATTACTAAATTGTTTATTTTATACTCTATTTTATCTTGCTATATGGCTAGCACTTCCTAACGGAAAGTCAACTCTATTGGATATGTTAAAGACATTTAAACAAATGAAAAAAATTAAGAAACCAAATAAATAAATTATTACTATGGAAATTAAATATTATCAGCAAAAAATTAATTTAAAATTTGAGCTTATTTATAGTAATGAATAATTCAATTAAGGCAAGAATATTTTTAGTAGGATGTCCGCGCTCTGGTACAACTTTATTACAAAGTATGTTAGCTGCACATCCAAATATTATTTCATTTCCTGAATCAAAGTTTTTTCAAAGAGTAATTAATCCTGATTCTTTTCGAGGCAAATTTGGTTTTGTTTCTTCAAAAGCTAGAGCTAATTTCAATCAGTTTTTTGCGGATATTGATCGTCAAGAAATGCAGCAATTACTACCTCAAAAATCACCGCTGGTTCATCAACATTCTCAGGCTTTTATCAAAGCATTGGATGCGATCGCGCTACAGCAAAATAAAAGTCAATGGGTTGAGAAAACTCCTGCCCATTTACATCGGATTAACTATATTGAAAAACTAGTTGATAATGCTAAATTTATTCATATTATTCGTAATGGAATAGATGTGGTTTCTTCTCTTTACCAGGTAAGTTGTCAGTATCCTGAAGTTTGGCATGGTAGTTGGAGTATAGATAAATGTATTCAACGATGGCTTAATGACGTACATATTTCTCATTTGTATTCGGGTAAGCGTAATCATTTAATCGTAAAGTACGAAGCATTGGTTGAAAATCCCCAGTTAGAACTTGAAAAGCTTTGTCAATTTATCGGACTGCCTTTTAATCCGAAAATGATCGGCGATCGTCAGATCGTTACTAAATATTTAATTAGAGATAATGAAAAATGGAAATCCTCCGTCAGCGAAAAGATTAACTATAATCAACCATCAAAATTTTATAAGTTATTTGATGAAGTTCAAAGAGAACATATCTTAAATGCGATATTAGAAACTGAGCAGGAAATACAGCTAGTATTTTAATTTTGATTAACAATTAAACTGAGAAAAAGATATGGATAATCGCGATAACTCTATTTTTGTTTCTGTAATTATTCCCGTATATAATGACACGGAAAATTTAAAAAAATGTCTACAGGCTTTGGCAGGGCAGAATTATCCTCAAAGTTTATTTGAAATTATCGTGGTTGATAATAATTCAACTGAAGACATTAAAACTATTACCGAGCAATTTTCAGTAAAGTTAGCCACAGAAACAAATCCAGGTTCTTATTCAGCCCGTAATCGAGGAATAGCCTTGGCTAAAGGTCAAATATTAGCATTTATTGATTCAGACTGTTTACCAATTGAACAATGGATCGCCAATGGAGTAGCAGCTTTTAATTCAGAGGTAGATTTAGTTGGAGGTAATGTAGTATTTACCTTTTCAGCGCATAAAACTTTTGCTGAAGTGTATGATTCTATAACAAATATGCAAATTAAAAAGAACATAGCTAACCGAAAGGTATGCAAAACTGCCAATTTGTTTGTCAAGAAATATGTGTTTGATGCAGTAGGATTATTTCCAACTTATTTAAAATCTGGCGGAGATGTGATTTGGACAAAAAAAGCAACCGAGGCAAATTTTAACTTAATATATTCTTCTGAAGCAAAAGTATTTCATCCAGCCAGAAAGCTACTACCACTGCTAAAAAAACAGTACCGAGTTGGTAAAGGACAAGTTGATATTTGGTTAGATCGAGATGAATCTTCGATCAAGATTTTAAGCAAAATAATTAATGACATCAGACCACCATCCTTTTCTAAAATTGCCGATAAAAATATTGGAGAAACAAAAATAGAAACGATTTTGCTCTGGCTAACAGGGTGGATGTGTAAGATCGCCACCAATACTGGAAGAATTAATAATCTTGAGCGACTTTTTAAAAGTAAAATACAAAACTAATTATGGTTCAACTCTACGAAATAATCGTTAAAAGTGCTAACGCCGCCTATGAGTTATTAGATCTTGAAGTAGGTAATATGCCTCAAGGACATAATGGTGCTTATTATGATGAAGAAACTCCCGTTCGTAATACGTCCCACTGGCTAATTACTTTTTTAAAAGCATATTCTATTTCTCAAGATAAAAAATTATTGTATGGGGCGCAAAAAATGGCTAAATACTTATCTAGCTCTGAAGCTCGTCCAATGCAAGCAACATTTTGGCATCGCAAAAATCCTCATAAAGATAGTTGTAATGGACTTATTGGGCAGGCTTGGACAATCGAAAGCCTAATAATTAGCTCACAAGAGTTAGAAAGACCAGAACTTTTAGACTTAGCCGAAAAAGTATTTTTACTTCATCCTTTTGACGAGCAAATTGGTATTTGGCGCCGAGTGGGAGTAGATGGTTCTTATTTAAACTATGACATGACCTTTAATCATCAACTATGGTTTGCAGCTATTGGCGGCATATTAGCTCAGTATACTTCAGAAGAAGTCAGGCACAGAATAATGCGTTTTATGCACAAAATGCCAGATAACTTTGCTGTATATTCTTCAGGGGTTATTCAACACCTACTGGCATTAAATAACTTTGAATGGAGAAAAAAACTTGAATATTCTCTCAATCAACCAATATTTAATCTATCAAAAGCATTACATAGAAACCATCAGCTAGCTTATAAAGCAATCGGTTATCAAAGTTTTAATTTGTATGCCTTTGCTCTTTTAAAACAAGTATATCCAGAACATCATTTATGGAAAAACCAAAAAGTTAAAGCAGCAATAAATTACTCTATGTCTAAAAAATATTTTGATGATCTTGAAAACAATGACTATGGATATCCTTATAATCCTACGGGTTTTGAGATGCCTTTTGTCATTGAAATTTTTCAACAAAATAAACAGCAGGAACAAACAAAATGGCTTTCTAAACAAATTAATTTGTGTTACGACTTCGAGCAAAATCTTATGTCAAAAAATACTCAGGATTTAATTACTCTTTCTGCCCGTTTATACGAGGCAACTCGTTTGCCCAACTTAGATATAGAGCTTGAATCTTAAAAACAAATTTTAATAAGTTAAGAGTTTTAGATTGTTTAGTAAGCGAGATTATACCCAAAATAGATGAAAAATAAGCCTCTTGTTTCCGTAATTATTCCTGTTTACAACGATGCAGAACGTTTAGAAAAGTGTCTGGCTGCATTGGATAAACAAACTTATCCCCAAGACTTATACGAAGTTATTGTGGTAGATAATGCTTCAGATGAAAGTATTGTCGAGATTGTCAATAAATATCAGCAAGCATCTACTATCTATGAAGCAGAACCTGGTTCTTATGCTGCTAGAAATAAGGGAATTACTGTGGCTAAAGGAGAGATATTTGCTTTTACCGATTCAGACTGTATTCCCGCGGCTGACTGGATTGAAAATGGCGTTACAGCATTAATAAATAATCCCGACTGTGGCATTATTGGCGGTAAAATTAAGCTTTTCTTTCGCGATCGCGATCGCTTAACGGCGGTGGAACTATATGAAGATCTAACTGCTTTTCCCCAAAAAAGACATATTGAACTCAATAATTTTACCCCCACGGCTAATTTATTTACCTACCAAGAAATTTTCGACGAAGTAGGTAAATTTAATCAAAAACTAAAATCAAACGGCGATCGCGAATGGTGTCAGCTGGTATACCAGCAAGGCTATGGCATCAAATACGCCGAGCAAGCCATGGTTTCTCATCCAGCCAGATCCTCCTTTAAGCAAATTTATCGTCGATATCTGCGCATGGCAGGAGGAAGAGCTGATGCTTATCGAGATAAATATCAAGACCATTTATTTAGATTTAAAATTATTTATGAGGTGGCTTTAAACCTTTTAACAACTCCCAAAGATATTTTAGTTGTGGCAATTAAAGGTAATTATTCAGCAGTCCAGAGAGTCAAAATCCTGTTAATTTTATTGGCTTTAAAATGGGGACTAAACTCAGAAAAAATGCGCGTGATGATGGGAGGGGCATCTCATAATTATTAATCAATTGAGACTAATAAATTAAGCAAAAAAATTATGTTAGAACCAACTATTAGTGTAATTATCCCAACCCATAGGCGATCGCAACTGGTTAAACGAGCCGTAGCTAGTGCTATGGAACAAACCCTCTCAGATATTGAAATTATTGTAGTTATTGATGGTTTAGACATCGCAACCGATACCGAGTTAGCTAAGATTAACGATCCTCGTTTACGAATAGTGCAACTTCCAATCAGTGAAGGTGGTGCAGCAGCTCGTAATGCGGGAATTGCTCAAGCCAAAGCAGCCTGGATTGCTTTTTTAGATGACGACGATGAATGGCTGCCTCAGAAATTAGAGTTACAGCTAGCAGCCGCCGAAAAATCTCAGTACCAGTATCCCGTGATTAGCTGTTGTCTAACAGCTCGTACCCCAAAAGGCGACTTTACCTATCCTCGTAGATTTCCCAAGGCGGAGGAACCCTTGAGTGAATATCTTTTAGCCCGTAATTCTCTCTCATTCGGGGAAGGACTAATTCAAACCTCCACCATTTTTACAAAGAAAGAGCTACTAACCAAAGTCCCTTTCCCAGAGGGATTGCCCAAACATCAAGATTGGGACTGGCTGTTAAAAGTAGATACTTTAGCAGATGTGGGAATTGAATTTGTCACTGACACTTTAGTTGTTTGGCATTGTTGGCAACGTCAAAGTACCAGTAACACCAGTAACTGGCAACAATCTTTAGCTTGGATTCGCGCTAGTCAAAACTTAGTTACCCCAAGGGCTTATTCAGGCTTTATGATGACTCAGGTTGCCCCTCAAGCAGCCAGAGAAGGTCAATGGCAGGTGTTTTGGTCTTTGCTACAGGAAGCTAGCCGCGGTCGGCCCAAGGCGATCGACCTCATTTTATATTTCCTGATGTGGTTTGTTCCCCAAAATGTAAGGCGATCGCTTCGGGTATGGTTCAGGCTTAAAACTCAACAAGTTAAGGGTGTATAAATGGTAAAAAGCTATGCTCAAAGCGATCGACAACTCATTTCTATTCAAACAAAAATATCTTCAATCAAAAGAATTATCTTTAACCGAGCGGATTCTTTACTTAACCATTGTCCTAACTCCTCTGTGGTGGTTGCTGGGGATACAGCCTTTGTTTTATCCAGCAGTTGTCATCGGTTTGCTGGCTTATTCATTTGATCTTGATCAGCCGATCAAAAACCCCTTGCCAATGTGTGCTTGGGCTTGGTTCGTCATGGCTCTAGTGATGTTGGGGACAGCACTACTTGGTATTAGTGACGTTGGTTTTGACCTGATGGAATTAGCCTCGACGCTAGTTACTTTTTTCAAGGGTTACTTTCTAATTTTTGCCTGTCTAGCACTTCCTTTTTGGCATAAAATCGACTCCCGCGTAATTACCCGGGCAGTTGCTTGGATGGCAATTGGCTATTTAAGCTTAATTTGCTTTCAGCTTATTTTGCTCGTTGCCGGAATTAGGATTGGGATATTTTATCCACCTCTGGCAAGCTTGACACCAGGAAACAAACTAAGTTTGATGGTTAATCTCTCAGCTAGCCTCAAACCTTTCTTTGGGATTAATTTACCCAGGTCTTCTTTATACATGGGCGATCCTCCTATTCCTGGAATCTGCGGTCTTTTGAGCTTCTTTATCTGCTTGGGCGAGCCAAATTCTCGGTTACGCAATCTTGCTTTAGCTGGTAGCTTGAGTGCGTTGCTGATTAGTCAAAGCCGCCTAGCTTATGTTTGTTTAGCGATCGCCATAATCACCAATGCCAGCTTTAAAAGTTTTATGGCACGACAAGCCTACCTCTGGTTTATTGCTACTCTTGCCCTAGTTTGTAGTCTGTGGGAGTGGACTATATCCGATCTAGTTAGTCAACCACTCAAAATTTTCAATCAAGCTCGTCCAGCTTCCTCAACCGATCGTGAATATGTGGTTGGCAAAACACTTGAAGCCTGGCAAGAATCGCCCTGGTTAGGATGGGGCATTGTTCAAGGCACAGCCAACTGGCACACCTATGAAATTGAACTGGGTTCGTTTTCTACCTATGCTGCTGTTCTATATTTACACGGTATTTTTGGCTTTATTTTTTTTATTTTTGCTCTGGCGATAACTTTATTCAATTTCTGGGAATTTGCTGTTGCTGGAAACCAACTTTGTCAGCGAGCAGTCTCTAGTTTAGTCGCTTTATACATTTTTATTCAGGGTCTTCCTTTATCCTGGATTTCGGTATATATCTGGTTTTTCTTGATTTGGTTAGGAGCGGTGCTATCAGAAACACAGTCAAAACAGCGATCGAGTTTAAGGGAAATATGGTAATGCAGGGGAGCAGTAATCAGTAATCAGTACTTAGTAATCATTATGCCATCAAAATCAGAAATACTTTTAAAAATTAAACGAGGTAAGTCGGTAATCCAAGATATTGCTCTGGAGTTAGATTTAATTAAAGGTCATCAAAACTATACTAAATTCATAATTCTGTGTCGCTCTAGAACGGGGTCTAATTTATTACTCAATCAGCCACAGTCTCATCAAAATATTAGAATGTTTTATGAAGTATTTAGTCAAGATAATAGTCCTAAAGAATTTTGGGATTATATTAACTACGACCTAAAAAATATTAGAGATCTCAAGCAAAATAATCCCCTTGAATTAGTCAATTCATTTATTTATAGAACAATGCCTCTTGATGTAAATGCCGTTGGATTTAAGCTATTTTATTGTCATGCTCGAACCCAAAAGCCACAAGAAATTTGGCAATATTTAAGAGATAGACAAGATCTTAGAATTATCCATTTAGTCAGGAGAAATTTGCTAAAAACCCATGTTTCTCATCAAATAGCCTTAACTACTAATTCCTGGTATGTAAAAAGCGATTGGGCTACGCTAGGGCTTCGCGATCGCCAGAAAAATAGCCCGACAATTCAACTAAACTACGAAAAAACCCTAGAAGCTTTTGAACAAACAAAAAAGCTAGAGCAAGAACATGAAGATTTTTTTAAAGATCGTCATCTGCTTAAAATTTTTTACGAAGATTTAATTGAAGATAATCAAAAAGAAATGAACAAAATTCAAAATTTCTTGGGAGTAAAACCAACCTCTGTCTATATATCAACCAAAAAACAGTCAAAAAATTCTCTCCAAAAATCAATTCAAAATTACTCAGAGTTAAAAAAACGTTTTCAAGGAAGCCCTTACGCCTCCTTTTTCGAGTAACGGATATTGGCTTAAAAAATTTCAAGATAAATATTTTAGACCAGTTAGTTTAATTAGTTTACCTTAAAGGAGCAAGAGCGATTGTGAACAAACTTACTTCCAAAGTAAATAGACATTGGAAACCCTTATTATTATTCAATTTGGCTTTAACTATAGCTGTAGTTGGCAAAATTGTTTTGACTCCTAAAGTTTGGGATGCCAAAGCACAGTTAATCTTACCTAATACCAGCGGAAATTTAGATGCTGACTTAGGGACACTCGGTTCTTTGAAAAATAGTAGTGTAGATTTTTCTAACACCATGGATCCGCTTCTAGCTCAGGAGTCTATCCTACTCAGCAACCCAGTCTTGAAACAAACTTTAGCTTTAGACCCCGAAAAAGATCTTTTCCCCCGTGTTTCATCGTACGGAAAATTCTTTGAAGTATTGCGTACCGAAAAATCCAATACTTTCAACTTAAATGTTAGTGCTTCTAGTCCTGAGTTGGCTAGTCAAAGAACAGCTAACTGGATCGCAGCATACCAAGAACGACTCAATCAATTACGCGAAGACAATAATCAAAGTCGGCAACAATTTCAGTCAAATCAACAACAAATCAAAGAAGCCAAACAAAATTTAGCCCAAGCAGAGCAAGAATTAGCCCAATTTGAGCAAAGCTCACGACTGATTAGCAGCGAAGAACAAGTTAACAGTATGGTGAGAGTAGTTGGCGACCTCACTTCCTTACAGGAGCAAGCACAAGCCAAAGCACAGGCAAATCAAAAGCAAATTGCTGCTATTTCCCAAAGAATATCGCTTACACCTGATGAAGCCATTCGTTCCTTGAGTTTAGGCGAAAACAAAGATTATCAGTTTTTAAAAAATAAGCTGATCGAAATCGAAAATACCTTAAATGGACTGCAAGCTAATTTTACTGACCGCGATCCCAGAGTAGCATCATTGATGCTAGAACGAGATGAATTAAGAAGTAAACTACAGCAGTATGTAGATGATGTTGGTGAAGCAGTAAATATCGACACTTCCGTAACCAGTGAAGGTCAGGGACGAGCTGGTTTAATTCAACAATTGGTTTTGCTAGAAAGCGAAGCAGAAGCCAATCAAAAGCAAGCTGAACAGCTTGAATCTCAGATTGAGGAAATAAACGTCAAGCTCGAAGCAATCCCCCAAGAGCGATCGCAATTATTACGCTTGACCAGACAAAAAAATATTGCCGAAGGTGTATATCAAGGTTTAGTTGCTCAGGTACAGCAGGCAGGGATCAACTCATTTGATACCTATCCCAATGTTCAGGTAATCGATCCACCAGAGGCTGGTTCTTTACCCTCTAGTCCCGATAGTCAGATAATTTTACTTGGTTCTTTATTAGCTTCATTGGTAGGCAGCACCGCACTGTTACTGTTGTTAGAAAGCTCTTCTCCTTTATTGGATGCCAGAGATCTACAGTCATCCAATTTTCCCTTTGTGGTTAGCATCCCTAAATTTAAAAGTTCAGATGGTGCTTTGAGTTTACCGCCTTATGTAGAAGTAGAATTTGAGAAGTTAGCTTCAGCAATTACTTCTCAACCTCAATTTCAGAGAGCTACTTCGACCTCAAAATCATTACCCTCTGCCGAAGGATCACAATCAAGCAAATTGACCTTGAGCAATTTTCAGCCCCCGCAAAGTCATCGATTTCTCATTACTAGCGCCGCCACAGGCGAAGGAAAAACTACCGCTACGATTGGCATAGCCAAGGCATTAGCCAACTTAGGATATAAGGTATTAATGGTAGATGGAGATTATCATAAAGCACAGTTAAGCCGATACTTTAACTACAATCCAGAAGAAACAGAAATCGAAAAACCAATACCAATACAATCAAATCTCGATCTATTAGTTACTCGCTCTCCCGCAACTGGCAAAACTGTCGCCTTAGTTTCTCAAGGACAATTCGAGCAAAGACTAAAAGCGGCAGAATTGTTAGGTAATTATGATTATGTCCTGATTGACACTTCTCCTGTCAGTGTTACTAGCGAAGCAGTGATCATGACTTCCATGATTTTGGATATTTTGTTTGTGGTTCGTCCAGGAATAAGCAAGCGTAATTCGGTTAACAGCAGCCTGGAACAACTTACGCAAAACAACTCGCGTATTCTAGGTTTAGTGGTTAATGGAGTGAAAAAGAATACTGAAGAATATTCATATCGTTCTAATTATCTTTTGCCGTCTGAGGCAAGGTAATCAAAAAATGGTTGACTAAATTTGGCATTAATAATTGGGGATTACTGTAGTGAAAAAAAGAAGATTTTTGCAGTTAGCAATAGCGGGGACGGCACTAAGCGCACTTGAAGCTACTAGCCAGGCTGGTCACGGGCGGGGCATGACTGACTTTGGTTCTAACTTGAAGTCGGCTTTGCTAGCTTCAGAGACTAACAATACTGCGGTTAATCTTAGCGTTGACTGGTCAACTGCCATATCTGAGACAACGCCTTTAGTTTTTGGCTCTAATGACTATGAGATTATGTATGTCAGTCATGCAACAGATGCACGATATCAAGACTTGCTGAACCAACTCAAGATTCCTCTAATTCGCATACATCATATTAAACTCAGTGAAAAATGGAGCGATTCGACTACTCAAAGTTGGAATGAAGCCAAAATAAAAACCTGTTATGATGCCTCCTATTATCATCAACCCGAAATAGTTCAGACAATTCCTCAGTGGCCAAGCTGGATGAAAAGCAGCAATGGTCTACTCGACTTGACGGAATACGATAACTACGCTAATTTTTGTGGAGAATTAGTTAGAACTCTTAACAAAACTCAAAATCGACAAATTACCTACTGGGAACCATTTAACGAACTGGACAAACCCTACAAAGAGGCAGGAAAACTAGACGATTTATGGGAAATTTACAATCGAGTGGCTACCAGAATGAAACAGGTAGACCCACAAATCAAAGTAGGAGGTCCAATTTTAACTTGGGATGATTCTGAAACTTTAAATCATTTTCTCGATCGCTGTCGCCAAAACGTCGATTTTATTTCTTGGCATCGCTATGCCAGCGGTGATAAAGAAGATTCTACAGCTAAAATTATGGCTTTTACGCCCAAATATGGGGTTCAAACCCGTAAATTTCGCTCAATAGTCGGCAAACACATTCCCGAACGAAAAATTCCTTTATTTCTCAGTGAATATAATATTAACTACGCTTGGGATTCAGGTGAAACTAGACAAAACACTTACGTTGGTGCAGTTTGGTTTGCTTCGGTTTTAAAACATCTGGCTGAAGCGGGAACAGATATGGCAGCTTCTTGGCATTTAAAAGATGGTATTTACGGCATGATCGATCCTGACAATAACCTCCGTCCAGCAGCAACAGTATTCGCTTGGGCAAATAAATTTTTGATCGGCAAAGTAATGAAAAATCAGAGCGATCGCGATTTTATTGAAGCTTTACCGATTGAGCAAAAAGACAGACGCGCTCTTTTATTGATCAACAAATCAGACGAATACGCTCAAGTAAATCTTACCGAAAAACACGGCTCTTTTGAACTTGGAAAAACGACAATACATTCCTTAGATGCTGAGGGAGTAAAAACATCTGATGCCGCAGCAAAAACAAATCTCAACTCATTTACTTTAAATCCCTATTCTGTTTTACTATTACATTCTTAAAAAACGACAATTTACCAATTTTAAGTAGGGGCGATTGGCCAAACGCCCCTACTTAAGCAATACCCGTTGAATACTTTTAAGTTGGCGAATAAAAAGCAGCGCACCGCCAATACAGACTAGTCCATTAAAAACGAAGGTATTAGTTACGCCAATCTGACTAGCTAACCAACCTGAGAATAAACTGCCAAAAGGAACTACACCCATAAACGCCATCGAAACCAGACTCATCAATCTACCTAGTTTGTCATCATCAGCTATAGTTTGTAATACCGTATTGGTTGAAGCTAGCTGTAAAATTACGCTGAAGCCGATTAGCACCATAATCGGCAGAGAAACGAAGAGAACCTTAGAGAAAGAGAACACAATCAGACCAATTCCTAATAAGACAGGAGCGATCGCGATCGCCTTTTCTAAGCCAAAAATATTCGCTCTCGAACTCAGATAGACGCTAGCAATTAAAGCTCCTAATGCCGAAGCCGCCATCAATAAGCCTAAAGTTTCCGCACCACCCTGAAGAATATCGGCAGCAAAAATAGGCGTTAAAGTTACGTAGGGTAAGCCGACAAATCCCAGCAAAGACAGCAATAATAGCATCGAACGAATTGCCGAATTATCAAAAGCATAATCAAACCCTTCTTTTAACTTGTCGATGGTTGAAGTGGTACTAACGGCAATCTTGTGGGGGCGAACTTGCATCGCCAAAAAAGCCGCAATTACTGCCAAATAACTCAAACCATCAAGCAAAAAGCAGAACCCTGCGCCAACGCTAGCTACCAAAAAACCAGCTACTGCAGGGCCAATTAATCTCGCACTGCTAACCAAAGAAGAATTTAGAGCGATCGCATTACCCAAGTCTTCTGGCTGCTCGATTATTTCGTTGACAAAAGCCTGAAGCGTCGGCATATACACAGCACTAACTATACCCTGAAACAGACCCAAGAAAATAATCTGCCAAACATTAATTATATTGGTAAAAGCCAATACAGCCAGCATCAAAGACTGCACCATCGACAAAATTTGCGTGATCATGATAATGCGATGACGCGAACCGCGATCAGCAATAACTCCAGCAATTGGAGAAATAAATAGTGTGGGGATGCGACTAGCAAATCCAACTACACCTAATAAAAAAGCTGAGTCGGTTAATTGGTAAACCAGCCAGCTAGTAGCCAGCAGGGTACTCCAGTTACCAATCTGGGAGATTCCCTGTCCCATAAAGTAAAGACGATAATTCCGATAGCGAAAAGCGCGGAGAATTGGGAGTTTTTTCTCAATCTGTATTAGCTTCAAAAGTTTTATCCAGTTGGTTAATCGATCATAGGGGCGGGTTCGGACGCGCGACGCGCGACACGAAGTTAGTCCTTTAGGAAAGCTAGTCATGCACGGGAAGCTAATCCTTTAGGGCGAATCGCCCCTACAGCAGCAAAAAGGCGATCAATCGCTGCCACTCATTGATATCACCATTATTACTAATTAAAATTTGATTGAGATCATCAAAATCTCGATGAATACTGTCTTTAAGTTGACTAGCTTTTTGCTCAAAAGCTTGAACTTTTTGCTTATTTGACTTGCCTCTGAGCAAATATCGCCAAAAATAGTCAAATAAATCTACCAGGAGTTGAAAAGGAAAAGGAGCATAATCATAGTCTAGACTAGCTAAATAAAACTCGTATTCACTATCCATAACGCAAATAATTAAATATTCTAGATAGTTGAGTTTGACAAAAGGACTTTGAGGAAAGTCTTGGAGTGCCTTACGCATCAGTGCTAAAGATGGCTGCGATTGCCCTTGATTGAGGAGAAACAGGGCATAGCGTTTAATCGCCCAAGTATAAGCAGGGTTGAGATGCAAAACCTGTTGATAATAACTGTGGGCGAGAATCGGTTGCTGATTTTTTTCCAGAAAATAGGCGTAATGAGACAAAGTCCAAAGATCTGTGTCATATCCCTCTATTAATGCCTTTTGATACCATTTTGCAGCTTGCTCCATCTTGAAGTTTCGTTCGAGAATATAAGCATAGTAATTTGCTCCTGAACGGTTGGGTTGCAGACTAAAAGCCTTTTCTAAATGCCAGAGAGCCAGATTATAGTCATAAACCTTGCCATAACATTGACCAATGCCATAATAATAGTCAGAGGTTTCTTGCTGCTGGAGTAAGTAGCGATACAAAGACATTGCCACATTATAAACATCTTCTTCCCTCAGAAAATCTGCTACCTCGGTAACTGTGGTTAACGGATAATTCGGCAAAATATCTATAATTTGCTGATATTCTTGGTTGCGAGCTAATTCCAGTAATCTATTGTTAGTCATGGTTATATTTCCTTTAGCTTGTTACCTTTACCACTGTTCTACAAAAGCTAAAAGCTATTAGCTTTTAGCTAACTTAAGATAATGAAACTGTCTCAGCAAGACGATTTTGAGCATCAAAAAACTTGAGCTGTCGATATAGCATTGATACCTGGGGCATTTGTACCCCAGCTTGCCAAGCTTGACGTAAAGGATTGCCAAAAATTGCTTCTACTTCCAGAGATCGCCCTTGGTCAAAATCTACCTTCATACTGGTTTGGTAATGTTTCATGGTGGCAGTTTGTTTGAGTCGCTTCTGAATATAGAGAGCGGGAATTTGGCGACCATGTGCCAAGGCTGCTGCCACTATTTCTACCATTAACTGTTCGATCGAGGTAAGAACATCTGCATTGCCAATTAGTTCTTCGATAGCTGAATTTAAGATTACCGAAAGCCCGTTAAAAGGAATATTGCAGATCAACTTTTGCCAACGCGCTAAAAATAAATCTTCATGTAGTTGAATCATCACATTTGCACTGCTAAAGTCGGCTGCAATCTGACACAATCTGGTCGTCACTCCCGCAGCAGCATAGCCAGGAGCATAATCAGCTAAAGTGATCAGCCCATAGTCGAGATGACGAATATGACCCGCCCCCACCTTATAGTTGAAGGTAAAACAAATACCTCCCATCAGGCGATCGCTACCCACGATTTGAGCGATCTCTGCTTCCATACCCCAACCATTTTGTAGTACCAAGACTACGCCATTTTCCTTAAGAACCTGAGGCAAAATTCGCGGTAAAAGATAATTATTAGTGGTCTTGAGCGCGACAATAACCACATCACACTGAGGCATCTGGTTAGCATTGCGATAAGCTCGAACCGAAGGTAGAGTAAAATCTCCATCAGGAGACTCAATCACCAGCCCATGTTGACTAACATACTGATAATCACGATTGAAGAGAAAATGTACCTCAAAACCCGCTTTTTGTAAGCAAGCTCCATAAAAACCGCCAATTGCACCAGTGCCAATAATGGCGTAGCTACGTCGCGATCGAGGGTCATTGCCAGTGAAATTTAATTGCGGTTTCATAATCGGCGACAGGTAATTAGTGCGTGGGTTAGAGAGAGGAAAGGGAGATAATTAAACTACTTGCAACTTTTGACTTTTGACTTATCTGCTTACTACAGGCGTACGCAGCAAAAAACCCTCAATTTCTTTGGCTACCTTGGTTGGTTCTTCTACCTGCAAATAGTGACCAGCACCAGGGATGTTAACCAGACGAGCATCGGGTATTTGCTTGAGCAACAACTTACTTTTGCGTGGGGAAATAATTACGTCATCAGCACCAGTAATAATTAGAGTGGGAATCGACAAAGATGCGATCGCTTCACTCAGATCGACAGAGCTAACATCCATAAAATCAGCCGCATCTGAGTTTAAACGAGTGTGCTTAAATTCATTTAAAACCAAATTTTTAGCTGCTTCTGGTACTTCAGGGGCAAAACTTTGACGTAAAGTTGCTAAATCCCAGTCCCCACTTAAAGCTGAGGTGAGAAAGTCGGGATGTAGTTGAATCTTGGCTGCCGTTGTCATTAATACTAATCGTTCGACTCTGTGGGGATAATTTAGAGCAAACTGTATTCCAATTAACCCGCCTAAAGATTGACCAACGTAGTAAACTTGCTGTTTGATCTTTAGTGCAGTCAAAAAACTGTCAAGAAATTCGGCAACTGCCGCAACGGAATTAGGCACTGTACCAGATGTCTCCCCGTGTCCCGGTAAATCCACCACTATCGGGAAAATATCACCATTCAACTGAGATAGCATGGGCAGCCAATGACGGCTACTCCCCCCCGCACCGTGTACCAGTAACATTATCGGTTTGGAATCGGATTGAGGTATTCCTTGAGGAGCTTGATAATTAACGTTAAAATCGGCAACTTTAATTGATGGCATAATTTTAAAAAATGATGAGAAATAAAGAAGCAGAAGAAGTAGGAGAAATAACAAATAATAGGTAGTAAATAAATTACTTTCTAAATCACGACTTCCTACTTCTGACTTCTGTACGGGCGAACAGCCGTTCGCCCCTACGAATTCTGACTTCTATTCAGATTCCATTACGATGTTGGAAAGCATGGTGTTCATTTTGTTAACCGACTCAACATATTCCTTTTCGGGAACAGATTCGCCGACAATACCAGCACCAGCGTTGAGGTAAACACTGTCACCATATTGATATGCTGAACGAATCGCGATCGCTAGATCTGCTGTTCCGTCACTATCTACCCAACCAATACCACCCGCGTAAAGTCCTCTAGGCTGATCTTCAAGGCGATCAATCCATTCCAGAGCCAGTTTTTTATTAATTCCCGAGACGGTAATCCCAGGAAAGAGAACTTTGAGAGCATCCCACAAAGATTTATCGGTTTTTAGCTGTCCGCCAACCCGTGAGGAAAGATGCTGAACGGTGCGATATTTTTTGACCTCCATAAAGTCAAACACCTGTACGGTTTCAGGCTGACAAACCTGAGCTACTTCTTCCTGTGCTAGCCACACCGAAAGCGCGTGTTCTTTAACTTCTTTAGCATCGGTAAATAGCTCGTCATGCAGCAGCGCGTCTTTAGCGGGATCGGCTTCGCGGTGTCTAGTTCCCGCTAAGGGATTAGTAATGACAAACCCGCTAGCATTTACCTCCATCAAAATTTCGGGACTAAAGCCAACCGAGCGCACATCACCTAATTTGAAGCAATAAGAACGAGCCGCATTATTGCTAGCAGCTCCTAAAGTATAAGTACCTAGCACATCCAGATCGCCTTTAACCTCTACCGAACGAGAAATAATTGCCTTGTGTAGGTCACCACGCTGAATTGCCGAGACCAAATCGCCAACTCTAGATTCATACTCTTGATTATCCCCTGCTTCTACAGTTGGAGGAGTAGCCAGATACTCTGGTGGCTCAGTTTTGGCGGAAATTGCTTCTAAGAGTTTGGTTGGAGAATTAATACTGCGAATATGTACTCCTTTATCGGTAATTCGCAGCTCGATCTCTGGGACAAAAAAGTACAGCATTGGTTGCTCGATCGCTTTAGAGTAAGCAGAATAAAAGCGAGCAATATCAAAACCGACATAGCCATAAGCCGTCCAATTTTCTACAGGTAAATGACTCAAAACTGTCTCTACTTGCTTGAGCGGATCGCTAGCTGCCTGAGAGTAAGTTTCGCCCAAATAACTGCTTTCAATGGTATCAGCACTTACCGCTACATCAGCTAAAGGATTGGCAACTATCCGAACCTCGTTTTCCCCTTCATACATCATATAGTCGCTAAAGACATCTGCGGCGATCGCATTTCGGAGCAACATCAAAGGGTCGGTTTTTCCAGGAACAAAAACTTCGTGATAGGTCTGTAAATTATCGGCTAGTAAATACATGATCTTGGTGATTACTTATTACTGATTACTGATTACTGTAAGGGCGAACGGCCGTTCGCCCCTACGGGGTTAAACGGAGACGGTTGCGGGTTTTTTAGCAGACCAAGCTTCGACTCCTTCTTTGATAGCCTGCATCTGCACTCTGGTATTGCGATTGAGAAAAGCCTCCATTTTTTCTACTGACCATGCGCCTTCAGCAGGCTCAAATCTCTGTTCCCAAGTCATTACCGTACCGACATTTTGAGGTAACGCCTCATAAGTCCAGTGAATTTTCATCATCTTGAAAGGAAAGGCTTGCTGGACTCGTTGCGCCTCAGCTTTTTTGCCTGGTTTATCGATAATGCGGGTGGAAACCCAAGTTCGCGAAGGGCGATCGCCTTCAGGAAAGGTAGTAAGCTGGAAAGTTACTTGATTACCATCGCGTTCTAAAACCTTAGCCTCTTTATATTCGGTAAACAGTTGCGGCCAAAGTTCAATATCGTTCGTCAAGTCGAAAACGGTGTCAAAGTCTTTTAAAATGACGATGGTATTATGAGTGTAACCTGGCAATTCTGACATTATGTTGCGTACTCCTAATGTTGTTATGTGGGTTAAAAGCTATTAGCTATTAGCTCTTAGCTCTTAGTTTTTTGGAAACGTAGTAGCTGATTTAAGTGACTATACCGACAGCTCGAACCCAGCTAGCGTCAAGATCTTTGATCTTTAGAGGAAAACAAGCTACTTGAAAGCCCGTAGGCGGTAGATGATCGAGGTTTGCCAGTCGTTCGATCTGGATGTATTCCCGTTCCCGTCCGTAAAAGTGGGCGGGCCAAAGATTAGTGCGATCGCCTGTTTTCCAGAAGTCTTCGAGCATGGTGACAAATGGGCGATCAAATCCATAGGTATCGATGCCGATGACTTTAATGCCCCGATCTACTAGCCATTCAGTAGCCTCACGGCTCATGCCTGGCGCGTCGCTAAAATACTCTCGTTTACCCCAAAGTCGATCTGTCCCCGTCCACAGCAAGACAATATCTAAAGGCTTAAGTTCATGCTGAGTTTGCTTGAGGGCATTGTGAATATCGTCAACGGTGATAAACTCTCCCGCTTGTTTATGGGTTAAATCTAAGCGTACTCCAGGGCGATAAAACCAATCCAAAGGTAGCTGATCGACGCTACGAGCTGGTTTACCTTCGCTTTCAACGCCGTAATGAATTGGTGCGTCGATGTGAGTACCCATGTGGGTAGGTAGAGTTACCGTGTCGAGAGTGATAAAAGCGCGATCGGGAAAGTCTTCTACCTGTAGACGACGAGGATCGGATTTAGCTTGGTTGCGAGCTTCTACCTTACCGCAAAACTCCTTTGCCCCCCGATGATGATCGAGCCGATCCACCTCTATTTTCATCGGTTCGGAAACCGAGTTTTCGACTAAGACACTAAGGTCAACTAACTGCACCTTCGGTTTGCTCCTGTTTTTGCATATAGGCATCAATATGAATCATCGCTTCATCGAGAGCCAAGTTTGTATCGGTAATGCCGACAATGGGGAGTGCAAGTAAAATAGCGGCGATAATTTCTTCTTTGGTAGCGCCCTCTTCCATCGCGCGTTCGACATGAGTATTAATGCCTCTGAGTCCTCGATGAGCAGCAAATATACCTAAGATAATTAACTCGTTAGTTTTCATCCCTAGGGGTGAATATTCTCGCGCTGATTTGGCTAGATCGAAAAAACTTTGAGCCACTTCGGGGGCTTCTTTCATCATATTTTTCATTTAACTGTCTCCTTCTAAAATAATGTGTCCTTCTTTGGGTGATGGTGCTAGAGGGCCAGAGGCAAACACCACCAGAATTTCTTCATCGCCGACGTTGTAGATCGAGTGTGCTTTTCCTTGAGGAGTCAACACCGCTTGACCTGCGCGAAAATTTACGTCTCCAACGCCTTCAACCACGATTTTTCCTTGACCTCGCAGGACATAGAAACACTCTTCACTGTGAGGATGGGCATGGTTCAAAACTTTGCCGCCAACTGGAACGGTAGCCGTACCCATGATCATTTTGGTTGAGCCAACGCTGGTGGGAGAGATCAAAACGTGGATTTCGCCACCTCGATCTTCGATAGTTGCAACGTCCTCTGGGCCCATTGCTAATTTTTTATTTGTAGTTGTAGTCATAAGTAACTGGGTAATGGGTAATGGGTAATGGGTAATGGGTAATGGGTAATAGCTACCCTAACCATTAAACTGTCCTATCTAAACTAAGGTTGTTGCACTAACTGACGGGCTTTTAACAACGATTTACGATGAATTTTGCCTGTGGAGGTACGGGGTAGCTGATCTAAAAAGTGAATCGTCTTAGGTGCTTTGAAGTGGGGTAAATTAGCCCGAACAAATTTACGCAGACTATCTTTGAGCTGTTTGGACTCTGCAAAACCAGACTTGAGACTGATATATGCCACTACATGAGTTAGATTCTGACCACTATTAGATTCGGGAACAGTGGCTGCATCTAAAACCGCTTCGTGCTGGAGTAAAACGTCTTCAATTTCAAAGGGAGATACCCATTGACCGCTAACTTTAAACAGATCATCTTTGCGTCCCATAAAGAAGAAATAACCATCTTCATCGCAGAGATATTTATCTCCAGTCCGCATGGTGTTACCGTAAATCACTGATCGCGTTTCGCGGTGACGATTCCAGTATTGCAGCATCAGACTACTCCCTTCTACCTGAAGATTGCCAATTTCGCCTCTAGGTAAATCAAAACCGCGATCGTCAACGATGCGAACGTCATAGCCTGAAACTGGTTTACCACAACTACCAGGACGGCATTCTCCCAAACGATTGGACAGGAAGATGTGTAAAAATTCACTAGTGCCAATGCCTTCGCAAATCTCTAAGTCGAAGCTACTTTGCCACTTCCGCCAGACGCTTTTGGGTAGCTGTTCTGCGGCTGAAATACAGAGTCTTAGGGAACTGGTGTCAAGAGGAGCAATTTCTTGAACTGCCCAAATCCCTGAATAAATTGCAGGAATGGCAAATAAAACTGTCGGTTGATAGCAATTAATATCGGCAATGATGTCAAAAACGTTATTAGCATCAGTTAAAACCGAAGCCGCACCAACCGCCATGGGCATATATAAGGTGTTGCCCAAACCATAGGCAAAAGGCATTTTGGCTACTGAATAGATAATATCGTCCTGATGCAGTTTCATAGTAGCTTGAGCGTATTCTTCAGCGCAGACTGCCATGCTGCGATGGAGATGAACTACACCTTTTGGTTTACCAGTACTGCCAGAGGTATAGAGCCAAAATGCTGGTTCGTCAGGAGAAGTGCAGGCAGGGGTAGGTACATGATTTATTTGACTTAACTGCTGCTTAAATGAATCTTCTCCGTCAGTCAGAATCACCTGGCGCAAAAACTCAGAATTATCAAGGGATAGTTGAGCCTGCCATTCTTGGTTGGTAATTAAAATCTTGGCACGACAATCTTGCAAAATATATTGAATGTCTTCAATCTTACAGGCAGTGTTGATCGGAACAGGAATTGCGCCCATCCAGATTGCACCCCAAAAAGCAAAGACAAAATCTGGACTGTCAGGTAATAAAATTGCTATGCGGTTTTCTCGCTCTAAACCAAGTTTAAACAGCAATCCCGCTGCATGACCGACTTCTTCATTAACTTTACGATAACTGTAGACATCATTCTGGTGGTAAAAAGCAACTCGTTCGCCATTTTCTCGAAAAAGACTACTTTTGAGAAAGTAAGCTGCAATATTAAAGATATCAGGCAGTTGTTTATAGGATAAATTCATGGTTTCTCTAAAAATATTCAGCTAGCAATTACATGAACCAGTACGTAGTCATCACAGCTTGACCAGCTAGCAATCCAATTGGTAAAACCTAGTTTGGTCGCTTGCAACTTAGCTTTGCCGTAGAGCTTAATGGTTAACTGAAAATCAGAAACAACTGCTTCAATATCATGCCAGTCAATGCCTGCTAGACCTGTACCCAAAGCCTTTCCCACTGCTTCTTTAGTCGCAAAACAGACAGCAAAGTACTGATAGGGATGTTTGGCTGAGTGAGCACGATTAATCTCGCCCAGGGTAAACAATAAGCTTAGGGTTTCTCGGTCATAGCGATCAATTAACTGTGTGATCCGATCTACAGAAGCAATATCGATTCCAATTCCCATCTCCATTTTGTTAGTGGAAGTTGTTGAGGATGGCGGACAACAGGTAGATAGCTTCACTATTTGACTTTTACTATTTAGACAGATACTTTTATTTCTGTGGAACAGGGTTCGCGGTTTGAGGTGGTGTTGGCTTTGGAGTTTCAACATAGTTATGAGCTTCGGAACTAGATTGGGCAACAGCTAGGGCTATTTTTTCGCTAACTTCGGCTAAAGTCATATCTTGACGAGATTCAAGCTTGATATTGATACCCAAACGACGTTTTAATCCCAGGGAGATATCAACGGTTTCAGTGGAATCTAGCTGTAAATCCTGACGAATTGAAGCTGTATCGGTAAGTTCCTCTTCAGAAAAGCCCAGGTCGATTAGAACGGATTTGAGTGCAGGATCGATCATCAATTAACCTCACTTAAATAAAAACTAATTTGAATGCTATTTACTAATAACAAAGGAAGCATTAACTCCTTCGCGGGCGCGGGAATTAACTAACGTCCGTGAAACAGAGCTAGATTGAGCCTGAGTAACAAAGTTTAGCTGGCAGTCTTGGTCGGGATTAACTGACTGCATCACAGGTAGTTTGCCCGTTTCCATTGCCAAAAGGCTACAGGCAACTTCAGTAGTACAGCTAGCCCCATAAAGATGACCAAATAAAGATTTGGGAACGGTAACGGGTACATCAGGAGCAGTTTGGGCAAATACGGCACTAATGGCTTCTGCCTCTAGGCGATCGCCTGTTTGAGTTCCGCAACCTTCGGCAAACACAATATCAATATCTGAAGCAGACAAGTTGGCATTGGCTAAGGCTTTATTCATTGCCCGCTTAAAGTGAATTCCTTGACTTGGATTGGTGTCAGTAGTCATGCTGCCCGAAGTTACTTCACCGTAAATCTTTGCTCCACGGGCTATGGCGTGTTCTTCTGACTCTAAAACTAGGACGGTGCTACCTTCTCCTAAGACAACGCCCGATCGCTCTCGATCAAAAGGCTGATAGGCTGTATCTGGATTATCAGCAGCACTAATTTCTCCAGTTTCGTAGTAGCACACCATGCCAAAGCGCGTGATAGGAGCTTCTGAACCACCAGTTAAAACCACGTCGTTATGTCCCTGCTGAATCGACTTAACGCCAAAATACAAACCGCTAGCACCACTGGCGCGATCGCAGACAAAGCTCTTGCTGTAGCCGCGAATACCATAACGGATAGTAACATAACCCTGGGCCGCAGTGGGGAACCAGGCAGTAGCCTGCCAGGGGTTAACCATAGTTGGGCCATCGTTATATAGTTCTTTAAAACCCCGTTCGCAGATATCCCAACCCCCCGCATTGTTACCAAACCAAACCCCAACGCGATAAGAATCCTCGGTTGCTAAATCGAGGTCAGCATCTGCTAGAGCTAGATCGCTGGCGGCTAGGGCATAGTGAGTAAAGCGATCGGTTTTAACCACTAGACGGCGGGGAATATAGTCTCCTGGCTTAAAGTCAGAAATCGCTCCCGCTACTTTGGTGGGAAAATTAGTCGTATCAAAGCGATCGATCTCGCTAATTGCCGATTTTCCCTCGGTCATCTTCTGCCAAAATTCATCTTTACCAATCCCCGAGGGATTAATAATTCCAATTCCCGTAACGACTACCCGTTTTTTGTCTGTCATCTTTGCACTAATTAATGTTAATTGAACCCTTACTGTCAAAGCGCAGCCGTTGCTGCTGGTTTTACCTTGCGCAGAATCGCTGCCGAGTGAATGCCGCCAAAACCCGACGCAGTTAACATAGCTGTATTCACTTCCTGTTCTCTAGCAACGTTGGGAACATAGTCGAGGTCGCAAACTGGATCAGGAAATTCATAATTAGCCGTGGGATGAATTGTGGAAAGCTCGATCGCGCCTAAGGTGGCAACTACCCCGACTAAACTAGCCGAAGAAAGAGAGTGTCCGATCATCGATTTGGTAGAACTAATTGGCACTTGATATGCCCGATCACCCAACACTGTTTTATAAGCATTGGTTTCAAAAACGTCATTTTGGGGTGTAGAACTACCGTGAGCGTTGATGTAATCTAGTTCTTCTGGGGCAACTTTACCCGACTCCATAACTTTCCTAACCACAGCGGCCATCGGAATACCGTGATCGGGTAAATCGGTCATGTGGAAAGCGTTACTAACGCTAGAGTAGCTAACTACCTCAGCATAGATGTGCGCTCCTCTAGCCAGGGCATGATCCAACTCCTCTAGCACCAAAACCGCAGCCGCCTCACCAATGACAAAGCCACCCCGCTTGGCATCAAAAGGACGAGAAGATTTGGCAGGTTCGCAGTCGGCTACGGACAATGAGCCGATTACATCCAAGGTGGCATAGGTCAAGCTAGTTAAAGGAGCTTCAGTTGCTCCCGCCATCATTACCGACATTTCGCCAGACTGGATTAGTTCAAAGCTCAACCCCAAAGCATCCAACCCCGCAGTACAGCCAGTAGAGAGCGAAGTGCAATGACCCTGGAAGTCATACTTGCGTGCCAACAAGGCAGCCGAATAATTAAACATACCTGCATTGTAGAAATTCTCTCCTGTTTCTACATAGCTAATTTCTTCTGTACCTCGATTGGTACACTGCTCGTAAATCTTTTGAATATAGGGAGTTCCGCCAATTGCCGAAGAAAAAATCGTTCCTAGGGTTTCAGGATCTTCCTGGGCTAAATCTATGCCCGAATCTTCGAGAGCGATCGTTCCGGCACATACGCCAAACTGAACCACACGATCCTGTTCGATTAAGTGTTCAAATTCTGCACCCGAACTATGCTGGGATAAATCAAAATCTAACACTCGACATAAGACGTTACTCTTAATCCCCATCGCCTCCATTTCAGGATCTGCGGTTAGAAACGACTCCCCTCCGATGGCATTTTTCCAAAATTGCTCCTTGCCAATACCTAAAGGAGCGATCACTCCAATACCTGTAATTACTACTCGTTTCATATTGTTTAAGTCAAAAATAACTAGATTGAATTTTCTTTCTGACGCACCCTTAAGCAGCGATTGACTCTCGTAATTTTGCTGATTCTACAAGCTGAGCAATACAGTTGCGAGCATGAGCCGAGCGAAAATGTAGACCCCTAATTCCTTCAATAGCCTTGATCTTGGCAATCAGCTCTAAATTAAACTGAAAACTGGCGGACTGACTACGCTTAACTGTAGTAAATAACCAGTCAGGAACGTTTAAACCTGCCCATCTATGCAACAGATTTAATTCTTTCTCAGATTTAAAAGGATACATAGCCGCGATAAAATAAGCTTTACGGTGTAGTCCTCTCCTAACTGCTGCCGTCATCCACTGCTGCAAAGACTTAAGATCAAATGTCGCCTGTAGCTGAACAAATTTGGCCCCACAATTTATTTTGGCTTCAAGATGATCTAAGTTAGCCTCAAGATCTTGAGATTTTACTTCAGTAAATGCCACCGTTCCGACAAAAAAGTCAGGGGCTGACATAATCTTTTCACCGTTAAACATACGACCACATTCGGTTAAATTATTAATTGCGGCGATCGCTTCAGTGGTACTCATGTCCTGAGCATCCTGAGCCTGTGGATCGCTACCTACAGAACAAGGATAACCACCAACCACAATCAGATTGCGAATTCCCAAAGCAGCTAAACCTAAGAGATCGCTTTGCAGGGCAATACGGTTACGATGCCGCAGAGTCATCTGAACGACTGGCTCGATCCCTGCGTGCCAGACAAACTGAGCTGCAACTAAATTGGATAACCGTGCTTGCGCTAGAGCATTATCGTTGATCTGGATTACGTCCATGTATGCCTCAAGCTTATCGGCGATCGCCATTAACGGACGTAAATTATGGTGACGGGGTGGTGTTAGTTCAGCAGATAAGACGAAATGACCAGCAGCTAACAACGTTTGTAGGCGACATGAAGCAGTCATGAGATAAACCTAATTCTTGAATGGTGGCAATGATTTGATATATACAATGTTTGACAATACTGATAATTCCTGTTGGATAAATTATTTTTGGCGTTTGCTTACTTTTTAGATTAATCCTTTCTTTTGAGACGTGAGTAGAAATAAAGTAAGAACTTTGTTGAAACTATGTTCATTTTTTGTCTCGCTAAAATTAATTGTTGTTCTCTAAAAATTGGTTTTATCGTTCTAAATCTAATTAGTTTGCTTAATAGTTCTTAATTTAAGTAAAGTTCTACAAAACTCACCCTTAAACCAGGCATAAAACAGCTAAATTCTGAGCTTTATTTAAACGGATTATTGAGGCATCAATGCTAAATTAAAAACGAAGGTCAAGGACAATTTACTTAGATTTGCCAGCTTTACAAGCAACTTATCGCTCTGAAATCTTAGTTGCCTGTGAAATGCCTATCGCTGGTTCGGACGGCTTAAAAATTTAGAAAAATACACGTTAATTATCATGAAAGTTCTGTTTAAAAATAGTGCTACAGTAGAGATTCGCAAGCTTTATAAACGCACGGCTGAAATTGTCAAACCTCCAAGGCAAGCCTCAGCACTACAAAGAAATAAGTCCCCAAAACACACTTTAATTTCAGAGACAATAACCGTCAAAGAATTACTAGTGAAGCGTTCAATCCCCACTATTGTTACCTATCCAGTTCCAGGAGAAAATACCGTCAATAGCATTACTTATATCGAGCCTAATCAAAATACTGGTAAAGGATTAGTTCAGATTAATCAAGCGCAATATTTTGAAAATGTACCGCCAAATGTGTGGAATTTTTGTGTAGGTAATTATTGTGTCTGTCAAAGATGGCTCAAGATTAGAGAAGGGACTACTTTAGATCGGCAAAGTATTCAAGACTATCAGCGTCTGGTCATGTTAATTAGCGAAACTATTGATTTAATGAACAACGTTGATTCACAGTTGCTGGCTAACTAGTTCTCTGGGCAGAGGTAATTGGGCGATGAAAAGAATTGCTACTCTTGAGTCCAGACTTTTTGCTTGTTGACCAAGTTCACTTTACACAACTAAAAAAATTGATGATGAAAACAGCGTGGGTATTTCCAGGACAAGGCTCTCAAAGCTTAGGGATGGGAGCAGATTTGGTCGATATTCCTTTTGTTCAGGCTCGACTAGAACAGGCTCAAGATATTCTCGGCTGGGATGTAGCAGAAATTTGCCTCAACCAAGAATTAAAATTATCTCAGACACTTTATACACAGCCCTGCTTGTATATTGTCTCAACGATTTTGGCAGATTTGCTCAAGGATGCAGGCTTCCAGCCTTCTCTAGTTTCAGGTCATAGTTTGGGAGAATATGCCGCTTTATATGCAGCGGAAGTTTTTAGTTTTGAAACAGGTTTAAAATTAGTTCAGCGTCGGGCAGAACTAATGACAAGTGCGCCTTACGGTATTATGGTAGCCTTGATTGGATTTAATCGCGATCGCCTTGAGGAACAAATTTCACAGACATCGGGTGTAGTTATCGCTAACGACAATCATAACGGTCAGATAGTAATTTCTGGTACGACAGAAGGAGTCAAGGCATTATTAGACAAGGTAAAAGTTAGACGTATCGTACCACTTGACGTTAGTGGAGCTTTTCATTCGCCATTGATGGCAGAAGTATCGCAAGAATTTAACCAAATTTTACAAAGGGTAACTTTTCAACCAGCTAAAGTCCCGGTAAAGTCTAACGTTGAACCTCTAGCGGCTATTGAAGCAACAATCTTGAAAGAGCGTTTGATGCAACAGATGACTAGTCGAGTTCGATGGCGTGAGATTATCAACCGCTTAGCTCAAAAAGACTTGGATCAAGTGATCGAAATCGGTCCTGGTAAAGTTTTAACCAATACAATTTTACGAATGTATCCCGACATGAAGCTAGAAAATATTAGTAGTGATTTGGAACTAGCAAGGTTTAAAAATGTCAATGCCTTAAAAGCCATTGCCTAACTTTAACCTCAGTAAAAGCGAGGTTGACTTAAGCGCAGTTCAATTTATTGATTTGGCGATCGCCAGATTTCTGAATTTTTCGGAACGAGCCAAGATAATTGCTACCTATGCTTTGTGTGGTTTTTCTAATCTCGGCTCAATCGGCATTCAAATCGGCGGAATTGCTGCTGTTGCCCCTAGTCGCCAAAAAGATTTAGCCCAACTCAGTATTAACGCCTTAATTGCTGGTTCAATTGCCTGTTTTATGACGGCTTGTGTTGCTGGCATTTTGATCTAAGCATAAGTCCTCAATAGATAATCTAGGCGATCGCCGTTATGCTTCATCAGTAGCGATAATTTTGGGTACGCGAAAGAATTCTCCCTGTTGTTCGGGGGCAGCTTTTAATAACTCTGCTTTATCGAGAAAAGGAATTATCTTGTCAGCGCGAGTAATATTACTGGTTTCAATTGCCCTGGTAGTTGGTGCCACATCGGTGGTATCTAATTCACTCAACTGATCGAAATATTGCAAGATGCTATTGAGTTGAGTCGTAAATTCTGCTTCTTCTGCCTCAGTAATATTGAGCCGAGCTAGATGAGCCACTTTTCTTACTTCTTCACGATCAATCATATTTTGATTACTAGTTTATTTAGCTTTTTAAAAGAATACATCCATTTCAGAACGTCCGGTAATCTTGAGCCAGTTTTGAGCTTCCATATAGTTATTGGGTGCAATGCGAATCGCCTGCTTCCAGTATTCAGCAGCCTTGTCATAATAAGACTCTGCCTTTTCCACGTCTCCTGCTTCCCTGGCTTTTTCACCTTCGTAATGATAAATAACGGCAACGTTATTTAATGCCTGAGGCATGCGCGGATTTAAGTCGATCGCTTCGGTGTATAGCTCGATCGCTTGATCGACACTACCATTACTGGCGTAAATTAAGCCCATATTATAGAGAATATAGCTGCGATCGTTAGGATCTTCCTCCAGAGTCAACGCCTCTTCATAGTTTTCTAGAGCTTCTGCATACTCTCCATCACCCTGAGCCGACATGCCATCGCGGTAGTAGGCAAAGGCTTCCTTAGCTTTTTTATTGGTAGGCAGAGCTTTGAGAATAATGTCTGCCATGACGGTGAAAGTTTTATCTACGAAGTTATCGTTTCTTTGAGTACGTGACATAAATATTAGTGCTTAAATCAATCTCATATAGCTAAATAAATATTAACGCCAAACACCAATTAAAAACTATAAGTTACATTGAGTTTTAATCTGACAATGTCGCCTTATACTTGATTTATAGTTTATTTTGAACTACAAAAGAGCCAGCAGCTAATAACTAGCTCTTTTGTCTTTTTATCTCTGTTTAAAACTAAAGCACGATTTTGCAGCTGAGATCTCCGGCTTTTTGAGAAAACCGCAAATTTTCCTTATAGTCCACGGGACAGTCGATGATCGCAGGGACATCATCTGCTAAAGCTTGTTGTAAAGTAGGAATTAAATCGGCTGCTGATTTAATTCGATAGCCTTTTAGTCCCATACTTTCAGCAAATTTAACAAAATCTGGATTGCCAAAACTAATGGAAGTGGAGTGACCAAACTGATTGATTTGCTTCCATTCAATTAAGCCATAACCATTATCATTAAAAATTAAAGTAACAAAAGGCGCTTTAACTCTGAGGGCAGTTTCCAATTCCTGACAGTTCATCATAAAGCCTCCATCTCCCGTCACGGCGACAACTTTGCGATCAGGGTGAACTAGCTTAGCTGCCATTGCCCCAGGAATAGCGATACCCATTGCGGCAAAGCCATTAGAAATAATGCAGGTGTTGGGACAATCGCAGTGATAGTGGCGCGCCATCCACATCTTATGCGCCCCAACGTCACAAATGACAATATCTTCTGGAGCCATTACTTGGCGCAGATCGTAGATAATTTTTTGGGGCTTAATGGGAAAACCATCATCATTAGCGTATTGTTCGTAGCTTTCTCTGATTTGACTTCGCAAGTTACTTACTGCCATGGAAGTTTCTTTCGAGGAGCGATCGCAACGTTTGACAATATCATTGAGAGAATCGGAAATATCGCCAATTACTTCTACCTTGGGGATATAACTACTATCAATCTCCGATCTGCTTTCGTCAACATGAATAATCTGTTTATCACCTTCGGGATTCCATTTCTTAGGAGAATATTCAATTAGATCGTAACCAACGGCAATCACCAGGTCTGCTTCTTCAAAAGCACAGCTAATTAAATCCCGCTGCTGTAAGCCAATCGTCCATAAAGACAGAGGGTGAGTATAGGGGATTGCCCCTTTACCCATAAAGGTATTAGCCACAGGGATATTTAATTGAGTCGCAAATTCAGTCAAAGCCTCACTAGCACAACCGCGAATTACGCCGTTTCCAGCTAAAATCAGCGGGTTTTTGGCTTTAGAGATGGCGGCAGCAGCAGCATTAAGACTGCGAGTCGAGGCATAAGTCTTTTCACGGTTGTCTCGCAACAAAGGCTTACTACTTAAAGGCATCGCCGCAATGTTTTCTGGTAAATCAATATGAACAGCACCAGGTTTTTCGGCTTGAGCGACTTTAAAAGCTTTGCGGACAACTTCGGTAGTGTTATCGGGGCGGACAATTTGGGCATTCCATTTAGTGATGGGGGCGAACATGGCAACTAAGTCGAGATATTGATGGGATTCAATATGCATTCGATCTGTTCCTACCTGCCCTGTAATTGCTACTAAAGGCGCGCCATCAAGATTCGCATCAGCAACTCCTGTCATCAGGTTAGTTGCCCCAGGGCCTAAAGTGGATAAACATACTCCTGCCTTACCCGTAAGACGACCATAAACATCCGCCATAAAAGCAGCACCTTGCTCGTGGCGAGTGGTGATAAATTGAATTGATGAATCTCTTAGTGCTTCTAAAACGTGTAAGTTCTCTTCTCCTGGTAAACCAAAGACGTATTCTACCCCTTCACTTTCTAAACACTGCACTAAAACCTCTGCCACATTTAACTCGCCCATTACCTCAGTACTCCGCTTGTCGATTGTTAATTTTTGCACCAGACTATTATTATTACCAACTGCTGTATTATTTGTAACTGATATTTTGCCGATAATTCTAATCATTCTCTGACGATAAAATTAAGTTCAACCTTAGCTTAATTACTTGAATACCTGCCATCATCAAAACAAGTGTGCCTCATTTATTTATTGCAGCTAAACCGATTAAAGTTAAAAACAAAAATCGGCGTTGGTAATTTAAGCAATGAATTACATAATACTACGTTTATAGCCATCAGCTTTTAGTATTACGCACTTACCAACGCCCAAAAATCAACTACTAAAATAGTTAATCATCCTGTAGTCCGCAGCAGGGTGATGTATTTAAGTTAACTAAATAATGTCTAAATCACAACAGCGATCGCTGCTTGGCGACACGGTAAGTTTGATCAGCTATTCAACCGAACCTGATCTTACTTATCCGCGTAGATAAACCATAACTAGAACTAAAAGCAAACAGCCAGCAAAAGTCAGTCCCAGTAGTACTAAAACAAAGACTTCACCCGAAGAGAGAGGGCGATCTGTAGGGTCTAGATAAGCTGTCCTCGAATATTGATCGGGATTTGGTTTAGACCAATCAGGTGCTTGAATTACGTTGATCCGAGAATAGCCGATTTTTAGATCATAAAGCGATCGCTGTTCGGGACTGCTTAATACAGCATAAGCCTCATTTAATTGCTGAAATTTAGCAGTGGCTACATTTGACGGTAGTTCTGTGGTATCAGGATGATATTTTTTGCTTAGTTGGCGATAGGTACGACGGATCGCCAGATTAGAAACCGAGGGATGCAGCCCCATCAAACCATAGTAAGTGTTGCTCGGCTTAACTTGGGGCGGTAAGATTGTTGATTTTTGTCGATTAGAATTAGGGTTCACCATGCTTTGCTATTTATCCTCGTATGAGGACAACGGAGTCTTTCTTAATTATCTAGCGAACTTTGACTATTGACGCAAGCCAATAGAGCTGACCTGCTTAAGAAATATTAAACTTAATCAACAAATCACTATATAACCTAAACTGCTTGTAACAGAATTTAAAGTTATCTCGTCTTTTACCGAGTCAGAATAGGAGCATAGGGTAAACTAACCCTTGATTCTATTTAAAATACAATCGAAGAACATTCGCAGTTGGAGCTTATATACTAATGTCCCATAGCGTCAAAATTTACGATACCTGCATTGGGTGTACCCAGTGTGTTAGGGCTTGTCCTACTGACGTTCTGGAGATGGTACCTTGGGACGGCTGTAAAGCTGGTCAAATTGCCTCATCTCCTCGTACAGAAGACTGTGTAGGTTGCAAACGTTGTGAAACCGCTTGTCCTACTGACTTTTTGAGTATTCGCGTCTATTTAGGTGCAGAAACTACTCGCAGTATGGGTCTTGCTTATTAAGACAAAATCTAATAGTAAATTGCGGTATTAACCAACATTTATCTATAGAGCATCTACGTATCTACTATGTCGTCTGGCTTCTATGGTTGCGCTGTATTTCAGCGTAATTTTAGAATTGGGCGACATTATTTTATTTTTTGGCTAACTTTTAATTCCTGTTGAGCCGATGCCCTGAATAAACTGTTTCTGACCAATCAAAAACAGCAGTAACACGGGAATAGTGGCAATTACCACCGCTGCCATCAGTAATGACCAATCACTGGTAAACTGCTCTTGAAACTCAGATAATGCTAACTGTACCGTTCTCAATTCAGGGCGCGTAGTAAACACCAATGGTTTAAACAGATCATTCCATTCGCCAATAAAGGTAAAAAGAAACAAGGTAACTAGGGCAGGACGAGATAAAGGCAGCATAATGCGCGTTAGAATTTGCCAGCGGTTGGCACCATCTAATGCAGCAGCTTCTTCAAGTTCAATGGGGATACTAACGAAATATTGACGCATGAGAAAAATACCAAAACCACTGGCTGCCGTAGGCAAAATTAATGACCAATAGCTGTTGATCAAATGTGTCCATTTTAAGATCATAAAAACGGGTATTACTAATAATTGAAAAGGTATTACTAAAGTAGCTAAAATTAACAATAGTATGGCTTGTTTTCCCTTAAATCTAAGTCTAGCTAAGGCATATCCTGCTAGGGCAGAAGTAATTATTTGCAAAGCAGTAACTCCTGAGGCAACAATAGTAGAATTGGCAAAAGCCAGTAAAAATTTCCCTTGATGCCATGCTTGTTGATAATTAGCTAGGGTAAAATGATTGTTAGCAGTCACAAAAGAGCTTTGAAGCACAATTATTAAGGGAAATAAAACAATTATTACTCCCAGAATTAAGCCAATTAAGGTTAATAGTTTAGCCCAAGAAAGATTGAAGGTAGATAAAAGTGATCGCCGTTTCATAAAACAAACTGGTATTTAAAAGTACTCAACAAGCATTATCAAATCGGT
This sequence comes from Myxosarcina sp. GA_180221_E-2-1-MAG-40_15, assembly GCA_020692205.1. Taxonomy (GTDB): domain Bacteria; phylum Cyanobacteriota; class Cyanobacteriia; order Cyanobacteriales; family Xenococcaceae; genus Waterburya. The sequence continues at coordinate 35,400 of JAIMKV010000040.1, forward strand.
CATTAATGTTGTATTCCTATAAAATCAGGTAATATTAATTTTCATAGGTATATTCATATTCCTCTTTGTTTAAGATCTCAAGAGGAAACTTTAGGAGCGGAATTTTCTACACAACATGAGCAAACGGGTATTATCAGGGATTCAAACTACTGGCAATTTACATCTGGGTAACTATCTGGGTGCGATTCGCAACTGGGTAGAAATACAGCAAGACTATGATAATTTCTTCTTTTTTGCCGATCTTCATGCTATAACTGTACCCCACGATGCTAAATTATTGGCAGAAAACACCCTCAAGATGGCAGCGGTATATCTAGCTAGCGGCATCGATTTGGAATGCTCGACTATTTTCGTTCAGTCTCATGTATCTGCTCATAGCGAGCTGGCTTGGTTACTCAATTGCGTTACGCCCCTAAACTGGTTAGAAAGAATGATTCAGTTTAAGGAAAAAGCCGTTAAACAAGGTGAAAACGTCAGTGTTGGACTACTCGACTATCCTGTGCTGATGGCAGCAGATATCTTACTTTATGATGCCGACAAAGTACCTGTTGGCGAAGACCAAAAGCAACACCTGGAGTTAACCAGAGATATTGCCGCAAGAGTTAATGATCGCTTTGGCAAAAAACAGCCAGTGTTAAAAGTGCCTGACCCTATGATTCGTAAAGAGGGAGCAAGGGTAATGAGTCTTACTGATGGGACTCAAAAAATGTCCAAGTCCGATCCTTCAGATTTAAGTAGAATTGAACTACTCGATCCCCCTGATGCTATCAAAAGAAAGATCAAAAAGTGTAAAACAGATCCAATAAAAGGGTTAACTTTTGACGATCCAGAGCGCCCTGAGTGTCATAATTTGCTTACTCTGTATCAAATTTTGGGTAACAAGACTAAAGAAGAAATTGCAGTAGAATGCCAGGATATGGGATGGGGGCAATTTAAACCGCTTTTGACCGAAACTGTGATTGAATCTCTCAAACCGATTCAAGACAAATATCATGAATTAATGAGCGATCGCGATTATCTTAATTCAGTGTTGCGAGAAGGTGCAGCACAAGCTAGCAATGTCGCTAACCAAACATTATCTAGAGTTAAAGACGCTTTAGGATTTTTACCATCCTGTTAATTCATCATTAAATCTATTTTTTAATATTTTATAGAATCAGAGTAATATTAATGAGTGATAATCTTCGACATGCAGCTTTAAATAAAGATTTTTTAGTCACGGCAGAAGTTGCTCCGCCTAAAGGGGGAAACCCAGCGCGCATGCTGGAAGTAGCAGCCAAATTGAAAGACAGGGTTCATGCTGTCAACGTTACGGATGGTAGCCGTGCAGTCTTAAGAATGTCATCTGTGGCTGCTTCAACAATTCTGTTGCATCACGGTATTGAACCAATATGTCAGGTTGCCTGTCGCGATCGCAACTGCATTGGATTACAGGCAGATCTCATGGGTGCTTATGCTTTAGGTATTCGTAATGTTCTCGCCCTTACAGGAGATCCAGTTAAAGCAGGAGATCACCAAAAGTCTCGCTCTGTATTTGAATTAGAATCTGTTAGGTTACTTCAGCTAATTAGCAAGCTTAATCGTGGGGTTGATTTTAACGACAAAGCAATGCCCGATGAAGCCCTGAATTTATTTTCAGGTGCTGCGGTTGACCCCCAGCTCAAAAGCTGGTCTAGTCTGCAAAAAAGATTTGAGAAAAAACTAGAGGCGGGAGCGCAATTTTTTCAAAGTCAGATGATTACTGATTTTGAAAAACTGGATAAATTCATGAGTCAAATTGCCTGTATTAGCGATAAACCGATCTTGGCTGGGATATTTCTCTTAAAATCTGCTAAAAACGCTCAGTTTATCAATAAATACGTGCCTGGCGTTAACATTTCCGACACTACAATCCAACGTTTAGCCGATGCCGAACAACCTCTGCAAGAAGGAGTTAGAATTGCCGCCGAACAAGTTAAACTAGCGCAAACTATGTGCCAGGGAGTACATTTAATGGCAGTTAAGCGTGAAGATTTAATTCCTGAAATTCTCGATTTGGCAGAAATTAAACCTATATCTACTACAGCTATTCAGTGATGATTGTCTGAGTGCGGCAGTGTAAATAACATCAATCCAATATACTATTTGTGGTTTATGGCGATCGCCAATAGCTATGAAAAACCGACAAACCTGTAAATTCATTTAATTATGGTTTGAAAAATTATTGATTTGCACCTCATCTATTAAGTTAATCTATCAATTAAAACACGACCACCAAAAAGCCGGGGTCATGCTCCGGCTTTTTTGGTTTGCTCGGCTGGGTTTTAAGTCAGAACTTGTGCGCGTGCAGTACCTCAGCGTCACAAAGATAGGCGATGCCCGAATAATCGTCGAAAAACTTGATTGCGACCTCATCCGAAATCTTTACGGCCATATCCCGATTGCGGGTGAGCACCTCGAACTTTATATTCGAGAAGTTTTCGGAAACGGTGGGTTGTCCCGACGAGCGCACGTTGCGACTGCCTTGACCGCCAGCGTCCACCACCGTATAACCGGTAGCCCCGGCTTCGTGGATGATCTTGGCGATCTTTTTCAGCAGCACTTTTTCTGTGACGATGACGAGCTTGCTTGCTTGCTGAGTCATATTGGTTACCTCTTAACGTGTGTATTCATTGAATTATATAGAAACTGAGGAAAACGGCAGCACCGCGACCCGTCTAGGATCAGCTGCCCATTAGCGCCTGGGCTAGCCCGATGAAGAGCGGTATTGCCAAGGCAATCGCAACCGGCGTGCCGACGGCTGTGGAAGCTCCAATGTAGGCGGAGGGATTGGCCGAGGGGATACCAGCTCTTAAAGTGGGCGGCCCTGAGATGTCTGAACTGGAGGCGGCGATGACGGCCAGAAGCACGACACCGCCAGGGCTGAATCCCGTGGTGACGTGGGCAATCATGCCGAGACCGAAGGCGATGAACCCATGCAGCAGCGGCGCCACCAAGGCATATACGGCGTACCACTGGGCCACCTGGCGCAGCTCTTTAATCCTTGCGCTGGCCTCCATACCCATTATCAGCATCAATACCGAAAGCAGACCGCGAAAGAGGGGATCGTAAAAGCTTTCATAGACGCTTTCCGGCTGGGTTAGCAGACCTAGAGCAAGGCCGAGCAGTAGTGCCGATAGGGCAGAACCCTGGAGGCTTTCCTTCACGATGGGCCAGATCCTGACCCGCTTGCCTGCGGTAATGCCCTGCTCGCTGGGATACCCGCCTGCGGTAATGCCCTGCTCGCTGGGATACCCGCCTGCGGTAACGCGCTGCTTGCTGAGATACTCCTGCTTGCTGAGATACTCGTCTGCGGTACTGCGCTGCTTCTGCTTGTTGGTATAAACGCTGGCCAAGACGATCGCCGTCACGAGCGCTGGGATGTCCATGAAGGGATAGAGTGCGGCGGCCCATGGCTCGTATGGGATGCCTTGCCCTTCCAGTACCGTTATGCCGGCGGCGAGGGTAGAGCCACTCACGGCACCGAACAAGCCCGCGGTCGCAATGCCATCCTCGGTTTTGACGTTCGGCAGCCTGCACAACGTGTAGCGCCCAATGAACACGATCAGGATTCCTATTGCCACGGCGAACACCGCGGGCAACAGGATCTCCGCCAGATTGGAGTCGCGGATCGCCTGCCCACCGGTCAGGCCGACTTTAATGAGCAGCATGAAGACGATGAACTTATAGACCGGATCTGGAATTGATAGTCGGCTACCGACGGAGGCAATGACCATACCACCAATCAGAAAGCCGAGTGTCGGAGACTGTAACTGCTCCAAAAAGCTCATCAAAAAATCGGATAAAAAATCCACGTTGTAATTCCTCCTTAATCAGAACTTAGGGTTTAGAAATTATTGAAACAAATCAATCATTATCTTGCTTTTCATTTATATAACTCTATCTTGTTAGCTGCGCAAAAGCTAACCAAATTCCCAGAATTTGAGACGTATTATTTTATTCGATTGATAATTTAGACTTATGATTTAAGCCTTAGTCATATCTAATCGTGACCAATAGTCAATCTATCCCGAAGGGGAATGAACTGATAGGCTCAGCGCGGAAGCCTTCGCTATAGTTCGTTTCAGGAGTTTGTGAAAAGTTTATCAAATGCTTGGTATTGCTTGAGAAGCTATGAGACACGCTATAGAGAGCAGACCAGACAATGGCCACTAGAAGACCCACCCCAATGCCCCAACTGAACGCCAAAATATGGGAAGGCTCTAGAGTAAACCGCAGGTGGCGATCGCTATCGTAAACATGGACAGCCCACCCTTCGCCTGTGGATGGTTTCGCCTTTGCCTTATTCATAATGGTGTCCTCGTATTTTTAAAATAGATAGATTTAAGAAGAGATAAATCAATGCTTAGTGAAAACTGGTTCATAAAATCTCCTGATAGCTAGGAATATATGCTCTTCGGCTGCAACTGTAAGTTTGAAAAAATGAAAAAACAAGAGTTGTGAAGAGATACTCACTTCACTCATAGTCTTATATAAATCTAAAGATAAAAACCATTGACTCATGTCTATTTAGGTATCATACCCCGAAAACTTAAAAAATGAGCGATTAGGGTTATAAAAATTGTTAATTTGATTCTCAATATTTTCTTATTTGAGTAACTTAAATACTGTTCTGAATATCTATGATTGATAAAAGTTAATGATCCAAAATAAAAAGTTTTAAATTCTATAATATGACTATTTAAAATAATTTCTTGTTCTCAATTAAGTAAGATTGATTTATCTCAATACTAACTACAGTTGATCAACTTGTGTATTTATACTCAAGAGAAAATATACTAAGTTGCTAAGAATAAAGAAAAAATTACTATATAGTTTAAATTAATTCTTATACGTTTATTGTCATTTGTGGTTTTAAAGTCCAAAATAGACAATAGTAAAATCAAAATAAAAATTATTAATATTTATCTATGCTCAACTAATGTTTTTTATAATTCATTACGGATTTATGAGTTTTATTGATAATTATAAGTCGAGCTAATCAGTATATTTATAAATAAGTATTTTACAAATTAATAGATTGTACGTAAATATAAAGAAAGAAAGAAAAAGCATTCTTTACTTTGGCAAATAAGATTAATTTAGGTAACAGATGATAGAGCATAAACAAGAGTTGTGCTGCCTGCAATTGAGATTTGCCCCAGGAATTTAGAGTACTTAACCAAAAGTAGGAGTAACTGACTTATGGTTGCATTCACAGATATTAATCAGAAGAGTAGATCTACCGCTAGATTAACTTTACAAACTGTCGAGATTGCCTCAGAAACCTTGGCAATTCGTTGTCTGGATTGGGATCGCAATCGCTTTGATATTGAATTTGGTTTACAAAACGGGACAACCTATAATTCTTTTATCATTCAAGGTGAAAAGCTAGCACTTGTTGATACTTCTCACGCTAAGTTTCGTCAGCTTTATCTGGAGTTATTAACAGGTTTAATCGATCCAGCTCAACTGGATTATTTAATTATCAGTCATACCGAACCAGATCATAGTGGTTTAGTTAAAGACATCTTGGCATTAGCACCCCAGGTTACAGTAGTTGGGGCAAAAGTGGCAATTCAGTTTTTAGCCAACATGGTGCATCAGCCTTTTCAACATCAGATCGTTAAAAACGGCGATCGCTTGGATTTGGGAAATAGGCATGAATTAGAATTCGTTTCTGCACCTAATTTACATTGGCCCGATACAATTTTTACTTACGATTACAAAACTCAAGTTTTATATACTTGCGATGCCTTTGGGATGCATTATTGTGATGAACCGACTTTTGATGAAGATTTGGAACTGATTGAGGCAGACTTTGAATATTACTATGACTGTCTTATGAAACCTAATGCCCGTTCGGTTTTAGCTGCGATCAAGCGGATGGGGAAACTAGAACTAGCAACCATCGCCACAGGACATGGCCCATTATTACAATATCATCGTGCTGAATTAGTCGATCGCTATCAACAGTGGAGTCAAGCACAAACCAAAACTGAAACTTTAGTCGCGCTATTCTATGCCGAAGATTATGGTTATAGTGATTATTTAGCCAGAGCGATCAAGCCTGGAATTACGAAAACAGGTGTCGCAGTAGAATTAGTTGATTGGAACAATACTGAACCGCAAGAAGTAAGAGAATTAGTCTCTCAAGCAGCAGGTTTAGTCATTGGCATGCCACCCCAATCAGATAAAGAAGCTCAAGCTATTCTTAGTACTATACTGGCAGCCGCCCACGCTAAACAAGCGATCGCCCTATTTGAAGCAGGTGGCGGAGAAGATGAACCAATTTATCCGCTACGCAATCAGTTTCAAGAAATTGGACTAACCGAGGTTTTTCCGCCCATTTTAGTCAAAAAAGCTCCCGATCGAGTTATTAACCAAGTCTGTGATGAAGCTGGTACCGATTTAGGACAATGGTTAACCCGCGATCGCACTGTTAAACAAATGAAAGCCATTGATAACAGTTTAGAAAAAGCTCTAGGTAGAATCAGCAACGGCTTGTATATTATTACCGCCACCAAAGGCGAAATCAAGAGCGCGATGGTTGCCTCTTGGGTAATGCAAGCCAGCTTAACTCCTTTGGGAGTTGCGATCGCCGTGGCTAAAGATCGAGCGATTGAATCTTTCTTAAATATCGGCGATCGCTTTGTGTTGAATGTTTTAGAAGAAGGGAATTATCAGCATTTAATTAGACATTTTCTCAAACGTTTTCCCCCTGGTGGCGATCGCTTTGCAGGAATTAAAACCGTACCTGCTAGCAATGGTTCACCAATTATTGCTGAATCTTTAGCTTATATTGAATGCGAAGTTAGCAATCGAATTGAGTGTAGCGATCACTGGATTGTTTATGGTATTGCGCAAGCTGGCAGAGTAGCCAAACTGGATGTCCTGACTGCCGTTCATCATCGCAAAGTTGGAAACCATTATTAATTAGCTTTTAGCTTCACAAAACTTGTTTTTTGTCTTCCTTTATTAGATATAGGGAAGTTGGGAAATTGGAAATTAAGCAAAAATTCTGTCAGTTTTCCCCTATACCCCAAATCTCATTGTCATCATGCAAAAACTCATTAACTCTCCTCCAACCCCCTGGCACAAATTACTCAATAGCACTGGGGTAATTCAAATTTTGGAATTTATCCAAGACTTTATCATTATCTCTCTTTGTATTGGTTTATTTGGCTTTATGACGCTTCAGTTGCGAGAGATGTTTGTATCTCTGCTACCGCCTTTAAACTTTACTAGAGTCACGGCTGATATTTTGTTTGTACTGATTTTAGTGGAATTATTTCGCTTATTAATCATTTATTTACAAGAACGTCGCGTTTCTATTGGAGTTGCCGTAGAAGTTTCCATTGTTTCGGTGTTACGAGAAATTATTGTTAAGGGAATTCTAGATATTCCCTGGAGTCAAGTATTAGCAACTTGTTCCTTTTTATTAGTTTTAGCAGTGTTATTGCTAGTCCGAGTGTGGCTACCACCCACTTTTGAAGGTGTTGATCCAGAACAAAAAATATCCGAGAGATATAAACAAAAATCAGTAATTAGTAAGGTAGGGGCAATTCGCGATGCGAAGCGAGTCCTTTAGGGCGAATCGCCCTTACAGTAATCAGCAATTTATCAACAATCAAGCATTAAAAATCATGACACAAGCAACTATTAATCCCACACCTGCCAAACAAAGAGACGTTCAAGTAGCAAATATTGGCACAAACACTCAGGTATTGCGATCGCGTACTTGGGATAGATTAAAGTTTGAAGTTGAATATTCGCGTCAAAAAGGCACAACTTCTAATTCTTATCTCATTCAAGCCGATAAGTTAGCACTAATCGATCCGCCAGGACAATCTTTTACGCAAATTTATTTAGAAACCTTAGAACAGCATCTCGATCTGGCAAAATTAGATTACATCATCTTACAGCACGTTAATCCCAATCGCTTGGCGACAATACAAGTCCTAGCGGGAAAAGCCACCCAAGCAACAATTATTTGCTCTAAACCAGCAGTTAAAGCCTTAGAAGCTGCATTAATATTTCCTCAATGGCGATCGCGAATTCAAGTAGTCAGAGATAATGATACTTTAGACTTGGGACAAGGACATCAACTACAGTTTATTAGTGCGACTACTCCTCGTTGGGTAGATGGATTATGTACCTTCGATCCTCAGAGTAAAATTCTTTACACCGATAAGTTTTTTGGCTCGCATTTGTGTGATGAACCAATCTTTGATGACAACTGGAAACAGTTAGATTTAGACCGTCGTTTCTATTTTGACTGTCTTCACGCTGCTCAAACTAAACAGTTAGAGACTGCTTTAGTTAAATTTAAGGATTTTGACAGCAAAATCTATGCTCCTGCTCATGGTTCATTAGTTAAATATAGTCTTAGTCGCTTTAGCTACGATTATCGTTCCTGGTGTCGAGAACAAAAAGTCCAAGAATTTAAGGTGGCTCTGCTTTACGCCTCTGCTTATGGCAACACTGCAACTTTGGCTCAGGCGATCGCTCAAGGCTTAATACAATCGGGAGTAGATGTAGAATCGATTAACTGCGAACTTGCTTCAACCGAAGAGATTACTCAAGCAATTCAAACTTGTGATGGTTTGATCATTGGTTCGCCGACATTAGGTGGTCATGCACCGACTCAAATTCAAACGGCATTGGGAATCGTTTTGGCTAACGCTGCCAAAACTAAATTAGTCGGAGTATTTGGTTCTTATGGCTGGAGTGGTGAGGCGATCGATTTATTAGAAAACAAACTTAGAGACGCTCACTATAGCTTTGGATTTGAACCAATTCGCGTGCGTTTTAGTCCTACTGCTATTACTTTAGAAGACTGTCAACAAGCAGGTAGAGAATTTACTCAGAAATTGAAAAAAACTAAAAGGCTACGTACTCCGCGTCAGGGAATTACAGAAACCCAAATTGATCGCACCGAACAAGCAGTTGGCAGAATTATTGGTTCGCTCTGTGTTTTAACTACCTGTAACAATAATCAACATAGCGGTGTGCTGACTTCGTGGATATCCCAAGCAACCTTTAATCCTCCTGGGATCATGCTAGCCGTTGACCCAGCACAAAATAGTGATTTAATTAGAAATCCAGGGGATAAACTGGTGCTAAATATTCTCAATGAAGGTAGAAGCGTCCGACGCAATTTTTTATCTCAAAGTACTGATTCCTTTGACAACTTAACGACCAAAACCGCTACCAATGGCTGCTTAATTATTGAAGAGGCTTTGGCTTATTTAGAATGTACGGTTCAAAATAAGATTGAGTCTGGCGATCGCACTTTAATTTATGCGGTCATAGATCAAGGAGAAGTCTTGGAAAACCATGGTGTTACCGCGATTCAGCATCGTAAATCTGGCAGTCATTATTAATATCGCCTGAGTTCGGGTTAAGCAGATTAAAGCGGGATAGCTAAAACCCTTGAGCTAAATGAAAGAGCGGATGAGGGGAATCGAACCCCACTAAGAAACTCTGTTAACGCTATTGCGTTCTCTCAAACACTTACTC
>JAIMKV010000127.1 GCA_020692205.1 Myxosarcina sp. GA_180221_E-2-1-MAG-40_15
CTCAAATCTTTATGATTACGGAACTATTGCTGCTTAATTTTGTCCGAACCATTGGATAATGAACTTTAATTTTTTTAGTCATGATTGCTTTGGAATTGAAGGTTTAAAATCAATCGTCATTCCTACTGCTTGAAGTACAGAAGTTAATGTTTCTAGAGTCGGATTTCCTTCTTCACTGAGCATTCGATATAAATGCTGGCGCGAAATCTGAGCTTCATTTGCTACTGTTTGCATCGCTCCAGTCGCCTCGACTACATTTTTCAAAGCCAACAAAAAAGCTGCCTTGTTTCCATCAACGAGAGTTTCATCAAATGCTGCTTTTAAATATTGGGCTGCGTATTCAGGATTAGCTAGTCGTTTGAGTAAATCTATTTGATAATCTTTAGTTGGCATGATTAAGTTTCTCCTTGTTCTTGTAGATATGCTTTCCAGAGACGACGGGCTGTTTTGATGTCTTTTTTTTGTGTTGTCTTGGCAAGCATTCCCTTGCGCCTTCAGGCGACGCGGGGTCTTGCCGCTTTCTTAGAACCACCAACGAGTAGAAGCACTATTTGATTGCCAGAAAGTCCAAAATAGATGCGATAACCTGCCCCAAACTGAAACCGAAGCTCGAAAATTCCTCCTTCGAGACTTTTTCTGTCTCCAAAATTGCCCAGACACACTCGGTCAAGTCGGACATCAATCCTAGCCTGTAAGTTTGAATCGAGCTTATTGAACCATTCATCGAAAGGACAGTCTCCGTCTGCTGTAACGTACTTTTTAATTTTCCATGGTCGGCTTTCCATATAACGATTTTACTGTTATTCTGTCGCTTATATATGACAAATTTTCAGTAAAAAAGTTAGTTTTACTCGATTCCTGGGAACTCTAAAGCTAAAGGCTTCAAGATTAAGTAAACTATGCCAGGAAGATTAGCTATTGATTTTGGTACATCCAATACCGTAGTTGCACTGTGGTCTGAAACGCAGCAGATGGGAATTCCTTTTCATATCCCCGACTATGGTTCTTTCTACCAACACAACCACGAGAAAATATCTGTTATCCCTTCTCAGATACACTACGCTAGCGATCGCAGAAGATGGCTGGGCAATCAGGTAGAACAACAAAATTTGACCAAAAGCTAAGTTAGAAGAACAAGGTTTTTCTCTAGTTAGTGAAGAAGCCCAATTTGGCGATCGCATTCATTTAGTTTTAAGACGCACAGTATAGGAATTATTTAACAATGGAACTTCAGGAAATTGATGTATTTATCGAGAAAGATGGACAGGTAAAAATTGAGATACGAGGTGTCAAAGGAATGTCCTGTCTCGATTTAAATAAAGATTTAGAATTAGTTTTGGGCAACCAAACTATAGCCAGAGAAATGACACCCGAAGCAGATGAGGTAGGACAAGAACAGGTTCAGCAGCAACAGCAGTGGGGCAGGGTAAACGCAAGAAAATTGAGGTCTTAGTAGTGGGTTACAGTGTAAGGGAATCGAAGCTTGGAGACTCTTCAGCAGATACTTTTCAGCCATGCTGCATCGCTTTTTGACGAGTGCTACACTTGAAACTCGTTTCTTGATTAAGTAGATTGATGCTCCTTACCAGATTACAGTTTGATTTTTCTGGCGCTTACCCTGGTTAACCACCTAAGATTAGCTGTTGAAAACGCTCTACTATCTGGATCATCTCCTGAATAATTTCTTGAGAATCAATCCCAAACGCAATTTGGAGTAAGATGAAAATTGCTAAAATCACTAGTACTGTTGTGATGGTTGACTTAAAAACCTTGATTAACCATACAAACAGCAGCAATAAAATAATTGCTGCCGCGATCGGAATAATTATTTCTAACGACATAAACTTGGCAATCGGAGATTAAAAATTGTGTGGCTTAAATTTTTGACCAACGGTAAGAGATTATCTCAAGTATAGATTTGGGATGACAAAAAAAAGAGGGAATAATTTCCCTCCCTTCGGCTTTTAATTTTTGACGGAGCATTTGTTCCCTTTTGCGTAATTGTCTTGCCCTAGCAGAGCCACCTTTACCTTTATCGTTACGTCCCCTTTTGCGGGGAGATTCCCAGCGTTTGAGTCGTTCAGCCATATATTTCTTAGTTATACTGTTATGCTTATTTTAGCACTTGGTTTAATTTCCCACTACGATAACCTTCTAAATCGAGAGTTACATAGATAAATCCTAGATCTTGAAATCTTTTGACCAATTCAGGTAAATTAACTTGCTGCACAAATTGAGTAATGTCTGATGCGGGTAATTCAATTTTGGCGGTGTCATCCTGAGAACGTACTCTGAGATTGTCATAGCCAAGCTGACGCAGATAAATTTCTGCCCTGCCGACGCGCTGCAATTTAGTAACGGTAATCGCTTCACCGTAGGGAAAACGGGAGCTAAGACAAGGTTGAGCTGGTTTATCCCACCACGCCAAACCCAAACTACGGGAAATCTCTCTAACCTCTGCTTTACTTACTCCTACTTCTGCTAAAGGCGATCGCGCTCCTCGTTCTTTTGCTGCTTGAATACCTGGACGATAATCTTGGAGATCGTCGGCGTTTACTCCATCCACTACGTAAGCATATCCTCGCTTTAAGGCTAGAGGTTTTAAAGTGTCGTGAAGTTCGCTTTTACAAAAATAACAGCGATTAACTGGGTTAGCAGTGTAATCTGGATTATCCATTTCATGAGTTTCGACTAGCTCATGTTTGATGCCGATTTGCGCTGCTTGAGTTTGAGCATCAATTAATTCTTCAGGTAGCAGCGAAGGAGATACGGCAGTTATTGCCAAAGCGCGATCGCCTAAAACATCCTGGGCGATTTTTGCGACTAAAGTACTGTCTACTCCTCCAGAATAGGCAATTAAAGCTTTTTCCATACCTTGAAATAAACTTTTTAACTCGGCTAATTTTTGTTCGCTCATTACTTAACCATCAACCATCAAACAATCGTTAACTATTGTTATAGTATCTAATCTGAATACTCTGTGTTCGAGGTAAATTGACCGTACTCACTTGATCTAGCTGTTGACTGACTAGGTTGATGCTGAGGAATAACCAGCGTAAAACAACTGCCTTCGCCTAGTTTTGAAGTCACCAGAATGTCTCCACCGTGAAGTTTAGCTAGCTTTTTAGATAGCGTTAATCCTAAACCAGTGTTTTCATGATGATTGGTAATTTGGGGAAAAGGTTGAAATAGTTTAACCAGATTCTCCTGAGAGATTCCCGTTCCAGTATCCATAACAGCAAAGTGCAGATCATCATCTTGAGGACTTACTTTTAAGATTACTGAACCTTGATCGGTAAACTTAATTGCGTTGCTGAGCAAGTTAATTAAAATCTGTTTAAGACGCATCGAGTCAGCAAGACAAAAATCAATTTTGTCATCTAAGTCAAAATCTAGCTTTAATCCTTTGACTTTGGCTTGTTTGGCAACCATCAAGATAGATGCCTGACAAATTTCCACCACCGCAATTCGTTCTAAATCCAATATTTGTTTGTTGGCATCAATTTTAGTAATTTCTAAATAGTTTTTAACCAAAGCCAGCAAATGTTCTCCTGAATCAACTAAAAAGCCAGCATATTCTTTTTGTTTATCGTTTAGCTTGCCATAGTACTGTTCTTTCAAAGCTCTGGCAAAGCCGATTATGGCAGCGATGGGACTCCTAAACTCGTGAACTAAATGAGAAATATGTTCTTGTCTTACTTGTTCTTGCTCGTGCCAACTTTCCTGTTGCGCTTCTAAATGTCGAATTCTTTGTTGCTGTTGCTCAATTAGATTTTGTTGCTGCTTAACTATTGCTCGCTGGCTAGCAAAATTGTGTAAAGTCTTTTCTAAAGTATCTGGTAGTTGTTCGAGCTTGTGCCTTAGTATATAGGCACTAACCCCCGACTGAATCAATTTTACGGCTCGTTCATCACCTAAAGTATCTGTAATTAGAATTAGGGGAGTATCTGGATGAATATGACACCACCACTGAAGTTTGCCAATTAGAGACTTGTCAGTATTATGGTCGGGAATTTGAATGTAATCATACAAAATCGCACTGTATTTTGATTGAGGCAGATTTTCGCTTAAGCGTTTAGTATCGATTAGATCGTAGGTAAAATTAATATTTGCCGAATGTAACAAGTTGGCGATCGCTTTAAAGTTGGCAGTCTGATCTGAAATTATGAGAAGATTCACTATGCTGAGTGCTGTTACTCTTGACCAACGGTCAGAGATTATCTCTGACTTTAGCTGTAAAATCGACCCAGAACTTTCTAACATAATAATTTAATGTTGCTCAAGAGTTTTGCGTGTATTCAACAGATTGGCTATCGATGATATCGAGGGATTTCAAGGAGCAATCTAGTTGCAGACAGGTTTTTATTGATTATCTCTGTGTCTAACAATAAATAAAGGTTAGGCTAAAGCTTACGATCTTTTTAGGTAATTTGCTACTCATGGTTCAAGAGATTAAACATTGACGTGGAATAGAGTTGATGGCTACAAAAATTGTCTAGAAATGCAGACTATTTTAGATATTATTACTTAAAATTCTTTTTGAGCAAAGATCATCATGGAAATAATTAACAGTAAAGCAGTGTAAAGTAAGCCATATAGAGCATGGCTTATTAGCTCGGAAGAATTTGGTAGTAGACCATAAACTGCTTCATTTTTTAGATCCAGCCGCGAAAGATTGGGCAGTACTAAATACAGACTGGTAGTCAAACTTTCGATACTGGCATTTTTGCTAAGTTTTCCTAATTCCACTAGATCCTCGCTGAAGTGGCCCATTAAATAAACTCCAAAGCTGAGTAAAGTAGCCAAAATTGAACTAGTAAAAACACCAAATAGAATCGATACTGCGGTAATAAGAGCTAGCTCAATTAATAAAAAAACTCCCGCGGTGATTAGCGCGCTGGTAGGATAGCTAATCTCAGCCAGACTCAGCATAGCTAAATAAATTGTCATCATAATCGAGAGCGTCACCGCCAATACTGCGGTAAGTCCCAAATGTTTACCTAGTATTAGTTCAGCACGGCTAATTGGTTTAGGAATTAGCATCAGCAGAGTACGTTTTTCAATCTCTTTGTTGATTAATGCCGTTCCGACAAAGATCGCCACAATCACACTCAAAATAGCGATCGCACCAATCCCAAAATCCAAGAGAATCTTTTCATGAGTCCCCGCAGCAATTTCAGGAATAATTCTTTGAGCCAAAATCAAGAGTAGAGCAAAAAAACCGATAAAATAAAGAATGCGATCGCGGATAACTTCTTTAAAACCATTGTTGGCAATGGTAAAAACTCTGATCAAATTCATGGGTTAACAGAACTGCAAACATATTTTCAGGGTTTACACTGCTATTATTCCCAAACTAGATACAAAACATATCATTATTGCTATATTTGTCCGCTATCTCCACACTTCTAAAAGTTTAACTATGACCTGTTGTTAAAGAGTTTGAATGCAAGTCAAAAAAATTAGCTCAAAATTTATCAACGTTTTGATTTGCCTTCATCCGATTGTTCATCCAGTCAAACACTTTGGGAAAATATTGTTTGAGAATATAGATACGATATGCCATCTGATCGGGAAATACGTGAAGTTGATTACGCACAATTGCTTTAATAGTTTTTTCCATAACTTTAGCTGGATCGGTTACCAGATGTTCAGGAAAACCTGTCTTACTATGAGCTAATGCGCCAAAACGTTCCGACTGAAGTATGGGAGTACGGCTAAAAAAGGGATAAACTGCGGTAACTTTGACATTATAAAGTTTTACCTCATTCCATAATCCTTCGCTAAAACCACGTAAGCCAAACTTACTACTAGAATAGTGAGCCAGACCCGCAGGAGCAATCCAACCTGCCAAAGAAGAGATGTTCACAATATGCCCTTGTCTGCGCTCAATCATATCAGCAACAACTAAAGAACTTAAACGCATCGGTGTAATTAAATTAACCTGCATTAACCGTTCCCATTTATCAGCAGGAACTTCGTCCATACGACCAAATAAACCAATACCTGCATTGTTAATTAAAATATCAATGGGGATATCTAAAGCTTTAATTTGATCATAAAGAGTTTGGCAACCTTCACGGCTTGCTAGATCGCTCTCAATACAAGCAATTATCTTTCCTGTAGTTATTTTGCTGCTTACTTTAGCAGCCTGATTGTCTAACGTCGTGCGATCGAGATCGCTAAGAATCAAATGGCTACCAGCCTGTAATAACTGGCGAGTTAGTTCTTGACCAAAGCCTCCTGTTGCACCAGTCAAAACTACTACCGCTTGATTAAGGTCAGTCATAATTTTTGAAATATATAGCATTACGCGAATACGTTAGG
>JAIMKV010000128.1 GCA_020692205.1 Myxosarcina sp. GA_180221_E-2-1-MAG-40_15
GGCGCGCGTCCTACTGCTATTGTCATATACTAGATCTCCAAAATAATACTTATAAGATCGTTGGGAATTATTACGATTAGATGACTTGACACGAAACTACATCAAGCCAATTGTGAGAAAAGTTAACTTTTCTTTACTTATACTACACATAATAGAAGAAAACCCTGGAAATTTCCAGAGTAAATCCAAAGAAAAAATTAAATTTATTCTAGATTAAAGCTAAAAAAAGATGCAAAACCAGATGAATCTGGAAGATAATCTAATTGTTGTCATTTTTAGATTTAGCGTTTCATGTTTACCATTGATATAGTTTTACAAGACATTCCTTTACCCATCTCAGTACAGCGTAAAGAAGCGGAAGCTGCTGAAAGCCTTTATCAAGAAATTCTTCAGGCGATGCGCTCGGGCAGTTCTGATTTGATTGAATTGGCTTGTGACAAAGATGAGGATAAAAAAGTAGCGGTCAAAAGCAACTTAATTAATGCTGTCAGCGTTAATAAAAGGTCTGGTGGTATGGCAGAAGGAAGAGTACCTGGCTTCTTTGCTGCCGTTGCTGATCGGTAATGACTTCTTCGATTAATACTAAGTCTGACAAATCAGCAATTATCAAAGTAGACAACATTTACTTTGGTTGGTCATCTGAAGCCGTGGTCTTGAAAGGTTGTTCTCTCCAAGTTCCTCAAGGAGAATTTTGGATGCTGCTAGGCAATAATGGCAGTGGTAAATCTACCTTGTTGAGACTACTAGCTGGATTACTAATTCCTGACTCGGGAACGATTGTCATGCCTCGTAAAACTGGATTTGTCTTTCAAAATCCTGACCATCAGTTGGTTATGCCTACTGTAGGTGCAGATATTGCCTTTGGTTTGGTAAGTGAAAACTTATCTCAAATGCAGACCAGACAAAGAGTAAAAGAGGCTTTGGATGCGGTAAATCTACTAGATTTAGAAAGACGACCAATCCATGCCTTAAGCGGAGGACAAAAACAAAGAATTGCGATCGCTGGAGCAATTGCTCGTAACTGTGAAGTAATTTTGTTTGACGAACCTACGGCTCTACTCGATCCTGATACTCAATTAGAATTGGTGTCTCAGGTAAGAAATTTAGTCAAAAAACGGGGACTGACTGCTCTTTGGGTAACTCACCGCTTAGAAGAACTAGATTACTGTGATGGAGCTTTCTTGCTAGAAGGAGGAAAAGTTGTAGCTCAGGGAGAACCACAAATGCTCAAAGAAAAACTGTTAGCAACTGAACAGCAATAAAAGAACTTAATGTGATTTATGTACTAATTTCTTAAGCTTAAAGCTGTTACTGTGAGTAATTTAAGCCAAAAGCTTTTTAAGCTAATTTACTTTTTGTTAACAAATTTGCTTAAGATTAAGGATGAAATCATAATTCAGTTTTAAAAATCACCTATTGCAATGTCCCCCTCCTCCTACCAGGCAATACTACTCGTCGACGGTTATAATATTGTCGGTGACTGGTCGGACTTAAAAAAAAGTCGCGATCGCCACGGCTTAGAAGCTGCCCGTCATGAATTAGTCGAATGTTTAATTAACTACAGTGCTGCTGTGGCATACCGCACTAAGGTAGTCTTTGATGCTCACTATCAAGACACGCCCCGCAGTACTGAAATACATACTTCTGCTTTGTCGGTACATTACACTGCTTTTGCCGAAACTGCCGATACTTACATTGAAAAATTCTGTGCGACATTTTCTCGAAGAAAATATCAGCAGGAGTCGACTCGTTTAATTGTCGCTACAAGCGATCGCGCCCAGCAGTTAACCGTAGTTGGTTATGGGGCAGAATGGCTTTCTGCTCCAATGCTAGCTAGAGAAGTTGAACAAACAGCCCAAAAAACCAAAAGCAGAACCAAAAAGCAGACCAAGAAGCAGCCTCCTGGTCGCTTTTTATTTAATACTCTCGATCCTGTGGCTCAAAAGCGACTCAGGCAAATGCAGCGAGGCATTCAGTAGTTTTAGCTTGCTGCTGAGAAACTTTTTCTGGGTGAATTGTTGACAGTAACAAAAATATTCGATATATTTAAAAACGTTGCCAGTTAAAGAAATGACTAGCAAAGAGTCCAAGCCCCCATCGTCTAGTGGCCTAGGACACCTCCCTTTCACGGAGGCGACAGGGATTCAAATTCCCTTGGGGGTACTAAAAAAGCGAGAGCCAGGTTATAAATCTGGCTCTTGCTTTTTTTGTATTTATTTTAATATTTGACTATTTACTCTAGTCCCGCAAGAATTAAGCAACATCGCGATCGCGAAACTTCGAGACTAAAATTAGAAGCAATAATAATAACTAATAACTTACTTTCGTTTAAAATCATGCAGTTACAAGCTCGCTCCTATACCCCAGAAGAATATTTACAGTTAGAAGAACAAGCAGAATACAAAAGCGAATATCGCGATGGAGAAATTATTCCTATGACAGGAGGTACAACTAATCATAACGAGATCTCGGGTAATTTTTATGCCAATCTTAAATTCGGCTTGAAAAAGCAAAACTACCGTGTCTATATGGCTGATGTGCGTTTATGGATACCTCGTTATCGTCTATATACTTATCCTGACGTAATGCTGATCGAAGGAGAACCTATTTATGCCGATCGAGGAACAACCACGGTAATGAACCCTGTGATGATTACAGAAGTTCTCTCTCCATCAACGCAAAATTACGACCAAGGAGATAAATTTACTTACTATCGTTCTATTCCTGAAATGAAAGAATATATTTTAATATCTCAGCAGCACTATCATGTCATGCAATACACCAAGACAGAAGCGGGAAAATGGCTATTGTCTGAATATGAAATGGAAAAAGCTTCAATTCAATTAGGTTCAGTAGATCTAGAATCAGAATTAGCTGAAATATATACAGGGGTAGATTTTAACAATATAAAATAATTAATGAGATGTACATCCGATAATCTCTTTTTTCATGATTACACAAGCCATCTGTTCTCCTCTGGCTAAAGCATGAGTTCCTTCATAACCTTTTTTAAATCCGTTATTTTCATAAAATGAAACCGCAGTCAGAGACGAATGTAACGTCAAATATTTTAGACCTCGATTCATAGCTCTAAATTCTAAATCTTTTATAATTTTGGCATAAAATTTTAATTTAATTTTCACATTCAAAAATTGGCGATCGCTATTGAATCAAATAATCCAAAATCAGTATTAAGCTGAAGGTTGCTAATTCACAAGAGACGTATAACGTTAATATAATTTAAGAACTCTTAAGCACTGACTGTATGTCTTTTTTTAGCAACGGTATGCAAGCTAACGGTAAAAATACTGAGGTTGAGCAACTTCCCATCCAAGAAAATGTGATTCGCATCAAAGGTGCGAGGCAACATAACTTAAAAAATATTGATTTAGAGTTACCTCGCAATCAACTGATTGTCTTTACTGGAGTTTCAGGTTCGGGTAAATCTTCTTTGGCATTTGATACTATTTTTGCCGAAGGACAAAGACGCTATGTAGAATCTCTTAGTGCTTACGCCAGACAGTTTTTAGGACAGCTAGACAAGCCTGATGTCGATGCGATTGAAGGATTGAGTCCTGCTATCTCCATCGATCAAAAGTCTACTTCTCATAATCCTCGTTCAACGGTAGGGACAGTTACCGAAATTTACGACTATCTTAGGTTACTGTTCGGTAGAGCTGGTGAGCCTCATTGTCCGAAGTGCGATCGCTCAATAGTGCCACAGACGATTGACGAAATGTGCGATCGCATTATGGAATTGCCCGACCAGGCTAAGTTTATGATTCTTGCTCCCGTGGTGCGGAGTAAAAAAGGGACACATAAGCAATTATTGTCTAGTTTGGCTTCTCAGGGATATGTCAGAGTCAAAATCAATGGCGAAGTTAGACAGTTAGACGACTTAGTTGAACTAGATAAAAACTACAAACATAATATTGAGGTTGTAGTAGATCGTCTAATTAAAAAATCAGGCATTCAAGAGCGTTTAGCTGATTCGCTCTCGACTTGTCTGCGTTTGTCAGACGGCATTGCCGAGATTGATATTCTTCATAATACCGATAGTCAAGAGGAACAGCCAGCCAATATTACTTTTTCAGAAAACTTTGCCTGTCCCGAACATGGTGCGGTAATAGAGGAACTTTCACCGCGTTTATTTTCCTTTAATTCACCCTATGGTGCTTGTCCCGACTGTCATGGGTTAGGAAGTCATCGAACATTTTCACCTGAATTGGTCGTTCCAGATTACACTCAACCAGTATATAGTGCGATCGCGCCTTGGTCGGATAAAGATAATTCTTACTATCTTTCTTTGCTACATGGCGTAGGACAGGCTTTTGGTTTTGAAATTCAAACTAAGTGGTCACAGCTTAGCGAAGAACAGCAGAACGTAATTCTTTATGGCGCTGAAGAAGCTGTTTACTTCCAGTCCGATAGTCGCGGTAGTCAACCTAAGGGCTATCATCGGCACTATTCAGGTGTGCTTAAAATGTTGCAGCGCAACTATCAAGAAACTAACTCCGACTCGGTTAAAAACAAGCTAGAGCAATATTTAGTCAATCAGCCCTGCGACACCTGTAATGGACAACGCTTAAAGCCAGAATCTTTGTCGGTTAGTTTGGGTCAATATCGTATTAATGATTTAGCGGGTGTACCGATTCGCGAGTGCTTAGACAGAGTAAATAATTTAAAACTTACCAACCGCCAGGCTTTGATTGGGGAATTAGCATTAAAGGAAATTAGATCCCGTCTGCAATTTTTACTGGATGTCGGTTTAGACTATTTGACTTTAGACCGCGCAGCCATGACTCTATCTGGAGGAGAAGCCCAAAGAATTAGATTAGCTACTCAAATTGGCGCAGGATTAACTGGTGTCCTCTATGTCTTAGATGAACCCAGTATTGGTTTGCACCAACGGGATAACGATAAATTGCTAGGCACGCTCAAAAAATTGCGAGATTTGGGTAATACCTTGATCGTCGTAGAACATGACGAAGATACGATACGTGCTGCGGATAGTTTGGTGGATATTGGCCCTAAAGCAGGAGTACATGGAGGCGAGATTGTAGTTCAGGGTAATTTAACCGCGTTACTCAATTCAGAAACTTCGCTTACGGGGGCATATTTATCAGGAAAAAGAGTTATTTCTACCCCAGAGGAACGAAGAAGAGGT
Source organism: Myxosarcina sp. GA_180221_E-2-1-MAG-40_15 (assembly GCA_020692205.1). GTDB lineage: Bacteria > Cyanobacteriota > Cyanobacteriia > Cyanobacteriales > Xenococcaceae > Waterburya. The sequence continues at coordinate 5,168 of JAIMKV010000128.1, forward strand.
AAAGCCTTTGGTATCACGCTCAAAGACTGCCATCAAAATAATCTGCAACATATTGATGTCGAGATTCCTCTAGGTAAGTTTGTCTGTATTACTGGAGTATCGGGTTCAGGCAAATCTACTTTAGTAAACGAACTATTACATCCCGCTTTAAAACATCATTTGAGTCGCAAAACACCGTTCCCTAAACAGCTAGGAGAAGTTGATGGTTTACAGGCGATCGATAAAGTCATTACAATCGATCAATCTCCCATTGGTCGTACTCCGCGTTCCAACACCGCTACCTATACAGGCGTATTTGATGCCATCCGTGCCATTTTTGTCGAAACCATTGAAGCTAAAGCCAGAGGCTATAAAGCAGGACGTTTCTCGTTCAACGTCAAAGGTGGGCGATGTGAAGCCTGTAGCGGACAAGGGGTAAACGTAATTGAAATGAATTTCTTACCCGATGTTTATGTTCAGTGTGATGTCTGCAAAGGGGCGAGATATAATCGCGAGACTCTTCAAGCTAAATACAAAAATTATTCGATTGCCGATGTCTTGGATATGACCGTAGAAGAAGCCTTAGAAACTTTTAAAAATATTCCTCGCGCTTCTACTAGACTGCAAACTCTTATGGATGTTGGCTTAGGCTATGTCAAGTTAGGACAACCAGCCCCAACTTTATCAGGTGGTGAAGCCCAGCGAGTCAAACTCGCCTCTGAACTATCCCGTCGCGCCACTGGTAAAACTCTCTACCTCATCGATGAACCGACTACAGGCTTATCTTTTTACGATGTCCATCATCTATTAAACGTGCTGCAACGGCTGGTAGATAAAGGTAATTCTTTAATCGTGATCGAACACAACCTAGACGTAATTCGTTGTTCTGACTGGATTATCGATCTTGGTCCAGAAGGAGGAGATCAAGGCGGAGAAATTATCGCTACGGGTACGCCTGAAGAAGTAGCCCAAAATGAGAGATCTTATACTGGTAAGTATTTGAAACAAGTTCTGCAACGCTATCGGGTTACGGCGGAGTTAAATTAGGAGTTGCGGGTTGTAATTTTACTGCCCAACAAATACAATGACTTACTGGTAATACCAATTCCCAAAAGTAG
>JAIMKV010000129.1 GCA_020692205.1 Myxosarcina sp. GA_180221_E-2-1-MAG-40_15
CTCAGTCCTAGCCCGTCAGCTAACCTCGTAGGCATTGAGAGGAGATTGAAGAGACATTTTTTACTTAAAAAAATTGCTCTCATCATTATCCTTAGATCTAACTGCTCTCTACATCGGGTTGCCTTATTATTTAGGGCAGCTCAGCTAGCTATAAGGAGATGGAAATCATTATGTCGGACGTATTACAAACAAGCAAAATACATCTTAATTGTCACAATTTAATAGCAAACAATTTATAAGAAGGAAGTAGCAAGAGTTTATTCAATTTTACCTGATCACTTGATCAATCGAGTAAATCCTAATCCTATAAATTGTGCGATTGGAAAAAATAAAAATTATCTTCCATCACTAAGCCTAATCCTAGTTAGGTCAATTTATTAAATCAAGAAACAGGCGAAGTAAATATGGGGCGCATCTTCTAATAAATAGAGAAATATTTTTTTCAGTTATAGCTTGTTAGATAATCTTATTATCTTTGGGAAAAAACTGACGAAAAATTTAGTAGCAACTCTATCATCATTTAGTGTCCCCTGAATTTACCGCTTCGAGTAGCTATTTCTCACTAATGCGGATACACATATGAACTTATCTATAATTGCCGTAGCTGGTCAAGCTACTTGGAAAAAGGCAAAACCAATAGTTGTTAGAGACACATTTTTATTGCCATTAGCAGGTTTTGCTGGGTTAATTGCTGTTTGGTGGGCGATCGCTCTATTTCGTCCCGAACTAATGCCCACACCTCCACAAGCACTGATGGAGAATTTAGATTATATTTTCAATCCTTTTTATCGTCGAGGTCCAGGAGATTTAGGGCTGGGTTGGTTATTACTCGCTAGTTTACGACGGGTAGTCATTGGGTTTTTAATTGGGGCTGTGGTAGCTATCCCTGTAGGCTTTTTGATCGGAATGTCTCGACCTGCAATGTTGGCGATTAATCCAGTAATTCAAGTCCTGAAACCTGTTTCTCCTCTAGCTTGGTTGCCGATCTCTCTAGCTATTTTTAATGTTGCCGATCCTTCCGCGATTTTCGTTATTTTTATTACTTCTCTTTGGTCGACAATTATTAACACGGCTTTGGGGGTATCTAGCGTGCCTAAAGACTACCAAGACGTAGCCCAAATGCTAGAAATGCCAGCTTGGAAGAAAATTGTCAAGATTATTTTGCCTGCTAGTATGCCTTATATTTTTACTGGCTTGCGGATTAGTTTAGGTGTGGCTTGGTTAGTTATCGTGGCAGTAGAGATGCTTACAGGCGGTATCGGTATTGGCTTTTTCGTTTGGGATGAATGGAGTCGTCTTAACCTTAGTTCGGTATTTTTAGCTGTCTTTGTCATTGGGATAACTGGTTTAATTCTGGACTACCTTTTGGGCTTAATAGAAACCTGGGTAACTCATCGTCCTGCTCGTTCCTAGTTCCTCGATCTGGAGTATTAAAATGTACAGAAAAATAAAACGCAGAGCCTTTATCCAAGGCTTGGGAATGAGTGCGTCGGCGATCGCCTTATCAAGTTGTGCGATCAGTGGTAGTAAAGCCCCCAAAACTTTAACTGAGGCAGCTTTAGCCGTCGAACCCATCATCAAACCTGAAAGTTTAGAAAAACCCAATCTCACTATTGGTTACGTTCCTGTTAATGATTGCGCTCCCTTTGCTGTAGCTTGGCAGAAAGGCTTTTTCCGCAAGTATGGCTTGAATGTAACTTTGAGTCGGGAAGCTAGTTGGGCAAACTCTCGCGATGGTATCATCTTTGGTCGCCTAGATGCCTCTCCTGTAGTTTCTGGGGCAGTCATGAACGCCAGAGCAGGAGCAGAAGGCGCGCGTCATGCCCCTTTATGTGCTGCCATGACCATTCACCGTCACGGTAACGCCATGACTATGAGTAAAGAGCTTTGGAATGCTGGTATTCGTCCTTGGCAGGATTATCAGGGGAATTTAGACCAATTCGGACGCGATTTTGATGGTTATTTTCGTAATGCTCCACCAGAAAAGCGTTCGTTAGCCGTAGTCTTAAGTTCGGCGATTTATGAATACTTTATGCGTTATTTGATTGCAGCTGCGGGTTTAGACCCTGTAGAACAGTTTCGCATTATGATTACTCCACCACCGCAAATGGTGACCAATATGCGAATTGGCGCCATGCAAGCATATATGGTGGCAGAACCTTGGAATACCAGAGCAATTTCTGGTAATGAGGATATTGGCTTTACCTTTGCCCAAGGAAGAGAAATCTGGCGTGGACATCCCGATCGCGTTTTGGCGGTAATGGAATCTTTTATCAATGAGAATCCGAAAACTTACCGCTCTATGGTTAAAGCAATGATCGAAGCTTGTCAGTATTGCAGCAAGCCTGAAAATCGAGCCGAAGTAGCTCAAATTGTCTCGGAGCGTTCTTATACTGGAGCTAAGCCAGAAATTACTAGCGCAGGCATTGTCGGCAATTATAATTATGGTGGTTTTGACAACCAAAAACGAATTGTGGATAGTATAGCAACTACTATATTTTACGATTTGCCCGCGGAAGTTTCGACTGTTCCCCACGATCATTCCACCTTTTTGTGGCAGTCACAAAACCTTTGGTTGATGACACAAGCTACACGCTGGCAACAAATTGAGAAATTTCCTAAAAATGCCGATGAAATTGCGCAAACAGCTTGGCGTACTGATTTATATCGTGCAATTGCTGGCGAAATGGGAATTCAGTGTCCGACAGAAGATTTTAAGGTTGAGTCGGCTGAAGCATTTATTGACAATAAAGCATTCGATCCTAGCGATCCAGTCGGTTATCTCGACAGTTTTAAAATTCGGGCAAATGCACCCCGCTCATTTTTCATGTCTTAGGTTTTGTTTAGCACGGACATCCCAAGTACTTTAGTTTTTCAAGGAGTTATCAATGTTTGATTCTACTATCACTAATAAAAGTAATACTATGGTTGATCGCAGCCAAGATGATTTTTTGGTTATTGAAAATTTGGTTAAAGCTTTTCCTAAACCTGATGGTGGTCGAACAGTAGTTATCGACGGTATTGATTTAACTATTGGAGCAGAGGAATATATTTCGGTAATTGGTCACTCGGGTTGTGGAAAATCAACCATGCTCAGAATCATCGCAGGTTTAGATAAAGCAACTGCGGGACGAATTACCCTAGAAGGAAAAGAAATTCGTAAACCAGGTGCAGAAAGGATGATGGTTTTTCAAAATTATGCTCTTTTGCCGTGGTTGACAGTTAGGGAAAATATTCGTTTAGCGGTAGATGAAGTATATAAAAAGGCTACTCGTGCTGAAAAAGTAGATTCGATCAACGAACATTTAGCAATGGTAAATTTAACCGAAGCTGCCGATAAATATCCCGATGAAATTTCTGGGGGGATGAAACAACGGGTAGGAATTGCTCGGGCTTTGATTACTCGTCCCAAAATGTTACTGATGGACGAACCCTTTGGCGCATTGGATGCTTTAACTAAAAGAAAGCTCCAAGCACAGGTATTAGAAATTTGGGAAAATCATCGCCAAGCGGTAATGATGATTACCCATGATGTAGACGAGGCAATTTATATGTCTGATCGCATTATTCTGATGACTAATGGCCCTGAAGCTAAGATTGGGGAAATTCTAAAAGTTCCTTTTCCTCATCCTCGCGATCGCAAGGCAATTCTTAAGTCACAAGAATATTATGATTTACGTAATCAGGCTTTAAATTTCCTGGAACAATATCAATAATTAATAGTTATTGATAATAAGCTTTGATTTGGGAATTGGCGATCGCTCAGTTATTTAAGCAGATGACGTTTTTAAGATCTTTATTTAAGATTGAATAGACAAATAGAAAACACAATCAATTTTGCACTAATTCAAGCTAGGTAACTATATTTGTATTGGTTCAATAGCCATAATTAATAGATATTGCCTATTCTTATAAGTATTATGGGACAATATTGAAATGTTAAATTACAGCATAATAATTCAGTGGTCTAAAAAAGAAAATTGTTTTGTAGTCACTCTTCCTGAGTGGGGAGAACTTTGTCATACTTATGGTGATACTTATGAAGAAGCATTGAAAAATGGCAAGGAAGTATTGCAGTTAATGATTCACTCTTGCCTAGAAGAAGGGGAATCTTTGCCAGAAGCTAGCACCTTTAAAGGGAAATTACAAAACGTTTGATCTATATAAATAGATTAATTGAGATCTTAATCAGATTATTTTAGCTATTAACCAAGCTGTTAGTTGTCTTCAAAGCTTCTAAGGCTAACAACTAACAACTGATTAAATAACAGCCTTAATTATTACTGATGCAGCAGTCAATTTAATAGTGGTTCCCTACCTTACGGTGGTGAACTGCGGTTAAACCATCAGGATGAGAAACTCGACCTAAATCTACCTGGCTATAAACAATCCAATGATCGCTACATTCCATCCGGCTGGATACTTCACATTCTAGATATGCTAAAGCATCAGTCAAAATAGGAGAACCGTTGACTGCGGTTTGAGTTTTAACTCCTGCGAAACGATCTGCACCTGGCTTAAATCGCTTCAAGAAATGTTTCATCAAGGTTTGATATTTACCTTCTTCCAGGATGTTTAAGACAAAGCGATCGCCCACCTGCATCAAAGATTCAATTGCCCGATCTTTAGCTACAGCAATAGTCAATCCAGGTGGTTCAAAGCTAGCCTGAGACACCCAGGAAGCTAACATCGCACTACTGACATTTCCTTTGGTTGCGGTAATAATATATAGTCCACCACTCAAACGCCCGATCGCTTTATCTAAATCGCTATCGAGGGACTTCATTTGCTTAACTAAATCCTGGCGGGTAAGGAGTTGTCCTAAATCAGTTCCCGACTCTTCGCACATTTGATAGTCAGCTTCAGTAGGAACATCTTTGAGCCTGATAGCGGGAAAGCCAGGTTTTAAACCCGCCTCACGAAACTTGGTTAATAGTGGATCGATGGGTTCGTCATCATCACCATAAGATTCAAACAACCCAATTATTTGCTTTTCTTTAGATGCAGCCAAAACTGTACCTAAATTAGCAGCGATATCCTGCTGATTTTTGCCACCCAACGGCGGCATACCGATCGCAATACCCACAGAACGATTAACGATTTCGTGGACTTCAGTATTATCAGCCGAGCGCAAATCGACCATTTCTACTGCCACACCAGTTTTAGTAATGCCTTTAGCAATTGCTTGGCTAAGGCGATCGCTGTAGCCATAGTCAGAGATATAGAATACCGCTACGCTTTTTTCTGCCTTGGTTTGGGCTTGACTCCAATTGCGATAGCGTTCCAGTAATTCTTGAAGGTTGTGACGCAACAAAGGGCCATGTCCATTAGCTACAGTCTTAATTTCGCCTAGCTGATCCATTCGCTTCATTGCCGAAAGCACCGAACGAGCATTTGGCCCCATCAGACAATCATAATAAAAACGATAGTCTTTTTCAATTGCCTTGAGATCTTCGTCATAGGTAGCATTAGAACAGTAGTGCATCCCAAAGGCATCACAGGTAAACAAAATACCTGACTTGTGGTCGTAACTGAAAATAGTATCAGGCCAGTGTAAATTAGGCGCATTAACAAACTCGATTACATGACCTTGACCTAAATCAATCGTCTCACCATTTTTAATGATCTGTGTCTTAAACGGCTGGTGGACTAAATCTTCTAAAAACTTAATTGCCATTTTTGCAGCAACTACCGTCGCTTGGGGTGCAAGTTCTAGAAAATCTCTGACTAGCCCACTGTGATCGGGTTCAGTATGACTAATAATTAAATAATCAATCTTTTGAGGATCGATCAATCCCTGCAAAGTATCTAGATATAGCTGGCGAAACTTAGCGTGAGACGTATCAACTAAGGCAATTTTGTCACCACGAATTAAATAAGAATTATATGTCGTGCCGTTTTGCAGTCCAAACTCAATATCAAAGCGATCGCGATCCCAGTCTAGGGAACGAATTGCTGTAGTATCAGAACCGATCTCGGCAGTTTGAATACTTAACCTTGGTTGGGTTTTAATTGGTGTTGCGACCATATCCCCTCTTTTAACTTTTATTAAATTTCTTGACTCTTCTTCATTGTGCCACGACTTTTTACTCTGTAATCAATACTTAATTTATGAGAATGTTTGATTTTATTTATGTCATGGCATCAAGATCGAGGCGATTATCCCCAAGAGAGAAATACAATGGTTCGGACAAAATTAAGCAGC
>JAIMKV010000041.1 GCA_020692205.1 Myxosarcina sp. GA_180221_E-2-1-MAG-40_15
TTGAGCGGGGGTGTGTCCCATTGACATAGATCTAATTTCTTGAGGTATTCCTTCTTGCATCCCGTTGATGTTCCCTAGGTTTCTATCTGCATGGGTTTGAGTAAAAGGAGCGTTCCATTTAACCAATCTAGTCCTAGCCTCTTTAGCATGAAATTTAACTAATGTTTCAGGCTTTTTACTCCTTGGTTTACCTTTAGGAAGCAAAGGGGACTTGATTTCAAATACCTCCATTAGATCAGGATATCTTGGGGGTATTTGTGGTCTAGCCAGCCTTTCGCCAGTTTTTACTTTTGTGCCTAAGTTTGTAAACCTTCCTATGTAAATCAAATTTTTCGTGTTACAAGGATCATTCAAAGCAGGTATAGATACACCGTCTTTAGTGACGTAAGGCTCGAATAAATTTTTGATTGCAAAAACTTCGTTAATCCTTAAGGCGTAAATTATCTGAATAGAGAATGTCCACATCCAAGCTTTTCTACTTTCTATGTTGGAATTTTTGTGAAGTTTAGATGTGACTCCAAGGACTTTGTCTCTCCACTTAATAAACTCTTCTAGGTCAATACTTTGAAGCTCATTAAACTTTGTTTGAACTGTATCCAAATTCTCTAAAGTATCTAATACATCTCTCCTCCTATTCATCTCTGCTAATTTCTTCATAGCACCTACTGCATAACTATAAGTCCTAGTTCCTTTTTCTTGTCTGTTAACCACTGCCATGATGGTATTGATATCAAACACTCCATCTTGAGGTAGCCGCTTATAAAACTTACCGTATGTCTCTCTGTAGCTGTTTACATCACTAGGACTACTTTTACTCCTTGGTTCTTTAGTCCTGCTTAGTCTACTCCAGAAATCATCTTCTACTTTTTTAATCGCTTCTGCAAAAGTAAGTCGATCATCTGTCAGTTGACTTTCTTCTTCTATCTCTTTCTTGTACCAGTTCCAGAATTCAACCTCGCTACTGAGGTTAGAAAGTTTTTCTTTAACTCTATGAGCTTTTCTAACCGCGTCTATCATCCCCTCTGTAGATAACCTGCAATTACATCTGTACTTACTCCTAGAGGTATTAGATGTTTTAAATTGAAGATAGATGTTGTTTCCACTTTTAACGAGCGTAACGCCTCTAGGAGTCTGTTTTGAGTAAGTTTCCCACTCTTTTTGTAAAGTTTCGTAACGAGTCTCGTACTTATAATCTTTGCTCACTTTTTGCTCACTTTGCTTCTAAACGTTAGTGAGCAAGTGTTTGAGAGAACGCTATTGCGTTGACAAGAGTCCTATTGAAGGTTCAAGTCCTTTCATCCGCATTAGATATAGCAAAAAGCGAGCGCCAAAAGTATGTGCGATCGCTTTTTGTTTGAATGATTGTTGTACCAACATTTGAATTGAGCTATGTATAAAAACTAGGCTGAAAAGGAAAGTAATATGTAGACCAAGGTCAGCTGATTCTAGATGATGGTCAAATACAAAGACGAGCAGTGTTAAAGCGCAAAAGATATCTTCTAGATATATATAAGGTTAGGTTGCGTAGCTTCGTAAAAGAATATTTATTTTCTCATGCAGCACTGCTCATTTTTTTTATTCAACTAGTTCAGCTAATTTTAAGCGGCATCTAATAATCCACTGTGTCTTAATAATGGTTCAGTTTCAGGTTCTCTGCCACGGAATGACTCGAACACTTCCATCGGGTGTAAACTACCGCCTAGAGACAGTACTGTATCTTTAAAGCGTTTGCCGACTGATCTTACTGCATCTTCATCTTCTAAGCCAGCTTCTTCAAAAGCAGCAAAAGCATCTGCACTTAACACTTCTGCCCACTTATAGCTATAATATCCCGCTGCATATCCACCAGCAAAAATATGTCCAAAAGAACAGAGAAAGTTATCTTCAGTGATAGGTTGCAACACGCTAGTAGTTTTCGCTAAGCGATCGCGCACATCGTTGGGAGTTTCGTCTCCTCCTGGTTCATAATTAGAATGGAGTTCCATATCTAACATGCCAAAGTGTAACTGACGCAGCATTGCTGAACCACTCATATAGTTTTTCGCTGCAACCAACTTTTGATAATATTCTTCGGGAAGCGTTTCGCCAGTTTGATAGTGTTTTGCCATACCAAAAAGAGTGGCGTGATCATAACACCAGTTTTCCATGAACTGACTTGGTAATTCTACCGCATCCCATTCTACGTTGTTAATCCCTGCTGCACCAGGATAGTCAATCGTAGTCAACATATGTTGTAAACCATGACCAAATTCATGAAACAAGGTGGTTACTTCCCCAAAAGTCATTAAGCTAGGCTTATTATCTACAGGAGGAGTTTGGTTGCAGGTCAAATAAGCAACTGGCAGGCGAGTTTCGGTTTTACCCTCAACGGTCATTTTTGCTCTACCGATGCAGTCGTTCATCCACGCACCACCGCGCTTTTCGGCGGGACGAGAATAAGGATCGAGATAGAAAAAAGCGATTGCTTCTCCTATTTCATCAGCAATCTGGAAATATCTCACATCCTCGTGCCATACTGGTGCTTGTCCATCGACAGCAGTAATAGTTATACCAAAGATACGGTTAGCCAAACTAAATAAACCATCTAGTACTTTAGGTAATGAAAAATAAGGGCGTAATTCTTCCTCATTAAAATCAAATTTGGCTTCTCGCTGCTTCTCTGCCCAATAACTTACATCCCAATGCTTGAGATCTTCTTGTCCGGCAAAAGCTTTCAACTCTTCAAATTCTTTAACTGCTGCATCATAACTAGCACCCCGCAAATCCTCTTGTAATTGCTGCACTGCTGATACATCAGTTGCCATCTTTTTCGCGAGACTTAATTCGGCGAAGTTAGCAAAACCGAGGATATTTGCTTGTTCTTTTCTTAATTCCAAAATGCGATCAATATTGCCACGATTATCCAATTCACCACTAGCGGCACGAGAAACAAATGCTTTGTATAACTTTTCTCGCAATTCCCGATTAGTGGCATATTTCATGTACGGAATATAACTAGGATAATCCAAAGTAACTACCCAGGGACCATTCTCAGCAGTTGAGTCTTCATCGCCTTCAGCTTGAGCAGTTTGCGCCATCAAGCCTAAAGCACTGGGAGGTAAACCTTCTATATCCTTTTTATCTGTCAACTTCAGTTTAAAAGCCTTAGTTGCATCCAAAACATTATTAGAAAACTTAGTAGATAATTCCCCAGACTCTAATTGAATCTGATTAAATCTGTCTTTAGTTTCCCCTTCCAAACCAACTCCAGACAATTCAAAATCCCGTAGTGACAACTCAACAATTCGCTGTTGCGCTGGCTCTAATCGATCCCATTCTCCGCCTTCTTTAATCTCTTTAAATGCTTCGTATAAAGGCTTGCTTTGAGTCAGCTTGGTATAAAACTTGATTACCTCTGGCTGCATTTTCTCGTAAGCTTCGCGCAATTCAGGACTATTTTTGACCCCCATCAAATGCCCCACAATCCCCCAACTCCAGCCTAAACGCTCTTCTAACTCGGTTAGGGGTTCAACTAAACCAGACCAAGTAGGAGTTACGTTTTCCTCAAGCTTACTGATTCGCTCATCTAACTCTTTTAGTAGTTGCGTCATTGCAGGAACAACCTGTTCTGCTTTAATTTCGTTAAAGGGAGGTAGTCCCTTGCCAATTAATAAAGGATTTTTGGTAATAGTTGCGTCTGTCATGTAAATAAATAATTGCTGATTGTATTTATATCTATTTACCCTAACGTTTTATCTGTATGTATTGTAGCAGTACGCAGGTTGGGATTACCGAAATTTTAAATTGGCGATCGCAGATGAATTAAATGTAGGGTGGGTAAAAAATTGCTCTGAAAAATTGTAGGGTGGGTAAAAAATGACTCCAACATACAACGCTCTAATTAAGACATTTGCCCACCATAATCGAAATTAAATTATCGGTGGACATAAACAAAGATAATATCTTTGTATTTTAATCTCTCGCGATGTTCACCCTACGACTCCAATTTTATTCTGTGAGATAACCATCATACTATTAACTTTATTCAGCGAAACAATTAGACTTTGTTTTCTAATTTTGAAATTCTTTCTTCAAATTCGGCTGTTATAGAAAAGGGTACGACTAAAAAAGATAAGAGAAAACCTACACCTAAAGCAGCACTAATTAATTCTTGCCAATCAGTCCAAAAACCTTGAGCAATTTGATTTATTACGTAGTAAAGAGTTCCAACAAGAGCAAGAATAGATAGTAGCTTAAATATCCTAACAGCAAGGAAGCTACCTATACCAAAGCTAATGAATAAAATGACCAAGGCTAGTGCTGATTCTCCCCATTCTAAGGGTGTATCTAATTTTGACAAAGTATCTAATAGTGTGGACATATATTTTTTCTCAAAATAATTTATGTATTTATCCTTCCCTTTATAGCCAAAAAATTAAGCATTGTAAATTAATGTAATCATGGTGATTGTCTTGATTGTCAATGTATCCTAAATAAGCCTAAAAGCCGTTAAAATGTCTAATATCTGACTGCGGTTGATCGCTTTCGTGCTGTAGTTTTTTTTAAATAATTTTGATTAGTAACTCTTGTTCTTATACCGAATAATGCTTCGACTGTAAAAACAGCATTTTGCAAGCTTGATGATGCTTGTGTTTTATTTAACCTTCCCAAAGCGTCGCTCGCGCCGTTGATAGGTCGCCAAAGCTTTGTGAAACTCAACGCGATCAAAGTCTGGCCACAAAGTAGTAGTCACATAAATTTCAGCATAAGCCATTTGCCAAAGTAGAAAATTGCTGATTCGCATTTCGCCACTAGTACGAATTAAAAGATCGGGATGAGGAATTCCTTGAGTATAAAGATGTTGTTCAAATATCTCTTCGTTAATTTCCGCAACTTTTAAGTACCCTTGTTCTACTTTAGTGGCGATCGCCTGACAAGCTTGAATGATTTCATGTCTACCGCCATAGTTAGTCGCTACGGTAAATTGAATTCCCTGATTATTTTTAGTATCTTCCATCGAGCGATCGATTTCTTGGCGTAGAGAGTTAGGTAAATCCAGCAGATTACCAACAAAACGAATTTTTACGTTTTCTTGTTTCATCTCCTGTAATTCCCGTCGCAAAACTCGCTCAAACAAAGTCATGAGAAACTGCACTTCGCTATGTGGTCTTCCCCAATTTTCCGTGGAAAAAGCATAGGCAGTTAAAGCAGGTATACCCCAGTCCTTACAACAGCGTAGTAAATCCTTCAGAGCATCTACACCCTTTTGATGACCGATAATACGAGGTTTAGCCCGATTTTTAGCCCAACGACCATTTCCATCCATAATTACCGCCACGTGTTGTGGTAGAAGGTTTCTGTTTAAATCTGTGGGTAGTTGTTGCAAAGTGACTGGTTCTACGCTCATTGTTAAATAGAATTCGACAATGCTGAATGATCAACATAAGCTATAAAGAGAATTTAATCTACACTCTTAATGAGTATTCTTGATAATTCCACGCTATATCTGAAGTCTTACCGCTTTTTCTTAGGAGACTTTGACGGCAATAAATGTAAAACACGCTCTAGGAGTATTTTGCTCTGAAAACCAATTTTACGACTCAAACGTACCGCATCTCGTTCAACTATCGGGGTAAATCTAGCTTGCAACAGCTCTTTTAGTTTACTACTAGTTAGGGGTCTATTTAACGTTCCATGTTCAGCTAATGAAATAGAACCAGTTTCTTCTGAGACAACAATACATAAACATTTCTCTACTCGTTCGGTAATTCCCATTGCGGCGCGGTGACGAGTTCCCAATTGGCGAGAGGCTGTGCGCTCAGAAAGAGGAAGAATTGCTGCTGCCGCCAAGATTCTTGAACCGCTAATGACAACTGCACCATCGTGTAATAAAGTGCTGGTCTGAAAAATAGTTTGCAAAAGTTCTTTAGAAACCTCGGCATTTAAAATAACTCCTGCCGAGACAAAATCTTCTTCTTCTAAAGAACCAGTTGTTTCCATCAGCACCAATGCTCCAGTGCGATTTTGGGATAGCTCTTTGATGGCATCAACAATACGATCAATTACGCTATCTGGTTGAGTCGTCGGTCTACCAGAACCTTGAAACAGTTTTAGGACTTCTCCTCGTCCAATCTGTTCTAGTAAACGCCGAAATTGTGACTGAAAGATTACTGCCATGGCTACAGCCGAACCTAACACTAGTTTTTCTAACAAGAACTTGAGTAACTGTAGCTCTAACTGTCCACTGACTACAGTTGCCAGCATCAGGACGATAAATCCTCTTACCATCCATAGACTACGGCGTTCACCCTCGCCGATAATTAGCAGCAAGGCGTAGCTAAAGGCTAATACTAGGCCCAAATCGATGATATTAGTTAATTCTGGCAACCAGGAAAGAACCTGATTTGAGTCAGGAACCAAACCCGACAATGACATTATTTTAGTTACTTTGCTATGAATGGTTAGCGGGATCTGAATCTGAAATTTTAAAGTATTAGATTAGTTTCTAGTACTTAGAATCAGCAAGTTTAAATAGTAGCCTGGCTTCTATACTAAATCTACTCTTCGTGTTTTACCAGTCTTGCGGGTAAGCGATCGCGTTCAATTAAATTATGATAAGTTTCGCGTTCAATAATTAAGTTTGCTTCTCCCTCGTAAACGACTACGGCCGCTGGTCTACCAATCCGATTATAGTTGGATGCCATGCTATAGTTGTAGGCTCCGGTATCTAGAACTACCAAGGTATCCCCAGGTTCTGTTTTAGGCAGTGCAGCGTCTTTAATCACTACATCTCCTGATTCGCAGTGTTTACCTGCTACGGTAACTTTTTCCGTCATAGGTTCAGCCATCCGATTGGCAATCACGGCACGATATACAGACTGGTAGGTAATCGGACGAGGATTATCGGACATTCCTCCATCTACCGCTACATAAGTATGATGAGGAATTTCTTTGCTGCTGCCTACAGTATATGCCGTAACCCCAGCTGAACCAATTAAGGATCTTCCTGGTTCAGCAATCAGCTTCGGTAAAGGTAAACTTGCTTCTGTGCAGGCTGTTTCTACTGCTTTGCTTACTGCTTTTACCCATTCCGAGATACTTGGTGGATCGTCAGATTCAACGTAGCGAATACCTAATCCTCCACCAACATTAAGAGTTGTTACGGGCAAACCATAACCCTGGGCTTTTTTCATCCAGTCCACTAAAACCCCCGCCAAGTCTTGGTGAGGTTGGCGTTCAAAAATTTGTGATCCGATATGGGCGTGCAAACCAATACAGCTCAAACTTTCTTGCTGAGAAAGATAGCTAAATACTTCATCCAACTGATTCGGATCGAAGCCAAACTTACTGTCTAAATGTCCTGTACGAATATACTCGTGAGTATGGCACTCAATTCCAGGAGTCAGACGAATCATAATTGGTACTGGTTGTTCACTTTGATCAGCGGCGATTTGTCCCAAAGTTTTTAACTCTAGCCAATTGTCAACGATAATAGTGCAGCCAGTTTCTACCGCCAACTTTAATTCAGCAGCAGATTTATTGTTACCGTGGAAATAAATTTTGTCTTGGCTTACCCCAGCTTCTAGAGTTGTATATAATTCTCCTCCAGACACCACATCGAAACCCAAACCTTCGCTATCAATAATTCGACATACAGCCAGACAACTCCAAGCTTTTGAAGCGTAAATCACCTGAGATTCTCCAGCATAATAAGTCGCGAAACTATCACGATACTGGCTGCAAGCTGTTCTAAGTGTAAATTCATCTAATACGTATAGAGGAGAACCATACTGATTGACTAACTGTTGCAGTTCACAGCCTCCAATTTCTAAGTGATTATTGCGATTGACTTTGGCAGTCAAAGGCATTAATTGTTGATTAGGAGAAGGAGGAATTTCTAAACTTGTAATTTGGGGAATATAACGATGTCCAGTATTTGGTAAACTGCGATCAGTCGAAAGCATAATTCTCTAAAGTGGTTGCGAGTGAAATCTGTAATAATTACTATTTTCTAGTTTACAGCCGTCTACAGTCAAAAAGTCGCTAAGTTACATCATATTTAAAAACATATATTGTTAATCTTTTCGGTTAAAAATTAGAGATTAGGGAAAAAGTGAAAATTTTAAAAATTAAATTATTAACTGCAACCCAAGTATCTGAGATAGTAGCTTTAGATCAAATTTGTGTAGGAGGTTTATGGACAGAAGAAGCGTACTTAAGGGAAATCAATAGTCCTAGAAGTACACTGTTGGCTTTATATTGTGCCAATGATTATGCTGCAAAATCTCAGTATGAAATGATTGGTATGGGTTGTCTGTGGGCAATTGTGGAAGAGGCTCATATTACCTTGCTGGGAATTCATCCTCATTATCGCCGACAAGGATTAGGAGAACTGCTACTATTGACGTTGTTTGAAGATGCGATCGCCCGTCAGCTAGAATGGGCAACTTTGGAAGTAAACGTCAATAACTTGCCAGCCATAAGTTTATATCAAAAATTTGGCTTTCAAGTTGCAGGAATTAGAAAAGGATACTATCAGCCAGCAGGAGAAGATGCCTCAATTCTCTGGTTAAAAGGCTTACAACAGCCAGAGTTTAAATCTAACTTGTCTCACTGGCAGCACAAATTGCGCGATCGCCTAAGTAAAAATCACTATTGTTTAAACTAGATCAAAATCGGTTAATTTTAATACCGTATTTCCCTCCCATCTAGGCAGAGTCAGTAAACTAAAAGGCTGTGCTAAAATCACCATAATAAGGGCAAAGCAGGTGGATGGAATAAGACATGTTTGAACGCTTCACAGAAAAGGCAATAAAAGTGATTATGTTAGCCCAGGAGGAAGCACGCCGTCTGGGTCATAATTTCGTAGGAACTGAACAAATACTTTTGGGTTTAATCGGAGAGGGAACTGGAGTCGCAGCTAAGGTTCTCAAATCAATGGGAGTTAATCTCAAAGATGCTCGGATTGAAGTTGAGAAAATCATTGGGCGCGGTTCGGGTTTCGTCGCAGTAGAAATCCCCTTTACCCCTAGAGCCAAAAGAGTTCTGGAACTATCGCTAGAAGAAGCACGCCAGTTGGGACACAACTATATTGGCACTGAACATTTACTTCTAGGGTTAATTAGAGAAGGGGAAGGTGTTGCTGCCAGAGTCCTCGAAAACCTGGGCGTAGACTTGTCAAAAGTCCGCACCCAAGTAATTAGAATGTTAGGAGAAACTGCTGAAGTGGCTGCTGGTTCTAGCGGTACTCAAGGCAGAAATAAAACGCCTACTCTTGATGAATTTGGCTCAAATTTGACCCAGATGGCAGGAGAAGGAAAACTTGACCCTGTAGTCGGCAGACAAAAAGAAATTGAGCGAGTAATTCAAATTTTAGGTCGCCGCACTAAAAACAATCCTGTTTTAATTGGTGAACCTGGAGTTGGTAAAACTGCGATCGCCGAAGGGTTAGCTCAACGCATTGCCAATAGAGATATTCCCGATATTTTAGAAGAAAAACGAGTAGTTACTCTAGATATTGGTTTATTGGTAGCTGGTACTAAATACCGTGGTGAATTTGAGGAACGCCTCAAAAAAATTATGGATGAAATTCGTCAGGCTGGAAATGTAATTCTGGTGATTGACGAGGTACATACCTTAATTGGAGCCGGTGCAGCCGAAGGCGCGATCGATGCTGCCAACATTCTGAAGCCAGCTTTGGCAAGGGGTGAGTTGCAGTGTATTGGTGCTACTACTCTAGATGAATACCGTAAACACATCGAACGAGATGCTGCCTTAGAGCGTCGTTTCCAGCCGGTTCAAGTTGGCGAACCCACAGTAGATGAGACAATCGAAATCCTCTATGGTTTGCGCGAGCGTTATGAACAACATCATAAATTAAAAATATTAGACGAAGCTTTAGAAGCAGCAGCCAAGCTGTCAGATCGCTATATTAGCGATCGCTATCTACCCGATAAGGCGATCGACTTGATCGATGAGGCTGGTTCGCGCGTCCGTTTAATTAATTCTCAGCTTCCTCCAGCCGCTAAAGAGTTGGATAAAGAACTGCGAGAAATTCTCAAGCAAAAAGACGATGCGGTCAGATCTCAAGATTTTGACCAGGCTGGAGAATTGCGTGATCGCGAAATGGAAATTAAAGAGCAGATTCGTACTATTGCTTCTAATAAGAAAAATGAAGCAGATGACAGTGAAGATTCTCCTCAAGTAGATTCCGAGGAAATTGCTCATATCGTTGCTTCTTGGACTGGAGTGCCAGTTAACAAGATCACTGAATCAGAGTCAGAGAAATTAATGCATATGGAGGATACCCTTCATCAGCGCATTATCGGACAAGAAGATGCAGTAAAAGCGACCTCACGCGCAATTAGAAGAGCTAGAGTCGGTTTAAAAAATCCTAACCGTCCTATTGCTAGTTTTATCTTCTCAGGACCGACTGGGGTTGGTAAAACTGAGTTAACCAAAGCTTTAGCCGCTTATTTCTTTGGTTCGGAAGATGCGATGATTCGTCTCGATATGTCCGAATACATGGAGCGCCATACGGTTTCTAAACTAATTGGTTCTCCTCCAGGATATGTCGGCTATAACGAGGGGGGACAGTTAACTGAAGCGGTACGTCGTCGTCCTTATACCGTAGTGCTATTCGATGAGATCGAAAAAGCGCACCCCGATATCTTCAATATGCTATTACAGATTCTTGAAGATGGTCGCTTAACTGATGCCAAAGGTAGAACAGTAGATTTTAAAAATACTTTACTGATTTTGACCTCGAACATTGGTTCTAAAGTGATTGAAAAAGGTGGTGGTGGTCTTGGTTTTGAGTTTGCTGACGACCAACAAGAAGCGAAATACAATCGCATCCGTTCTTTGGTAAATGAAGAGCTAAAAAGCTATTTCCGTCCAGAGTTCCTCAACCGTCTCGATGAAATCATTGTCTTCCGTCAGTTAAATAAAGACGAAGTCAAAGAAATCAGCGAAATCTTACTCAAAGAAGTGTTCCAACGCCTAACCGAGAAAGAAATTACTTTAGAAGTTACTGATAAATTCAAAGAGCGTCTAGTCGACGAAGGATACAACCCCTCTTATGGTGCGCGTCCTTTGCGTCGAGCAATTATGCGTCTTTTAGAAGATGTCCTAGCTGAAGAAATTCTGTCGGGTCGTCTGGGTGAAGGAGATACCGCAACGGTAGATATCGACGAAGAAAACAAAGTGGCGATTGTACCTAAAAAAGAGAAAATCGAATTACTTCCCTCTTCTTAATCGATAAATCACAATTGAATAATTAATTTAGGTAGAGACTATTAAATCTCTACCTTTTTCATGGGTAATTAACGGAGACGAGCTAATAAATCCAACTTGGTATTAATAGCTAATTTGCAGAGTAACAGAAGCGTCGACAGTTTGTTCTCCACCGATGATTGGCGTGATAGCTTCAGCACTTGCTTTATTAGCTAGATCGGCTTGAATAAACATCGGTTGAGGAATACTAGCCTGATTAATTTGAATGTTGACAATCTCTTTTGGAGTCAGGTTGAGGGTTTCCAAGACAGTATTGGCTAAAGCCTGGGCATCTAAAGTTGCTTTTCGCAGCGATTCTTGCTGTGCGGCAGCAATTGCGGCATCAGTAGCAGTAAAACTGACCCGATTAATCCGCGTTGCTCCAGCTTGTACTGTTTGATCTAATATATCGCCCACTAGATCTGTTTTGAGCCGAAAACTTACTGTATTTGTGCCAATATAACCTGATAAATTGCTTTGATTATTACTATAGTCATAAGTTGGCTGTAGCTGAACGCCAGTGGTTTGCAACTGTTCAACATTGCGAGAGTTAAGAAAATCCACTATGGCTGAGGTTCTTTGAGCAATTTGTTGCTGTACTTCTATGGCTGTTTTTCCAGTAATTTCTACTCCTAGTTCTATTTGCGTTAAAGTTGTGGGGATTTTTTGGCTTCCTTGCCCAGTGACTTGTAAGGTTGATAATAATTCCTCTGCACTCATAGCTGGCCTAGTCAACATAAACCCAAACAGGCTCAAGATAAACAAGGCAATTCCCAGACGTTGATAAGATGTATAACGATTCATTTAAATTTTTAGAGATTTGACTGATTATTGATCCAATTATTGACTGGATTAAGTTACTTTTAGTTGCCAAAGTTAATCAGCATATTTTGCTTGATCATTATTTTTTAGCTCAGAAGCAGAATTATGGCTAGTATTTAGCAAAATCGACCAGTCAAGTTCTAATTTTTAAGAGTATTTTGCAGATTATGTTGAATTTCTGTCCACTGGCGAGGAAAGCGATCCTCTGTGTAGACAAGTAGGGCTTTATTGAGAAAAGCGATCGCCTGTTGCTTATTTTCTGCTGCGTCACCTTTGAGGCGATGACGATAAGCACCACCCAGATTATTATTTAACATTGCCCAGTTGTAGGGAAATTTCTCTAGAGTATGAATTGAAAGAGCGTTTTCGTAGTGAGAGATCGAGCGTTCGATGTTGTTTTCTTGATCGCCACTAATGCGAGCTTGAAAAGCATTGCCTAAGTTATTCTGCAACATTGCCCACCGATGAGGATGATCAGCCAGGGTGTAGATGGTTAAAGCCTGTTCTAAATGATCAATTGCCGTTTTAATGTTGTCAGCTTTATCTCCTACTAGACGGTTAGGATAGATATCGCCTAAGTTGTTGTGAGATGCTGCCCAATCTTGAGGATAATCGTCTAAATTGTGAACTGACAAGGCTCGGTTGTAACAAGCGATCGCCTGTTCAATATTTCTGGCGCGATCGCCTTTAACTCTATAGGTGTAAGCAATACCTAGGTTACGCTGTGTGTTTCCCCAAATATAAGGATATTTGTCCTGAGTGATTACCTCTAATGCTAGCTGATAGGTAGCAATTGCCTGTTCAATATTCTCTTGACGATTGCCCAAAACGCGATCGCGCAAAGCATTGGCCACATTAGACTGAATCAGCGCCCAATCTTTAGGGAAAGTCGTTGGCGGATAGGCTTTTAAGGCTGCTTGATAGGCAACAATTGCCAATTCCATGTTGTTAGATCTATCTCCTGCGGGATAGGTGCTGATTAAATTACCGAAATTAATTAAATCAATGGCGATCGCTTTTCCCTGGTTCGGCTCTATCGCTAAAATTGTCTCGTTTGCCCAATATTGAAGAATTTTGGTGGTATTTTGGTCTAGCTTATTTTGATTTTCGCGAATTAGCGCATACACCTTATCTGGTGTTAGACGATTCGATATTTGTTGCAGCAAAATCATTAAAAAGTCAAAATATTGGCGTTGAGCAGAAAAAGCAGGGATTTGTTCTGGCTGTAGTAACTTACCTGCCAAATTAATTAAACGTTCGGCAGCAGCAAGATCTCCTGAGCGTCTCAAATTTTCTCCCACGGATATTAAATAGCTAATAAACTCCTGATTGACTAACTCAGAATGAGCCTGCAAAATATTTATTTCTTGCTCTTGAGGATTGCTGAGTAAAATATCGATCAGTTTGAGGTAAGGGCGTTCTAATTTGCTCATGGGAAATCAAGACTAAATTAAGATCGGCTTTATCTTACAACCGTATAATATATCGGACTCTATTCCTAAGATCTGGATACTGTGACTGTAAATAAAAAATCATCCCCTTCGGTAGGTAGTATCGCTAAACTAGTGGCGATCGCTACTGTGGCAAGTAAACTATTTGGTTTAGTACGTGAGCAAGTATTAGCAGCAGCGTTTGGCATTGGGGCTGTAGTTAATGCCTATGCTTACGCTTACATTGTTCCCAGCTTTTTCTTAGTCATGCTAGGGGGAATCAATGGTCCTTTTCACAGTGCTTTAGTTAGCGTACTAGCCAAAAAAGATCAATCTGAAGCTGCACCAATTGTTGAAACAGTTACTACTTTGGTCAGTATTATCTTATTGATCATCACAGTAATGATTATTATTTTTGCCAGTACGATTATTAATTTATCAGGCTCAGAATTAGCTTTAGAAACTAAGACATTAGCTGTGCTGCAATTAAGAATTATGGCACCCCTCGCTTTACTAGCAGGGTTAATTGGGATTGGTTTTGGTACTTTAAGCGCAGCAGATAGTTATTTGCTTCCCAGTATTAGTCCTTTATTATCCAGCGTTACGCTTACTTTGGGTGTTGCCTGTCTTTTAGGGAAATTTGGCAGCGTTCGGTTAGACACTCCCCAATATTTTCAGCTTGGCGCCATTGTTTTAGCTGGTGCAACCTTGGGGGGAGCAGTTTTACAGTGGTTAGCTCAGTTAATTGTACAATGGCGATTTGGCATGGGAACACTACGCCTGCGTTTTAATTGGCGTATCCCTGGAGTCATGGATGTATTTCGGATCATGACTCCAGCGGTAATATCTTCAGGAATGTCTTATGTCAATCT
Source organism: Myxosarcina sp. GA_180221_E-2-1-MAG-40_15 (assembly GCA_020692205.1). Taxonomy (GTDB): domain Bacteria; phylum Cyanobacteriota; class Cyanobacteriia; order Cyanobacteriales; family Xenococcaceae; genus Waterburya. The sequence goes on from JAIMKV010000041.1 coordinate 14,378, forward strand.
CACCATAGATTTACTGTTTGTTTCAGCAATTGCGGGTGCAGCAGCAGCAATCCAAAAAGCCAACTTTATTATGTTGACTCCCGTGGGAATCATTTCCAATGTAATTTTAGTTCCTTTCTTACCAGTGTTTTCTCGTTTAGCAGCTCCTGAAAACTGGCAAGAATTAAAAATTAGAATACGTCAGGGACTATTCTTGGGAGCATTGAGCTTACTCCCTTTAACAGCAATCTTTATGTCTTTAGCATTACCAGTTGTTAAATTTGCCTTTGAACGTGGTCAATTTGACTCAGAAGCTTCTCAATTTGTAGCTTCTTTGTTATTTGTTTATGGCTTTGGCATGGTTTTTTATATGGCGCGGGATGTTTTAGTCAGAGTTTTTTATGCTTTAGGAGACGGTCAAACTCCTTTTAAAATAAGTATTATCAATATTTTATTAAATGCGTTGTTGGATTATTTGCTGGTTGATTCTTTTGGTGCGCCTGGATTATTGATGGCGACTATCGGGGTAAATATTATTGCGATGTCAGTCTTTATTTGGATTTTACACCGTCGCTTAGATGGCTTGCCTTTAATGGAATGGGGTAGAGATATTACTGGTTTAGTTATAGCTACTGCTGTGGCAGGATTTGCTAGTTATGGTGTCAGCCAAGGCTTAGAAAAAACAATCGGTAACGATAATTTATTATTGCTGCTGATTGAATTAAGCGTTTCTAGTGCAATAGCGATCGCTATTTTTGGTTTGATTGCCATGCAGCTAAGATTACCTGAATTGAATATATTAACTAGCAAGATTCGACAAAAGTTAGGCAGGTAAATAGTTTGAGTAACCCAAAATAAAATCCCCAGATAAGCGCAGCTAAATACAGATAATTTTTTCTCGATTGAGCGTAAATTACTGTCTACGAGCAACAGCTCGTAAATTGTCTTATTACCCATTAACTTAAACATAGGAAATAAGGGAAGAAAATCACTTTGTTCCTCTTCCCTCATCTCTTGGTTATTTACCCATCCCTAGCTGCTGGGCTTTTTGATACACTTTGCCCTCGGTTAATAGCGAAGGGGCAATCACTACATCAACCTGCTGCATTTCTTTGAGATCTTTTGCTCCTAAAGTTCCCATGCTGGTTTTGATCGCACCAAGTAAGTTGTGTGTCCCGTCGTCGAGTCTGGCAGGGCCTACCAAAATTTCTTTGATGGTGCCTGTCGTTCCTACTTTAATCCGAGTACCACGGGGTAATACGGGGCTAGGTGTTGCCATTCCCCAGTGAAAATCTCCTCCAGGGGCTTCGGCAGCACGGGCGATAGGTGAGCCAATCATTACAGCATCAGCACCACAGGCAAGACATTTACAAATATCTCCTCCCGTGACAATCCCACCATCAGAAATAATCGGCACATATTTGCCCGTTTCAGCCTGATAATCATCTCTAGCAGCAGCACAGTCAGCAGTAGCAGTCGCCTGAGGAACGCCTACCCCTAAAACGCCACGGGAAGTGCAGGCAGCACCAGGACCAATACCGACTAATATTCCCGCAGCACCAGCCTTCATTAGCTTCAGAGCGACTTCATAGGTGACACAGTTACCTAGCACCACGGGCATCGGCATTTCCTGGCAAAAAGCAGCTAAATCTAGAGGCGCGATCGCTTCTGGAGACAAATGATCGGTAGACACTACCGTAGCCTGAATAAAGAGCAGATCTGCTCCTGCTTCTGCGACTATATTGGCGTACTTACTTGCTCCTGCGGGAGTTAAGCTGACGGCGGCGATCGCATCTTGGCTTTTGATCTCTTGAATTCTTTTCGTTATTAGTTCTGGTTTGATTGACTCTGCATAAAGTTGCTGCATCAATCCCACAAAATCATCATTTCCCACCGACTCAATTTTACTTAAAATTGGTTCGGGGTCTTCATATCGAGTTTGTACCCCTTCTAGGTTCAATACGCCAATCGATCCTAACTGTGATAGTAAGACTGCCATTTTGACATCAACCACGCCATCCATTGCACTAGCTAGGATCGGTATTTCGCGCTTGATTCCGCCAATTTCCCAGGTAGTGTTTGCCAGACTAGGGTCTAAAGTACGCACTCCAGGAGAAAGTGCTATTTCGTCAAATCCATAGGCTCTACGAGCCTGTTTACCACGACCAATTGATATTTCCACGCTGTTTGATTCGTTCCCAAAGCTTATTAGCTTAGGCTATCAAATTTTATAGTCCTTTGAAAATGGATTAACGGTAAAAGTTTTTAAGCTTTTGGCTTTTGGTGGTTCTGGTAGGGTGGGCGACGCGAAGCTAGTCCTAAAGGATACCGCTTCGCATATACTTTAGTGCAAAAAGCAACTTAGAGCAAAAAACATTCCAGGAAAAGCTCTATGTCCACCCTACGTATATGTTTATGTTGCCTATGCGGGATAGATTCTTAGACGGCGGTTTGGTTCGTCACCGAAGCTATCAGACTGTAAACGATAATGTTCGATCAGCTCATGCTGCATTTTCCTTACTTTAGCCGATCGCGGTAATAACTCTACAGGTTGCCCCTGGGGAATCACAATTTGCTCTACGGCTAATCTTGCCTCTTCTAAAGCTTCGATTTCATCGTCGTTTCCTGCTTTACTGAATAGACGTAAATCCGTTGGTTCAGGAATATTAGGGTCGTCCAGGTTAAGTATCTGCCGAAATATACGAGTAATTTGAGGAATACTATTAGATTTAACTGTATAAATGGGAATATGGCGATCTTGAGCAATGTTGCGCAGTTTAGCGTGATGCTTAATTTGCGAGCGCAATGCCACCACCGCATCTGCTTCATCTAAATCTTTAGTTAACATCACAGGCAAATCGAGAACTTCAACTACCTGATCGATTTGCGAGCGACCAATGCCATAGGCATAAATATAAACGGGCCAGTCTTCTCCATTAGGGCCAGGAGTACGTAGTTTTTGGCTGTTAGGTTCTTTAGTCTGCCAAGAACGTTCTAACATCGTTTCAAAGTCAGAACTACCCCGTTGTGATTTGTTGCCACTCAATGACACAGGAGTCATTTTCCCCGATGCTCTTAAGCCTTGGGGGTGCAAAGGAGTAACTGAACTCGTATTCCTCGGTGGTAATGCTTTAAAAGGCGAAGCTGATTCTTCGTGAATAATTGTAACTTCCCCGCCGTCATCTACAGTTCTCACCTGGGCGGGTGGTTCGATACCTCGCAATAGAGTATCAATCGTAGCTGATACATCGTCGTGTACGACCCAACGTTGCCGTTCTAACATCTCTATTGCGATCGCAAAGGTTGGAGGTGCTTTTCTTTCCAAGACGGTCTTTTGAGTTCTTCTACGACGGGCTTCGTCGTCGCCTAAAGTAACGCTTTGAATACCGCCAACTAAATCAGACAGGGTAGGGTTTTTGATTAAGTTTTCCACGGTATTACCATGAGCTGTGCCGACTAGCTGCACCCCACGCTCAGCAATGGTTCTGGCTGCTAATGCCTCTAATTCTGTCCCGATCTCATCGATGACAATTACTTCAGGCATATGATTTTCTACCGCTTCAATCATTACCTGATGCTGCAATTCAGGACGAGCGACCTGCATTCGACGGGCGCGACCAATGGCAGGATGGGGGACATCGCCATCTCCCGCAATTTCATTAGAAGTATCAATAATCACAACTCGTTTTTCTAAATCATCGGCCAAAACTCTGGCAATCTCTCTCAAAGCCGTAGTTTTACCCACCCCTGGACGACCCAGAAGCAGAATAGACTGCCCTGTTTCTACCAGGTCACGAATCATCACAATCGTGCCGAAAATAGCTCGACCAATACGACAGGTCAACCCGATAATGTCTCCAGTACGGTTACGAATAGCACTAATTCGGTGTAGCGTCCGTTCTATCCCAGCGCGGTTGTCGCTGCTAAACATTCCCACCCGTTCGATACAGTGCTGTATTTCTTCTTTGGTTACGGGTTCTTCGCGAATATAAGTAACGCGATCGCTAAAACGGGCTTCTGGTAGTCTACCTAAATCTAAAACTACTTCAATTAAATTATCACCGTCTGACTGAAGATGTTCGTCTAGCTTGGAGCGAATTGATTCAGGAAAAATAGTAAGTAACTTATCTAAATTATCGGTCACTTGCATCCGATGAGAAGCTATATCTGACTGCATTTCAAAAATATATTTGGTTAATAAAAATTGATTGAGAATGGAACAAAAATCTGTAGCTAACCGCGGTTTTTAATTTGACTGACTAGCTTTCTAGCCGTACTTACAGCTTCTTGTAATAGCTCTCGATTTTGTTCTAGCTTTAAATTAAGCTGATTCATTGGTTGACTTTTAAAATTAGCTGGTTTTTCTGGCAGTTCAGTTGTTTCTAACTTGGCTATTGTCGATGATAAAATTGCGCGTGCATAGCTTCCATAAGCCAGTCCAGAAACTAATTTAGACGTTGAAGACAAGTCTTGTCGCCCTAGCATTTGCGCCTGTTTTAATTTGTCTACTGTATAGTCGTTGGTTCCTCCTGCTAACTGGATATATCCTGGTAGTTGCGCCTGCAAAACTTTTTGGGCAAAAGCGATCGCCGCATGGGTAGTTCCCTTACCAATATCTCCACTCATTGAACGTCCATCGGTTTGCCAAATCAGCGGACAAGGCAGAGGACTAATTAACTCATAAAGCGATCGCAAATAATCGATCACATTTTCTCCATCGGTACAGCTAATTGCCAACAGCTTGAGTTGACCGGCTACGGGGAAAATATGTTGCCATACTCGCTGGAAATCATCATCATGTCCTACTCGGGTATGAATTTCAATTGCATCTACCGCCATTGATTCGATCCAAGGTACAATTTGCTCCAAGCTCGCTACATAAGAACGACCTACGATTAATTCCTGAGGACAAATCGGTATACAGCGACCACAGCCATAACAAAGGCTATCTAAAACTCCCCCAAGGCTGAGATCTATTGCCTCAGCAGGACATACCTTGACACAGGGTTGTGGACAATCAGGGGGACATTGGGTTACGTCAAACTTGGCTTTACGAAAATGAGGATCTTCTCCATCGTTAATGCTTACCATTAACCAAGGCGATGCACTTGGTTCAGGTTTATTTAATAATTGTCGAGCTGCTTTGATCCCCTCCCGTGCAGCAGTAATCACAGCCAGGTCAGCAGCTACATCTATACAGTCAGCACCAGCTAAACTATAAGCTAAAGCTAGACTGCGAATTGCAGGAAGATGTTGATAACTAGCTCCACAAATTAACTTGAACCAGCTACCTTCAGCTAATGAATGTAAGGGATAAGATTGCATCACTCTTACATCCTAATAGTTTGTCAATCATTAGTGTTAGGATTTTTATCCAATTAACAATCTTAGTTACTCTACATAATTATTGAAACATATTTGCAGTTTAAAATATTGTGGCTAGGCAAAGTGCTTAAATTATCCTGTAATAGCTTTTAGCAAAACCTCTGCCAGAGTTAGACCCTGCATATCATCAATAGTGATGGTGTCAACAATATCAAATTTCGCTCCAGCAGATTCTAACTGATCGTCTAATGCCTTGAGAAATTGAGTTGCTTTGCGATCTTTGCCTACCTGAATTAAGGAAATAGCCAATTCCTCATCGCGCTCTATCTGACGGGAAGCGTCAATAATTACCCGCATTACGGCTTTATAGTCATCGGGTTCACCATCAGTAATAACGACAATAGTTTCTCCATTGGCTTTGGATTGTCCTGCTGCTTTACGGTCAAAGTAGTTATTAACGGCATCGGCTAAGACGCTGGCTAAATCAGTGCGTCCCATCGGATCGTTTTCCGAGTAAATTTTATTTACCTTGTCGGCAGTAATATTGTCGTAGCGGCGAAAACGACCAGAAAATAGATAGACCGTAATCCCATCTGGGTCGATTTTTTCGCATTCTTGAGCTAAAGCCAAGGTAGATTCTTGAGCAGATTCCCAGCGAGTTTTCCCTCCTGGGCGATCGTTAATCGACATACTGCCGCTTTTGTCGATGATTAAAGTGTAGTCGCGATCTTCGACGATAGAGCTTTCTGCCATGATGTCACAAATTCTTTATGATTCAAGTTTTCTTCATTTAGCCTATTACAAGCTTGAACACTAGTGCCAAAAATCAAAAATTTTCACAGATTTGTTTAACACCATGTTCCAAAAATATTAAGTATTTATACTGATTGAAATATTTCAATTGTAAACAGATATTGCAACCGTTGGAAAAATATTTGAATATTCTTCTGATTCTGGAAACCTCCGCGATAATCTAAATAACCTAGACATTCACAGATAAACCTTGAGGAGATTTTTAATGGATAACGAGTTGCACAAATATAAAATGATTTGTACTTTGAAATTTGGTGATATTTATGGTCAGATAATCATTTGGTTAATTGTTATCTTTGTTAGCTTAGCCACTACTTTGGCATTGTGGAGTAGCACCAGGCAGATTTATGCTTTGGCTACCGTAGGTATTGTCTTGGTACTATCCTTGCCTTTTTTATTATTTGCCTTTGTCACAACACTGCTCAATAGAATCGAGTTTGAACCGATGGAAGAGGAACGTTTTAGTCGTCGAACTGTTGTTGGTCCTGGCTCTAAATCCTCAACTAAAAAATCAGCAGCAGCTAGCTAAGTCAATTATGAGGGAGCGATGGCGAGGGTGGAGAAAACCATTTGCTTAGCTTATATATTATTGAACCAAACCTAGGCAAGAGTATTTCCTCATCCTTGATCCCTCAATCCTCATTTTGATTAGGCTCCCATGCCTGAATATTGCTTTAAACCTTGGCGCCAGAGCCAGCGATTCAGCACAATAAATGCTGTTGTCCAGCCAATCATGATCAGAACACTACTGCCAAAGTCGATAGGTAGTCCCATCAACAACACGGCAGGAAAGTGCATCATGTAAGGAAAAGGAGTCCATTCGACGATTTGTCTAACGGTATCAGGAAAAACCTCTAATGGCGCGATCGAGCCTGAGAGAAAAATATAAAATAGAAACCAAAATTGTTGAATGGCACTAGCTCTTTCTGTCCAAAAAGCCAGCATAGCAAAGGTATATTGAATCGCGAAACGCAGGATAAAAGCCAAGGCGATCGCAACCACGCCTAAAAATAGATTTTCTAGTCGGGGAATCCAAGCCGCATCAGGATAGAGAATAAAAAATAAGCCGCAAAAAAGAGCGATTAGAGGTATCCGAGTCATTTTCTCTGCCAAGTGCCTAGCGACATGATGCCAAACAGGGTCAAGGGGTTGTAAGAGACGCAATGATAATTTACCTTCAAGTATTTCTTGCTCAAATTCCCAAATTACCCAAATAGTCGTAAGTTGGCGCACCACAAATACGCTAAAAAAATAGCGTGCAAACTCTTGAGGGGTAAAATCAAAGTCTCCACTTTGAGACGCTTGAATCCACACCCCCATTAAGATAATTGGCAAAGAGTTAGATAATGCCCAGAGAAAAATCTCGGCTCGATACTCCAGCATATGAGCATAATGAGTTAGAAGAAGTATTTTTGCCTTGCTTATATTTAACATTTGACACTAATCATTTATCGATTGACTACATAATCAACTGCTGCACCTAATCAAGGTTAACAGCCAAAGGCTAAGAGTAGATGAAGTAATTAGATATCAACCGATAATTTTAATTTTCAGAGCAGATGCTTATATTTTGGTTCATTTTGCAAAGACCTAACGACTTGTTTAATGTCTTGAGTATGGTTTTTATCGACCACTAAAGTTACATTGCCATCGCGAACGATCACCACGTCTTTTAATCCAATGGTGACAATCACCTCATTTTTGTCGTCAGCGTAAATGATCGCATCTTGAGTATTCTTGCTAATGTGATTACCTAGTTCGAGATTATCTTGATCGCCTTTGAGCAATCGCTCGACTCCATTCCAATCACCCAGATCGTCCCAGCCAAAATTAGCAGGCAGAACACAGGCTAACTGGGTTTTTTCCATCAGCGCGTAATCTATGCTTTCTTTGGTCAATTCGGCATAGGCATCACAACCTTTCTCTGCTAGAGCCTGTAGCAGCTGAGGCGCGTATTTTTCTAATTCGTCTAGCATTACTCCTGCTCTAAAGATAAACATACCGCTATTCCAGCTAAATCTACCTGTATCGATAAAAGATTGAGCGGTAGTTTGATCTGGTTTTTCGGTAAAGCGAGTCACACGATACACAGGCAAATGATTAAAGTCGCCTTTTTTAGCACCCTGCTCAATATAGCCATAGCCTGTGGCAGGCTGATTTGGCGTAATACCTAAAGTGACGATCGATGCCTCGAAAACTGCCTGTTGCGCTGCTGCTTGAAGAGTTTTTTCATAAGCTACTGTATCTCCAATCCAATGATCTGCGGGGAAAAATCCAACAATGGCATCATTGCCATATTTTTTGGCCACTTCTAAAGTTGCCCACGCTACCGCAGGAGCAGTATCTCTTCCGTAGGGTTCAACTAAAATATTAGACTCAGGTAGATTTGGTAGCTGCTCTTTGACTCCATCTGCAATAATTTCTGAAGTAATTACCCAGAGGTTATTCCAGCCTCCTGCTAAATTTAACAGGCGATCAGCAGTGGATTGTAATAAACTTTTGCCACTACCATCCAGACACAAAAATTGCTTGGGTTTTTTGAGCCGGCTTACTGGCCAAAACCGCTCGCCTTTACCGCCAGCGAGAATAATTGGGATTAATTTAGTTTCCATTTACTTTTCCTTTGTGCAGGACAGTGAGATGATCTCGGTCAACTAATCTGCTAAAATTTGTCAACACTATGTTGGTCAACCGATTGTGGTTCGGCAATGGTCACAGATTACGGTGATACTATATAACTTATGAACTTGTTCACTCTAAAATAACCTGTCGTTTTTACTAATAGTCAAGAGTTAAAGGACATGAAGCCGAAGTATAAAACTTAGGTTGATCTGAGTCTGTTTGTTTGAAGTTAGAATACCCTTTTTGTCTGGTTTTTTTTCTATTTATAACAATTTAACTTTGAGCCTCATTAAGCAAAATATAGGGACTAATTAACCTTGAATTAAAATTTACAACATCAACAATAACAATAATTTGGATGAATCATAAGCGATCGCGTAATGAGGATAAATCTTTTGTAGCACAAAGCACTACCAATAATTTTGAATTGGGAATGCGAGTTGCAGCTTGCTTACGGCAACAAAATTTTCGCCCTGGTTTATCTAGTCGAATACATCCAGCTAGAATTGAATAAAACTAGAATTGTGGCTTCTCCCAACCAACTAAAAACAGGTAGCTATCTAAAAAAGATTTTGGGCTTTGGTAACTTAGAATCGACAGATTTCTCAGAGGGAGAATTAACCCTTTAAATTGGTAAAGACGCGCTTGATTTACCAAGCAACTATCGTTCAGACAACTGACAATAAAACACACAACATATCACAGTATTTTACTATCGATGTTCTCGTCTCAACTTAGACAGCGTTTACTCAGCCTATTATTAATTATCGTGATCGCTATAGCTTGGGTTTTATTAGATGCTACACCCGCTATTGCCCAAGACAGCGCAGTTAACTATACTTACAGCGAAATCAGAAGACAAGATTTTTCTCACCAAAATTTAGTCGGCGGTGTATTTGCTGCTGCCGATGCCAGAGGATCAAATTTTGAGGGAGCGGATGTTAGTAATTCGATTTTGACTAAGGGAATTTTTGTGGAAACCAACCTTAAGGATGCCAACTTTACTAGTTCTTTGATGGATCGAGTATCTTTTGAAAATTCCGATTTAACTAACGCAATTTTTCAAAATGCTGTTGCCACCAGCACTAATTTTGCAGGAGCAACGATCACGGGTGCGGACTTCTCTCACGCTATTCTAGATCGTTATCAGATTTTTCAAATGTGTAAAAGAGCTGAAGGGACAAATCCAACTACGGGAGTAGAAACTAGATTTAGTTTGGGTTGTCGAGATTAAGCTCAAAATAAAATTGATTAATCCGATGCTGAAAAAATTTGTTGTGGAGTGAGGCTTAGTTTAGGAAATATAGAAGAGAAAATGCGATCGCTATTTTTAAATTGACTAACCTGATATTCTCCATCAACTAATTGATAAATAGAAACAGTAGGCTGTTTAGGATTACCAATATAACGTCTACCGCCCAAAGCTAGATAATCGATAATCCAATATTCTTGGATACCAGTTTCTTCGTAATCTCTTAGTTTAGTTAAATAATCATCGCGCCAGTTAGTACTGACTACTTCAACAACTAAAGGAATAGATTCTGCTAGTTGCACAGTAGAGTATTTTGACCACAATTCTTCTTGGCTTAAAACTGAACGATTTAAAATTAGAATATCAGGAGAGTAGGCAGATTGTTTACCTGTAGGTTTGATCAAAGCAGTTTTAGGTATAAAGTAGGGCAAGTTTAATCTCCTGTACTCTAAAACAAATTCAGTAGCCAGAAAACCAGCAATTTCTTCATGTTTTCCTGTCGGCTGCATCTCTACTACTAACCCTTCATAAAGTTCATAACTTCTACTTTCTGGTTTCCAAGCTAAAAACTCTTCAAATTCTACTAATTTGGGTAAAGCCTGAGTCATGACGTTATTTTCTGCACCTAATCATTATTGATTAATATTTATTTAGTATAAGTCTCTTGAAAATTGCCCTAAAAAAATAGGGGTATCAATAAAAACCCCCATTGCTAAGTATTATTGAGCGGAGCGACTGCTGAAACCTACATTCCAGGAAGATTTAAACCACTGGTGAGTTCTTCCATGCGACCACGCATCAAGTCTGTAGATTGTTCATAAGCAGACTGCATTGCGGCTGAGACAGATGCAGAAAGAGCTTCTGCTCCTTGAGACATCGCATCGGGTGAAATTTCTACGCGACGGGGTTCTTGGTTGCCACTCATAACCACCTTTACTAATCCGTCTTCGCTAGTTCCTTCAATTTCCATCTGCTCCAATTCGGTTTGGAGTTGTTGCGCTCCCGCCTGCACTTCCTGAGCTTTTTTAAAAGCATCAGCAAGCTCTTTCATTTTACCTAGTGGACCAAATCCTTTTCCTGCCATATTTGTTTAGTTAGTTTTTTATTAGTGAGTGCGAAATCTATCAGCACGATTAGCATAACCTAGAGATCGGTTATTTAGAATTCTCCGAGCAGCTTAACTTCTGGCTCTAGAGATACTGACCAATGATATTCTACTTTTTCTTGAGCATAACGAATTAATTCAAATATGTCTTTGGCGGTAGCCGTACCGCAGTTAAGAATAAAGTTGGCGTGCCGATGCGCTATTTCAGCATCGCCAATCCTGTGACCTTTTAAACCCAACTGTTCGATCAGCCTGGCTGCTGCATGGGGTTGCGGATTGCGGAAAACGCTACCACAACTGGGAAGATGATAAGGTTGAGTTGTTTTACGCTGTGTCCAATTTTGATTGGAAAGCTCCATAATCTCAGCTTTGGTGTAGCCAGATTCAAGCTGAATCGTAGCTTTAACTACCATTTGATTGCCTCCTTGGAGATTGGAAGTCCGATAGCTGTAGGCTAAATCTTCAGGCTTTAATTCCGAAACTGTACCATCGGTCGATAAAACAGTAACGCTCACCAAAATATCTGCCATGCAGGAGGTATGCGCACCCGCATTCATCACTACTCCTCCTCCAACCGTACCAGGTATACCTACCGCCCATTCCAGTCCCTTCAAGCCTCGTTTAGCAGCTTTCCAGGCCAGTTTAGCGATCGCCTCCCCCGCATCAGCAATTAAAATACCAGTTTCTAGATTGAACTGATAACCACGGAAATATCGCGTCGAAAGCACCAATCCAGGCAAACCGCGATCGCTAATTAATAAATTTGAACCAGCACCCAGCAAGGTTAGAGGAACATCTTGTCTTTGATACCAGACAAAACTTGCTTCGAGTTCGTCCCAGTTTTTTGGAGCGGCGTACCATTGAGCAGCACCACCAACTTTATAAGAAGTTTGGCTGGCCAAAGATACACCAGTCTGAATTAAATTATCGCTATTCATTTAATTAATAATCGACCTTTTAACAATTAGACATTGAGGTTGGTTGATGATATCTTCTCCAACTTATTTTGGCTAGTTTTTTAAAGCTTTTAGTCTTTAGCTTTGAGCTGCAAATCTCGTAGAGCCATTTTTACTTTGATTCATCTAATTTGCCCACCAAGCCTGAAAAAATTACTAACCGCTGATTAAATAATTAACCCAAATAATAATTAATATAAAGAGATGGTTTTGGGAATAGCTTGATTGAGATTCCCTGCCCCAAGAAACATGGCTAAATCTCCTGGCTGCAAGATTTCTTGCTGAAGAAAATCGGCAAGAGAATCTACCTCGGCATGATAGTGAACGTAATGATGATTAAGCGCGATCGCCTGAACTAAATCCGCGCCGCTGATATTAAAAGTATTGGTTTCTCCTGCACTATAGATGTCGGTAATAACTACCACGTCTGCGTTATTAAAGACCCTGGCAAATTCCTGTAAAAAAGTCTTGGTGCGACTATAGCGATGGGGTTGAAAAATTGCCACCACTCTGTTTAGATCTGCGTTTCCTGCTACTCTTAATCTGCCCGCTGCTAAAGTAACAGCAATCTCACTGGGATGATGAGCGTAGTCATCGATAAAGGTAATTCCGTTAATCTTTCCTCGATGTTCAAATCGTCTTTTTGTCCCGCCAAAGGTAGCTAAAGCCTTGGCAATAGTTGCAAATTCTAAACCTATTTGTTGTCCGACAGCGATCGCCGCTAAGGCATTACTCAGATTATGTTCTCCTAACAGCGGTAGCTGCAATTTTCCTAAACATACTCCCCTCAACCAAATTTCGGCGTTGCTTCCTTGAGCATGATAAGTAATATTTTTAGCTGTGTAATCTGCTCCTAAAGTTGGGTCTAAACCATAGCTAATAGTCACAGCTAACTCATCGCGGATAATTGGATCGTCAATACAGCCAATTAAAATCTGACACTGTCCTGCAAAGGTTTGGAAAATATTAACTACTTCTTGAATATCCTGATAGCGATCTGGATGATCTAGTTCAATATTAGTAATTACGCCAATATTGGGGTGATGCTTAACCAAAGAACCATCCGATTCGTCGGCTTCAGCGATTAAATACGCTCCTTGTCCACTCCTAGCATTACCATTCCAGTCATCCACTTCTCCACCAACAATAATTGTGGGATCAAGATCGCTCTTAAGTAACATATAGCCAATTAAACTGCTGGTGGTAGTTTTGCCATGAGTTCCTGATACTGCTATGCCCTGATACTGTTCGATTAAAGCAGCTAAAAGATCTGAACGATGAAAAATAGGACAACCAAGTTTGACTGCTGCTTGATATTCAAGATTAGTTGGCGCGATCGCTGTAGAACAAATAATCTGTGGTAAAGAATTCACCCGATTACTTAAAACCTCAATTTCTGGCAGAGTAGCGGATTTTCCTCCTGCTGGTACTGGTTGGCGTTGTTGATCAGCTTTGGGCGCGAAAAAATCAAGATTCCTCGCTTCTTGACGATAAAAAATTTTGACTCCCAATACTTCTAAGCGATCGGTAATATGACTAGAATCTAGATCTGAACCTGATACTGGTAGTTGTCGTTGAGCAACAATCTGAGCCAAAGCCGACATCCCAATTCCGCCGATACCGATAAAATGAAATGGTCTACCAGTCAAATCTACTTTTACCACTTTTTTGTCTCCTGCATAGCACAAACATCCTGACCAGGGGTCACAGAATACTACCTTGTTTTGAGGTGAACAATACTCGGTCTTAACAAACGGTCTGGCTTCATGCCTGCACGAAACTTTTGGAAACGCGCACTGAGATAGACAAAGCTTAGATTCACTTCCTGAAGTATTCTATATATTCCCCTTGCTCTAAACAATACGGGCTATGATAACAAGAATTTTTTTAACTTAGGTATAAAAAAGGACAGGTAAACCAGTAAATTAGTGTTTAAGATTTATATATTGGGGAAAAATAAGCAAAAATATTGCTGTTTAATTGCTAATAAGGCAACACCGTAAGATTTTCGTAATATTTTCAATGTAGACTTAACTATTGGCTTCAGAATATTACTCCGATCAATGTTCAAATTGATTCAGAGTAAGGTCTTGAATTGTGCTTACTTTACGATATGATGAGTCTTATTAAGAATGTTTTAATCTATTAACCTAATAAAATAGAGGGCAAGAAAATAGTGGTTAGAGTAGCAATTAACGGTTTTGGGCGTATTGGGCGTAATTTTGTCAGATGCTTACTAACTAGAGGAGAAAAAACCAATTTAGAATTGGTAGGTCTTAACGATACTTCCGATCCTAAGACGAATTCTCACTTATTAAAGTATGACACTATGCTAGGTGTTTTGAATGCAGACATTGGTTATGATACTAATTCTCTGATCGTCAACGGCAAAACAATTAAATGCGTATCTGATCGCAATCCCTTGAACTTGCCTTGGAAAGAATGGGATGTTGATATTGTTATTGAAGCTACTGGTGTCTTCCGCGATGCTGAGGGTGCAGGAAAACATCTCCAAGCTGGCGCTAAGAAAGTAGTTATTACTGCCCCTGGAAGTGGTCCTAATATCGGAACTTACGTTATGGGCGTTAACGACGATAAATATACTCCTGGTGAATATGACATCGTTAGTAATGCTAGCTGCACTACCAACTGTTTAGCCCCTATAGTTAAAGTCATCAACGAGCAGTTTGGTATTATTAAAGGTGCGATGACCACTACTCACAGTTATACAGGAGATCAGCGTATTTTAGATGCTAGTCATCGCGATCTTAGAAGAGCCAGAGCAGCAGCAGAAAACATTGTACCTACCTCTACTGGTGCAGCAAAAGCCGTAGCTTTGGTCTATCCTGAAGTTAAAGGCAAGTTAAACGGTATTGCATTGCGCGTACCTACTCCTAACGTTTCTGTGGTTGATTTAGTAGCTCAGGTTGAGAAGAAAACTATTGTAGAAGAAGTTAACGAAGTACTTAAAAGAGCTTCCGAAGGCGAACTGAAAGGCATTTTAGGCTACACGGACTTACCTTTAGTATCTTCCGACTTTAAGGGTACTGATGTTTCTTCCACTGTTGACAGTTTACTAACTTTAGTTATGGATGGCGACATGATTAAAGTAGTTGCTTGGTACGACAACGAGTGGGGTTATTCTCAGCGCGTTGTTGATTTAGCACAGCTTGTTGCTCAAGGTATGTAAAGGCAAATTAATTCAACCAAACTAACTAATTAGATTAGTTTTTTGCCGACACCAACACCTCTCTATGAAAATTAGGCGGGGTGTTTTATTTTGAGTCTTTAACCTGTAGGCTATCAATATATAAGAATTTAAAAGTTCAGCTTTACATTAGATGAGGTACTTGACGAGCGACTTTCTACAAGGTTCAACAGTTTTAGTTAGAGGGATATCCTAAATAAACGGTTTGACCACTGGTTTAATTTGGCATAAGGAATTGGGCTGATTTTAATCGCGCTCAAGCTTTAATTGATAATTTAATTATTATCCTCAAACTAATTAATCAAGTTTTGAACTATTATTAAAATTCAATATGCAGATAGACATAAGTACCAACATAAGAACAAACACCAAGGACTATGGGTAGAAAAGCAAAGCTAAAAAAACTGCGACAGCAAACTAAAGCTACCGCAAAATCGGTTCAACAATATGACCAAACCAAATTTGTTGAGCAGTTTGAAAAAATGGGTTATCAAGTAAAAACAACTCCGCTCTTACAAGCTAAAACCAATCGAGGAAATATAGCTCCAGAAATTCCTCAAGATAGGATTGAACCACAGCTATAAATGCGCTCGTTTGCTAAGATTTAAGATAAATATTTTTAAGTCTATTACGACTTAATTCCCAGCTAGATACAGGCAAAACGATTGGCCATAATAAAGGAGCGATCAAAAGAAAACTCCAGGATATAAGATCGGTTTTAGGTGTGCTTCTATCTAAATAGAAAAGCATAAACCAGTAGATAAAAACCATCAAAGAAATTGTCCAATACCAAACTGCTATGCTTGCTGACATTTTTAGATAATAACAAGTAGATACTTTTCACTTATTATTGTTGATAAAATCTTAAATAGTAAATAGTAAAATCACTTAAATCACAATTTAGCTAAATTGTGATTTTGTCTTTAATACTTTAGTTAAGTATTTATTCATAAATAAATTTACTGAAATAAAAAATTGATGCGATCGCGTTACATAAGCAAACATTTATTTATTTAAACAATAGTTGTTAATACTTTTTTTGATTATTTACTGCTTATTTTCTCAGTTTGATTAATAGTTCCGCATGAATTAGACTGAGTAACATTTATTTTTACCTGTTGGTAACCAGTCTTAGCTAAAAGCTGAGTTATAGTTTTTTGTGCCTTTAAATTCGCGGTAGTTAAGATGCCTTCGTTACAGGCAGTATTCACAATTTCAATTAAAGTTTTTCTCTGAGCCAAAGTTTGGAGTTGTGGGGCAACATCAGGTCCCAAATTAAGAAATCCACGGTCATAGTCATAAACGCGAGAACGATTAACATCAATCTTACTATCTAATATTTTTGCTGGCGGCAAATCAATTTCAATATTATTATTTCTAATTTTAATATCTGTCTCTTTTAATTCACTTAAATCAACTCCTGCCCTAATTTCTCCTCTTGCAATATAAAGCAAACGAGTAGTTGCTAAAGATATATCGCCTAATTTACGTTCTGCTGAAGCTGGAACAATTGTTTCTATTGTCTGTACTGTTGTAGACAATTCGTGAACGTCTTTAATTCGCTGTACAATCGGCGCAAGTGTCTCGATTTTAGGTTCAACTGGCTTGATATTAAATAAGTTTCCTATGAAATTTAGAGCGCGATCGCCTGTACGCCAAATACCTACAAGCATAAGTATAATTATTAAATTAATGCTGCCAGCTCCCCAAAATAATAGCCGTTGCCAAAAATAAATAGAAGTTTTAAATGTTTTCATTGTGGTTGCTTAAATTAAGCTTACTATTGACTATATGTGTTAAATTTTAGCTAGAATTAGTCAAATAATGTTTACTAACTAAAAATTAGTTCTTTTAAAATTTATCCGTATTATTTAATCTAATTAAAATCAACTTTGACCAGATAATTTATGGTTATTGCATAATTATTTTTCTAATTATTTAAAAATTTAGTATGTATTTTATTGAGATTTAAAAGAATAAGTATTGGTATAGCTATTAAACTTTTTTAGGTTTAACAATAGCCCAAAATAGTTTTTTATAGCTATCCGCTCAAATACTTGTAAATTCTTTAATTCTCATCTAACAAAAGACTAACTTAATTATTGACCCATTATTTAGAAAATACTCAAAATCGAATAACTTGCTACATTAGTTCCCCAATATATTGCGCTAATGTATGTGGTTGGGCTTAAAGTTTGTGTAGCACATTTGATTAGTTTAAACGAATAAAATTTACTGTTTACGGATACTAGTGCTTTTTAACAATATTTGTTAAGCTATAACACCGTATATAGTGCCTGATTAAAAAATAAAATTTGTATGACTTCATTTTTATCCCAGCCACAAAACACCATGCCAGCTAACCTAATTTTCAATCCTGGCGGCGATGATCAAATAGAAAATCGCTCTATTTGGTTTGGCAATACCACCAATCTAATGCAGCTAAATGACGTGCGTTATTCTTGGGCAATTGGTTTGTATCAGCAGATGCGAGAAAATTTTTGGATTCCTCAAAAGCTCGATTTGACTCAAGACGTAACCGACTACTGGAATCTGACTCAAGAAGAGCGTCGTGCTTATGATGGTATTTTAAGCTACTTAACTTTTTTAGATTCTGTCCAAACCTGTAACATTCCTCACATTAAAAATTGTGTAACTGCACCAGAGGTAAGCATCTGTATGGCAGAACAAATTTCGCAGGAGGGGATGCACAATCAAAGTTATCAATACATTATTGAAACTGTAATTCCAAGCGATCGCCGTAGCAGTGTGTATGAATTTTGGCGCACAGATAAAGTGCTAGCAGATCGCTGCGAATTCATCGCCTCAATTTATCAAAAATATGTCGATTATCCTACTCCTGAAAACTATTTTGTTTCTCTATTAGCAGACTATTTGTTGGAGGGAATTTACTTTTACAACGGGTTTATCTATTTTTATAACTTAGCCTCTCGGATGTTAATGCCAGGTAGTGCTGATATCTTTAAGATGATTAATCGCGATGAATTAAGTCATGTCCGACTCTATCAAAAACTACTGCCAGAAGCGATGCAGTTATTTCCTCATTCTGTTGAACAAATTTATGAGATGTTTGATACAGCTGTAAAGCACGAATGTCGTTGGTCTAATCATATAGTAGGAGATAGTGTGTTAGGTATCACCGAATCTAGTACCGAACATTACACTAAGTATATAGCGAATATGCGTTTGCGCTCCATCGGGTTAGAACCTTTATACACTGACGAGCAGTACAAAAAAAGCCCTTATAGACATCTAGAAAGATTTTCTGACACCAAAAAAGAAGGACACACCAAGGCTAATTTCTTTGAAGCAGGAGTTACTAGCTACGTAATGTCATCTGGAGTAGGTGGTTGGGATGAAATATAAACACTGTATTTCTTGACCAATCGTATGTGTTCGTTATTTTGACATCAACTCAAATTAACGAAGTAAATGTAGATTGCGCCTTAAAAAGGCGCAATCTACGTTTACACAAATAACAGCTTGTCATAATTTTTATTTCTTGGATTCAAGCACTTCATTCTTGCCTGTGACCGCATTCCGCAGCTATTATCTATGAAGCTAAAGCTCATGAAAAATAAAGATTATGTAAAATTATGGATAATGCATTTAAAATTTATTTATAGCACCGAGTTATTACTGATTTTTTTCTTATTCTAGATAGTCGAATAGCTAAATCAAAAGTTGATATTTAACTTGAAGATAAATAGTGTTTACCATTGTAAATTCTAAATATCGGTAGATTAACTTAAGTAAAAATATTTATATACTATTTTAGTTGGCTAATGTTCAAGCTATTTCAAAATCTTCTTCCTGGTGAGGCTAACAACAAGCTCAATTCGGCTATTTCAGAATCTCAGATTGCTGATTGGCAAACACAAATCGCTCAGGCCAATACTCTTTGGGAACAAGGAAAGTTAAGCGAGGCTTTGGCGATTTATGGTTTAGTAATCGAACAAAATCCCGACTTGCCAGGAATTAAACAGCATCTGGCAGAACGCTTGAAGCAACAGGGAGATTTAGCCTTAGCATACGAGAAGTTGGCTACAGGCTTAAAAAACCAGGGCAACGTTGAACAAGCAGCCAACTATTATCGTCAGGCAATTAATCTTAAAGCTTTGACAGGAAACACCAAAGATCAACTGCTTCGAGGCAGTGTTTCTCAGACTAGAAAACTACCTATTCCCATAGCTAGTCTCAAGGAAGCGGCTTTCTCTTTTCAGCCTTTAGCCAACAGTTCGGTCATGATCAAAGTAAGATCACAATCGTCTATCTCCAATGTTGAATCAGAATCTGGCGGTATATCTCCTGAATTTTCTCAACGCCTTAAAGTGGTTAATCCAGCTCAAGCCAAAGATATTGATTGGGAAACAGCACAAGTATATCTTCAAAAAGCTTTAGAACATTTGGAACGACAAGAATGGCAACAGTCAGCACTCGCCTGTAGACAAGCTACAGGAATTATGCCTGGTATGGCAGAAGCGTATAAAATTTGGGGCAACGCTTTGCAAAGAATGGGAAAAACCAGCGAAGCTATGTCCTGTTATGCCAAAGCAGTAGAAATTAAACCTAATTTGGCTGAAGTATATGCAGGAATTGCTAACATCTATGCTCAACAAGCAAGATGGCAACAGGCAATTAAACATTATCAAAAAGCAATTATTATTAAACCCAGTGCGGAAATATACCGTAATCTAGCTGACGTTTGGCAAAAGTTAGGTGAATCGGAAAAGGTTGAGTTTAATCTTTATCAAGCTACAGAATTGGAATTAGCACAGACATCGCAGACATCATCGAACAAAACTGAAATAAAATTAGATTTAACGGCAACAGATAATTCTGTAGAGGCTTATTGCCGGATAGCGAAACGCTCAGAACAGCTAAATCAATGGAAAAAAGCAGCCAAATACTATCGTCAAGCTCTAGATTTAAGTCTGTCTCGACCAGCACTTTTACCACAGAAATTAGATCTAAATCTAAATAAGTCAATTGAAACTAAGATATTTCAACAACGACCGAAGCCGACGCATAGCAATGCTAAGCATACCAAACTGACGACTTCAGAAAGCCAATTAGACAAGGCTATCAAACGCTATCATCAGCAATCGAAAATTCAGCCTAATTCTCCTGAAATTTATACTGATTTAGGCAACCTCTATGCTAAAAAAGGTAAATTGCAATATGCGATCGCCTGTTATCGCAAATCAATTCAGCTAAATCGTCAATATGCTAAGGCGCACTTAAATCTGGGCAGAGTTTTGTTTAAGGTGGGCAAGCAGCAAGAATTTATCAAAGAAATGCAGTTGGCTTTAGCTTTACAACCAAAAATTGGTACAGCTTTTGATCATTTCTACCTAGGTAATGCTTTAGTTGATCGAGGTCAGCAACAAAAGGCAGTTGGCTTTTACTGTCAAGCGATTGACTTAAATCCTCAGTTTAGCCAATCTTATCATCGTCTTGGAGAAATCTTAAGCAATCAAGGGAAACATCGTGAAGCGATTGAGTTTTTAGAACAGGGAATTAGTCATAACCCCCAAGATCCCAAATCTTATTCGATTTTAGGTCAACAGTGGGAAATGCTACAAGACTGGGAAAAAGCTGTTAAAACTTACAGTCAGCTGTTGGAGTTAGAGCCAAAATTTCCTGAAGCATCTCAGAGATTAAATCATGCTCTAGCAGAAAAGCTAAAGCTAAATCGCCAAGCAAAAAGTCAATCTGGCAATTAAGAAATTATCTAGTTTTGAGCAAAAAAAAGGATAGTTTATTAACTATCCTTTTTTAATCATCAATGGTTCGGACAGTTTTATTAACGAACTTGTAAGCCTTACAGGACAATAGTTATCAAAATTTGGCTTTTTTCTCAAGTTAGCTATAAAGCTAACTTTGATTAAATTAAGTTTGCTGATGATAAATGCGAATTCTCTAGGCTTTCAGTCTTGGAAATTATTCAAATTTTGTCCGAACCATTGAATCATTAAACTAACTTAAACTAGATTTGAGGCACAAATCTTTCCTTGTCTGGTACTTCAGCATATTCAGAGACAATCTGCTTTAATTCTTCGCCATCAATAGTTTCTTTCTCAATTAACAGGTCAACTAGGCGGTCAATCACTTCACGGTTTTCTCTAACAATTTTACGCGCCAATTGATGACCATGTTCAGCAATTTGACGTACCTGATCATCAATGCGAGAAGCAACTTCTTCAGAATATTCAGCACGAGAGGTCAAGCCTGCACCGAGGAATACCTGACCACCTTGTCCACCCAAAGCAATAGGACCAAGATCGCTCATTCCGTAAAGAGTAACCATTTGTCTTGCCATTTCGGTGACTTGCTGTAAGTCTCCACCTGCACCAGTAGTAACTTCATCATTACCAAAGATTTCTTCTTCGGCGGCGCGACCACCCATCGCACCAGCGATTCTTGCCATCAGCTGAGAACGGCTAATCAAACCTTGTTCTTCATTGGGAATAAACCAGGTCAGACCTTGAGCTTGTCCGCGAGGAATTAGAGTAACTTTCTGAACTGGATCGTGGTCTTTGACTAATGTACCAACGATCGCATGACCAATTTCGTGATATGCAATTAATCTCTTACTTTTACCATCGGTTAGAGGAGTACCCTCCATTCCAGCTACAACCCGATCTACTGCGTCATCTATCTCATGAATGGTAATCGCTTCTTTACGTCTTCTAGCAGTTAAAATAGCTGCCTCGTTAAGCAAGTTAGCTAAATCTGCACCAGAGAATCCAGGCGTACGACGGGCAACTGCATCTAAAGATACTTCAGGAGCAATTTTTTTATTGCGAGAGTGAACTTCGAGGATTTCTAGGCGACCCTTAATGTCAGGGTTATCTACCATCACTTGGCGGTCAAAACGTCCAGGACGCATTAGCGCGGAGTCCAAAACATCAGCACGGTTAGTAGCAGCGATAATAATAATTCCTGTATTACCTTCAAAACCATCCATTTCGGTCAGCAGTTGGTTGAGAGTTTGTTCCCTTTCATCATTACCGCCACCAATACCAGCACCTCGCTGACGACCCACTGCATCAATCTCGTCGATAAAGATTAGACAGGGAGCGTTTTCTTTGGCTTTTTTAAATAAATCACGGACGCGGGATGCACCGACACCAACGAACATTTCGACAAATTCAGAACCTGAAATACTGAAGAAAGGTACACCAGCTTCACCAGCGATCGCTTTGGCAAGTAAAGTTTTACCAGTTCCAGGAGGTCCAACTAACAATACACCCTTAGGAATTTTTGCTCCGACTGCCGTAAATCTTTCAGGCTGCTTGAGGAAAGTTACAACTTCCTGTAGTTCTTCTTTAGCTTCGTCAATACCGGCAACATCATCGAACATGATGCCTGTTTTGGCTTCCATTTGGAACTTGGCTTTAGATTTACCAAAGCTCATTGCTTGACCAGGACCACCAGGCATATTATTAGAACGGCGGAATAAGAAAAATAATGCTCCAATTAAAATTACAGGGAAAATCAAATTACCTAAGAGTCCCCAAACTGCTCCTTCGTTACCAGCAGGATGATAGTCGAAGTTAACGTCAGCATCACGCAATTTGGCGATCAGTTCAGGTGAGTTGGCAGGTAAATCGACTCTGAGCTTTTGGAGGCGATTGTCTAATTCTGGATCGATCGCCTGAACAATTGCGGTTCTGCCATTTTCGTATAATTCTACGGAAGTAACTCTGTCGGAATTGAGGTAGTCTAAAAAACGACCATAGGTCATGCGAGTACTAGCTGTATTGCCACTTAGGCTATTACTAGCAGTAGTCGCTGAAAAAGTTCCTTGCCACAGGAAAAAGCCCACTACCAGTAAAGGTAATGTCCAAAGTAATACGATTCTCCAGGAAAAATTCTTCATAGGGTAAGTTTTGGTTGAAATTAAATATTTATTAGCTTATTTTTTGTCTGCTTTATGCATTGACTCATGCTTCGTGTCGTCTCCACTGCAAAAGGAAAAAGTAATTTGTGACTAAAAGCCTGAGTAAATAATTCACTTAACACATTAAGTGTACAAATATATCAGGTTCTTTCCTTGCATCTATTTGCTTAGCAGGCATTACATATTTTTCAATACGAGTGAAAAATAAATTCTAATTTTAGGTACTGCAAGCTATTAAACGCCATTTTGGTCAAGTTTCTTTTCTTTATATTATCTCTAGCTTAACTAAATTTAACGTAATTCTCATTTTTATGGCAATATATTTGACATAAAGTGCTTTTCAGGTGGGAACAGTTACTTATAGATGAAGCAGTATCAATAGTTTTATGTTTAAATCAGCTAAAAAGTAGCTAGAATGTCAACGATTTTCGATAACTATAATATTACAAACGTATCAACTCTTTTCCGGGTTCATTCTTAGATTCATTCAAATGAGAGAGTTTACTTGTGTTTAACTGAAAATAGAAGTTTCCTCTATTAATACAATAAAAGCGTCTGCCAGGATAATATATTTGGCAGACGCTTTGCAAAGTCAGCTTTTTGCTTTAAGTTTTCTTCAGCCAGAAAAACAATCCATTGCACACGATCGCCTAAATTAAGAAACTTTACCTTAATAAGTTTCAACGTGCCAACGATGTTCTTTCTTCATGGCTTTACGGTACTCATCCCAGTTAACGCCATGTTTATCGGCTGCTGCGCTAAGTGCTTCATCAATACCGCCTTCCATACCTTTCAAACCACAAATATAAGTATGAGTTTTGGGGTTTTGGATTAATTCCCATAGTTTATCGGCGTGTTCGGCAATTTTATGTTGAATATACATTTTGCCACCTTCAGAGTTCTTTTGCTCGCGGCTAATAGCATAATCCAGGCGGAAGTTGTCAGGATATTCTGACGCTAGCTTCTCTAGCTTGTCTTTATAGAGAATATTAGGTGTTGTAGGAATACCAAAGAACAACCAGGCTAAACCTTTAAAGTTATAGTCAGGATTTTTGTCTCCTTCCAAGAACATACGCCATAGATAAGCACGGAAAGGAGCAATACCAGTTCCTGTCGCAATCATAATTACGTTGGCATCTTCATCCTCAGGTAAAAGCATCTCTTTTCCCACAGGTCCAGTGATTGATACGTCATCACCTGGTTTAAGATTACATAAGAAACTAGAGCAAGTTCCTTCTACATGCTCTCCTGTCTCAGGATGCTTATACTCCAATTTACGAACACACAACGATACCGTTTTGCCGTCTAAGTTATCACCGTGACGAGTAGAGGCAATAGAATACAGCCTCAACTTATTAGGCTTGCCGTTTTCATCCTCGCCTGGAGGTATGATACCGATACTTTGCCCTTCTACATAGTGTAAATCTCCTCCAGATAGATCAAAAGTCATATGGCGACAAGTACCTATCCCACCTTCTTCTACTAGGTCATAGATATCAACACATTTACCGACATAAGGATCTTTAGGACGATAAATATTGACGGGAACTTGTTGTTTTGCTTGTTTAGGTTTTGCTTGAGTCATAGATTTGTTGTTATTGGAAGCTTCTTGCTGTTTGGGGGCAGCTTGGCTGTCTTGAACTGGTATACTACCGCTAACAGGCTTGATCTTAATTACCTTTCCTCCCAAACTATTGATGCGTCGCATCTCTTGATTCATTCTGTTGTAAGGAACAGTAATGAGTATGGTACCGCTGCTTCGAATTGGTACTTTAGTATCAACTCTATTTTGAGATAGACCTTCTACCTCATAAATAAATAAACGATTTTTGTATTCGGTGTTGCTGCTAGAAAACGCTGCACTAAAGTTATACATTACCTGGACTTGATTCCCCCAACTTAAATTTAGACTATTAAATACTTTACATAACTGAATTTAGCTTTTGGCTCATTACTATACTGGAACCAAAATCTAAAGACAGCACCTTAGACTGTTTGTACTGTATTAATACACTATCATTGAGAGACTCTTATTGATTCATCAGCAGATAAAAACCTGGGGGAAAGTTGAGCAAGATATATTCTCTGGTTTCAAATTACATTCTTAGGATAATTAAAATCTGTAGTTATGAATTCATTTTCATTTTTTCTTAAACTGCCAGCTCAAAAAAGGCTCGCCAATTTATTAATTTGTTACAACCTAATTACAGACGGTTCTCTCTTGAAGAGGGGGTTAGCTTCTGGTAAGATTCATCAATGTTAGTAATTAGCATTTAATACTCAAATTAACTAGCTAAAATCAAGCTTGCTCTGAGCATTTTTCTGGAAAAGCTAGAAAGATCGCTTAGAGAGATCTCACGGAAATAGACTTGCTGTATGTATCCAAGCCGTGTCGGAATCTGAAGACTTAAACTTTATTTGAGGACATGGGTTTAAATAGGATGTGTCTGCGGGTTAGCTCCTTAAGATTGCTTAACAATTTATGAGTTAAATATTTAGTTTTGTAGAAGAGGAATTTTATGACCGCCGATTTAGACCGAGTGGTGCTTATCGGAGTAGCAGGAGACTCCGGATGTGGCAAGTCAACCTTTCTTCGCCGTCTAACCGACTTATTTGGTGAAGAGTTTATGACCGTAATTTGTCTTGATGATTATCATAGTCTTGATCGTAAAGGCAGAAAAGCAGCAGGTGTTACAGCTTTAAATCCTCAAGCGAATAATTTTGACCTGATGTATGAGCAAATTAAGTCTCTCAAAGAAGGTAATGCGATCGACAAGCCAATTTATAATCACGAAACTGGTGAACTCGATCCTCCTGAAAAAGTTTATCCTAATAAGGTAATTGTCATTGAAGGACTACACCCGCTTTATGATGAAAGAGTCCGCGAACTAATAGATTTCAGCGTTTATTTAGACATTAGCGACGAAGTTAAAATCCAGTGGAAAATCCAGCGTGATATGGCTGAAAGGGGTCATACTTACGAAGATATTCTGGCTTCGATCAAAGCTCGCGAACCCGACTTTAAAGCCTACATTGAAGTTCAAAGAGAGTTTGCTGATGTTGTAATTCAAGTGTTGCCAACTCAGTTAGTTCAAGATAAAGACAGTGATCTTTTGAGAGTTCGTCTGATTCAGAAAGAAGGCGTAGAAAACTTTGATACAGTCTATCTCTTTGACGAAGGATCGACTATTGACTGGCGACCTTGCGGACGTAAGCTTACTTGTGCTTATCCTGGTATTAAAATGTACTATGGTCCTGATAACTTCTACAACAATGAAGTATCTATCTTGGAAGTAGATGGTCAATTTGACAACCTCGAAGAAATGATTTACATCGAGAGTCATCTGAGCAATACTAGCACAGGTCACTATGGTGAAATGACTGAATTATTGCTGAAGCATAAAGACTATCCTGGTTCTAACAATGGAACTGGGTTATTCCAAGTATTAGTCGGCTTAAAGATGCGTGAAACGTATGAAAAGCTAACTGCTAAAATAGCGCAGCCAGCCAAAATATAGATTTTAGATCTCAATAGTTAGATTAAATTGATTTGATAACTATGTTGCTAAGTCGTGCAATATCTATTATGGATATTCACGGCTTTTTGCTTTTTCATTCAAGCTTGAAGTAATCTGAGGGATAAACGACTGAGTAGGGTGAATATAATTCTCAAGACATAAAAACAATCTCCATTTTAGAGTTACGAGAGACGCAAATCTATATTCAGTGGGAAGTTTTTTCTGGTTAATTTAGTCAAAATTTAGAACAGAAACATTAAAATGGGTAACTGATGGAGAAATTCAAGATGTAGCGAATATGTTGCCCAAAGATGTACAAAAGTTTTGGCCTAAGTCTGTAGTGGCTCAATTGAATCAGTAATATTATATAGGCGATCGCTATTTAAATAGAGATCGCCATAGTAGAGTAGTCTTAAAAATTAAACTGAACCTGAAGACAAACTTAAAGAGGGTAAAAAGCTAACTATCTGAGGAAAAATAACAATTAAAGTTAAAACCAAAAGCTGTAGCAAAATAAACGGGATTGCCCCGCGATAAATATCTGTGGTTTTTAGCTCTGGTGGTGCAACTCCTCGTAAGTAAAACAGGGCAAAACCAAAGGGAGGAGTCAAAAAGGAAGTTTGTAAATTAGCTCCAATTATTACACCGTACCAAATCAAATTTAATCCTAGTTGTTGAGCCACGGGAGCAAAAATCGGAACTATAATAAAGGCAATTTCAAAGAAATCAATAAAGAAACCCAACAAAAAAATCACCAGCATATTAACTAACAAAAAGCCGATTTTCCCCCCAGGCAAATTGACTAGCAAGTTTTCCATAAACCTGTCTCCTCCCAAGCCTCGAAACACCAGACTAAACGCCGTTGAACCAATGAGAATAAACATGACCATGGTAGTAATGCGCATGGTTGCATCACACACTTCTCGCAACGCTGCCCAGTTCAATTGGCGATTGATGGCTGCTAGAATTATCGCCCCTAACGAACCTAATGCACCTGCTTCTGTTGGAGTAGCAATACCGAGGAAAATACTGCCTAATACCAACACAATTAATGCAAGTGGTGGTAGCATTACAGTCACTACTCGGATCAATAAATTTTTGCCCCCAATTCTGAGGTTGACAGGTAAAGCAGGGGCAACTTCAGGCTTGAGATAAGCCACTATCAAAACATAAAGGGCAAAAGCGATCGCCATCATTAATCCAGGAATCAAGGAGCCAAGAAACAGATCGCCGACGGGAATACCTAACTGATCGCCTAAGACTACCAGTACCACACTAGGTGGAATAATCTGTCCTAAAGTACCAGAAGCGATGATCACCCCCGCAGCCAATTCCTTGCTATAGCCATAGCGCAGCATAATTGGTAAAGAAATTAAGCCCATCGCCACTACGGTTGCAGCTATCACCCCCGTAGAAGCTGCCAACAATGCCCCGACAATCACCACTGCTAAAGCCAAACCGCCTCTGACTCTGCCGAAGAGGATACCCATAGTTTCTAATAACTTCTCTGCGATCCCCGTTTTTTCTAGCATCGAACCGAGAAAAATAAAGTAGGGAATAGCTAGCAAGGTATAATTAGCCATAATGCCAAAGATACGGCTTGGCATTGCATTAAAAAAACTCAAGCTAAATTCTCCTACTGCTGTGCCAATTAAGGCAAAAAGAATTGCTACCCCTCCTAGTGAAAAAGCTACAGGAAAGCCAATGGACAATAAGATTAATGCACCTGCGAACATTGCTATGCTTAACCAGTCATAATTCATTGGCTTTCCTCACGACTAAGATAAATATTCCAGTTTTTAATTACTTCGGAGATTGCCTGTAAGATTAATAAAATAAAAGCAATAATAATCGCCAACTTGATTGGATATCGTGGTAAACCACCAGGATCGGGAGACATTTCCCGTATTTTCCAAGAATTAACTACTGTTCCCCAAGAATAATAAATAAGTAGACTGCTAAAGGGAATTAAAAATAAAAGATTACCTAAAATATTAGCTAGAGCTTTGCGGCGACGACTCCAGCCTTTATAAAAAATATCGACTCGAACATGTTCGTTATATTTAAGGGCGTAGGCAGCACCGAATAAAAAGACTACCTCTCGGAATTGGGGTCAGAGCCTGCCCCT
>JAIMKV010000042.1 GCA_020692205.1 Myxosarcina sp. GA_180221_E-2-1-MAG-40_15
TTTTTCTTCTCTCACCAAAAATTGTCCGAACTATTGTTATTTATTACACTCGATATATCGCGTTTCTACTGACTGATAAAAACGATATAACCGATGTTTTTTCCCTGCTGTTGAAAGCTACGGCGCATCTTTTTGACTCTGTGACGCAGACTGGGTTTAGTTAAAACATTCGAGATAATTTTGACTGTTCCTAATAAACCTTCATCCCTGATCATTTGATCGAGATTAAGTAATCCCATCTTTCCTGTTTGCTGTTGCTGTATATTTAAACCCGCATCTTTACAAGCCTTTGACCACTCCGAGACAGTTAAAGGATTAGCATTGACTCGAATAGATTTAGATAAGCTTTTACGCACTTGTTCGGCATTATCGCGGACAAGCATTTCATGGGAAAGAAACTTACCCCCTGGTTTGAGACAGTTTCTAATTCCCGATAATATCTTGGCTTTTCCTGGATCTGACTGCATGGTGAGGATCGCTTCAGCCAAGATATAATCGAACTTGTCTGTAATTTTATCTAACTGAAAGATATCTCCTTCAATCATAGTTATTTGGTCTGATAATCCCGCAGCTTTAATATTTTCCCTGGCTTTAATTACGCTATCGGGATTTTTCTCAACGCCTACATACAACACAGACGTTAAATCTTTTCGCTATTTCAATAGCACTTTCGCCAAAGCTTGCTGCCAATTCTAATACCGTCTCTCCTGGTTGGAAATTAGCCCAGGTAAATAGTTGTTTTGTAGCTGCTTTTCCTCCAGGGCGCAGAATTCTTTTTCCTGCTGCTGCTAAGACTTGATGACCAAGGACGGTAGCAAAACTAAGAGTAGTTGTCATGAATTATATCCCAACTTGATACTCTTACTCTGACATTAAATTTCAGTCCCGTCTTTGAGGTAGCTCATGTTTGAGGATAGATTTTTGATTAAATACACGAACTAGGTAACGTAAAGCGATCACTATAATTAGTAGACTTACAAAAGGAAGATAAATCAATAAGGATTCATTTAGTCTTTTACTAAAAGAATAAACAAACGCCAACCAAAGGTAATACATTCCTACAGTATGTGAAATCCGCCAACCGCGATCGCCTAAAAAGCTAGCAGGATAATGAAAAGAAGTAATTGTCATGGCAATGATAAACAGATAACCCAAGTTTCCCCCATGATTGTTGGTAGGTATTGTTTCCGTACTCAAGATAGCTGCCCCCACAATAGTGATCGCATGAAAGCCATGAGACACCGCCATGGATCAACCAAAGTAGCGACGATTTTGTAGTAACCATCGGGTAAATTCATCAGATTTAAACCGACGCAAGGAAGAAGCACAAAAAGCCAACAAGAATAAAATACAAGAAGTACGGGCGGTTAATCTGATAGCGATCGCCATACTTAATTAAATAAATCTCAACAACATATTCTGATTAATTTAACCGATTGCCGATCTCTACCCAACCTACATTTCTAATTTACTTTGTAGCCAGTAAGCTAAATTCTCCAATGCAAACTATTAAAAAAGTCGTTTTTTTCTCTCAATCTGGGAAAGCTAAATAATGGGGATTTTTAGAGAGAATTTAATGAAAACTTTGATTAGTATTGCAACTATAGCTACAATCGCGTTCTTTACAGTCGAGTTTCGCCCTAGTCGCTCTCCATCTTTGATTAAATCCATTACCAAACCAGAATGTACAATCAAAGGCAATATTGCTTTTAATAACGGTAATAAAGTTTATCATCTACCTGGGATGGAAGATTATGAATCTACAGTTATCGATCCAGCAAAAGGGGAAAAGTGGTTTTGCACCAAGTCAGAAGCGATCGCAAATGGTTTGTTCAATTAGGCTTTAAAAAAATACTGAGAACGGAACATCTTCCTACTTACTACTTACGAGCCAATTACTATTAATGTCCTAATCTAACTTTGTACGGCTATAATTAACGGAGATGCGATCGCTATCTAGGCTAAAGCGATCGCGCCTCTTCTAATTACCTGTTATTTGTCAAGCAGGATCGAACTTCCACCAGGAAGGCGACCAAGCATAGCGATCTGCTTCCGCGCTAACATGACCTAAACCTGGAAAAGGCATATGAGGAACCAACAGTTCTACTCTCGACTCACTAACTTCGTTGAGAAACTTGTTTCTGGTAGTAAGACCTTTAGCAGTATCAGCGTCAAATGCTACTTCCCAGTCGGGATGTTTTAAATTCAGAGGATCGCTGTAGAAAATATCCCCAGTTGCGATTAACTTTTTTTGTTCTGAAGTAATCAAATATGATGTGTGTCCTGGAGTATGACCAGTCGTCTCTGTGGCAAGAATTCCAGGAATGATTTCCGCTCCAAATTCAAAGAATTTTATCTTGTTTTTAATTAAATTTAACGTCTGTTGCGCTCCTTGAATCAGAGATTGCTTAATTTTGTCGTCTACCAAAGAATTAGGCAAGCTAACTTATAAATTTAAGTTGAAACCAAAAGCGATCGCTATTCTACTCTGATACTTGCAGTTACTTGCAGTGCAATCGCGAATTTATTAGTATGCAAACAAGTAGTTCTTTTTTCCTATTGCTCAATCGAAACGTTAGATGAAAATATTGTTAATTCATGGTTTGAGTAGAACATCTTTATCACTACTTAGTCTCGAGTTGTACTTACAACAATCAGGATGGGCAACGGAGCAGTTTAGCTATTTAGCCGTCAGTGAAACCTTTGATTGCATTGTTGAACGTCTACGAGTTCGTCTGCAAACTTTGGCAAGTCAAGGTGCTTATGGAATTGTTGCCCACTCTCTTGGCGGGTTACTGGTACGAGCAGCTTTGGGATTGAATTCTCTAGAAATGCCTCGACATATTGTCATGCTAGGAACACCTGTTTCAATAAATCCTTCCAGAACATAAACGTATTCATCACAAGGATGATAGTGAACAGGAATAACAGTACCTTGTTTTATTCGCAACCGATGAATTGAACCTTGAGGTACTGGTTCAGCTAAAGGCAGAATTTGTGTACCTGGAAATTGCTCTAAATTTTGCCAGGATTGAGTAGTAGTATTGATAAATTTTTGTTCAGACATTTTTATTTATTATCTTCAAATTTGTCTAGCAGCATTAGTCATCAGGTTTTTTTAGTACTTGTGGTAATTTTTGATTAAGACGATAATCCCATTCTTCTTTAGAACCTCTGTGATTAAGTAAATCGCTGCTTAGTTCATCTCTTGTCGCTAATTGCAGAAAAATCGTTTCTGGTATCTGCTGATGGGTGCTGGTAACTGGCTGCTCATATCGATATAAGCTTGCATGAGTATCAATCTGTTTAAGATCTCTACTTCTACTAGAAATAAAGATGGTTGCATATCCAGTTTGTTGATGCTGCAATTGCAGTTGTGTTCCGTCTTCAACTGGGTTTAGTATCCAGGTTACTAGTGACGGTTCACTTGTCATTTCATCTTGCCAAGTATAAGCAAGACGTTTGGGCTTTTCCAATTCCACTACTTCACAGTGAATTATAGTTTTGATACCTGTTAAGGAATTACTTTCAAACTTAAATTTATGCCCCAAGCGCGCTTGAAAGTCATTTGGCATCATCCATATATTTAATACCCGATAGTCGGTTAAAGCTTGCCAGACTTTTTCTGGTGGATGAGGATAAAAAATATTTAGCTTTACTTGCTTCATGGATTATCCTCCAAATAGTTACCAAGAACATCTAACTTGTCTTGCCAGAATTGTTCGTAATGAGCCACCCAATCAGATACTTGCTTTAAAGGTTCTGGATTTAAACGATAAAATCGCTGTCGTCCTTTTTTTCTTTGGGTAACAAGTTCCACTTCACACAACACGCTTAGATGTTGCGAAATGGCAGGCAGAGACATCGAAAACGGTTGGGCGATTTGCTTAACAGGTTGTTCCCCTTGACTTAGTAAGTTGAGAATTGCCCGTCTGGTGGGATCGGCGATCGCAGCAAAAACATCAGGACTACCAATAATTCTACTCATATATACATAATAGTTAAGCAAATACTTAACTAATAATAGTATAGTTAAGTGGTTGCTTAAATGTCAATCAATTATTAAGCGATCGCACTTGCAATTCCTCAGTACAATTTGAGCAAAATACGAGATTATGTATTATGTATCTTTTGATCAATTACTTGTTATTAAGTTTTTTAATATCTTCTGCCAGCTTTTGCAATTCGATTAAGGTATGTTCAATTTGTTCCAAAAGTTCCAAATCATTATGATGTAATTGACCCGTCATAGCTCTACCTTCTAATTGTTCTTGACGTTCCAGGAACATGGCGAGAGAAAATAGCTTATTTCTCTTGGATTCTGGCAAACTGAGGGCGATTCTGTTGATGTCGAGGCTTTTTTCCAAGAATTGCCAGACTTCTCTTCTAATTGTGTCGATTTGTCCAATTTCGGCGAACTCGGCTCGATCTGGGGTAGTTGTGGTGTTGTAAATTTGATCATTATTAGAGAGATCGCTAGTATTGAGATTAGGGCGATCGCGATCGAGAGCCATATCGTTTTTTTTTCTGGCTTAAATTTAGTCAGATCTAGAGAGGCATATTGCTTCAACTCTTGGGATTCAACTCGATTAGATAAACCACGCCATACAGCAGTATCTTTTAATGTGGAGGCTGATTTTATACTGGTAACTAGAACGAGTAAACCTTCTCGATCTGGTAAGACATTACTTTCTAGTTCTAAAGCTATTTCTTCTCTTAAGGAATCACAGTTTTTACCGATTTTGCAACTAGCATCGGTCTGATAATTATTGCCTATGGCTAAAGTTGAATTTGATAAGTTTTTGAGGCGATCGCTATCTACTTCAAAACCATATTTACCAGAAACGTTGATAGTTTTATCTATTTTTTGATCTAGTTCTCCTCGTAAAGCTAGAATTAATAGCGAACGAACTTTGATATTTTCACGATCTTTTCTATAAATCCACAATGCAGAGTTACGTACTGAACGACCCGTAAAATCAGTTCTTTGTGATCTTGCTTTTAAGCCAGTAACTAATAAACAGTAATCATTTCGTCTGGCAACTAAAATAATTGAGAACTTTTGACTTTCAATTAAATCAATTGGCTTTGTTGACAAATTACTAATCGGCTGCAATAAAAAATCGGGATTTTCGGGATAATATTCATCTGATTTAATTCTCAACCAACGATAGTCTTCATCTTGGTTTTTACCACGACTTTGAATATAAAGAGTCATTTTCACTTTTTCCTATATATTGAGCCATTTTTCGCCTTTGACTACAGCAAAACTACCATTGGTTTTACAACCACGCGCAAATTCATCAACTGCTTTTTTTAGATGGGTATCTAGTTCAAACCAGTCTCGAAGAAAATTAAAAAAGCTCCATTGTCTGGACTCAAGATGAACTTTTAAGAGAAACCGTAGTAAGTAACGCAAGGGTTGTTCGCTATCTATGGGAGAATATCGAGCATCATGTCGGGTTTTGCGGAAATAAAAATGAGGATTATTGACGCTGTCTACTTCCATGCGGGAAAATATAACGCTACCAACTGTTTGTACGGGAGTAATCACATTCGCTACCCAAGGATTTAAGCTGGGGGAATTAAAGTGATCTACTAACGGTGCATATCCCTGTTTTACCTTTTCTAGCAGTTCTTTGGCGGTTTTATTGTTTTGCAGATACTTCTCGCATTTTACAGGAGCAAAAATTACCAGACGGGGAGAGTCTAAATCTTGATACGCTGCATTGAATAAGGCTTTGATTTGTTGAGGCCGATTGATTTTTTCGTGGAATTTACCACTTTTCTCCATTAAAGAAGGTGCATCAATGGGAATTAAAACGGCTGTCGATTCCCGTAAGATTGTTTTGACAAACTCTTTTTCTTCTTTGGCAGCTTGAGTTGCATGATATCCTCCAGGGTAATCATAAAAACGTAAGTTAAGAGAAGGTACTTCACCTTTTCTACCTAATCCAAAACTAAAAGAGCGTAGAGATTCAGGACCTGCCATTGCTTCTGTACCTTGAATTCCCATTCTGCCTCTAGCTTCAAAAACATCAAGCAAACTTTTTAACTCAATTAAACGATCTTGTAGGATTGCTGCACTCTCATCGTCGGGAGTTAATTGTAAATTTGTCTTGCCAATATTGCTTTCAAATTGTTCGTACATTGCTGTTAGCAAGGTAGTCTTTCCTACCCCACTCGCACCAAGCATGGTAATTTTTAATTCTTGCATTAAGATTTCCTGTTAAAATTGAGAAATGTCTTTTTGATTAGCGGCGATCGCACTTTCGACTTCTGTAATCCATTGTTGGCTGACTCGGTTATTTTTGCCAAACTCGGCGAATTCTTCTGTCCAAACGCGATCATAGATTTCTTGTAAGAATTTAAGCCATTCTTGTCTGACTTGTTTAGCTCTTAATATGCGATCTAAAAATTCTTCGACAATGGCAAATGCAGCTTGATTGGGTTCGGCTAAAAGATCGTCTAAAGCGGCTTCGCACTTATAAACAGCTTCGGCGTGGAGGGAATTTAAGCAACTTAATACTTCCGCAGCCGAGGGAGATGGAGAAAGTTGTAATGAGGTTTCATCGGGAGTTAGATCGTCAAGGTGTTGACGAATACGATGCTGAATCAAACCACGATAGGAAAGCTCGAATTGAGCTAGAGTTTGGAAACCTAATTTGAGACGTTTTAAATTGTCGGGAATAATTTCGGCGATCGCGCTGATAAATTCTGCGTCTCTAGCTTCGATTAAATTGCCTAATTTACCTCGTTCTATTAGTATTTGAGCGACTTGAGTTTTAAC
This sequence comes from Myxosarcina sp. GA_180221_E-2-1-MAG-40_15, assembly GCA_020692205.1. Taxonomy (GTDB): domain Bacteria; phylum Cyanobacteriota; class Cyanobacteriia; order Cyanobacteriales; family Xenococcaceae; genus Waterburya. The sequence continues at coordinate 6,791 of JAIMKV010000042.1, forward strand.
CTGGTTAATTGCTTCTTTGAGAACCTCATCTAAAAGTAAGAAATGCTGAGATAAATGAGCGCGAACTTCATTGAGATACTCATAATAAGCATTAGGATATCCTCCCTTGCCGTGGCGCATTTTTTCAATTTCATCCTCTGTGGGAATGCCATTATCTTCCCGACAAGCAGTCACCGCCGCTTCTATCTGTTGTTTAAATTCCCAGTTTTCTAGATCTCTTTCGGCGCGTAAATCTTGCAGTAATTCTTCTAAACCACTGGCTAATTCGATCCAAAGCTCGTCAAATAGTTCGATAAATTTGGGGAAATAATTACTATTTTGAGCCAAACCCTTGAGCGCCTGACTGGCTTGGGTTAATTCCGTTGCTATCTCCTGCTGTAACTGCAACAAATTCTCCTGACAGGAAGATACATATTGGCGATCAAGTTCGCTGATGCGATCAACTAAATAATTTAAAACAGGGTCGAGTATTTTTTGATTGACTGCGTTAGGATTGGCGCAGTTAGCGGTGATACAGTCGGCAAAATACAAGCCTTTATTTTCGCGATCGCCTTCTAAATCCTGACAGAGAATTGAATTATCGCCAATAGGGGAATCTTGATCCGTTTGATTGAGAATTAGAAATGACCATTGCTTGAGGGTTAAAGCGGTCAAAGCAGAATTGGCTGTATCGTACAGTTTAACATCCACGTCTGCCCAAAAATCTCTCATCGGTCGAGGCATTCTGACAAACAAGATCAGATCCACATCTTGGGCGAGAATTTCGATTAATCTACTTTCGTCTCCTACCCCCGTATCTCCTAGTCCTGGCATATCAATTAAAGCAATTTGTCCCACGTCGGGATGAGGAAAAGTACAAAAGATTTTGGCTTCTTTGACGGCTAAATAATTGTGATAAACTCGTTCACCTTTTAAATTATCTTGCGCGACATACTCTCTGATTTGCTCTTTGGTAATTTTAATTGGGGCTAATTTGGCAAAGAGATGGCGGTATTGAGGCAAATAATGATGATATCTTTGTAAATACTCATATTTTCCCTCTGCTACTGCTGTGTTAGCCAGATGACTGGGGCGAGAAGGTAGAGGATTGCGCGCAAACTCATCTAAACTATCGGGTACTTGCCCCAAACCTAAATCTTCGTAGTAAGGAGCGATAATTTCTTGGAGAAAAGAAGGTTCGGAATGAAAAGTAATTTCTCCATAGGTATCTATTCCAGGCTGATGTAAAATTGTGCTGCGAACTCCCGTACAGTGTCCGCGATCGCCCGTGGGAATTTCGTTACTAGATAATCCCGTCAAACTCTGTAATAAATGGCTTTTTCCCTGTCCCGCGCGTCCAATTACACCAATATTAATCGTGTCGCGATTAAAGCGCTTTTTGAGTAAATCTAATTCTCCTAGTTGAGATCGAATTTGGGTTTGTAGCTGGGCAAAATTTAGTTGCTGTAGATTTTGTAATTCTAGATCACTAACTTGAGAAATTAAGCGATCGCGATTTTGACTTAAAGTTTCTAACGAACGAGCGAGCAAGCGCACCTTTGCTTCAACGCTAGCAATTTTTTCTCTTAGGGGAAGTCGGCGAGTGAGTATAGCTTGGATTTGTTTTGTTCTTGCGGGTGTAGCAATTTGCATAATTATTGATCGTTAATACAGGGTTTTCTATTGAACTGCTGGTTCTCTTTAATCTGACCAAAGAGCGATCGCGCTAATTTCTAATCAACTTAATCCCAACCTGCGTTAGTTAAAACAATTCAGTTTGCTGATGTTTGCTTGCGCTAGATTCGTAACCCAAATGCTGAGAAGCTTTTGCCGTAACCATTCTGCCTCGATGAGTACGGCTAAGATAGCCATTTTGCAAGAGATATGGCTCATATACTTCCTCAATGGTTTTGCGGTCTTCTCCTGTAGCGGCGGCGATCGCTTCTAATCCCACAGGACCACCATTAAACTGTTCAATAATCGTATTTAGTACCAAGCGATCTGTCCAGTCTAAACCATGAGTATCCACATCAAACAGGTTCATGGCAGTAGCTGCCAGTTCAGCCGTGATCGTTTCTGCCTGGTGTACCTGTACGTAATCTCGAACCCTTCTTAATAACCGATTAGCAATACGGGGAGTTCCCCGAGAACGACGAGCAATCTCGATGGCACCTGCTTCAGTAATCGTAATGTTGATAATTTCCGCAGTTCGTTTGACGATCAAAGTTAGCTCGTCCAGTTCATAAAAGCGCAGTCTTTGAATAATCCCGAAGCGATCGCGCAACGGCGAAGAAAGAGAACCCGCTTTGGTAGTTGCCCCAACTAAAGTAAAGGGAGGTAGCGGAATACTTCGGGTTTTGGCAGTTTGTCCTTTGCCAATCGTGACATCTAAACGAAAATCTTCCATGGCTGGGTAAAGTAATTCTTCCGTCATCCGATTTAAACGATGAATCTCATCAATAAAGATAATATCGCCTGGTTTAAGACCGACCAAAAGCCCTGTAATATCTCTAGGACGCTCTAAGGCTGGTGCTGAAGTGATTTTGCAGTCTACACCCATTTCTGCGGCCAAGATTAGCGAGATGGTAGTTTTACCCAAACCTGGAGGCCCGTATAATAGCAGGTGATCTAAAGGATCTTGTCTGCCTTGAGCAGCAGCGATCGCAATATTCAAGATTCCCTTAAGGTCTTTTTGCCCAATATATTCGGCTAGTTTCTGGGGACGAATTTTTTCTTCGTTAGGTTCTATTTCCTGAGGGTTTGCCTGAGGCGACATCAGGTTTGTCCCGTCAGGATTTGGTTTTGCTTTTAGTTGGCGCGGCTGTTGAGCGGGAATTTCTTGAGGTTCAGAAGATCTTTTAATTGCCATAATAACTTGGGATTGGGCGATCGCTATTTGGTTTTAGGACTTTGAATATATTGTTATTGTTACATTGATTGTTCAGTGTACTGATTTTAGTACTAAACTAATTTCCAGATCGGATTAATAAGTTTGTTAGCAGGAGGATTTCGATGCGTTTAACTGTTCCCATGACTATGATGGAATTTTTCCGCAAGAGCGAAGGCAAATGGTACACCGAAAGAAGCGTACATCACTTTGATGTAGTAGCTGATGAATCAGGGGAGTCTAATCTAATTGTCAAAGTAATCGAGCCTGACGATCCTAAAGTTAAGCAGGTATGCGAGGTACAGGGTATTGACCCCATAAAAGCCACGGGAGGCGGTAGTTTTAGCTGGCAAGATAATTTAGAAGAAAAAGAACCTAATCCTAACTATGCAGCTATTCTAATTGATGTTCCTGACGATGAGACAGGACGCAGCGGTAAGCTAATTCGTGATAAAGGTTATGTTGATGGTCTACCTGTCATTAGTCGCTATTGGTTTGGCGAAGACGGTATTTTAACGATTAACACCGATTACGATAATAACCAAGGACAAGAACGCTGCTGGTTTTTAACCGATGACTTTCGGGTTCGGGTTAGTACAGTGCAGATGCTCAATGGGGTAAGCCTGATGGCTTATTGTTCGGAACGCCGTTGCGTCTCACTAGAAGAGATTAAGAAAATGGCTCAACGCCATGCTGTCTGATTGGCTGTGTTGAGCCTGAGCCTTTTGGAGTAGCGATCAGCTTTTTCACCTTAGTGTATCTCCTCTTCTTTCCAGGGGGAATAGCGTTGTGCGTAATAGTCTAAGATGGCTGCGACTTGCTCTTTTTCGGTGACGGCGATATTTTCAGCATAACTAATTTGCAACGCTGCAACCTGGCTTTGATTGTAATCAAACTTCTCTGCTGGATCATGTTGGGTAGAACGCATGATTAAACTAGTATCGACTCCTTCTACCTGTCGTAGATGAGCCGCTACTTCTCGATACACTGCAAGGGGTAGTTGATTTTGGTTAATGATCGAGGATTCCATCAGCTAAATTCGGGCATAAAGGTAAAATTATTCAGTTATTTTCTCACTTTCTATCTCGGTCTGAGATCGGAAATCTCCGATAGTGGGACAGAATCATTGCATAATATAAAGATATGCTAAGAGTTTAATGAGAACAAACCATTTAAAAGGAAGGTCATTCAAAACTCATAGGATAAATATATTGTTAGATCAAAAAAATTAAAACTTATTATGAAAACTGTTTCCGATAGTAAAAGGGCATTCTATAGTGCTTATCCTCGACCAATCAACTCGGTCTATCGCAGAGTGATCGAAGAATTACTGGTAGAAATGCACCTGCTATCAGTAAACGCTGATTTTAAACCAGATCCTATTTATTATTTGGGCATTGTTACTTCTTTTGAGCGTTTGATGCAGGGTTATCAGCCAGAAAAGGATCAAGAGCAAATTTTTAATGCGCTTTGTACCTCTACTGATGCTGATCCTCAAAACTATAAATCCCAAGCAGGAACGCTGTTGTCTTTAGCTAAAGATAAATCTGTAGACGAACTGATTGCTTGGTTGGGAAATCCGACAGCAGTAGATGATACTGGCTATATTGTCGAACCAATTAAAGCGATCGCTAGCAATGATAATTTTAAGTATAGTCGTCCTTTTGCTATAGGTATTTATACTCTGTTAGAGGAAGGCGATCGCGAGTTAGTCAAAGATCCTCAACGGTGCAATCAAACTGTGGACAAGATCGCTGAGAAGCTTCAGATCTCTAGTGAAAAGATGAAGAAAGATTTAGAGCTATACCGTGGTAATTTGGAGAAAATGACTCAGTTACTCAAGGTAATTGAAGATGTCTTAGAAGCTAGCCGTAAACAAAGAGAAAAAAGAGAACAAGAAAAGCAAATCAGTAATGCTTCAGAAAACCAAGAAGATCAAGAAGCCAAAGAAGCAGCAGCAGAATAAACTAGACGTCAGAAGTCAGAAGTCGTAGGGTCGATTCGCGCTTCGGCGCGACACGAAGTTTGGCTAAGGCGATCAATTTTATGAATAATTTGCGTCGGATTCATTGATTTAAGTAAATATTCGTTAACGCCGCATTCAGCAAACTTTTGCGATTCATGTTGCTCAAAGCGATCGCAGAGCAGGGTTACGCTAGTAACATGGGTTAATGGGGTGCGAGCAATAGCACCCTTAACGCTTTTGATATCCGCTAGGGAACAATCTCGGTCAATAATGACAATTCTTGGTTGAAGCAGTTCAATTTGATTAATTGCCATGGCAGCATCCATCAGCCAAACCACCTGATATTCAATTGTGTTGAGTAATTGACAAATAAAGGTCGCACTTTCTTCATCTTCCGTAATCAGCACAATTGTTTTGGACTCAACGGGTGTCTGAGCCGAAATTGCTGGTTTAGATAATTCGAGTTGGGCAGCATTTTTCTCAGGGAGATAGACAGTAAATATCGAACCTTTTCCTTCAGCCGACTCTATTTCAATCGTTCCACCGTGAAGCTCTACCAGTTTTTTAGTTAAAGCAAGACCTAAACCTGTACCTCCATGAACCCGCTGGCGAAAGTTTTCAATCTGCTTAAATTTTTCAAACAATAAGGGAATTTCTGCTGCGGCAATACCAATACCTGTATCTTCAATCTGAAAGACTACCTGACGTTTTTCCCGCCAGATTCTGAGCCTGACTTCGCCTTCGGCGGGAGTAAACTTGATGCCGTTATTAAGTATATGAAACAGTATTTCCTTTAATCTGGTTTCATCAGCCAAGAAACAATCTTGTTCTGGTTCAATCTTTATTTCCGAACTAAAAGCAATTTTTTTTTCTTCAGCACTTTCTTGTAATAACTGCATCGACTGTTTAACCACATCAGTCAAAGATACCTGTTTGATATTTAAAAGATGTTTGCCAGACTCAACGTCGGAAAACTCGAGAATGTTATTAATTAAAGCCAGGAGATGCTTGCCGCTTTGTTGAATTAGATGAAGATATTTGTGCTGTTTTTCTGGAGTTAGAGGCATCCTTTCATTAGTAGATGACCACTGTAGCAAAGTACTAGACAAGCCAATAACGCAGGTTAAAGGTGTACGTAGTTCATGACTCATGCTACCCAAAAAATCATGCTTCGATTTGCTAGCCGCTTCAGCTGCGATTAAAGCATCTCTAATTTGATGTGCTTGAATTTGAACCTGCTGTTCTAATAATCGTTTTTGCTGTTGGAGTTGCTGATAAGATTGCTGATTAAAAATTGCGATCGCTAAATATTCTGCTACCTGTCGCAAAAACTGCACTTCTTGATGATGCCATTGTCTAGGTTCAAAGCACTGGTGAGCGATGACTAAACCCCATAATTTACCCTTAACGTTAATCGGAATGACAACTTTGGCTTTTACCTGTAGCTTTGCCATCAAAGACATCAGACAGGGTGATAGGTTAGAACCAGATTCAAGATCGTTAATTACTAAGCTAAATCCCTGATGATATTTTTCTCGACACTGAAATGAATCTCGCCAACAGGCTTCTTCCTGAAGATAAAGAGTAGAAGTAATCTGATCGCTTTTTTTTGCCTCATAAGTAATTGTATCGACTGTATAAACTGGTCTAAGTTGGCTAGGATTTGACTCTAAGGGTACATCTAGCTGATAAACCAATAGTCGATCTAACTCTAAAAAACTACAGCCATGATTAACTGTTGTTTGAATGATTTCTGATAAATTTAGATTTTGACTAATTTGAATCTTGATCTGTTCAAAGATACGTTCTTGTTCTATTTGGTAATGAAACAATTTTTCCCTTGGGGGAGTGTGGTATTGTCCATATTGGCGATCAGATCCCTCGGCACTATCTGTCAGCAATTTGACTGCTTTGACGATAAATTCCGAGTCGGTATCGTTATTTTTGGTTAATTTGGTCATAAATTTGCTCTGTAAATGATCAATAACTGCTGTGTTCCAGTTTTGCTGATAACCAAATTGGGTTAATTCATTAATGATTGCTGCTTGATCAAAAATTACGCTAACCTGATATGTCTCGGGTGCTATTGTCTTGTGTTGACGCAATAAAGCATTAAACTTAGGTGTGATTAACAAAAAAAACTTGTCTGTTTTTAGCTGTTGTGGGGCATGAATTTTAGGGTCGTTTTGTAGTAGCTTAAATAATGTATCTTCCGTAAACAAAAGAGTTTCATCCTGAGCTACCATTGCCAACCAGAGTTCGGTAAGCTGTTGCCAAACTTGATGACTAACAATTTTTTCAAAGACTAAAGAAGATGAATAACTCGACACAATTAAAATTTAGCTAATAGCACGATTTTTTCTGTTTATCTAGCTTGGCTTATTTTTATAGGCTTAGACTGAACCGTAATGATTTCTCAAGATTGAACCAACAAAACTATGCACAAAATCGCTGCACTACCTGGGGGATGGAATCCTAATACGGAAGGGGTAATTTTTATCGAACAGTCTCCTGCACCGATTATTTTTCTGACTTATGCCGATACAGATATTCAAACTATTGCTACGGCTCGATCATTTTTAGGAAATAGTTTTCCCGAAATTAGAGTAGTTAATTTGCTAAATTTACAACAGCAATTAAGCATAGATGTTTACTTAGAAACTGTCTTATCAAAAGCTAAAATAGTTGTGCTACGGCTGTTAGGTGGAAGTGCTTATTGGTCTTATGGATTTGAGAGAATCAAAGAAACTGCCCAGTTGAGTAATATAGCTTTATTTGTTTTACCAGGAGATAATGCTCCCGATCTAGATTTAATTAGTCATTCGACAGTTCCTCTAGCTGCAGTCAATCATTTATGGCGATATTTAATTGAAGGCGGCAAAGAAAATTATGTTCATGCTTTGCAGTTTCTTAGCGATACTTGTTTACAAACAAATTACAATCCAGAACCAGCAAAATCTATACCCGAATTAGGCTTATATCAATGGCAAAAGCAGGCAAATAATTCACCTGAATTTAGTTACAATCGGCAAAAGATCAATGGCGATCGCTCCTGTGGCATCCTCTTTTATCGCTCTCATTATTTAGCGGGAAATACTGCACCTATTGATGCTTTATGTCAGTCTATAATAGCCCGAAATCTTCAGCCCATTGCGATATTTATCTCTTCATTAAGAAATATAGAATTACAGCAACAACTGTTAGCTTTACTTCAAAAAAAGACCATAAAAGTATTGCTTAATACCACCAGTTTTGCGGTGGCAAAGATTGGCGAATCAGCTCAATTAGAGTTTTGGCAACAGCTAAATATTCCAGTTTTACAGGTTATTTTAAGCGGCAGCACCAAAGAGCAATGGGAGAATAGTTCGCAAGGATTGATGCCTCGCGATGTTGCGATGAACGTGGCGTTACCTGAAGTTGATGGCAGAATTATTACCCGCGCTATTTCTTTTAAGTCAGTACAAACCTGGAACAAACAGCTAGAAACTAATGTAGTTGTCTATCAACCAAAGCGCGATCGCGTCAATTTTGTCGCTGACTTGGCAGCCAACTGGATTAATCTAGCTAATACGCCATCTCACGAGCGGAAAATAGCGTTGATTTTGGCTAATTATCCCAATAAAGACGGTAGAATTGCCAACGGAGTTGGTTTAGATACTCCCGCAAGCTGCCTTAAAATTTTAGAAGCTTTGCAGCAAGCAGGATATACGATCACCGATCTTCCCACTATAGGAGACGAATTAATTCAACGCTTGACTACAGGTATGACCAACGATCCAGAAAGTCGTGTTAGTCGCCCCAGTTATCAAAGTTTATCCGTAGCAGAATATCAAGAGTATTGGAACACATTACCCGAAACTGTACGGCAAAACATAACCGACAGATGGGGAGAAGTAGGGGCGAAGAATCCTTCGTTTTTACACATAGATATTCCTGGGATTCAATTGGGTAATATCTTTATTGGCATTCAACCATCGCGGGGATATGATCGCGATCCAAGTCTGAATTATCATGCACCAGATTTAGAACCTACCCACGAATACCTGGCTTACTATCATTGGTTGAGAAGTTGCTTTGGGGTACAGGCAATCGTTCATGTGGGCAAACACGGTAACCTCGAATGGTTGCCAGGAAAAAGTTTGGCACTATCAGCTAACTGCTATCCTGAAGTTGCACTCTCTACTATTCCGAATATTTATCCCTTTATTGTTAACGATCCAGGAGAAGGTTCACAGGCAAAAAGGCGATCGCAAGCGGTAATTATCGATCATCTCACCCCACCTTTGACTCGCGCTGAACTATATGGTGGGCTGGAAAAGCTAGAAGCTTTAATCGATGAATACTACGAAGCCCAGAGTTTAGATCCAACTCGCTTAAATATTATCAGCGATCGCATTACTAAACTAGTCCAACAGGAAAACTTAAACGAAGATCTCGGCATTAACCCTACTGATACTCAAACCCTGGCGCAATTCCTTACCGTCGCCGATGGCTATCTCTGCGAATTAAAAGAGGCTCAAATCCGAGACGGCTTACATATATTTGGGCAATGTCCCGCACGAGAACAACTACGGGATTTAATCATTGCAATCGCTCGTTCACCTAGCTATAACCGTATAGGTTTAACCCAGGCTTTAGCCCAAGATTTCGGTTTAGATTTTAATCCCTTATTGGGCGTAGACGGGGATGTAAGGGCAATTGGTCATTTGCCCTTACAGGAAGTAGCAGCTTGGCAAAACAATTATCTAACAAGATTAAACCAAGCCAGGAACAAAGGAGATGCGATCGCGATCCTCGAAGAAATTGCGATCGAGTTAGTCGGCAATTTAATTAATCAACAACTTCCCTCGCTTAATTTACCTCATACTCAACCACAACTCCAGTGGATTGAAGCAACTTTGTTGCCGAATTTACTCAAAAGCGATCGCGAGATTACCAATCTACTCAAGGCTTTAGACGGCAAATATATACCCAGTGGCGCATCAGGCGCACCCACTAGAGGTAGACCAGAGGTATTACCTACAGGACGTAACTTTTACTCGGTCGATATTCGAGGTATTCCTACAGAAACTGCCTGGGAAGTAGGTAGCAAGGCCGCAGAGGCGGTAATTGAACGCTACACCCAAGAAAACGGTGAATACCCTCAGTCTTTGGCTATTTCTATTTGGGGAACATCGACGATGCGTACAGGAGGAGATGATATTGCCCAGGTAATGGCGTTGATGGGAGTTAGACCAGTCTGGGATGGTATCTCGCGGCGGGTAGTAGACTTTGAAGTGTTGCCCACCTCGATTCTCAATCGTCCCCGGGTGGATGTAACAGTAAGAATCTCGGGCTTTTTTCGAGACTCCTTCCCTAACATAATCAACTTACTGAATAAAATTACCCAAACCGTCGCCAGCTTGCCAGAAACCGAAGCGGTTAACCCCTTAGCTGCCCAGGTGCAACGCGAACAGGAAATATTACAGACACAGGGAATAGATGCGGAAACCGCCAGAGAAAGATCTAGCTATCGTGTCTTTGGTTCTAAGCCTGGGGCTTATGGTGCAGGAATGCAAGGGTTGATTGAGGCGCAAAATTGGCAAAGTGATGCGGATTTAGCTAGAGCATATCTTAACTGGAGTTCTTATGCTTACGATGCCAGCGGCAAAGGCTATGCTGCACCCGAATTCTTGCAACGTCGCTTAAAACAACTACAAATTGTGTTGCATAATCAAGATAACCGCGAACATGATTTACTTGACTCTGATGATTACTATCAGTTTCAGGGTGGCATGACTGCCGCAGTACGTAGCCTGACAGGGAAAAACCCCGAGGTATATTTTGGCGACAATTCCCAGCCGAGTAACCCCAGAGTACGCAAGCTAAGCGAAGAAATAGCCAGGGTATATCGATCGCGGGTAGTTAATCCTAAGTGGATTAAAGGAGTAATGCGTCACGGCTATAAAGGTGCGTTTGAAATGGCAGCAACGGTAGATTATCTTTTTGCTTATGATGCTACAGCTAATTGCGTCGCCGATCATATGTATGAGGGTGTAGCCAAAGCTTATATCTTGGATCAACAGGTACAGCAATTTATTCAAACCAAAAACCCCTGGGCATTACGGGACATGTCTGAAAGACTTTTAGAAGCCCATCAACGGGGACTATGGCAAGATGTCGATCCGCAAATGATTGATGAACTAAAAGCGATCGCCAATCAATCAGAAGGGGTAATTGAATCAATTTAATTTTGATCTGCTTATTTCCCACTCTTTATCTGTCAAACTACTTGTATACGCCATCTTCCATTTTAAATTCTCTTTGATAAAGATACCAAATGGGTTCTATCTTCCTAAATCGACTTCTATAGCAAGTGAACGATAGATTAGGACGTTAGGTTATAAAACTAGCTATGGGAGCATCCCACTTTTTGACTAGGCACTAATCTCAAGCTGATATCCTGATTTAGATAAGCACAACGAAGCCTTAGAATTTGAGATACGTTTTATAGTCAGGAATTCTGAATTTGTGTTGGCGAAGATAATTCTGAAAGTTTCTCGCTTGTTTCTTCTTTAAATCGTCGAATACAGCGATCGCTTCATCCACACTAGCTATTAGCTCTTAGCTGCGCAAAGCTCTGCTTTGCCAGTCGTCGAAGACGACGATCTGCGCGGGGCTTATCTTAAAGGACTAGCTTCGCGTCGTAAAGGGCGCATTCGATTACCAAGCCCTTCGGGCTTAAGTCAAAAGTCAAAGGTCAAAAGTCAAAAGCAAATAAAGCCCGAAGTTGGTCTAAAGCCTTGCCCTTTTAGGGCGAAAAGAAACAAAACTCATTTCATCACTCTTATTCCTCTTCTTTTAAGAAGAGGTTAAAATGCGTGACTTTTGACTTCTAACTTTTAACTTTTGAAGCCCACAGCCCCTTGCTTACGCGCTGCGCTTTTAGCTTTTGATAGACGTGTCTTAACCTTTGCTTCGACTGCTATATCTCGGCAAACTTAGCAAGGCTACTAGATCCAGTAACCAGAGCGATCGCGATTTTTTGATTGACTACTATCCCATTCATCCCACCTAAATTCCTTTAAGGCTAATTGACTTGCTAGCTTATTGTCTACCGATTCTGTCCCATCCTGTTCTGAGTAGCGATCGCTTTTCCGTTTCATTCAAAATTTGAGAACAGTTTTCCCAGTCAATGTTTTCAACCCGGCTGTATCGCTCGTCAAAGGGGTGTCTTGGTCTGATATTTTCGATTAGCTTCTTAGCACGTTCTTCTTCACCGATAGCTATATTTACCCAAGCATCTTGAAGCACATCGGGTATTTGACCAAATAAACCGTGAATTTCTTCCAGTCTGGAGGACAGTAGTTCGTGAACGCGGTCTTCAACTGAGTCGCAATAGCGGAGATTGAGAATCCAGATTTCATCTTGTATCTGTCCGATACGTTGAATTCGTCCTTTGCGTTGCTCTAGACGAGTTGGATTCCAGGGTAGATCGAGATTAATCAGAGTTCCTAGTTTTTGCAGATTAAGCCCCTCACTAGCTGCATCTGTGCCGATAATCAAACGTAACTCGCCTCGACGAACCATTTGTTTAATGTCTTCGCGTGCCATACGTTTGAGTATGCCTTGGTACATCACACCAGAGCGAGATTCACCTGAGTAGATACCGATCTTTTCTGTGGTCAAATCCTCGGATGATAGTTGAGTGGCAAGCCACATAACAGAATCATAGTATTGGGAAAAAATGATGCAACCTTTTTCTAGCCAGCCTTGATCGATTAGGTACTTTTTAACCTCTTTATATTTGGGGTCTTTTTCGCGATTATCTTCAAGTAGTTGCCGACACTGACGCAAAAGCTCTATTTCATCAGCAGCTAGATCGCGATTTTCTGAAGTATCAGCATCGTTTTCTAGTTCGTCTTCTTCTTCACTCCAGCCTTCAATGGTATTCTCAGTTTCTCGTTCATTTTTGTTCAGCAGGTTTTCAATTGTCTTTTGTCCTGCAAACATGGTGCTGCCAATTCTTCGGAGTAGAAGAGTTTTATAGAGTCCTGCGGATCTAATTCTTTTACCTAAAAGCTCACAAAATTCCTCTGCGTGTTGATAGGCTTCTCGACAGTAAAACGGTAATTCTAAGGATTCATGGTTATCTTCACCAAAAAGTTTGACGGTTACAGGTTTTAGATACGGTTCACCAGTAGATTCATCAATCGTATTTTCCAAATAGGCACGGGTTCTTCTAACAATATGTCGAATAAAAGGATTGTGCTGTCTTCCATAATCTGAGAGAACTTTATTCAGCTTAGTCAAATCGGGACGTTTTAGTTTATCTAGATCACCACCTGAAGCAACGTAATCCTGATCTTGCATTTCCAAGCGTTGACGGATAGCTCGAAAGCTGCGGTGTTCGTTTGCAGGTGGGAAAGGATTTCGCAGCCAATTCCAGGCATCATAAACATCTTCTGAGATTGATTCTTCTCCCATAACTATGGGGATGACCTCAGATGCTCTACGCCAGTTACTCCAAGGATTGCCTAAAACCTTCTCGTTACCCCTACTTAAGACATCAAGCATATCCCAAGCTTCTATAGGATGAAGTTGCACAGGAGTTGCGGTAGCTAAGATCATGCTTTTAGTGCGATCGCTAATTTCTAAGAGAAACCGCATTAAATTATTAGGATCGGCAGGTTCGTTGGGGCTATTGTCGTTAATTTTCTTTCTTCTCGCCCGATGCGCCTCATCGACGATCACGCATTCATATTTCATTGCTAACAGAAAATCGATAATCTCTGAACCAGAGGTAATTAGTCCCTGAGAGATGATGCCAATGCGACGGGGACAATTTTTAATTGATGCTGAACCTTTAGAAGGATATTCCAGACCATTTTCATCGATCCACTGACGACCATCCCAAATTGCTGAGGGAATACCAACTAAATCTTTGAGTTCTCCTTGCCATTGCAATACCAAAGGTTTGGGAGCAATTACTAAAACTGGTTTATCTCCATGTAAAGCCATTAATAGTCCTGAGACGGCAAGCTGCACCGTTTTACCCAAACCAACTTGATCTGCGAGAATATAACGCGCACCACCTTTGAGATGATCTTCAAAGGCTTTCTTGATAAAAAACTTTTGATGCGCCCACAAACCAAGTTCTTGACGATAAATCGGTGTTTCGACAATAACTGATGCTGGATCTGGTCTTGGTTGCGACCGCCATGTTTGATGGTTAATTTCGACGCGGTGAGCGATGCGGTTAATATCTTGAACTATAAAATCTCCTAGGGGTATTGCTTGAGGATGATTCCACAAAGCGTCAAATTCTTCTTGTACCCAAGCGATCGCCTCTGGAGTTTCATCTTCCCAAACCAGTTCGTAATTCAACTTCCAAGCTGTTTTACTCTCATTGGCACTGCCTAAAAAGCTGGTTTTGCTGCCATCAGCATAGGTAATAACTCCTGCTTTACCGTGGATTAGTCCAAATACTTCATCAGGTAATACTCGCACCTGCATTTTGCCTTTAACCAAAAATTCAAATAACCTGGCAAAACGAGGATGTGATAGTTCTGGTAACTTTTCAGGTTCACCCGCACACCAAGAACGACGGATTGCTTGTTGGGCAGCTTTGGCTGTTTCTACATCCTGAATGGAAAGATCGGAGTTACAAACTACTCTAATCGTTTCGTCTAATTTTTCTAGGGCTTCCCCTGCTACTTCTAAGATACTGGAGCGAAAAAATCCCGCAATGCGATCGTAACTAACTGCACCTTTGAGTTTTTGGTTGATAAAGTCTTTGTCTAATCCTTTCCGCCGTGAAGAATAACGTCGCATTTTTTTTAGTCAGAAGTCAAAAGTCAAAAGTCAAAAGTCAAAAGTCAAAAGTCAGAAGTCAAAAGTCAAAAGTCAAAAGTCAGAAGTCAGAAGTAAAGGTAAAAATTAAAAGTCCCAAGCTTTTTGCGAGTTTTTTTGTTAACGCAGTCAATAAATTAATAAAGTGTTTATATCTAAAACAATAATTGCAATAAATAAAGTTGTGTAAACTGATAATGTTTAAAATGACTTTTTGGGTTTTAATATGAATAAAAATATATTTATTTTTCATAATCAAAAAACTTTCTCTAAATATTAAAACTTTTGACTTTTGACTTCTGACTTCTGACTTCTGACTTTAAAAAGCTTCTGACTTCTGACTTTAAAAAGCTTTTGACTTTATCTAGATAATGTCAATTCAAAGTTGCTATTCCTATTTCTAATTACGCTCTCCATAACTGGATTTTCTGTAATTGCGAACCGTACAGCCTTACGCCAACCGCGATTTTTGTCATTAATTGCGTGTCCTGTAGCTGCATTAGTCATGGTATAAAGCCACCATCTTTCTTCAGGGGCAAGTCCCAACCAGTTACGAATTGCTGTAGGAATCAGAGTAGGATCGGCATCTTCGATCGCCCAAGCCAATAAGGTAAGTTCTTTGCCCAGTGTGCGGTCTACTGGCACTTGTCCTTTCTTTAACCAGCGACCAGTTTTCAGACCCATTCCTCTGAGACGACGGTTGAATTCGGCTTTTACCTCTTCTTCAAGCTGTTCCCAGATCCTTCGTTTGAGCATGACTTTGATTTGGCGATCGCGATCGTTAAAAGAAGCTTCAACTGACACCTCCTTTTCAGGATTCCAATTGAAATGTTCGGAAATGAGAATATCGGCATCTTTTGCCCGTGAATCGGGAAACGTTACCACAAAGCAATGCTCTGTATGCTCTGTACTAAAGCCAAACCCGAGGATTGGGGGAGTTTTCTTGGTGTTCATAATTTTAAAGTCAAAAGCTTTTTAAAGTCAGAAGTCAAAAGTCAAAAGTCAAAAGTAAGTTTTAACCATCATGAATAATAAAAATATTCCCATTATTTAAATAAAAAAATCGATGAATTAAATTACAAAATTGAATAATATTCAAGGCAAATTGTTTGGTTTTAATACAAATAAAAGCATTATTTTCTTTCATGATTAAAACTTTTTTTAGTTTCCCAATACTTCTGACTTTTGACTTCAAGATCGTTTTGTTTTGAGTTTGTTAATTGATGCGGTAAGAATTGCGATAATTTCTTTTATTTCTTGGTACATGAGTAATAATTTTTTCTCTGGGATTAAATTGCCTTCAATTAATAGTTCGATCCAATACTTTGTTTCATTTGCTTCTTTTAAGGCAATTTCGTATTTGGATATAAAATCTTTAGTTGATTGAGCAGACTTGGCTTCAGCACAGTTTGCTCCGACTGATGTAGAACTTCTAAGAAACTGCTTTGAGATAATTGCTTCAGCACTATTAAAGTGAGCATTTTCATTGATAAAGCCATAAACTTTAATAGCTCTCAAGGCGAATTGTTTAGTTCTTTCCTGAATAGAAATATTGTTATTCATAGTTGACTTTTGACTTTTGACTTCTGACTTTTGACTTTTGACTTCTGACTTTTGACTTCTGACTTCTGACTTCTGACTTTTGACTTCTGACTTCCAAAAGCTTATTGCAGTACCTCTCCTGGTTTTGGTTGATATTTCAGGGCAGCAAACCAATCTTTCAAAGACTGACCTCGTTCTAGAGTTACTTTGCCGACATCAAGAGATACTTGACTACCCTGTCCTTCTTTAAAAGTCTTTTGTAAATGTTGTAAAAGTTCTCTAATCTCAGTTCCAGTAAAACCGCATTCTGGTGCAGCATCATAGCTAACGTCTCCAGATTCATCTGATGCTGTAACGACTAAGCTAACTCCGTAAGCATTACCCTGATATTTTTCTAGCTGCTCGATAAACTCAAATGCTTCTTTGGCAGTAAGTCCTCGTCTTTTACAGTTCCAAGTTGCTGGCAAGTCGGGTTTAATTATGTCAATTATTCCGCCTTTTTTGCGATACTGTTCGGTGTCTATTTTTTCGACTTCAGAAACAATACCGTCGCTTTGGGCTATGGCAAGTACAAAACGAGTTGATTCAGGAACAGTAAAAGGACTATCGTAGATACCACCATAGGATTTAGGGTCTGAACCATCGGTGGTATAGCGAATTTCACCTTTGGGAATTGCCTCAAACTCTACCTTCCACTCGTCAGAATCTTGAAACACTCGATGTTTGAGGACAATCTTGTTGTTCCAAAGAATAGATGCACCCTGGTTGTTTTTACCCTGAGTATCAAAACACTTGAATCTCAAACAAAGGTCTTTGGTTTTAAATGCTTTATAGCCTCCTGGTGCATTGCCTACCGAACTAGATGCTGTTGATGGTTCGCGATCGCCAATTTCATATTTGACATCATCACCATAAACAGGACTAATTTTCAGGGTTACTTCTCCTGTATTTTCATCTCTATTAATTTCTTTAATCCCCACCGATGTTTCTGGTGGAGGTGGTTGGGTGTTAACTGCTCCCCCTTCATCAACCCAAACTTCTTGTTCGAGCATCTGTTTCTTCAATTCTTCCAGTGCTTTTGGATGGTGGAAATTCCAATCGGGTTGAGTGGCAGCACGCCGTTTTACTTCATTCCAAGAAGAAGTCTTCTGTCCCGCAAATAACCGAGCTTGACACTTTTTGCGAAAAGTTTCGGAGGCTACATCGGTGGTGAATTTTTGGACTTTTTCTAGGGTATTGCGGATCAAAGCTTCCCCATCAAACTGATTTCCTTGAAAATGAATGCGACAGTCAGTAGAGCGAAAACCATTTTTGGAAGGATAAACCAGAGTAGTGAACGTCTCTTGTAATGCGCTGCGTAGACTTAGTTGAATCTGATCGAGGCTTTTATCGGCTTCGATGTATTGTGGATCGCGTGGTGAAATGCGATCGCTATCGAGTTCGGCTTTAATAGTCAGAATTGCCCTACGCTGCCTTGCTTGCTCAACAATTCGCTCCATCGTCTCGTGCGAACCCGTCAGAAACAAGATACGGTTTTGGTATTCTTGGTCTTCGGCAAATTTATGCCAATCTTCACTTAGTTTACTGGAAGGATTTGGCGATCGTGTTGGTTTGATGATGACTAGAGTTGCTTTATCAATCTCTAAGCTAACTTCCTCTAAGCCAGGAAGTACTTCTAATCTCTGATAACAATCCTTTGTTTTTGGTTCAAATCGTTCGGTTAAATAAGACCGTAATTCTTTAAGAGTTGTCTGTTCGTTATATGAATTAGCCAAACTGTGTAACTTGGCAGCGAGATTCTGAACATTTTTGAAAAACAGTCGTCCGTCTTGGCTGCGGTGGAGATACCAAGCTTGGGTAGGTAAATAGTCAACAACTGATTTCTTGATCGTAGACAAATCTCGTCTAGGGGCGCAGAGAAATCCAATTACTTCACTTTCTCGCAAACCATGGGTAGCATTGGGAATGTTAGCCAGAGATGCCACTAAAATTAACTTAGCTACATCTTGAAAGTCCGTAGTATTTAACTTTTTATCTTGCTGTTCGGCAACAGAAAATCCCTCTTTAGCAATGTCATGAGCGATCGCTTCTCCCAAACTAGGGTTGATTGCCTTAACTTCAGACAAAATTTCATCGTTATTTAGATCGAGATCGTAGGGATGAATCAGCATCAACCTTTCTGCTTGACCAGTATCATAAATGTTGGCAACCACAGCCCTTAATAAACGTATTAAACCCCTTGTCTGCTGAAAACCTGGGTTTTCCTTAAACCGTGCGTATAAGTCTCGTATAGAGAAATGAAAAGGATATGACTCAACCAATTGAGCAGCATAAGAATCAGGAGAAACGTTAGTAACGTCCATCTCTTTCGCATCTTTTACCGATTTAGCGTAGGCATTGGCAACGTCATTAATAACTGAATCTTCAGGAAGTTCTTCAAATAGACGTGTACGCAAAATATGATAAAGTTCACTTCCTTGAGAACTGACTGGCTCTAACCTCAATGCCGAACGATCAGTTTCATTTTGCAGATTAGTAATTGCATTATTAAGCTGTCCCGATCCTCCTTCCCAAGAGGCTGTAAGGTCTGAAATTATTACACAGACATTAGATAATTCTGGTCGATCAACAGCTACTAAGAGATTAGATATTGCTGTAGCCGTAGCCACTGAGAGGTCTGAGCTACCAAGAGCGCGGGTTCTAGCATTTTCCAGATAAGGCGGTAACTCGTCCAGAAATATTAAAGTTGGTTCGCCTTGAAGCAGATTTACCCATGCGGTAACTCCAGGAGCATTCAGCGGTGCGTAATGATCGTTAAAAACTTCTTTCTTATTTAATTGCTCGGCTAATTCTCCCCAAAGACCAAACTTAGCGTCGGCTTCGCGCCCATTAAAGCCGATGACTTTTACAATACCGACTTGAGAACCTACTTCAGAGGACACGGGTGCGGAGCTTGGCTCCGCACCGTGAGATGTCCGTTTATTTCCTAATACTTTTGCTCTTAACTCTGGATACTTCGCTAATAATCCGAGAGCAATCATGCTGTGGGTTTTACCACCACCCATTGCCTGAGCTAATAAAAATGTACCTGCCTGACTACTTGTATTTTCCAGTCGCCCAAAAGCTTTATTAATGAGCGTTTCCATTCCACTTGTTATGTAGTTTTCCTCGAAGAAGCGATCGCAATCAATTCTATCCTCAAGTAAATCTGAAATATTTAAAACCACATCTCGACGAGAACGATCAAATACTGACTGGCGTGGTTTGCAAGCTTGGCTCAGATACATATATACACTCTTGGGAAATCACTAAGTTAGGCGACATCTCGCTATTGGATTAACCTATGATTCCCAAAAAAGATTTAGAAAAAACATTCATTAAGAAAATCTAAAATAATTTACGGAAGACTACAAATGTAATCAATGTGGTGTTGCGATCGCCTTCGCCAACAACGCGCTAAATTATCTTCTCTGACGGAAAAGGAGATGGAGAGCATAGCTAAGATTGTCAAGGTTGCGGTAGATCTACCTCTCTACATGAATGATAATCGCGGAATCAATGTAGCGAGAATTGCTTCTGAGGCTCGTCAAGTCAAAGCTAGAGAGGGCAAACTGGGCTTGGTAATTGTCGATTATTTACAAATGATGGCATCTGATAATGGTGGTAATCGCAGTTATGAACTCGGTGATGTGAGTCGAGGACAAATCTCCAGGTTGACATAAGCCGTATCTTCTAAATGCTGTACTTACTCTATGCCCCAAGTCGCGATTATTTTGACCCGTGACTTGGGGTAAATCTATGTGTTTATATAACTCCCATTCTTTGTACCATTCAGGATATAAGCAGTAGATCCTGCGAATACCATAATGATTTTTGCGGTAAGTGGATATCAAATGCCCTGGCGGTTCAAGCAAACTATCTAAATCAACATGAAATAGCTCATGATTCGATATGCCATAAGCAGCTATCAACCCAAAAGCACGTTGCCAATGAGGATTTGGTATTGACCAGTAATGCTTAATTATTTCTTCTTCAAACTCTTCGATCCAATAACCAGAGCGATCGCGATTTTTTGATTGACTGCTACCCCATTCATCCCACCTAAACTCTTTTAAGGCTAATTGACTTGCTAGCTTTTGGGCTTGTTTTTCTGCGCTTTGAATTCCCGCAGCATTACAATAAATCCCTAGACTAACTATCTGCTGAGAATCTTTATCATTCCCTTTCTTTGGGGGAAGCATTCCCCTGAGTGATAATTTCTGACCTCGTTTTTAAATATCTTGATTCCAGAGTTTGAGGTCTTAAGCCTACTGTTGGCTTTCTCTAGAAGAATGGCTAACTTATCCAAGCTCTAAAACTGATCTAATTTTAGAGCATTTTTAAGAGTATTTGGTCGGTTTTAAGAGTTTTAATGATACTGCTAGAAACTCTTAACTATTGCTATCATTGGCTCTAAGCCTTGTTTTTTAAAGTGTCAGAGGGGAGACTTGAACTCCCGACCCTCGGCTTATGAGTCCGATGCTCTAACCAACTGAGCTACTCTGACTTATTTGACACAATACTATGTAAATATAACAAAAATAGGTAATTAAGTAAAATTTATTTTCTGAGGCTAAATTACTATTATTTTGTCAAGTGTACTTAAAAGTTGGCGATCGCAGTTAATGAATATTCATGCCAGTAGAAGCAATAAGCCGATGTCAATCAAACTTAATCCCAGTTAGAAATTTGGTTAAAATACCCAAGCAAGAGATAATAAATAATAGATTTAGTGAATTATATTTTCTTGCTATATGGTACAAGCCGATAAGAAACCCAGAGAGCCAGAAACACTTACCATATTTGACTTAAACAGCTATTTGAAGCAGCAAAAAACGTTAGTCGAACAGGCATTGGAGCGCTCAATTACGGTGACTAAACCTGAAAAGATATATGAGGCGATGCGCTATTCTTTGCTTGCCGGTGGCAAAAGGCTACGTCCGATTCTGTGTTTGGCAACTTGCGATCTGACTGGCGGCAAGTCAGAAATGGCGATGCCGACTGCCTGTGCCTTGGAAATGATTCATACGATGTCTTTAATTCACGACGATCTTCCCGCAATGGATAATGACGATTTTCGTCGGGGCAAACCAACTAACCATAAGGTATATGGCGACGATATCGCGATTTTGGCAGGCGATGGTTTATTGGCTTATGCCTTTGAATATGTTGCTACTAAAACTAAAAATGTTGCTCCAGAAAACATTGTACGGGTAGTAGCTTGTTTAGGTCGTACTGTGGGTGCAGCGGGTTTGGTTGGCGGACAGGTACTGGATCTAGAATCTGAAGGAAAAACAGATATTACCGCCGAAACCTTGAGCTTTATTCATACTCATAAAACTGGGGCGTTATTAGAGGCATCTGTTGTATCTGGAGCGATACTAGCTAATGCTTCAGAAGCAGATATAAAGCGACTATCGCAGTATGCGCAAAATATTGGTCTAGCTTTTCAGATAATTGATGATATTTTAGATATTACCGCCACAGATGAACAGTTAGGCAAAACCGCTGGTAAAGATCTAGAGGCGCAAAAGGCTACTTATCCTAGTCTATGGGGATTGGAAAAATCACAGCTCAAAGCACGGGAATTAGTAGATAGTGCGATCGCTCAGTTATCTGTATATGGAGCCAAGGCTGAGCCACTAAGAGCTGTGGCTAACTACATAGTGACCCGAGACCGCTAAGAAAATCCACTTATATTAAAGTTTTTTGGGGCAAATAAAGACAAACTATGCAGGAAGTTGCTGATATCTTACACAATCAGATATTATTAGTCGCACTTATAGCCTGTATTACAGCTCAGGGATTGAAGTTGGTAATTGACTTGATGCGAAGTCGGAAGTTAAACGTTACCTATCTACTCTCTCCTGGCGGAATGCCTAGCGCGCACTCAGCTTTAGTTGGTGCGTTGGCTACTAGTGTTGGCTTAACGAAGGGATTATCTTCTGCCGAATTTGCGATCGCCTGTCTATTTGCCATTATTGTCATGTACGATGCAGCAGGAGTGCGCCAGGCAGCAGGAAAACAAGCAAGAATACTTAATCAAATCATTGATGAATTATTTCAGGAAGAACATAATCTCAACGAAGAAAGATTAAAAGAGCTGCTGGGACATACTCCTTTCCAGGTTTTAGTTGGTCTTAGCTTAGGAATTAGTATTGCTATGGTCTTTTCTAAATATGTCTGGGTAGTTAGTTGAATTGGCGATACTTGCTAAGTAAGCGTGATTTAGGTCAAAATAATCATCAAAAATAAGATATTTAATTTCTTCAGAATAAATTTATTCATCTGTACAAATAAGATGTTTTACTCTGGTAACTGCTGCCCAGAGATATCGAGCTGGAGCATCAGCTTATCTTTACGATTTGAGTAATTTAGATTAATAATCTATAGCAGTTAATTGTCTTATGCAAGCCCATGCTGATGAATACTAGTTATCAATCCCTGTCTTTGCAGCCACAGAGTTTTACTAAAAAAGTTATTGTAGCTCATTATCATTTATTTAAAAATGCTGGAACTTCTGTAGATGCTATTTTAGACCATAATTTCAATTCGGATTGGCGCAAAATTGAGTTTGGCAAGATTGATCGCCAATCAAATTCTCAACTGGTTCAAAATTGGCTGTTAGCTCATCAGTCAATCTCGGCTTTTTCCTCTCATACCGCCATGTTTCCTCTGCCAGCGATCACTAATATTTCTTTGATCCCGATGATCTTTCTGCGCCATCCGATTGATCGACTATGGTCTGTGTATAAATTTGAACGTCAGCATAAAAAGATTCTCAATGAAAGTATTAAACTGGCGCAAGAACATGATTTTGCTGGCTATCTCAATTATCAACTAGACCAGACTCAGAATCGCTCCTGTCGTAATTTCCAGACATATAGATTTTCTTGGTTAAATTCTCAGCCCAACTTGACCGAATTTGAACAGGCGATGCATGGTTTAGATTCTCTACCCATAGTTGGAATTGTCGAAGAGTTTGACTTATCAATGAAGCTTTATCAAAAGGCGATCGCTCAATATTATCCATCTTTTCAGCTCAAATCAGTTCATAAAAATATCACGTCGCAGCAAAACCTATCTTTAGCAGCAAAACTCGATTTGATTCAGTCTAATCTAGATCGGGCGACCTATCAAAGATTGCTCGACTCTAACCGTGACGATCTACAACTGTATGAAGCAGCTAAGCGCAAATTATCTGGCTGCGTTCACCGATGAATTAATAATTATCCATTGGTAACAAAACTATAGCTTAGTTATCTTTGAGCTTAAACTGATCAAACTTAATCGCGTCAGAATTTGGCTGACGAGTATCATAGCGATAGCTAGTAACGATTCCTGTTGCGGTATCAAAAATACTAAAGACTGTGATGTCGTTACTGGCAATATAGGGTAACGGTTGCCCAGAATCATCAAGCAAAGGAGCAATATTTGGCA
The DNA here is from genome assembly GCA_020692205.1 of Myxosarcina sp. GA_180221_E-2-1-MAG-40_15. Lineage (GTDB taxonomy): Bacteria > Cyanobacteriota > Cyanobacteriia > Cyanobacteriales > Xenococcaceae > Waterburya. The sequence goes on from JAIMKV010000042.1 coordinate 30,475, forward strand.
CAATAGGAGGTAAACCGTTAGGATTACCAGTTGCAGCAAAGTTTTGCTCGCTGTAGGTTGGAATTTCGCGTTTATTACCTCCTACGTGCGCTCCATAGCTATTACCTACGTTAGAAGATTCTAAAAAATGCATCCCTGAATCACTTTGAAACCGATTCCAAAGATGGGAATGTCCATAATAAGCTAGCTGCACTCCTGCTGATTCTAGGAGAGGAATCAAATCGCGGATGATATAGTCATTGTCAAGCGGATAATCATAATAGCGGGACTGCAATGTGCCATCATCTGTGTAATATAGCTTAGGTTGCGGATCAGTATAGGGCGGAACAATATTTCCCCCTAGACTGTGAGGTGGATGATGGAACATGACTATTTTGTATTTAGCCTGTTGATATGCTTTGCTTTGTAATTCCTGGTTTAACCACTCATATTGAGGACTACCTGGAGCGATGGGTTCAAAGATATGCTGTCCATATCCCCAAGCTTGAGGATGATCTAGCTCGGCATTGCTTTCTTTGTATCTACCCTGAGCATCGGCTTCTAAGCTAGGACTACGCCAAATATTAGTCACATAGAGCGAGATTAGTCTAATATCGCCAAAGGTTGTCGCGTAATAACTCCCGCCAGCGCTACTTTGAGGCAAAGTGAAAATTTCTTCGTAGGTATCAGTGTTAAAAGAATTATTTTTAATCCAGTCGGCTTCTAGCTGTGAATTATTTGTCGGATTGACTTTAGCAGCTTGCGATCGATAAAATTCTTGGGCAACCTGACGAGGATGAGGCTGGTTAAACTCTTGCTTGAGCGTACGATCAGGGGATACTTTTCCCATCACTTCATGATTACCTATGGCGGTAAAAAGAGGCGCGTGCTGAATTATTTCTCCTCCATGATAGGTAGTCGTAATACCGTTACGTTCGAGCTTGTAGTTAGCTTTCCCTTGAAGACTGGGAAAAAATGCGCCACCTTGAAGATCGTCAAACCATTCAGAAGCTCGATCTGGAACATTAACCAAGTCTCCAGGAAAAAAAACTGCATCGACTTGACCCACGATTTTGACCACCTGAGACAAGTTAGCAGTGGTCATCGGCATTAACTGATGATCGGAGGTGAGGAGAATTTTGAGTGCAGTTTCTGTTGTCGGCTGGCTAGTTAGGGTAAAGATCTTGCTACTGACAACTTGTCGATCGCAAATGCTTTCAACTTGATATGGTACTCGTTGATTAGGTGTTAAACCCACTATTACGGCTTCGTGTCGCCAGATATCTCGAAAAGATTTAGCAGGAGGATCATCTAGTTGAGAATCTGGATCTTCGCGTACTCGACTTAACTTAGTGGTTTTGGCGATCGCCTGTCGTTTTAGTTGACTACCATATTTAACCAGATGACGTTGTAAGATGAGGTCGCTTGGCTGATCGCCTTTAAATTCTGTGAACCAGACTACGTTTACGGTATTTTCAGTAGGTAACTGGAGAAAAGGATCGCTTAAAAGCGAGATCTCACTAGCTGTTTCTGGTTGTTTTTGCGAGGCAAGACTCATGGATAAATAATTAATAGCGATCAACGCCAAGATTGTCAGAGACACCAATACTAGTTTAGCGATTTTCATTAACTCAACTAACTATTTCAACCTGTTGGTAAATGTAGATTTTTTTGAGGCCAAGCATGGCTTTCAATAGGTTAATACTTGCTAGATCTTGTTACTCAGTAAAATCAACTATTAGTTCGATAGCTTACCTATGACTCAGCTAAAAAGGTACATAGACAAAGCTTTTAAAGCATTATAAATGGTAATTGTTAAACGTTTTGATAAAGTTAAGATAAGCAAATAAACTAATAAAATTATGATTAACTATATTTGGTGATTTTACTGGACACAGCTTCAAAGCCACGTGTAGCAAAAGTTCTAGCTTTAATCCTTGCTGAGTTATCCACTACTGCCAATCGTTAATTAATTCTACTCAAACCTTTTAGTATCAAACAAATTAGCGTTTTAAAGATGCTTTAATGCTTCTTTTTAATAGTTCTATAAAGCAAATAAAACTCATAGATATTTTTAACTAAAAGCGTTTATAATGACAATTAAGAAATAAAGTAATTCTACTAGGTTGTTTGACCAAGAATATAGTAAAGTCGATTGATAAACTTGCCGCTGAATAAGCATTTTTAGCTGGTTTAGGTCGTCTGCGGATTATGGATTTTTGTGTGTTTTGTGGTATCCTTCATTGTCCCACGCTCAATTAATTGAGCAGTGGGATTTTTCATTTTTCTGGCTAGCAATTCCATGCTGTTTCCTAAGAAATAAAGATCGGATAGTTGTCGTTATTTCTGGTTGAAATCAATTCCATAACCAACAACAAACAAATCTTCTATCTCAACTAAATAATCGATTGTGACGAAGTCAGAGAGACTCCGCCTTAAGCAGCTACCACTTTTTATAAGGTAAGAATTTACCACACATAACTATTTGAACGCGATCGCCTTGAGGATCTTCAACCTTTTCAACTTCTACCGAAAAGTCGATGGCACTCATAATGCCATCACCAAATTTCTCGTGAATTACGGCTTTGATTGGCATGCCGTATACCTGCATAATTTCATAAAAACGGTAAATTAATGGATCTGTCGGAATTTGAGGCTCAAGCGAACCTTTTAAGGGTGGAATGGTTAAAGGTTCAGCCATTGATTCGGGTAAACCCAAGGTGGTGACAATTTTAATGGCTTCTTCGATGCTGGCACTAGCTTGACGATAGATTACTGAGGCGATCCAGGTTTCATCTAGTCCAACTGCTTGTTCCAAATCTTCAAAGGTTATTCCCTTGGCTTTTTTGGCAGCTAATAATTGTTTAGTAATTTCCGAAATTGCCATAATTCTTGCTCCTGATTAAAATTAATTGAACTCTCTGTTTCACAATCTTGATTATACGGATCGAAGATTGACTCCACAAGAATCTGTAATAGCAGCAGCTTCAATGGATAGTTATTATGAGTATGTGACAAAATTATTTCACTATTACGAGTAAGATAAAACAAAGCTAACTATAAGTGCGATCGCGTTATCTTTTTATCAGTGATCTTTATTGATGTGAAAAATCGACTTTTTGCGCGATCTCGCTGGCGATTAGCTAGCTGGTATGGAGCTATACTAAGCATAATTTTATCAATCTGTGCTTTAGGAGTCTATGAAGCAGTTGACCATGCTCATCGAATCACCATTGATCAAGAGTTGGAATCGGTAGCAGGGACTCTTCATGACAGTCTGTTATCTGTTCTCAAACAACCAGGAGAACTTGAACCAGCAGTCCAGGAATTATTACCCAATACCTGTCTCGTCGAAACAGACTGTTACCAATCAGATCGTTTCCAATCGTTGAGATTAGGAGTAATTGGACAAGATAAATATTATTTACGTCTATTCAATTTATCTCAAGATTTGATCGCCGTAGCAGGAATACAGCCGAAACTAACTCAAGTTTTTAGTCAACAGCAGTGGGAAACCCTAACCAATACTGAAAATACTCGCTATCGACAAATTTCGTTTCTTTTACACACTCAACAAGGTCAAAACTGGGGTTATATTCAGGTTGGCAGAAGTCTCCAAGATGTCGATCGCTATATCGCTAATGTCAGGTGGATCTTACTATTGGGAGTGCCTTTAGTGGTGTTATTGGTAATAGCTGCTAGCTGGTGGTTGTCAGGATTGGCTATCCGACCTATTTATCAAGCTTATCGGCAAATGCAGCAGTTTACTGCCGATGCAGCCCACGAATTGAGAACTCCTTTAGCGGCGATTCAAGCGACCGCCCAATCTAATCTGATGCTGCCTACTTTATCTGAAAAGCAGGCAAAAGATACTTTAAAAACTATCCTACGGCAAAACAAGCGGTTAACCTATTTGGTGGCAGATTTATTAACTTTATGCCGTATTGATCAGGACACGTCGCGTAACACTTCTAATCAAAAGCCAGAAAAAATTGCTTTGACAAACCTAATTATTGAAGTAGAAGCGGAATTGGCAGCTTTAGCAATGGCTGCGGAAATTGAGCTGACTTCTCAAATTAAAGTATCGCAACCTATAATAGTTTTAGGCGATCGCCAACAACTATATCGTTTGATGATTAATTTAGTTACTAATGCCATTCAATATACTCCTACTGGAGGCAATGTAATCTTAACTCTCGCCGAGGAAGAGCGCAATGCAGTAATTTGCGTCCAAGATACGGGTATTGGGATCGCCAAAACAGAACAAAAGCGCGTCTTTGATCGCTTTTATCGTGTAGATCAGGCTCGTTCTAGAAGTAAAGGTGGTGCTGGATTAGGACTGGCTATTGCTCGGGCGATCGCTGTAGCTCATTATGGTCGTCTGGAACTACAAAGTGAGATTGGCAAAGGAAGCATCTTTATACTCAAACTGCCCCTAAGTCATTAAAAAAGTGTGTTTGTTCATCTGAATAGACATTCAGGCTTCAAATGAGTATCATTATCATAGAAGTAAACTAAGAGGGTTTTAGAATCGATAAAATGAGTAAAGTGGAATCAGATCAGCATCAGCAAACCTTTTTAGAATCCGATGCGCCCAGTTGTGATACTTCTCTAGTTCATCTAGAACAAGTGCGTCAAGTACAATCGCAAATCGTTACTACAGAAAAAGCGCAACAGATGGCGCAGTTTTTCGGTGCCATGGCAGATCCCCATCGGCTTAAACTTCTGTCGGCGCTTTTTAAAGCAGAACTTTGTGTCTGTGACTTGGCAGCAGTAGTTAAAATGAGTGAATCTGCCGTATCTCATCAATTACGTTTGTTACGCAACCTACGTTTGGTCAAACATCGTCGTGAAGGTCGTAATGTTTACTATAGTTTGGCAGATGCTCATATTGCTAATCTATATCGGGAAGTCGCCGAGCATTTAGACGAAATTTAAGTTATTTTTTGGTATGGCAGTCGAAGTAAAGGTTAGGACAATAAAAATTGTATCTCGCGCCCTAAAGTTGTATCTAGCGCCCTAAAGGACTAGCTTTGCGTCGCAAAGGCATTTATCCCGCTTAGTTTGGGACAAAGACGCAAAGGGACTAGGAGATGTCTTAATCTATCGTTCGATGGCTATAGCTATGATCTCAATAACTATTGTCTTATAGCAATAAACGTAGACCACTTAAAGTTACCAAGACTGTCGATCCTTCATGTCCAATTACCCCTAACGGCAGATTAATCTTACCTGTAAAGTTGGCGATCAATAACAGGAAAATAAATGAAAGCGCAAAAGCAATATTTTGTTTGACAATCCGATTGGCACGACGACCAAGGCTAATTGCTTGAGATAATTTTTCTAAGCGATCGCTCATCAAGATTAGATCGGCAGTTTCCAAAGCGACATCATTTCCCGCACCACCCATAGCTATACCTACTGTTGCCATAGCCAGTGCCGGCGCGTCATTAACCCCATCTCCCACCATTGCCACATTTTGGTATTTTTGCTGTAGCTGTCGAATCACCGTCAATTTATCTTCTGGTAGAAGTTCAGCATAAACCATTTCTATACCTAAGAACTGAGCAACACTATTAGCAGTAACTTGATTGTCTCCCGTAAGTAAAACTACTGGCTTAATACCTAAGTGTTTCAATTGTTTGATCGACGCTGCTGCTTCTGGTCGAATCGTGTCAGCAACAGAGATTGAGCCTATAACCTTGGCAGCTTCAACCACCCAGACAACAGTTTTGCCTTCTTGTTCGAGACGATTATTTATCTGAACAAATTCGAGATTTAAATCAGGAATTGCTTGACGAATCAAAGCTATTTTTCCGACTACAACTGTTTTTCCCGCTACTTCCCCGACAATCCCCAACCCAGTTTTTGCTTGGACTTGACTAGCATTTTGCCACTTGAGGTTTTTTTGTCGAGCAGCTTGAGTAATTGCCTCGCCGATAGGATGTTCCGAACGAGATTCTAGGGCAGCAGCTAACTCTAAAACCCGATCGCTCTTTTGCCCTGCGGCTGGAACAATCTCTGCCACCTTTAATTTTCCTGTAGTCAGAGTACCAGTTTTATCAAAAGCGATCGCCTTGACTTTGGCGATCTTCTCCAACTGCGATCCATTCTTAAATAAAATTCCTGCCTTAGCACCACGAGCAATTCCGGAGAGTAGAGTCGGCATAATTGCCGCCATTAAAGCGCAGGGAGAAGCTACGACTAAAAAGATTAAGGCTCGATAAATTGTTGTTTCCCAGTCCCAATTTAATAACAACGGCGGTACAATTGCTAACAATAACCCAACCACCACAATAACTCGGGCATAGTTTCGCTCAAATCGTTCGATAAACTGCTGGGATGGGGGGGCTTCAGTTTGTGCTTGTTCTACTAATCGAATCACTCGTTGAATCAGACTGTTTTCTGGTGGTCGTTCTACTTTTAGTTTCAAAGCTCCATTACCGTTAAGTGTACCAGCAAAAACTTCGTCTCCAACCTGCTTATCTACGGGAATAGACTCTCCAGTAATCGACGCTTGATTAACATTTGTCCAACCTTCTAAAATTAGGCCATCAACAGGTATTAGTTCTCCCGGTTTAACTAATACTAAATCTCCTACCTGCAAAAGCGCGATCGCCACTTCTTGTGGTTGTTCTTCGCGAATGACTGTAGCCGTATTTGGCGCAGTTGCCATTAAAGAACGAATATTGCGCTCCGTGCGCTGCATGGCAATGCTTTCTAAAGCACCACTAACTGCAAAAATCAGAATCAGCATCCCCCCATCGATGATCAAATAATAGTCCCGTTGCCATAAACCTAAAATAGCTGCGCCTAAAGCCGCCACGATCATCAGTAGATCTACATCTAACTCTTTTTCTCTCAATAGAGTCGTCAATCCTTCTTTAGTGCTTTCATAACCACCAATTACATAACCGACTGGAAAAATCAATAAAGCAAGATTAATCCAACCCAAATGAAGACATAACCAACCCAAAAAGATGAGGACGGCACAAGCAGCAGCAGCTAAAGCGTTTGGGTATTTTAACAGTAGTCGGTAGCAAGAGAAATTAGCTAGATATCTTGAAGCCATTGATTTAGCGAATCTAATTACTCTCTTAAAATAAACCTTGACATTAATGTTAAGGTCAAGGAAATAAATCGCACTGTGCTAAAAATATTAACCACTGCCTTAAATGTCTACTGAATACTTAACTATTAAAAAGCTTACGGAGAAAGTGGGAGGAGGAACAACTCCGCGAATGGTGCGCCACTATCATCAAATTGGCTTGTTGCCTGAAGCAATTAGATCGTCGAGCAACTATCGTCTCTATACCAAGAACCATGTCCAGTATCTACGATGGATTGTGGCACTCAAACAACAAGGATTTCAGTTAGAACATATTCGCAAGCTACTAGAAAATCAATTAGAATCAGGGAAAAAAGTTACGCCGATTGATCAACTACAGCAACATTACCATTTGATCATCAAACAAATAACGCGACTGCGACAAACCGCATCAGCTTTGGAAAGAGTATTAGGAGGCGATCGCTCTTGTCAAACTGTTCAAGCTGAAGTAATTGCCCAGATCAAGCTGCTGAATGCCGATCTGGTTCAATCTGAAGATGACCTCGATCCCATGGATTCTCTGTGGAAAGCGCTTGATGCTTCGACACTGGCTCACCCAGAAGCATTGGCAGAATCACTGCAAAATCTTCTCCCCGATTTGTCAGGGCGATCGGAAATTGAAGTAGACTTAATTTCTCAACTGGTACTAGCCTGTGGAGATCTAAGTTTGGTACATTTTCTCCAAATTAGTCATACTGCGATCGCTGCGGCTCGTGAGGGGCTTAAATCTGGCTGTCAGATAATTGGCGATGTTGCTGCGATCGCTGCGGCTTTAGATCATCCTCGACTTGCTCATCTCGGATGTCATGTCAATACTTTAATCGATAATCCGCATATTGCCAGTGCTGCCGAGGCAGAACAAGAATTTTGGCATAGTAAATTCTGGCAGGATGAATTACTCCACTTAAAACCTGGCTGTATTGTCGTTGTCGGATATGCTCCCTCTGTTTTATTGAGCATCTGTCAAGCCATCAAACATGGGCAACTGCAACCTGCCTTGATTATTGGAATGCCTATCGGTTTTAGTCATGCCCCTGCTGCTAAACGCCTCTTGATAGATTCTGGCGTGCCTTTCATTACTATTTCAGGAACTTTTGGCGGTGGACTACTAGCAGCAACTGCTTTAAATGCCATCGTCCAATCCACAATTGAAAAGCCAGACTGCCATTGTTACCTAAGTCAATAGGATTTGGTATGAAGTATGAAGTATGAAGTATAAAAAAATTATCATTCGTGAATCATAGGGTTGAAGCTACTCTGAAGATAGCAAACGAGACACAATTAAAGTTTTTTTTAATTCTCTGATTAATTTTTCCCCTTGATGTTGATAGAGAGGAACAGGAAGAGTTTGAGGCAAATTGTTCATAGTTTTTCTCGCTATAGCTAAGTTACAGCCTGTAACTCTGGCGATCGCATTTGCTCCTTCAAAAATAGCATCGGCAGTTAATGCTTGCATTACTTCAATGTGCCATCGTTTAGCTTGTAGATTTAATTCTCCTCGTTCGATGCGACGCAATCCATCAATAGTTGATCAAACAACTAAGCGATCGCACCAACTATCATTAGCTGTAATCAAACGTTGGTATACTTGCCAAGTCTGCCCATCTAGATCGAAAAATCCTAAAACTTCTGTGCCTAAAGCTGCCAGAGTAAAAGCAGAGGTAGATAATTCTGTCGGATCAAAGGCAATAAAATTACCCAATCGCTGAAACAACAGGTTATTTAAGTTCTCTTTGCCTGAACGCAACACCAAACGAGTCCGAGGATTTAGCTGACGTATCGCGATCGCTGTTTCTATATTTACCCGTTCTTCGGTAGTGACAATCAGTGCCGCGCGACAGTTGTGGATTTTAGCTCGATGCAAAACATCGTTATGACGACAATCTCCAATGATGATTTCTGCTAATAAATCTGGCAAAGATTCAATATCCCAACTAGCTGGAATATGTTGTTCGATCGCAACTATTACAAATGATTGTACTTAATTGTATTTGCACACCACGGTAATTTTTCTCAAACTTAGCGATCGCTTAAAAAATATGAAAAATGTTCTCACATGGAAAGACCTGAAAAAGATGGCTATATAACGTTTAGAGATGGAGAGCCTGTAAAAGTGGAAAATGGTATCCCCATCTACATGCCAAAAAGCACAAGGTTCTAAGAAGATGGTTCAACGAGACTGAACGATAACGCTAAATAAATCACTAAATCAATAACTTTTGAACGAAGGAGAGCTAATTATTAAATGGGGAAGAAAATTAAAAAACAAAGGCAATGCTGTTAATGCAATTTAAATGCACAACAGCTTATTACAAATGATTATACTTATTGTATTTGCACACCACGGTAGTTTTTCTCAAACTTAGCGATCACTTAAAAATCTCACAATCGACTAATATTTATTTCGCCAGTTCAGCTTCAATTGCCTGAATCAGCTCAGGAGAAGTAGGAGTTACGCTACTACCAAAACGAGCCACAACCTCACCTTGTTTCCCAATCAAGAACTTCTCAAAGTTCCAAGCCACATCACCCTTGGGTTCAACAGAATTAGTCAAGGTTTGATACAAAGGATGCTGTTGTGAACCCTTAGCGTGAATCTTATCAAATAATTCAAAGCTAACGCCGTAGCTAGTTTCACAAAAAGTAGCAATTTCTTCGTTTGTTCCTGGTTCTTGTGCGCCAAAATCATTACAGGGAAAACCTAATACCCGCAAACCGCGATCGCCATATTGTTGATTTAACTCTTCAAGTCCTTGATATTGGGGAGTATAACCACAGTAAGAAGCAACATTAACAATCAACAACACCATACCTCGATAGTCGGCAAATTTTTCTTCATTGCCATCAATTGTTTTTACAGCTATATCGGATATATTATTCATTTTCTCTTTCAAAATCTAATTATTTAAATATGTCAGATCGTACTTTACCATTCATCGATACTCAGATAATTAAAGTTGAGGATTTATCCGTCAGAATTGCCCACTCTACTAACGAGTTGACCCATGATGTCGCTACGTTAGCGCAAGATTATTTACAGTCGCTACTAGAACAACAAGCAACTGTCAGGATTATTTTGGCTACGGGTAATTCACAATTAAAGTTTTTAGCGGCGATCGCTTCTGACTCTAAACTAGATTGGTCACGGATTATTTGCTTCCATCTCGATGAGTATTTAGGAATTACCGCAGATCACCCTGGTAGCTTTCGTTATTATCTATGCACAAAGGTAGAGCAAAGAGTACAGCCACTAACTTTCAACTATATAGAAGGAGATGCACTACAACCTTTAGCCGAATGTTCTCGCTATGGTAACTTATTACAGCAACAGGCAATTGACCTTTGTATGTTAGGTATTGGCGACAATGGACATCTGGCCTTCAATGAGCCTTCTGTGGCTAATTTTAACGATCCTCAAGCCATCAAGTTAGTTCGCTTAGAAACTAAAACTCGCCAGCAACAGGTAAATAGCGGTTATTTTCCTGATTTATTAGCTGTACCCAGCTATGCCTATACCCTGACCATCCCGACAATTTGCGCTGCTAAAAAGATATTTTGTTTAGCCGGGGGGAGTCATAAAGCAGGAGTCGTTAAACAAACTTTAACAGGTGCGATCGCACCAAGCTTCCCCGCAACCATCTTACGTACTTTACCCCAGGCAACCCTGTTTTGCACCGTAAACTGCACTTTTCCTTGTCGCCTTGAGGATAAATGATCGCGATTTAATTAGTTTATCTGACCTAGCAGAAAATTAAATTAATCGGTGATTATTTAATCAGCTTTATTTATGCGTATATCCGCTAGCGGACAAAGATCAGCAGAAAAGGCTGCAATACTAAATACCATAAACAAAACCTTTTAATAAAAGTTATGGCTTACAAGAAGATTTTGGTTATTGATGATAACGATGATTACACTGCTTTAATCAAACTTGTTCTCGAAGCTGAAACCGACTGGCAGATTGCAACAGCTTCTAGTGGGAAAGAGGCAATTGTCTTAGCAAACTATATCCAACCAGATGCAATTTTGCTGGATATAGTAATGCCCGACCTCAATGGACTAGATGTTTATCGATTGCTTAAGTCAAGTCTAACTACTTATTTTATTCCAATTATATTTATGACAGCTATGGTTCCCTTCGCGGAAATACTTGAATTGCAAATTACTGAGAGCGTGAAAATAGTTACTAAGCCGATGAACATTGACCAACTACAGAGTTTAATCAGCGAAGAAATGAGAAACTGTAGCTACCTTTACAATTAAGGCGTTGCTGAATCGATATCTCAACAGCATTTTAGCATTTTTAGGTGTCTCGATCACTTTTTTAAAAGCTAAGAGCTAAAAGCTAAGAGCGAAAAGCTATCTATTAGCTACGTTTAATTTTGGTGATGGAGATTTTTGTCTAGCTCTACATTACTAGATCAGTGCAATCAAATTCAATCGGAAAATAAAGTTTTCTTGGTATTAAACGAAATATGAACGCGAACGGCAAGTGTATTTTAGTTATTGATGATCGCGATAAATTTATCAATCTGATTAAATCTATGTTTGATAGTTATGCTGACTGGCAAATTTTAATGGCTTCCACTGAAAAAGAAGGAATTGCCACAGCACAATTAGAACAGCCAGATATAATTATACTAAATCTGATAATGCCTGAATCAGGTGAACTAGATCGATTAAATCTGTATCATCGGCTCAAGTCCAATCTGTTGCTCTGTCTAATTCCCGTTATTTTCATCTCAACTATGTCAGGATTGGAAGAACCAGATCAAATGCTATTTATTACAGATCCTGACATAATTGCTCAATTTTTTGAGCGTCTCAAACTCCAAGATCGAGCAGCAAAAATAAAGGATCACTCTTGGAGTATCTGGTAGTTAAGTAGGTTGATTTGACTGCTCACCACCGTAATTTCACTTTTGAGCTTAACAGATTGTGGCTTACTCAACTAGCAACCGCTGCAAGACAACTTTTTAGCTAAGCTACCTGTTAGAATAATAATTGTAGCCATCTATACTTGGATTTGCGCCTCGTCCAGTTTGATTAAACAAACCAGCTCAAGCAATATTGTGGTTTCCTCACAAAATTTAGTAGGAAATTAAGTTTCCCATGTTATTAATTTATTAAATGAATTTTCCAATAATCGCATACTATCAACATTACCTCAGCAAGAGCATCAACACTTGCAAAATTGCCTTGAGTCAGTTCAGCTTCCTCTAGGTGAAATTCTTCTCAAAGCAAATCAAAAAATAGAATCAGTATATTTCCCTACTCAAGGAGTGGTGTCTTTAATCTCGACAATGCAAGATGGCTCGACTACAGAAATTGGACTGATTGGCAAAGAAGGAATGGTCGGGACTCCACAATTTTTAGGAGATGGAGTGTTAGGCAGTAGCAGTGCTGAAGTGCAAGTAAAAGGTGCAGCCTTGCGAATAGATGCCACAGCTTTGCGAACAGAATATAAGCTTGACATACTCCCCGACCTGAAGGTACGGGGATTCTAACTTC
>JAIMKV010000043.1 GCA_020692205.1 Myxosarcina sp. GA_180221_E-2-1-MAG-40_15
TGTCCGAACTATTGCTAAAACCAATATTTGATTAATGAACAATCAGTCATAATCAACATTTTTTCTGGATGCTTTTAACTGACTTCGTTTAGCTTTGCTGTCTAATCGTTTTCTTTTAATACCGTGAGACGGTTTGGTTGGAAGTCTTTTCTTCTTTTTGACTAGTGCGCTTCTAATCAAATCTTGCAGTCGTCTCAAGGCATCTTCTTTATTTTGATGCTGAGTACGAAACTGCTGTGCTTTAATAATAATTACTCCATCTTGAGTAATTTGAGACTGATTAAGTTTCATTAACAGCTTTTCTTGGTAAAATTCAGGCAACGATGATGCTCTAACGTCAAAGCGTAAATGTATAGCGGTAGCTACTTTATTAACATTTTGACCACCAGATCCCTGAGAACGAACTGCTTTTAAATCTATCTCATTACTAGGAATAGTAATTTGCTCAGAAATTTTTAACATTAGTCTTCCAATCTAACTATTACTTTGATTCTGAACAGCCTTAGTTCGCAAAATAACCCAGCCAGCTAAGACAATCAGCATCGCACCGAAAATAGAATTTGTATCTAACAACTCATGCCACACTAACCAACCCAAAAATGTGCCAAAGGGGACAGAGGTATAGGTAAAGATGCCAACGCTTGAAGCAGGAGCATTCTGATATCCGCGAGTTAGTAATAGCTGACCGATAGTGGTAGTCAATCCTATTCCTATCAGCATAATATATTGGCTGATTGTCGGAGTTTGCCAATTGGCGATCATTGGCACAGATGAGATTGTCAGACCAAAAATGGCAAAATAAGCTACTATTCGCAAGGGAGGTTCGGTTGCCGAAAGCTTACGCACGGTAACAAAAGCCACTGCCGCCATGAAACTACTAGCTAGTGCCACTAAATTTGCCCAATTATTATCGCCATTTGGTTCTAGGATTAAGAAAACTCCCAGAAATCCGAGCGCTCCGGCTATGATGATTCTAGAGGTAATTTTTTCTTGCAGCCAAACAGCGGAAATGAAGGGAATGATCAGGGGAATGGTTGATTTAATTAACATTGAATCTCCCAGGGAAATTTGACCCAACGCATAGAAAAAAGCATACATTGCTCCCATGCCAACACCAGAACGAAGCAGATGGAGGTGCAGGCAATCGGTTTTCAAAATATTAGCCTCAGCCCTAAACACTAAAGGAATTAGAATTGCTAGTCCAAAGAAATTGCGAAAAAATACGATTGATTCGTTAGGTAATGACGTTGAGGTAAATTTAATTATGGCGGCACTAAAAGCAAAACTTAATTCTGAAGCGACAATAAAAAATGCTCCTCGTAAAATACTTTGGCGTTGCATATAATCGAATGGTGAGGTGGGTAGAGGAAGTCTTGAATTAGAATCTGCTAATTTATCCCGTAAGTTGGCAACGCCTAGATTTATTTTTGCTAATAACCAGTTAATTGATGATCATCCAGCTTGAGATAAAACTCGATTTACTCGATCTAGCTCGATTTCTCTAAAATCATCCACCGTCCAATTAGCCTGACGCTGCAACATATGCAGAGGATAAATATTGGAGATGCCTACAACCTGTATCTTGGCTCGCTTGGCTGCTTCGATACCAATAGGGTTATCTTCAATTGCTAAGCACTCCGCAGGAGATAAATTTAGATTTCTAGCTGCTAATAGATAGGCTTCGGGTTCGGGTTTACTTTGGGTTACATCGTCTCCGGCAACGATTAGATCGAAATATTGAGCAAGTTTGGCTCTGTTCAAGATATATTCAACTTCAGAACGAGTCGCACCAGTGACTAAACCAACAGCTAAGTTTTGCTCTTTTAACTGAGTTAAAAATTCGGCTAGATGGGGAGCTAGAGGTAACTCGGCTAAGGAGTCAATTTTTTGTCGATAGCCTTGATTTTTGGTTTGAAGTAATTTATTGATATATTCGTCGGGTAAAATACGACCGCGATTAGCTAAGATACCCTTGATACAGGCGCGATCGCTTCTGCCGCGACAGTATTGAATGTATTCGTCTTGATCGGCTCGCAAATTCTCGCTCAATAATATATCTGCCACTAACTCTTGGTTAATCGCCGCATCATCAATAATTACCCCGCTAAAATCTAGGAAAACTGCTTTCAGACTCATAGAGAAAATATCTAAAGATTAAAGACAATTACTGCTCGATTTTACTCCTGTACTTAGCTGATTTGTCCACCACACGTCTTCGGTTAAGACTTGGCTAAAACCTGCTTTGCCCAACCAAGCATCGACGCTACCAGCGGCATATTCGTTGATATAGGGTTCTTCAAATATATCTGTCAACCAGGTAGTATGGCGCAGAACTTTTTGATGCCCATCCAGAATAATCACCTGTCCTCCTGGTTTGAGCAAGCGATACGCTTCTTGTAAGATCCCTTGAGATATTGAAGGAGGAGTCTCATGAAATAGTAAAGAAGCCGTTACCAGATCAAATTCACCAGCGGCAAACTCAGTTGCCTCAGCTATCCCGTGAACCCATTGAATATCTAATTCTGCTTGTCGGGCTTTGTATTGGGACATCACCAACATTTGCGGCGATAAATCTAAGCCAATAACCTCTGCTGGAGGGAAAGCTTGCTTAAGCATCATGGTAGTTGAACCAGTACCACAGCCTAGATCGAGGATTTTCTGGGGACTACCTGCAATCGCTTTGATTACTGCTTCTCGATTCCAATTTTCGTTGGGAGGTAAGGCGTGTTTAGTTACAGAATCGTAAGTGACTGCTGCGCCAGTAGTTAGATAACCACCTTCAATACCATGAAAATTTTGGGAACTATAATACTCAGGATAGATTAAACTAGGATTTTTTAGGCGATCGCTTTGGGTATCCCAGTCAATCTTTTCAGAAAGTTCTTTCAATGCTTCGCGATCAATTAAAAACCCAAATATGGGCTGGAGAAACTTTTCCCATAGAGTATCTTGACCAGTAGCCATAGGGTTTACAACCAATAAAATTTACAATGCTTTATATTTATCTACTTTATTCTAAGCAAATATTCTTAATTTTGCTCCATTGCCTTAAGCATTAAATGCCAAAAATTCAAGATCGACAACCTAAAACTTAGCTTTGTGGTCTGTTTTACTACTATATTTTTTAACTAAACGTTCCTCGTTATTTTTAGCTGCTAGAAGGGAATAATATACTGGGAAATCGCGATTAATCGACGAGTATTGATGGCGATCGGCGATCGCGTCAATCAAATTTCCTCACCTAAATTGCTATGAATTCAAAGCCAGACAATCAGTTATCAACTGCCAGCAGCGTTAACCAATCTGGACAGAAAAAAGGTGTGCCTTTACCTTTGATTTTAGTCTTGCCGTTTGTATTGCAGATTTTTGCAGCAGTTGGTATTACGGGCTATCTTTCTTTTCGTAACGGACAAAAGGCAGTCAACGAGCTGGCTACGGATTTACAGGAAGAGGTAAGCGATCGCGTTGCTTTACATTTGGATAACTACATTAAAACTGCCGTTGCTATCAATCAAATCAATGCTGATGCAGTCAAGCTAGGATTGTTAAATCTTAGAGATTATCAAACGGCAGGACTTTATCATTGGCGACAATTACAAGTATTTAAAAATGTAGGCTATATTTCTTATGTTTTACCTACAGGAGAATATGCAGGCGCTGGAAGATGGCTAGATGATGGCAGTTTAACGATTGACGAACTTTCTGCCAATACTAATTGGAACTCCTATATCTACGAAGTCGATCCCCAAGGTAAGCGTACCAAGATCATCGATGACACTCCCTACCATCCTCTGACAGAATCTTGGTACATCGAAACAGTCAAACAAGGTAAACCAATTTGGACGGAAGTTTATGCTTGGGATGGAACACCAAATATCTTGTCTGTTCCGATTAACTATCCTCTCTATGATGAGGATAAAAATTTACTGGCTGTTTTAAGCCTCGATCTGCTTTTAAAAGGGATTAGTGATTTTTTACGTGGTTTTGAGATTAGCCCCTCAGCCAAAGTCTTTATCTTAGAACGCGATGGGTTAGTTATCGCTAGTTCTAGTGACGAACCACCCTATAAAATAGTCGCAGAAGCAGCAAAGCGACTCAATGTAGCCAACAGTAACGATCCTCTAATCAAAGCTACCGCCAAATATTTAACAACTAAGTTTAGTAGCTTTGAGCGCATTAATACCAAGCAGCAGATCAACTTTGAGATCGAAGGCAAACGTCATTTTGCTCAGGTAACTCCCTGGCAAGACGAACTGGGACTAAATTGGCTGGTGGTGGTGGCAATGCCAGAATCTGACTTTATGGCGGAGATTGACGCTAATACCCGCACTACGATTTTGCTCTGTCTGGCTTCTCTATTAACTGCAACTTTGTTAGGGGTAATTACTTCTCGTTGGATAGCCCAACCAATTCGTCGCTTAAGTAATGCGAGTATGGCGATCGCCAATGGAGATTTAGATCAGACTGTAAATATTCAAGGTGTTAATGAATTTGGGGTGTTGGCTAACTCCTTTAATCAGATGGCAAGCCAGTTAAAATCCTCTTTTGCTCAACTCGATTCAACCAATAAAACTTTAGCTATAACTAACGCTGAGTTAGATCTAACTAATCGAAAACTCGAAGAAAGCAACCAAGAACTAGAAAATCGCGTTGCCAAACGTACTAAAGAACTACAAACCGCCAAAGAAACGGCCGAAGTAGCTAATAAAGCTAAAAGCTCTTTTTTGGCAAACATGAGTCATGAATTACGCACTCCTCTTAATGCGATTCTTGGCTTTACTCAAATCATGCAGCGAGATAACTCGGCAACGCGATCGCAATTAGAAAACCTGGCAGTGGTTAATCGTAGCGGGGAACATTTACTATCACTGATCAACGATGTCTTGGATATGTCGAAAATTGAGGCGGGGCATATTACCTTACATCCTCACAGCTTCGATCTGTATCGACTCCTCGACACTACAGAAGAGATGCTCGAATTTAAAGCCGATGCTCAGAAATTACAGCTTTTATTTGAGCGTCATCCCAATACACCTCAATATATACGTGCTGATGAGCGTAAATTAAGACAGGTATTAATTAATCTGCTCAATAATGCGCTCAAATTCACTACCCAAGGCGGTGTGACTCTACGAGTCAAATCAGATCCAGTCGATAATCATCTTTTGTTGTTTGAAATCGAAGATACAGGTGCAGGAATTGCCCCCGAAGAATTAGACACTCTATTTGATGCTTTTACCCAAACCGAAACGGGCAGGCAGTCAGAAGAAGGAACAGGGTTAGGCTTACCCATCAGCCGTAAGTTTGTGCAATTAATGGGGGGAGACATTGCCGTCAGCAGCAAGTTAGGGCAGGGAACAGTATTGAAGTTTCAAATTGTGGCTGAATCTCCTCGAACAGATGAATTACAATCCCCAAAATCCTCGAAAAAGGTGATTGCCTTAGCACCGAATCAACCTCGCTATCGTATTTTAGTCGTGGACGATCGCTGGGAAAATCGCCAAATTGTCTTAAAGCTCCTTGAACCCGTTGGTTTTGAAGTAAAAGAAGCCATCAACGGACACGAAGCTATTGAAATCTGGCAAGAGTGGCAGCCTCATTTAATTTGGATGGACATGAGAATGCCAGTTATGAATGGTTATGAGGCTACGGAATACATCAAATCACACCTAAAAGGTCAGGCGGTTTATATCATTGCCTTAACAGCGTCTACTTTTGAGGAGGAAAGAGCGATCGTTTTATCTGCTGGGTGTGATGATTTTGTCCGCAAACCATTTCGCGAAGAAGTCTTATTTGACAAAATAGCTGAATATCTAGGGGTGGCATACATCTATAACGAAGATGCGGAATTATCAGCTACCGATCCTGATAATGCTGATTTTCTCTTAAACCCTGCCTCTTTGAAAATGATGCCTAGTGAATGGTTGACTCAGTTAGAAGCAGCAGCCGCCGAATTAGATGAAGAAGCGATCGCCAAATTGATTGACCAGATATCTGATGAACACAGTCTGTTAGCAATAACCCTGCACAACAAAGTTAATGATTTTGATTTTGATGACATCGTTAGCTTAGTTCAGCAAACAATACACAGTTAGCATTAATTAATCTGAGATGAGTTTATATACCCAGAAAAATCAAAATATCCTAATTGTTGATGATATTGCCGATAATTTACGTGTTTTATCCAATACTCTGAGCGAACAAGGGTATAAAATTCGCTGTGCGAAGAATGGGAGTATGGCTTTGAAGGCAGCAAGTAAGGTAATTCCCGATTTGATTTTGCTAGATATTAAAATGCCAGGGATGAACGGCTATGAGGTTTGTCAACAACTCAAACAAGCACCAAAAACCAAAGATATTCCCGTAATTTTTCTCAGTGCTTTGGATGATATTTTAGATAAACTGAAAGCATTTGAAGTAGGAGGTTTAGACTATATCACTAAACCCTTTCAAGTAGAGGAAGTTTTAATTAGAGTCAAAAATCAACTCGACTTACAAGCGGCCAAAGCCGAAATTCGTAACTTAAACCAACAGCTAGAACAAAAAGTTGAAGAGCGAACTCATCAGTTAAACATCAGCAACCAAAAGCTGGCTAAAGCTAATCAGCAGCTAAAACAGGAAATTATCGAACGCCAAAAAGCCGAACAGCAAATGATTCATGATGCTCTTCATGATGGCTTGACAGGGTTGCCCAATCGTACTTTATTAATGGATCGGATTGACCAAGCTATTCAACACGCTAAACGCAATCCTAGCCACCTATTTGCCTTACTTTTTATCGATCTTGATCGCTTTAAAATTATCAATGACAGTTTAGGTCACTCAGTGGGCGATAAACTACTAATAGCGATCGCTAAACTACTGTCAAAAGATCTGCGGAGTTTGGATACGGTAGCACGTCTAGGAGGAGATGAGTTTGTGATTCTTCTAGATAATCTTGATTCTCTCCAAGATGCAACTCAAGTGGGCGATCGTCTTCAAGAAAAATTGCAAATGCCTTTGGATCTAGCAGGACAAAATATTTTTACCAGTGCCAGTATCGGTATTGCTCTTAGTTCATCTGGTTACGAAAATAGTTCGGAAGTTTTACGTGATGCAGATATTGCCATGTATCGCGCCAAAGAAAAAGGCAAAGCTCGCTATGAGATTTTTGACCAAGATATGTATACTCAAACTCTCAAGGCAATTGAATTAGAGCATAATTTGCGTCTTGCTCTGGAGAATCAAGAATTTAGCCTATACTATCAACCAATTATTTCTCTGGAAAACAATAGTTTGGCAGGATTTGAAGCGTTAATTCGTTGGCAACATCCTCCCCACGGTTTTATCTCTCCCGTAGATTTTATTCCTTTAGCTGAAGATACAGGCTTGATTGTCGCTATCGGAGACTGGGTACTAGCACAAGCCTGCCAGCAGTTAGCAACTTGGCAACAGCAATATGCGACGATTCCTGAAATGGCTTCTCTCAAAATTAGTGTCAACGTTGCCTGTACACAATTTCAAAAACCAGACTTTATTGCTAAATTAGAGCAAATTTTACGCCAAACTAATTTACATCCTAGTTGTTTGAGATTGGAAATTACCGAAAGGGTATTAGTCGACTCCAAAATAAATACTCAGCAAACTTTATCAGAAATTAGAAAAAGACAAATCAAGCTAAGTATTGATGATTTTGGGATTGGCTATTCTTCTTTGAGTTATTTGCGCCGTTTACCAATTGATAATCTTAAAATAGATCGTTCCTTTATCAAGAATATGAATTCTGACATCGAAAGCCTAGAAATCGTCAAAACTATTATTACTTTGGCTCATAATCTGGGCATGGATGCGATCGCCGAAGGAGTAGAAACCGCTGCCCAAGCCAAAAAATTGAAAACTTTGGGTTGTGAATATGCCCAGGGATATTTATTTGCCAAACCTCTATCAGCTAAGGCGATCAAACTAATATTAGAAAATAAACAGAGCGGTGTAACCTTAGCTAAACCGCAAGATGATCGCGAAAATAAAGGCGATATAGTTGGCAGCTAGGAACTACATGATTACCAACGAATTTAATTAGACCGATACTGTCTAATTTATGGGCAGCGATGCAGGCTATCTGTACGGGAGCATCAGCAGCAGCTACTTGGCAAAAAGCCTTGATTAGTTCGGGAAACTGCCGCAGAATTAGCAAGTATTGTTTTAAATGACTACGATAAATACCTGAAGGAGTTGGTGCTTCGACTAATAGCTGTTCCAAGGTAATATCTTGAGTTGCTAAGACATGAAACGCCAATCTAACTAAGTATGGATAACCTCCGATCATCTCCATCAGTAACCTCAAATTTTGCTCTGAGATATGCTGCTGAAATTGATATCGATTGGCTAGTTCTCTCACCTGTGCAAAATCGAACTCAGGTAAGACGATTGGTAAGCCCAAATTAAGTGGCGAGCGATTAATATCTATAGGAAGACAAATGTCGGTAGAGTAAGCCAAAATTGTGCGTAGATGTTGCCAAGCTGCTAAATTGTTAGCTTCTTCATGCCAAAATCGCACCAAAGGTAGAAATTCTTGAGCTATTTCAGGATATTCAAATAAATGATTAACTTCATCTAGAGCCAAAACCAGAGGTTCTTTAAGCTGTTCGAGAATATGCTTTTGGAAATAAGTAGTACAGCTAATTTTGATGCCTAAATCTTGATCCCAATAGCGATCTAATTCTGATTCGATACCTAACTGCAAGGTAATATTTGCCATTAACCAGCGGAGAAACTTCTCTAGATTGGATAAAACAGAAGCCTCTGCCAGTTGCAAATTTAGTCTGACCGTATGATAGTTATGCGATCGCGCTTCCGCTAAAATACGAATCATTAAGGAAGTTTTCCCTCTATTTAGGGGCGATTTGATCACGATTAACGCTCCTGGACGCAGAATTTCTTCGTAAGCCAAGGCTTCAATGGGAGGGCGTTCGATATAAAAATTTGAGTTGAGAGGAACTTGACCATTGGGTAATTCTGAACTGGCAGTCAAAAATTTACTTCTTTTTGACTTCTGTCTTAAAACTGATTTGAAGTTGTTTTTGCTGACTTTCTCTTCCCAAGCCGAAGAAAGACTTTGCCACAATCGTGAACCTACCACTCGAATATAGTCAGAGTCGTAACCAGAACCCTGGGCAATTTCTTGATATGTTTTTCCCAGCCAACATTCTCGGAGTACCAATTCCTGCACTCCGTTTAGTCTTTCAGGCTCTAAAGTTTGATCGACAATTCTTAATGCTTGGCTTATTTCTAGATCTGTCATGCTTAATTCTGTGCTGCGTTTCAAAATTACTTCCCGATCGCTAAATACATTCATAAAAAGCTATTGCAAAGTTTATAGTAATTTAAATTACACTTTTTTTCATTTGGCCAGGATTATCGAATAATTGGGGCAAACGGTCGAAAAATCACCCAATTATTGCAGCTAATTCACTAGATATGACCTATTGATCATGTCTCCAGATTTTGCCGTAGTCGCTGGGAATTGAAATTGGTAGTTGTGCCAAAGAAATCAGTTCCCAGGTTTTGGCGTTATAAGTTGTATAGTCGATTTTAAATCTAGGCAGCTCGATGTCGACAACGGTAATCGTTTTGCTAGGAGGTAGTTCGCTATTAATTAGTTGCCTTGCTCCTTGTCCCAACGCTCCTGCATGGAGCAATTTTAACCTGCCTTTCTTACCTGGATAGTAGGCGTGATGATGTCCGCTGATATAGATATCGACTTGGTTTTGTTCAAGTAGCGATCGCAGCTTTTCACCATCAGCTAAATATTCTCCAGGCTGGTTTTTGGTTTTAGCTACGGGATATAAAGGTAAATGTCCAATGACAATTCTGGCTTTCGCTTGCTGTGCTGCTGGACTATTTAACGTCTTTTGTACCCAATCTAGCTGCTGCGGGGAGATATCTTGGGTAGAAGCATCCCAGACTAATAAGAATACCTCATTTTGGCGAAAACTATAAAAAAATGGAAAATTGGCGCGATCTACGAAGTTCAAGCCCAATTGATCCTGGTTTTGCTCCCAGTATGTCTGAGCCTGATCTCTTTCTTGTTTAAAAATTAAAGCCTGATCTTTGATCGCTCCAGAACCGTCATGATTACCAATAGTAAATCCAAAAGGAATCTGATATTTTTTTAAAGGTGCAGCTACCTGAAGCTCGAAAGCTGCCCACATCTGTTTGATCTGCTCTTTGGTCAGAGAAGCTTTTTGTCCCGCGATCATATCTCCCCCACAAAGAACTAAATCAGGCTGCCATTGGGGCATTAAAGCGATCGCCTGTTCTATTTCGGGATCGTAGGTGGTTGAGCCATACTGGCTATTGAGATCGCTAATTACCACAATCCGCAAGTCTTTACGGGGTGGCAAATACAACTGCTCGACAATATTTGCTGTCGTCGATTCTTGGCTTAGTTTGACTTTACCGCGCTCGACTGCCTGACAGCTAAAGCAAAGACTGAAAACAAACCCGATTAGCAATAACCAAGTAGATCGCCGTTTCATTGTGCAGCTTGAATACTTAAGAATAAACGCTGACAGATGATCAATCACCATCTTGTCTCATTAATTTTATGCTCAAAACTCATCGATACATGATTATCTTAATCTGGAAGATTTTGGCAAGTAAGTCGGCAAATAAGAACTAACATAATAATTTGATCTAAGATGTCTTAATTGTGCTTAAACTATAGATCTTCACAGGAAGTATAAACCTAAAGATTAGTCAGAGGCGTAAGATTATGAGTGATACATCCCCAAAGCCAATTGGAATTATCGGGGCTTCAGGATACGGAGGAATCCAATTGGTTAGACTGCTATTAGAGCATCCTGCGGTAAGTATTGCTTACTTGGGTGGCGATAGTAGCGCCGGCAAGCAGTATAGCTCTCTTTATCCTCATCTGGCTCATTGCGTCGATCTCACGGTTGAAAAAATTGATTTAGATGAAATTGCTGCTCGCTGTGAAGTAGTATTTCTGGGACTACCAAACGGTCTTGCCTGCGATATCGCTCCTACTCTGATCGCCAAAGGCTGTAAGGTACTAGATCTCTCGGCGGACTATCGTTTCAGCGATCTAGAGACTTACACCGACTGGTACAAGAAAGACCGAAAAGATCTCGAAACTGCATCAGCTGCTATCTATGGTTTACCAGAGCTATACCGCGAACAAATTAAACAGTCTCAGCTCATTGGTTGTCCTGGCTGTTATCCCACCGCTAGTTTGTTAGCTCTGGCACCGTTATTCAAGCAGGGTCTAATCGAACCATCAACTGCAATTATTGACGCTAAATCTGGCACTTCTGGTGGTGGACGGCAAGCTAAAACTAATCTACTCTTAGCAGAAGCAGATAACTCTCTAGGAGCTTATGGCGTAGCTAGCCATCGCCATACTCCAGAAATTGAGCAAATTTGCACTGCTTTAGCTCGTCAAGAAGTTACAGTACAGTTTACGCCACATTTAATTCCCATGGTCAGAGGGATCTTATCAACTGTATATGCTACTCTGCGCGATCCTGGTTTAGTTAGGGAAGATCTAATTACGATCTATAGTGCTTTTTATCGCTCCTCGCCATTTGTCAAGATTTTACCTAGTGGTGTTTATCCTCAGACCAAATGGGCTTGTGGCACTAATTTAGCCTACATTGGCATTCAGGTAGACTCTCGTACAGGTAGAGTAATTGTCTTATCGGCGATCGATAATTTGGTTAAAGGTCAAGCTGGTCAGGCGGTACAGTGTATGAATTTAATGATGGGTTGGGACGAATCCCTGGGTTTACCAAAGCTAAGTTTTTATCCTTAGGTAGAAAAATTTGATTTTAGATTAATCTCAGATTAAATAGTAAGAGCGACTATGAAGCATCAATTGGCATCTTTTTTGACTGGCGGTTTATTTTTGCTAAGTTTGACATTTCCTGTTAAAGCAGAAGACACCTTGGACAAAATTCAGCGCACAGGAGTTTTAAATATCGCTATCAGGGAAGATGCTCCCCCCTTTGGTTATTTAGATAATAGCGAAAATCTACAGGGATACTGTTTGGACTTTTTTGCCCTTTTAAGACAGCGGTTAGTTAAAGAGTTGGAGCGAAATACTTTAAGCGTTAAGCTATTCAAATCGACCACAGGTAATCGCTTTGATTTAATCGCTAGAAATATAGTCGATCTAGAATGTGGCCCGAATACAATCCGCGCCGATATTCCTGAAAATACGGATTTTTCTACCAGTTTTTGGGTTACAGGAACACAATTTTTGGTCAGGCAAAACAATTTTCTTGACCCAGAACAAGATCTAGGTGACGAGATCGAGCTGGGAGTAATTAGCAACACCACTACCGAAGAATTTATTGCCCAACGCTATCCTTCAGCAACCTTGCTTAGATATAGTGGGGTCACTGCTAGAATCAGAGGCATCCAAGCGGTCGAACAGGGTAGGATTGATGCCATGATTAGTGATGGTATTCTTTTAAGAGGCGAAGCACAGCAGCTGGGACTATCTTCGGTTGAATATTCGCTAATCCCGGATGTTCCCTTGACCTGCGATCGCTATGGGATGATTATTCGCAATAACGATCCAGGATGGCAAGATTTTATTAATTCTGTAATTAATAGTCCCGAAGTAGCAGCTTTATCTAATGCTTGGTTTGGACAGCTACTTAACTATACTCAGACTGCTCAAAATTTTTGCCCCGAGAAATGAAGCTATGGTTGATTGCAAGTATAAGTAAGATGCGCTCATAATTTTTTAACCTAATTTATCTAAAATAGAAAAGGCGTTAATCGTGGATCTGTATGTGGGAATTACTGGGAATAATTAATCAAGCTAAAATTAACCATCAGGGTGTAATTCCTCCAGAATTTGGGTTATCAGTCAATGTTGAGCTTAAAAACCTTTTAGAATCACCATTAATGCTTCAGGCTAACTTAGATCTGATTGCCTCAGAAATACCTGATTTAACAACCCAACGAATCACCGCAGAACACGAAAATTTTAACTACTCAGGTAGAATTAACTGGCAAGATCCTCAAGCACCAGCCTTTGCTTTTCCTGGAACAGTAGTAGAGTTCAAGTTTACTGGCACTAGTTTGCAACTCGAACTATCAGAGGATAATTGGAGTAGCGGCAATTATCTTGATGTTTATTTAGACAATAATCCCAACCCGATCACTATTGAATTGCAACCAGGAAAGGGACAACCAATCGTTTATGATATCGCCGCGGGATTAGACAACCAAGTTCATCATGTAACGTTGGTCAAACGTACTGACTATGTTATGGGTGAGTTTAACTTTCATGGCATAATTATCGACGGACAACTTTTACCCGCCGATCCAGATTCAAAACGCAAAATTGAAGTTTATGGTGATTCTATTTCCTCTGGTGCAGTTGTAGAGTATGAAGTACCTGGGGTTCAAGATCCTCAAGGGAACAACAATAATCTGTCTAATGCCTACTATAGCTATGCCTCGATTTTGGCAAGAGAATATGATGCCGAACTGTCTTTAGTAGCTCAATCTGGTGCATCTTTGATGAACGGCTTTGGATATTGGCATGATGGCACAGGTGCAGAATCCTTTTACGACAAGTTAAAACCGCTACAAGATGCCCCTGTTTGGGATTTTAGTAACTATACTCCTGACTTAGTAATTATTGCTTTGGGTCAAAATGACTCGTCAAGTATTGAAATTGGCAAGGATGTTTCTGCCCAAGTTTGGCAAGATCATTATCAACAGCTAATCGCTAATCTTCGAGCTAAATATCCTAATGCTTATGTTGTGGGAATGTTTCCCAATATGTTTCACGATCGCGCCTGGGATACTTATATAACCGAAGCGATCGCTCAATATCGCAACGAACATAATGATGATCGCGTTTTTGCTTTGATTCACGAACAAGTAACCCCAGGGCATCCCCGCATCAGCGAACAACAGCAGATGGCAGACACTCTCAAAGAGTTTATCGATACTACTTTGACTGAAAATGGTTTTAATTGGGATGTTGCCGATTAAACCAAGCAGATTGTCAAGTAATACTAATTTTATTCAGCAAAAAATCTATTTAAAATAGAGTAAATATCTTTTTTAGAACCTTCTTTGCGAATACCTGCACCAACTATAATTACCACTATTTTAGTTTGGTCAACCCTATAAACAATTCGATAACGTTGACCTAAAGCTCTCACGCTACGATAGCCACCGAGTTTTCCAGATAAAGCTTTGCCTTGTTTTTGTGGTTCTAATTGTAACTTTTCAATTCGCTTTTTTAATCCTTGTTGTTCTCGCCGATCTTTTATTTTTGCTAATAATTCTATTGCCAAAGGTGTAATTTCCAGCCTATATTTCATTACCAGCCTAGTTTTGTCTTAGCTTCTTCCCAGCTAATATTTTTGTTCGCTCGATCTTGTTTGATACTTGCTGCTAGCTGCGAACTAAATTCTTTATCTTCTAAAATCTCTAAAGTTTCTAACAAGGATTCCATCTGTTCATAGCTAATTGTCACCATCACAGGTTTACCATGCTTAGTGATAATGATCGGTTCGTCAACTAACTCATTGGGTAAACTCAGCAGATTTTTCCTGGCTTCAGTAATGTTGAGATATTTAGGCATGAATTTAACTGCTCATTAGAATGTACACTTTAATAGTAACAACTACTTGTAAAGATTCTCAATCAACAAATCCAAATGTTGCTTTTCGTGAGTAGCCATTACCGACAGGCGAATACGACTAGTGGGAACAGTCGGTGGGCGAATTGCAGGGGCAAAGATACCTGCATCTATAAGTTTTTGGGCTTGATTAAGTGCTGCTTCAGGAGTATTAAGCTGAATACACAAGATCGGCGACTGTGAAGGCAACAGTTCTAAATTTGCTAGGTGTTGTTTGAGATAATTAATATTTTGCCACAGTTGTTTTCGTCTTGACACTTCTTGTTTAATAATCGCGATCGCGCCAGTAGCGGCTGCGGTATTGGCTGGAGATAATGCCGTCGTGTAAATCCAGCTAGCGGCGCGGTTACGTAACCAATCAATTAGTTCGGCGCTACCGGCAACATATCCGCCAAGACTTCCCAAAGCTTTGCTGAGAGTACCAATTTGAATTAGTTTTGTGCCAGTACAGTTGAAGTGTTCGACACAGCCAGCACCAGTCCAACCCATTACTCCCGTAGCGTGTGCTTCGTCTACCAATAGCATACATTCAAATTCTGCCGCGATCGCCACCAATTCAGGTAAAGGGCATAAATCCCCATCCATACTAAAAACGCTATCGGTAGTAATTAAACACCGACGATATAAGCTGCGTACTGCTAACTTTGCTCTTAAGTCGGCAACATTGTTATGTAAATAATCAATTGTGGTTGCACCACTGAGGATCGCCCCTTTTTTCAGGCTTGAGTGATTATATTGATCCCCGAGAATCAAATCTTTTCGTCCGACTAAAGCCGATACCGTACCCAAATTAGCCAAGTAGCCCGAACTAAACACCAAAGCATCTTCTGTTTGCTTCAGTGAGGCGATCGCCTGTTCTAATTCTCGATGTAATTCTTTGTGTCCACTTAACAACCGCGAACCAGTACTACTCGTACCATAAACTTGAGTAGCAGCAACAGCAGCATCAATCAAGCGTTGATCTCCAGCCAACCCTAAATAATCATTACTAGCAAAATTAATTACTGGCTTACCTGATAATTCTACTACGGCTCCTGGTTTACCAGCGATCGCTTTAACTGAACGATACCAATTGGCACGATGAATCGTGTTTAGTGATTTATTTATCCAACTGTAAGGATCTGCCACAATACTTTTAGCGTCTGTTGTCTTGGATTAATTCTGAGCTGCTAGGTTAGCCATTGACGATCACGCCAGTACTCATTAAAAACAGAAAGCGATAAGCTACCTTGATCTTGGTAAATTATCGCTCGATTAGAAACTGTCTGTATTAATCAATTAATTTATTGATCGCGCGTACTCACTGTAGCGACAGCAACTGGTCTACCGATAAATAATAATGCTAGCAGAGCCAACAGATGCACTGACCAATGGGCAATAACCAAACCCCAAATCAAACATGAAACCGACATTCCTACCGCCAGCAAAGCAAAGATATCGTTATCGGTACGAAGATATATAACGATACTGACTATAGCGGTGACAAGTAGTAAAAGTGGAAACATAAGCTTAATCTAGTGTTAAATTACTTGAGGACTGCTCTTGACCATTTTATTTAATTTGGTCATTGACGATAACAACAAAGATAAACTTTACTTATGAGTTTCATAACAATTGTTTATCTCCATCTTTAATTTAGCGTATGATCCCCGTCGCAACTCAAAATTTATGAGCATCTCACCAATATTGTTAGACTTCTTTATATAACTTCAAATTAATATTTGATTAAGTGTTGACCGTAACTCATAAGTATTTGCTACTGGCTGGATTGGGAAAAACCTGTTGATTTCTTTGATCTTCTAAAAAGTCTAAAAGCCAATCTTTTAAATAGCGAGTTGCCCGACAATCATCTTCGTTATAACTTAAGATTAATTCTAGCAAGGCCCGATCCTGAGTGATGAGCCATTGATCGTACCAGCAAACAGACTGATCCCCACTGCCTTTAGTTTCCCGCCAATAAAAGCCAATCCAGTTAGCTAAAGCTTTTAAAGAATAACTCTCTACTGGAAAAACAACTGCTTTGGTCACCCAAGAATGGAGATCGACCAAACGAGATAATACTTCTTTTTTCTGTTCTTTGGGAGTGCCATAAAGGTTCGCTAAACGCTTAATCGTATCAGCCTCATATTCTGAATAATGAAAGATCGGTGCATCGGGATATAAAGCCACAAAAGTCAAAAACTCCTGCCAGATTTTGCCTTCGTCTTCCAGGGTTTCCGCTAAAAAGGCATGAAATTTTTCGGTATTGCTCGAACGATCTACTAGCAACACGCCTAATAAATAGTCAGTTTGGCGTTCGGGTTCGGCTTCAATATCAAAATATAGCTCGATCGCCCCACTAGGGATAGGTTGGGTATTCAGTAGGTCGAAACTAGCTTTAACTAAAGCGCGATCGCTTTGAATAGCGTTAATCTGTTGTTTTAGCTGGCGTGCGAGATCATAGCCTAAGGTTTCACTAACATCTGCCTCAGAAATACTAATTAACGACTCAACGCTATTTATGCCTAACTCTTGTAAATATTCATAACGTTTAGGCGTGATCCCAGGGACTAAAGATAAATGCTGGGTTGACTTTGCCACCTCATGACAATGACCATACCAGCTACAAAGACTACATCGCTGACGGGAGATAAACACTTCAGGTTCTTGGCGATCGCCTAACATAACTAAACAGTCAGTAACTGTATGGTGCATTTTAGTCAGCCAATGATCTAAATTAATCTGATGTACGTTATGTTCTTTGAGAATTAACGGCGATCGCAGGGGATCTTTGGCTTGAATAAGACTCAAAATCTGAGCATGAAAAGCAGCAATCAGCTTATATTCTGGTTTGGCTTTACGACCAAGTTTAATGTTTAGGGGAATATATTCCCAATCACCAAAGCGAGATTCTCCTGGCTGTTTTATTAGTAAACTAGGTGCAGCAACAAAGTTAATTTCGGCTAACCAATTCGACTGAATAGCTTGAATTGGGGTTGAGAAAATCTGATCAACTGAAGCTTGCTGCCACTGAGAAAAGTTCAGGCTTAAAGTACCTCTAATAATGCAGTCTACTCCTTGCTGCATTAGGTCAATAGTTTGCGCTGTGTTAAGTTGCCAATCGCTACGGGATGCCGATGGTTGCTGTGGCAAGAGCGATCGCGATTGGATAACATTACGAAGATGGGTTTGATTTTCCCGCTTGAGCTTGAGCAAAAAATCCTTTTCGGGGTCTTTTTGGTGAGGATTGCCGTATATTTCTAGAAAGGTACGACGATTGCAACGTTTATAGTTGAGCAACAGATGGTCAGAAATTAACATTTTGGTGCAGTCAAGCAAGAGAAAAGAATAAATAAAACTGATAATTTCCTGCTTTTTTGCTGGATGATAATCTTACTCACCCCAAGATGATGCCGCTGAATATTTGGTAATAAATGTCGATATACTAACAATGGTTCGCCACAGAGCAAGATATTATTTATGACTAATAGTTTATCTAAAACCGACCTGAAAAAACATCGTCAACAATTTCCTGGGTTGGTTAACAAAACTTATTTTAATTTTGGTGGTCAAGGAACAATGCCTGAGGCTGCTTTAGCAGCAATTATGGATACTCATAGATATATTCAGCAGGTAGGGCCTTTTTCGGGTCAGATTAATGGCTGGTTAACGGACAAGGTTAATTTATTACGAGAGGCGATCGCTACTGAGTTAGGCACGACTCCAGAAACGATTACGCTGACAGAAAATGTAACCGCAGGCTGTAATATTGCTCTATGGGGTGTAGATTGGCGACGAGGCGATCATATTTTAATGACCGACTGCGAACACCCAGGGATTATCGCGACGGTAGCAGAAATCAGCCGACGCTTTGGCGTAGAAGTTAGTATCTGTTCGATTATGGATACTTTGAACGATGGCGATCCTGTAGAAGTTATCCATAGTAACTTGACCGAGAATACCCGACTGGTAGTTTTGAGCCATTTACTGTGGAACACAGGACAGGTATTACCCTTAAAAGAAATTGCTCAGGCTTGTCATAATCATTCTAGCGACAAAACCGTTAGGGTAATGGTAGATGCTGCCCAGTCTGTCGGTTTATTACCTTTAAACTTACCCGAACTAGAGATCGACTACTATGCTTTTACCGGACATAAATGGCTTTGTGGTCCAGCGGGAGTTGGGGGACTGTATATCAGTCAAGAGGCATTTAAGGATTTAAATCCTACCTTCATTGGCTGGCGTGGGGTAGAAATGGACGAGCAAGGAAAGCCGATCGCCTGGAAACAAGATGGAGCGAAATTTGAGGTAGCAACCTCAGCTTATCCCGAATATGAAGGTTTAAGAACCGCGATCGCCACTCATCAGTCGTGGGGCAATAAAAGCGATCGCTATCAAAGAATTTGTCAATTGAGCAAATATCTTTGGTCACAATTGCAAAATATCGAACAGGTTAGCTGTTTGAAGCATACACCGCCTGAGGCAGGCTTAGTCTCTTTTCAAGTTGCAGGAATTGAACACAAACAGTTGGTTAACGCTTTAGAACAGCAAGGTTTTCTGTTAAGAACAATTGCCGATCCAGATTGCATCCGCGCCTGTGTGCATTATTTAACTCTACCCGAAGAGATTGATTGTCTGATTACGGCGTTGCGCGATTACAATAAGATTTAATCGTAGACGACATAAATACACAAAGCAGTGCCAAGCTCTAATAATTCAAGTTATTGAGTTTATTTCTAGAAAACTATACCAAGCGATCGCGACTGAGGTTTTAGCCCAGGGTTATTAGTCAGAGATCCTCATGGTCATGGAGTGAAGATGGTTACTTAAAAATTAATCACCGAAGGTTTTGGGTAGTTGCGCCCCGTCTTTATAAGACGGCTTTATATTATATTTCTTAGTACTCATATGTGATATATTTATATGCATGAAACAAGTCCTAACAATAGTTTGCAAGCTTAACCCGTCTCAAAAAGTAGTTAAAAAGATTGATACTACTCTTGAGATGTTTGCTAATGCTTGTAACTATGCCAACAAAGAAGTCAAGCCATCTGTAACCAGCAAAACTACGATTCAATCTTTGGTCTATCAAACCATTAGAGAGAAATATAGTTTGTCGGCTAACTTGGCTGTTAGGGCTTGTGCAAGAGTTGGTGCTAACCGCAAAACTGCAAAGCAGAAAAACAAACCAGTTAAAGCATTCAAGCCAACATCGGCTGATTATGATGCTCGAATATTTGCTTTTCGGGAGCAAGACTGGTCTATTAGCCTGACCTTGGTTGGTGGTAGAGAACATATTCCAATCGTTACTAGTAACTACCAAATTGGAAAACTTAAAGGTACTAAACCAACATCGGCGCAACTTTGTAAGCACAAGGATGGTAGCTACTATATTCATATCCAGGTTAAAGATGAAGCACCAAAACCAATTAATTCCGATAACGTAATCGGTGTGGATTTTGGTCGTACTGATATAGCAGTTACTTCCGACCACAAAAAATGGGCTGGCAAAGAAATACGCGATGTTAGGGATAAGTACTCTAAGCAACGCGCCAATCTCCAAAAGAAAGCGGTGCAGCGCGGTCTTGGGGGTTTCCCCCATGAGCGACTGCACCAAGAAGCATCGAAAGGCACACGCAGTAGCAGACGTAGATGTCGCACACTGCTGAAACGGCTGTCGGGCAAAGAGAAAAGATTTCAACGCCATATTAACCACGTCATCAGTAAAACCATAGTTTTGAGTGCCAAACAATCTAATAGCATTGTCGCTATTGAGGATTTGACTGGGATTAGGGAACGAACTAACCAGCAACCTAGATCTAAAACGGAAAAAAGACGCTCTAACTCTTGGGCTTTCTATCAGCTTCGTACTTTTTTGGAGTACAAAGGGTTGATGAATGGAGTTGAGATAATTCCAGTTTCGCCACGTTATAGCTCTCAAACCTGCCATGCTTGTATGCACTTGGGATTGAGAAGCGGAAAAAGATTCAAATGTGCTAATGGCGGCTGTGGTTGGCATGGTGACGCTGATGAAAATGCAAGTTATAACTTGTCAATTATTGGAGGGGTTGTAAGCCTCCTTCGAGGTTCGGATGAACTGTCTTGTACAGTAAGTCCAGGGCTACTGAGATATTCCACTGACAGCGCAAGGCGAAAGCTCCGTCGCTTCAGCGCGGAGTAAGCTTACTAGATAAACGATAAAAAATGAGTATCAAGTTTGGTCGAGAAGTTTGCGGTAATTTAGAGATCTCAGAACATCGAGAATGGCTGGTAACTAACGGTATTGGCGGCTATGCTTCGGGGACGGTATCGGGATTATTAACCAGAAGCTATCACGGGTTACTGTTGGCTACGCTTCAGCCACCTGTGGGTATAACTTTACTGTTGACTAAACTCGATGAAACTGTTGTCTATGGAAACGCTGCTTATCCTCTATATGCAAACCGTTGGGCGGATGGCACGATTATACCTCAAGGTTATCAACAGCTAGAAAGTTTTGGCTTAGTAGGAACAACCCCCGTCTGGATTTATGCTTGCGCTGATGCCTTAATTGAAAAGCGGATTTGGATGCAGCGGGGAAAAAATACTACCTATATTCAATACAAGATGCTGCGTGGTAGTCAACCATTAACCTTATCGGTTAAAGCTTTAGTTAATTATCGCGATCGCCATAGTAGCACTCGCAACAGCGATCGCGCTTGGGAAATTATTCCTCAAAACCAGGGCATTAAGATCACTGCATTTGCCGAGGCTAGCAACTTGTATCTGTCTGGGCTCAAAAACCAAGAAGTAATTCCCTGGCAAATTAATCATGAGTGGTACCAAAATTTTGCTTTAGCAGTAGAGCAATATCGAGGTTTAAATAGTATTGAGGATCATTTATATGCAGGGAATTGTCGCGTTAATCTCAATCCAGGAGAATCTCTAATTATTGCTGCTAGTACTGAAGCAGACGGGGAGAAACCGAGACAGGGGAATTGGGAGGCAGTCAGAAACCGAGAAGAAGAGTTGATCAAGCTTTTTAGTCACAACAGTAAACTTGAAACTATCCCTAGTGGGATTAAACAATTAATCTTGGCAGCAGACCAATTTATTGTTGATCGCCCTTTAATAGATGTCCCTGAAGGTAAAACGATTATTGCTGGTTATCCTTGGTTTAGCGACTGGGGTAGGGATACGATGATTAGCTTACCAGGATTAACTCTCGCCACAGGTCGTTTTGAGGTGGCGAGGGTTATTTTACGTACCTTTGCTAAATATATCGACCAGGGAATGCTGCCGAATGTGTTTCCCGATACAGGAGAAACCCCAGGATATAATACAGTTGATGCTACTCTGTGGTATTTTGAGGCAATCAGAGATTATCTGGCTCATACCGCAGATAAACAGTTATTAATTGAGCTATATCCTGCCTTAGTCGAGATTATCGACTGGCATCGCCGCGGAACACGCTACAATATCCATCTCGATGCCGATGGTTTGATTTATGCGGGCGAAAAGGGAGTTCAATTAACTTGGATGGATGCCAAAGTTGATGATTGGGTAGTTACGCCTCGAATCGGGAAACCCGTGGAAGTGAATGCCCTTTGGTACAACGCATTGATGATTATGTCTCAGTTTGCTAGCTATCTAGAGCAGTCGGAGACGGAATACTTAAAGATGGCAGCTACAACTAGAAGAGGCTTTCAACGTTTCTGGAGTCAGGATCGGCAATACTGCTATGACGTATTAGATACTCCTGATGGCAATGATGATTCTTTACGTCCCAATCAGATTTTTGCTGTATCTTTACCTGCTAAAAGCTTGACCAATTCACCCCTACTCAATACTCAGCAACAAAAACAGGTAGTAGATATTGTCTCTCAACACTTATTAACTTCTCATGGATTGCGATCGCTTGATCCTCATCATCCTGATTATGTTGGCATCTATGGCGGCGATCGCTATAAGCGAGATGGTGCATATCATCAGGGTACAGTCTGGGGCTGGTTAATTGGTCACTTTGTTCAGGCGCATCTCAAGGTAGATCAAAATCCAGAAGTAGCTAAAACCTTTCTGAAACCAATGTTAGAACACCTGGCGGCAGCCTGTGTTGGTAATTTGAGTGAAATTTTTGATGGCGATGCGCCTTTTATTCCCAGGGGTGCGTTTGCTCAAGCTTGGAGTGTGGCAGAGGTGTTACGAGGGTGGGATTTATTAAGTAGCAAGTAGCAGATAGCAAGTTTTTTAATTAGTAATTGGCTAATAACAATGACTAAAGAATTAGAACGGTTACAACAGAACAAATGGAAAAACTGGGGTCCTTATTTGAGTGAAAGACAGTGGGGGACGGTTAGAGAAGACTATAGTGAGTATGGAGCAGCCTGGGAATACTTGCCTCACGATCATGCCCGATCGCGTGCCTATCGTTGGGGAGAAGATGGTATTGCAGGAATTAGTGACTCGCAGCAGCAATTATGCTTGGCGATCGCCCTTTGGAATGAACAAGATCCGATTTTAAAAGAAAGATTATTTGGTTTAACGGGCAATCAAGGCAATCATGGGGAAGATGTTAAAGAATATTATTTCTATCTCGATAACACTCCGACTCACTCTTATATGAAGTGCTTGTATAAATATCCTCAAGCTGCCTATCCCTACGAATTATTAGCTACAGAAAATCAAAGGCGATCACGCTACGAATTTGAATATGAGTTATTGGATACTGGTGTCTTTGCGGATAATCGCTATTTTGATGTGTTGATCGAATATGCCAAAAATACCCCAGACGATATCATCATTCAAATTACGGCTACTAATCGCGGTACAGAAACGAAACCACTACACATATTACCTACCCTGTGGTTTCGCAATACTTGGTCTTGGCAGGAAAATGCAGTCAAGCCCAGTTTGAAAGTTGAGGATATTTACGACGAGTTTAGTGTAATTAAAGCTAAACAGGAAAGCTTAGGCGATCGCTGGTTGTATTGCCATGGCGCAACGACATCCAATCTGTTATTTACGGAAAACGAAACTAATTATCAACGGCTATTTAATGCTGAAAATAAATCACCCTATGTCAAAGATGGCATTAACAACTATGTACTGCACGGCGATCAAGATGCGGTTAATCCTGAACAATTAGGCACTAAATTTTCGCCTCACTACGCCCTGAATATTCCTGCGGGAGAAACTAAAGTAATTAAATTACGCCTTAGCGATCAAGGCGATCTAACTCAGCCTTTTGGTTCAGAATTCACTCTTATCTTACAAACCAGAAAACAGGAAGCTGATGAATTTTATCAACAGCTAACACCTTTTGCGATTAGTGAAGCAGAACGCAAGATTCAGCGACAGGCATTTGCAGGGATGCTGTGGAGTAAACAATATTATTACTACTATATTGAAGAATGGCTGCAAGGCGATCCGCATAATCCACCTCCCCCACCAGCCCGTAAAAAAGGTCGAAATTATCAATGGAAACATTTAGATAATGTCGACATTATCTCGATGCCCGACAAGTGGGAATACCCTTGGTATGCGGCTTGGGATTTAGCCTTTCATGCCTTACCCTTGGCAATGGTTGACCCCGAATTTGCCAAAGGACAATTAGATTTAATGACTCGTGAGTGGTATATGCACCCCAACGGCCAACTTCCCGCTTATGAATGGGCATTTGGTGATGTTAATCCTCCCGTACATGCCTGGGCTACCTGGCGAGTGTATAAAATCGAACAAAAAATGACTGGTAAAGGCGATCGCACTTTTCTAGAACGAGTTTTTCAGAAGCTATTACTCAATTTTACTTGGTGGGTAAATCGTAAGGATGCTCAAGGTAACAATGTTTTTGAAGGAGGGTTTCTCGGCTTAGATAATATCGGCGTATTTGATCGCAGCGCACCTCTACCTACGGGCGGTTATATCGAACAAGCTGATGGTACAAGCTGGATGGCAATGTACTGTCTGAATATGCTAACTATAGCTTTAGAGTTGGCTCAAGAAAATCCCGTGTATGAAGACATGGCAACTAAGTTCTTTGAGCATTTTATCTACATAGCCGATGCGATGACGCATATTGGCGAAGAAAATACTCAATTATGGGATCAAGAAGACGGCTTCTTTTACGATGTGCTGCATCTCCCCGACAATAGCAGAGTGAGATTAAAAGTGCGATCGCTTGTGGGCTTAATTCCTCTATTTGCCATTACTACTCTCGAACCAGATTTACTTCAGCGTCTGCCCAATTTTACCGAAAGGCTGGAATGGTTTATTCATAATCGTCCTCAACTTACACGCAATATAGCCTGTATGGAAACTCAGGGCATGGGTGCAAGACGGATGTTAGCCCTTTGTTACACTAGTATTGATCGCGTTGAATCTCGTGATCGGCTGCGTCAGATTCTCACCAAACTTTTAGATGAAAGCGAATTTCTGAGTCAGTATGGTATCCGCGCTTTATCTAAATATCATGAACAACACCCTTATACTTTTGACGTTGACGGACAACAACACCGAGTAGACTACAAACCAGCAGAGTCTTCTAGTGGCTTGTTTGGCGGGAATTCTAATTGGCGTGGTCCAATTTGGTTTCCCGTTAATTATCTGCTAATTGAATCGCTGCAAAAATTTCATCACTATTTAGGCGATGATTTTAAAGTAGAATGCCCTACGGGTTCTGGTAACTGGTTTAATCTGTGGCAAGTTGCCGATGAGATTGCCCAACGCTTAATCCGAATTTTTCTCCCCGACGAATCGAGAAAACGTCCTCTATATGGCAATATTGAGCAATTTCAAACTGATCCTCATTGGCGCGACTTAATTCTGTTCCATGAATACTTCCATGGCGACAACGGCGCGGGGCTTGGTGCATCACATCAAACTGGCTGGACAGGGCTAATTGCTAAACTGATTCAACAACAGGCTGAATATCCAACCAGAAGAAGCCCAGAATAACTTTTGACCGCGGAAGGCGGTGAACGCAGGCTCTGCCTTTTCAAGGCAGAGTACCGTTCACTTTTGTAATGACGAACAGAATAATTAACTTTGTCTAAGCTGAGTTTAATCAGCTTAAAATCTAGACATACAATATAGGTTAGTCTTATAGAGCATGAGTAGTTTACTATGAGAAACCTTAACTTCAGTGACGACCTATATTGGACACCTCAAGCACAAGCAAAACTGAGAATGATTCCTTTTTTTGCTCGGCCTCAAGCACGACAAAGAATTGAAGAAATTGCCCGCGCAGCAGAATTAGAAGAAGTAACTATTGAAATTGTCGAACAAGCTAGAGCAGAATTTGGACAATAGTTTTTTGGGTAAGCTTGGTGTTGCCTTGTCGCTCAAATTATGGCGATCGCGCTATTGATTCACAAGTAATAAGTGTTCAGTAATAAGTAATCATTTCTGCTTCCAGTCTAGTATGGTGATTATATCAAGAGCAAATTTCGCTAAAATCCTTTATTTTTGATGTCATCGATCATTCCTTCAATTGAGTTTTTCCAGGGTGTCGCCGAAGAATTAAGTGGTGTTAGCCTGCGACGTAATAAAAAGACTGGAATTCGCAATGTTTTGATGACCTTTGAATCTTTAAACGCCCTAGAAAAATTTAACAGCTTTACCAAAGGATCGGCTCAAAATTTAAGTCTGATTGACTCCGAAGGACAAATTTTAGTATCCCCCAACTCGATAAAAATGATTTTTGGTGGTGATGAGGGCAATGAACTTAGAAGAGTCGAATGCAAGTTCGATATAGAATCGGACAGTCATTGGTCAAGATTTACT
This sequence comes from Myxosarcina sp. GA_180221_E-2-1-MAG-40_15, assembly GCA_020692205.1. Classification (GTDB taxonomy): domain Bacteria; phylum Cyanobacteriota; class Cyanobacteriia; order Cyanobacteriales; family Xenococcaceae; genus Waterburya. Next base: position 26,411 of record JAIMKV010000043.1, read on the forward strand.
CGTTTTATGAATCGTTATGCAGAAGCTAACGATATGGAATTTGGTACAAAATAAATAAATTGTCGTCGCTAATTTTAGTAATCAAAAATCAAGCTAACGCTTTTGAGAGACTGAGGACTAAGAAGTTGGGATGGAGAAAGTATGTCAATTTTAACAATTATCTGCCAAGAATCAGCTCGATTTAAAGAAGAGGTATAGTAAAACTTTGTGATCAGCTAGCTATCAGGGATCGATCAAAGCAAAATAATATTGACACCATTTCCATCCAAATTAAAACAATTATATGAAAATCGCAATTACAGGGGCAACAGGTTTAGTCGGCAGTCGTTTGGTCGCTCAACTAAATCAACACGGACATCAGATATTAGTTTTTACGCGCAATCCTAATAAAGCTCAAAGAGTTTTTCCCGCTACTGCTTTCTCTAACTTAGAAATAGTTCAATATATGCCTCAAGAGTCGGGAGACTGGCAACAGCGCGTTTCTGGCTGTGATGCAGTAATCAATCTGGCAGGTGAACCGATCGCCGAACGTTGGAGTCCTCAACAAAAAGAGGCGATCATGGCAAGCCGCCAGATAGGAACAAGGAAATTAGTCGAAGCGATCGCTATGGCAGAATCCAAACCCCAGGTGTTGGTCAGTGGCTCAGCGATCGGCTACTATGGCACTAGTGAAACCGCAGTCTTTGATGAAACTAGCAATTCGGGTCACGATTTTCTGGCTCAAGTATGCCAAAACTGGGAGCAAGAGGCACAAAAGGTAACCGAATTTGGCGTGCGTTTAGTCATTCTCCGCATTGGTATTGTGCTGGCTAACGGTGGTGCATTGGGTAAGATGATTGGTCCATTCAAAATGTTTGCAGGAGGCCCTATTGGGAGTGGCAAGCAATGGTTTTCCTGGATTCACCGCGATGATTTAGTCAATTTAATCTGCCAGGCTGTTGAACAAGATCAGATGTCTGGAGTCTACAACGCTACTGCCCCCAATCCTGTCCGTATGGGTAAGCTGTGTCAGACTTTAGGAGAAGTAATGAACCGTCCTTCTTGGCTACCCGTTCCCGATTTCGTTTTAGAAATCCTTCTGGGAGATGGAGCGATCGTGGTCTTAGAAGGGCAGCAGGTATTACCGAAGCAGACTCAGGCTACGGGGTTTAATTACCAATATCCAGAGCTAAAACCAGCCTTGGCTGAGATTGTTAGATAGCGACGAGCGTTTTCGGGGATGGGGCTGAATCAGCCCTGTTTCCTAATCCGCCCCTGCTGAGATGAAATTAAACAGGTTTACTAAAGACTAAAAAATGTTGTTCTGGTAAAAACTCTTTGGTTTCCTGCCATTTTAACCCGACTGCCTTTAGTTCTTTTTTGACCTGCTTTTGAGTCATCTTATGTAGAGGCTTAATCATGATCATCGGGTTTTCCTTACGGTATTCCAACAAGACTACCCTTCCCCCTGGCTTTAAGGCTTGGACTATTCCTGCCATCATTTCTCTAGGATACGCAAATTCATGATAGGCATCGACCATTAAAGCTAGATCGATACTTTCTGCGGGTAGATTGGGTTGCTCTTCTGTTCCTAAAACAGTTTCGAGATTAGAAACGTGTTGCTCTTCTTGCAAAAAATTAATTGCAGCCAACATTTCTGGCTGGATATCTACCGCATAGACCTTGCCTTGGGGAACTTGCTGTGCCATACGAAAGCTAAAATAACCTGTTCCCGCTCCAATATCTGCAACCACATCATCGGGTTTAAGGTCTAGTTTCTGCACCGTCAAATCTGGCTTTTCTTCGGCGGCTCGACTCTCTCGCTCTAACCACATCATTGCCTGGTGTCCCATTACCTGGGCAATTTCTCGATTCATATAGTATTTACCAATACCGTCGGAGTTATGGATTGCTTTTTCGCGGTAATAAGCAGGATAACTATCTTGAGCTAAAGCAACGGGAGTGTAGGTAAAGTTGGTTAAGATCAAGGCGATCGCTATTATAACTAGAACCAGGCCGACTAAATATTTTTGCTTAATTTTCATAGTTTATTGGCAAATTCATTCTTAAAGCTGATAATTTTTGCATCGATGATTGCTTATGATTAAGATATAGTTATAAAACTTTAATAATATACATGATTGCTAACTCCTTTGAGTGGAAGGGCTTTAAGAAATTAATTCAAGCTAAAATTCTATTTGGTAATGAACCAACCTCAGAATTATTTGCCATCCTTACAGTTTATTTTGTTCAGGGGATACTAGGATTAGCGCGTCTAGCGGTCAGCTTCTTTTTAAAAGACGATTTAGGTTTAACACCTGCTGAAGTTGCCGCTTTAACTGGTATTACGGCTCTACCTTGGATCATTAAACCATTATTTGGCCTGGTGTCCGATGGACTGCCCATTTTGGGCTATCGTCGCCGACCATATCTAGTCTTGTCAGGATTACTCGGAACTGCTTCTTGGCTAGCTTTGGCTACTTTGGTCAACGATGCTCTAACAGCAACCCTGGTTATTCTGTTGACTTCTCTTTCTGTGGCAATTAGTGATGTGATTGTCGATTCTCTAATTGTCGAAAGAGCCAGGGAAGAATCATTGACGCAATCGGGTTCATTACAATCTTTATCTTGGGGTGCTTCAGCTTTAGGAGGATTATTAACAGCTTACTTTAGTGGGCTATTATTACAGCATCTCAGCAGCAATCAAGTATTTATGATTACCGCGACTTTTCCCCTGATTATCTCCGCAGTAGCCTGGGTAATCGCCGAAGACAAGATCGATCAAGACAATGTTGAGGTCAAAGAATCTCCTGTAAAAGGACAAATTAAGCAATTATGGGTTGCGCTTAAGCAAAAACCAGTATGGTTGCCGATCGCCTTTTTATTCGTTTGGCAAGCGACACCTACAGCTGATTCCGCTTTCTTTTTCTTCAGCACCAATGAATTAGGATTTGAACCAGAGTTTTTAGGTAGAGTCAGACTAGTGACTAGCTTTGCCTCTTTGGTGGGAATTTTCTTATTCCAGCGTTATTTAAAAACCGTTCCTTTTCGGAAAATTCTCGGCTGGAGTACCGTAATTGCCGCAGTTTTGGGAATGACAACCTTGCTTTTGGTTACCCATACTAATCGTGCCTTAGGTATTGATGATCACTGGTTTAGCTTGGGGGATAGTCTAATTTTAACCGTTGTCGGACAAATCACCTGGATGCCCGTGCTAGTTTTGTCGGCGCGGCTTTGTCCTAAAGGTGTTGAAGCAACTCTGTTTGCCTTATTAATGTCAATTTGGAATTTATCTGGCTTATTATCTCATGAGTTTGGTGCGCTATTAACTTCATGGCTGGGGGTTACCGAAAGCAATTTTGAGCGGCTTTGGTTATTAGTGATCATCACCAATCTTTCTACTCTAATTCCTTTGCCCTTTTTAGGTTGGTTGCCTTCAGGAGATCCCCAAGAAAGCGTCTCTAGCAATAATTTTGCCCCTGGCGAAGCTCCAGTCCATAATTCAGGAGGCTTAATTGAATCTAATATTACTCCTAATCTAGTTCCTGAATTTGTTGTTAACAGTGGCGACAGCAAAGAATAATTTGCTTGGCAATCAGAATTAACCGTTACCTGGGAACAGTAAAAAATGATCCACCGAATCTCGGTGTAATAGTTTAGAGATTAAATACCCTTGAGCGCGATCGCATCCTAAATCTTTAAGCAGATTTAACTGGTAGTTGTTTTCAATACCTGTAGCTGTAACTAACATTTTCATTTGATGCGCAATGGTAATAATTTGCTTGAGTAACAAAGCAGCAGAATTTTCCTGTTCTAGGTTGAGATTTGTTTGACCAATATGAGCCATGAGAGAACGATCTATTTTCAACTCATCAAAAGGAAAGCGATGCAAACAGGTTAAAGAAGAATATCCTGCGCCAAAGTTGTCTAAACAAAGTCTAACCTGACGTTTTTTGAGCTGCTGTAAAATTTTCTCAGCAGTTTTAGGCTGCTCGATGGTTACAGTTTCAGCAAGATCAAACTTGAGATGATGTCCTTGGATTTGAGTTTTGCGTAGAACTAAATCGACTTTAGAGATTAAGCTGGGATGAAACAACTGTTTGGCCGATAAATTGATACAAATTCCTAAATTCTGTTGATTGTGGTTGGTTTGCCAGTACTTAAGATGATGACAACCCTGTCTGAGAACTAAATTACCGATCGCATTCATTAATCCCATCTGTTCGGCTAAGACGATAAAATCTTGAGGTAAGACAACACCGTTTTGAGGATGATGCCAGCGAACTAAGGCCTCTAATTCTACTGGTTGTTGGGTTTTTAAGCAGACAATTGGGAGATAATAATTAACAAACTCTTGGTTGCTAATTGCCTGTTTGAGTTCAATCTCTTGATTTGCTAACTCCATATCTTCTTGGAGTTGAATATACATTTCTGGCTTAAATATTTGATAGCGATCGCCTGTCTGGTCTTTTGCTTGCTGCATAGCAATATCAGCATCATGAAACAGACGATCTAGATCTTGATAATCTTGATTACCAAAGGCAATGCCGATATTAGCGTTGACTAAAATCTGACGGCGTTTGATCACAAAAGGCTGAGTTAATTTAGCTTGAATTTGTTCAACAATGGCGATCGCTTCATTTTCATCTTGAATATGATCTAAAAAGATGCCAAACTCTTCACCTTCAAGGCGATTTAATAAGGCAGATTCAGGCAGGCAATTAGCTATGGTTTGAGCAACTGCCATCAATAAGTGATTGCTATCAATATGACTAATGGTGCGTTTAATATGTTTAAAGCGATCGCACTCTAGCAAAATTAAGGCGAAGTAGTAATTAGGCTGTTGCTTGGCAGTTCTTAACGCTTGTTTGAGACGATTAATTAAAGAATTACGATTACCAAAGCCAGTAATCGGATCTTTAGTTGAGGTGTTAATTAATTTGTCTTGAATCTGTTGACGACGATTGATTTCTGACTGAAGCTGCTGCTGGCTTTGTTTTATTCGAGCAAGATATTGTTCGTTATCTTGCTTTAGCTGTTTTTTTAGCTGAATAATCTCATTTTGCCTCGATTGCATGGCTATTTGCTGGCGCAGCTTGACCACAACCTCATCGATTTTGAAAGGCTTGCTGAGGTAATCTACACCACCAACCTCAAAAGCTTTTTTTTGCGCGATAAAATTATCCGCAGCACCAGTAAAAATCAGAGGTATTTCTTGCGTTTGGGAGTCTGCCTTAAGTTCTTGGCATAGTTGAAAACTATCGAAATCCGATAGCTGAACATCTAGAAGAATCATTTCAGCCCAGCCCGAACGAGCAATTTTCATTGCCTCTGCACCACTGTTGACACAATGAGCTTGGCAATTCTGCCTTTGGACAATAGCAGCAAGTAACTCTAAATTTTTTAGAGACTGGTCAACTAACAGAATATTTACTTGACGATTTATAGCCTGAGTTGTGTTCAAGAAACCAATTAGAAATTTACGGTGCAAATCTATAGTTCCCTAAAATTACTCAAAGTTATCGCGGTTCAAAGACAAATTTAATCAATGCCCAAAAGCGATCGCAACCCAGAATTAACCGCTTGCTGTGCCTTAATTAAGGGCTGTTGCTGATGGAAAAATACCTGGGCGCAATTACGCCCTGGCATTCCTGAAATCGACCCGCCTGGATGAGTTCCTGCTCCTGTAAGATAGAGATTTTTAATCGGGGTTGTGTAATTAGCTATTTCTGGCAGAGGGCGCAAAAAGATCATCTGATCCAAGGTCATGTCTAAATGATAGTAGTTACCTTTGTATGAGCCTAATCTTGCTCCTAATTCGGCGGGACTTTCTACCCGACGGGCAATGATCGAATTTTTCAAGTTAGGCGCATATTCTGCCAGCTTGTTAATTACATTATCAGCGGTCTGATTTTTTAGCTCATCTGTCCAGCCAGTACCATCTAACCCCGTGCCTGCTTTGTCGGCTATCTGATATGGGGCAAAAAATTCAATCCAAAGGGTGTGCTTGCCTTCTGGGGCAAGGGTAGGATCTAGGACGCTGGGGATATCAAGATACATTGAGGGATTGGTATCGGGAATTTGACCCATAGTAGCTAAAGAGTGTGCCTGTTCTACATGAGCTACAGAGTCAGCAATTAATATCGTGCCGATTAAATGTTCATTGTTATCTGCTTCATAGGCAGTAAAGCGGGGTAGTTCAGATAAGGCGCAGTCAATTTTGAGAATGGTTTCGTTATTATTGGTAATCCGACGGTCAATCTTATCTCTCAGGTTCGGCGCGATTGCCTCAGCAGCAACTAACTGCAAAAACAATCTGCGGACATCAATATTGGAAATTACGGCTCTCTCGGCGCGGTATTCTTTGCCTCCGGCTATTCTTACGCCAACGGCGCGATTATCTTCGACAATTACTTCTTCAACCATTTGCTCGGTTAAAATCTTGCCACCCTTTGCCGTGACTAATTTAACTAATGCCTGGATTAATGCACCTGTTCCCCCTTGTGGTCGAGCCATACCTGGGTGGTGGCGCATGGCTAACATCATCAAACCTGCGGTAATGCCTTTTTGGGAAGGAGGTGCGCCAATTTCAGCCGCTAATCGGGCAAGGGGAGCTTTGACTAATTCAGTATCAAAGTATTCATTGAGTAAGTCTTCTGGAGCAGTAATCATCGTGCGGATAAAGTTTAGTGCCTTATCTTTAGAACCAGCGATCGCCAAAAGATCGACGAGATTTTTTCCTTTATATCCTTTGGCAATACCTAAAATAGACTGAGGCGGAGCGTTGAAAAATGGCGCGATCGCACTCATTAATTTTGACCAGTAGGTAATAAACTCAACATATTTATCAGCATCTCGTTCACTATGACGAGCGATCGCTGCTCTTGTCTTGGCTAATGATTGATGAGCCAGAAAATACTTGCCGTCTGGATGGGGGCAAAATGTATGAGGATCGCAGCTTAAGTATTTTAAACCGTACTTTTGTAGCTGTAGCTCGGCAATAATTGGTCCAAGAAAAATAAACTCATGATCAATAGCGCAGAGGTTAAACTTAAACCCAGGAGCTTCTTTGGGTATGGCTTCTTCAGTAGTTGCCGCACCACCAGGAACAGGACGCTTTTCTAGCAGTAAAACGCTATAGCCAGCATTCAATAGATATGCAGCACAGACTAGTCCATTGTGACCAGCACCAATCACGATCGCATCATATGCTTCCATTAAATTTATGCTTCCCTGTTATAAAATTAAGCGAGATTCTTCTAAGTTGAGAATAGCAAAATAAGCTACATCGAGTTCAAAAATCTCCATCCAAGTCCTATTTTTGCGTTTAATAGTAGTTGAAAGTATTAAGAAATATTGGGAATAATTTAATGATTATCAACCAAAAGATGCTGCTTAAAATAAATTTTCCATACTTGAAATAGATGCGTTACTGTGTCGTTAAATTAAAAATCATGTTGACGGGGAATATCGTGCCTGCTTCATCAAAGCAATTTACCCTCATTACATGACAATTCCTTTGCTATGATGTTGTGTACTCGCAATTTTAATATTTATTTTTCTATATGAATTCTGTAGTTCAAATAATTGAACCTGAGGGTATTCTAGACGGCACTAAAACGGCTGATTTTCAGCACCAGATCGAGCAAAGCATAGAAAGTGGTGTAGACAGCATTTTAGTCGATTTCGGCAACGTCACATTTATGGATAGCTCAGGGTTGGGGGCTTTAGTTAAAGCTCTTAAAACAGTGAAAGCTGCTAATGTGAACCTCTTTTTATGTTCGATTAATGAACAGATCAAAATGTTGTTTGAATTAACTAGTATGGATAATTATTTTGCTATTTTAAGCGATCGCCAAGAATTTGAGCAGCAGCTTAACAGTAATCAGTCATTACTATAGCTTTTATCTAGGTAACCTGTCTTGGCAAATTGTTGGCTAGTGTCTGGTTCTCGCTCTCTTCAGGGCGGAGTTCTCGAATCTGGTGTTTGTTTGTCAGTCTCAAACACTATGATTTAATTTCATCGTTAAATTAAAAATCTAGCTGAAGCTAGAGTTATTGATAAACAATGCATAGTTAATTTATATAAAGTTATTTTTTATTTGAAATCAAACAAAGCTCATTACTAAATCAACTAGCGGCAACAAGAGTGTTGTATAAAAAATCTAGAATAATTGTTATTGGTGCTGGTTTTGCAGGGCTTAGAGCGATTCAAAAGTTGGCTAAAGTAAATGCGGATATTATTTTAATTGATCGCAATAATTATCATACTTTCATACCTTTGCTTTACCAGGTGGCAGCAGGCTTTGTTCCTCCAGAGACAGTCACCTATCCACTCAGGAAATCTCTGCGTTCAATCGCTAATGCTCGCTTTATCCAAGGAAAAGTGCAAAAAATAGATTTTGCAGCGAAAGTTGTTCAAACGGAGGTGATGAATCTAAGCTACGACTATCTTGTCCTAGCAACGGGGAGCAGAACTAAATTCTTAGACGTAGATGGTGCAGCTCAGTATGCTTTGCCTATGAGGGCATTATCAGATGCAGTTAATATACACGATCGCCTGATCAATAATTTTGAACGAGCGACGATTTGCCAGGATCGAGCCAGAAGAATGCAACTTTTAACAATTACTATTATTGGTGGTGGAGCAACAGGAGTCGAATTGGCAGGTTCAATCCAAGAATTAGTTAAAGCTACCTTAGCTAAAAATTATCCGACAATTAATTCTCAAGAGGCAAGCGTAATTTTGCTCCACTCTGGTGCAACGTTGTTACAAGATTATCCAGAACATTTGGGTAACTATACTTGTAGACAACTTCGTCGTCGTGGTGTCAAGGTGCATTTGCGATCGCGAGTCAGTGAAGTTTTACCAGGAGCAATTAAACTAAATGATGGTCAGCTTTTAGAAACAGCAGCCATTATTTGGACAGCAGGGGTTGAGGCAAATCATCCTGAGGCAGAAGCTGAATTACCCACCGCTAGCAAAGCTAAAATTCAAGTCGAATCGACTCTCCAGTTACCCAACTATCCACAGGTGTATGCAGTAGGAGATGTTGCCCTGGTTAAACAAGCTGGGAAACCTCTGTTGGGCATTGCTCCAGAAGCTTTACAACAAGGGACAACAGTCGCACAAAATCTAAAAAGACAGTTACGAGGATTGCCGCCTAAACCTTTCAACTATTTTAATAAGGGAAAAGCAGCGATTATTGCCCGTAACAGCGGTGTTGCTTATCTTTTTGGCAAAATTCCTGTGCAGGGATTTGCTGCTTGGCTGCTATGGTTAGGAATACACCTTTATTACTTGCCAGGTATCGCCAATCGTTTGGTTATTTTAGGCAGTTGGCTGCGTGACTATCTCACCAGAGAGCGAAGTATGCAACAGCTATTTAATCATCGGTAGGCTGTGATATTAAATAAGGCAATGCTTATCTTCTACTTTAAATCGTTTTAGTATTTTAAATTAACTACAAATTATGAAATATCTTCCTTTAGCTGCCCGTATTTGTCTCTGTCTGATTTTTTTTAAGGCAGGAATTAGTCATATTTTAGGCTATAGCGGTACAGTAGAAATGATGGCAGGTATGGGCTTACCTATTCCCGACCTTTTACTAATTTTTACGATTTTCTTTCAGCTTTTAGGTGCTTTATCTTTACTGTTAGGATATAAGGTAAAAATTGGCTCAATATTGTTAATTTTGTTTTTAATTCCAGCAACTCTAGTGTTCCATAATCCTCTAGGTGATCCTAGTCAAATCAATGACTTTTTGAAAAACATTGGTTTGATTGGGGGTCTATTAATGGTGATTTATGCAGGTGCAGGAGCTTTAAGTATTGATGATACTGCTACTAGAAATCGTAGAGTTAGCGAAGAAAAGTCTAATTTTACCGCTTAAAGGATGATGATGCTAAGAACTTTATCAGCCCCTGATCAACAGTACTCGTTGCTTTGATACTTTTACCTATCAACCGATCGATAGATGTAGATATCAGTCTGATTGGGGAAGCGAAAATCAGCAACTACTAATTAAACTTGGAGTTAACTAGGCTAATAAATCGAAGATAAAATTACTTATATGCTGATTACTAATAAAACCACAACACGTATAGGTGCGATCGCCTTAGGAATTATCGCTGCCAGTTTTATCAGCTTACCTCTTAAGGCTCAAACCAATACTTCAGAAGCTGATTTATTTGAAGATATTCAAGCAGGAGAAAATATCAACTGGAGTTATTCTAGTGAAGACGAAACAATTTCGATTCAAAATAGTCTTGAAGAGCTTGGTGAATATAATGTCTCTGACTCTGCCGAAGATGTAGGTGTGCAGTTAAGAGAAGAAGAGAGACGCTGGGGCAATCGAGGCGATGCCAAAAATTACTATCTTGAAGCTGAAATTTACAATTATTAAGTATTTATATCTTAAGGGAGAAGATAATTGCGGTTAAAATACGGCATGATCAGATGCCGCCGATCTTGGCTGATTTTTGAGCTGACAAGATCAATTTTGAATTATTTCTCACTTAAAAACTAATCATTATGATTCCTTCTTGGCTGGGAATTGGGATTGTTACCCTTGCTATTCCCTTCATCTGTAACCGCTTTATTTCGAGCGAAGATTTTCGCTGGTTTAAACGTTTACGTCGTCCCACTTGGTTAACCTTTGAATGGGCAATTCCCATAATTTGGACAATTGTTTTTATCTGCGGTGCTTGGTCAGCTTACAATGTTTGGTCAGTTGATCCTGGTACAACCTCTACCTGGTTATTGATGGGTTTTTATATGGTAGTAGAAACGGCAATTTCTCTTTACACCGTGGTGATGTGCAAAACTCGAAGTCTCAAGATCGGCACAATCATTGGCGGAACTGGCTTTTTTTTGGGAGCAATTTTGGCGGTGATCGTTTTATCAAGATCTAACACGGCTTTTTGGTTATTAGTTCCCTATTTGCTTTGGAGTCCGATTGGAACTCTAGTTACGTGGCAGATGATGCAGCTAAATCCGATAGATGCTTAATTTTTTAACTTCATTTAATATCGAGCATTTTTATCTGTAACCGCCATGACAATTTTATTGACTTATAATCCACGGTACATTGTCCGCATCAGGTACACCCTACGTAAAATTAATCGTACCCTTCATCTAAAAAAACTTTGGTATCAAGATAACGGTAACTGGAAATGGCTCAAAGAAAAAGCCACTCCTGTTGCCAGTTTAAACCGTAGCCTGTGGCGACTGTCTGTTCCCTCGTTTAGCTTTCACTTTATGTTGGGACTATCGGCAATTATTGCGACTTTAGGGTTACTGTCTAATAGTGCAGCAGTAATTATTGGGGCGATGATTGTTGCCCCGTTGATGGGGCCGATAGTGGGTATGGCTTATTCGATAGCAATGGGTAATCGCAAGCTATTGCGCCGTTCCAGCCTAACAGTATTTAAAGGTATTGTTTTGACCATTGGCATTTCTTGGCTAACAGCTTCTTTAATTGGTTTGAAAACTGTAGATTCTGAGATTCTGTCGCGGACAAATCCAACCTTACTGGACTTTGGTATTGCTATGGCAGCAGGAATGGCAGGATCTTTCGCCAATACTCGTCGGAGTATTTCAAATGCTTTGCCAGGAGTGGCGATCGCTGTGGCATTAGTCCCTCCTTTAAGTGTTATCGGAATTGGGTTAGCATTGCAAAATTGGGAAATTACTAATGGTTCTTTTTTACTATTTTCCACTAATTTAATTTGTATTATTTTCTTTGGCGGATTAGTGTTTTTGTTTCAATCTTATGGCGATCTAAAACGTGCCAAAAAGGGACTGGTTTTTTCTACTGCTGTCATGTTCATTTTGGGAGTTCCTTTAACTTTATCGATGCGAGAGTTAATTATCGAACAAAATGTCCGCTATCAAATCTTAGATTTAGTTACTGACCAAATAGACACTTTTGCCAAAAGCGACATTAGATCGATCAGCGTTACTCCCCGACAGAATCATGTGGAAGTAGACATAGAAGTTGCTGCCTCAGTTGATTCGATTTCCCAGGCGCAAATTGATCGTGCCAAGAACATAATTGCCCAAAAAATTGGTCAGCCAGTAGATCTGAGAGTTGAAATAATTCCGAGTCAAGTTTTCGAGTCTTTGGATGATTAGCCAATAGTCATCAATGTTTTGATCTTGCCTATAAAAATAAAAACTTCTGACTTCTGACTTCTGACTTTTGACTTCCACTAGCAGTACTAGCTACTTTATTTCTTTCTCTTGAAAGATGTCCAAATTTGCCTAAAGATCTTAAGGTTTAAGAATTAAAATAACTAGCAAAAACTATTAAAAATTGAACTTAGATGAAATTTGTTTCCGATCCTCATATATCGGTCAAAATAGACCAAATGAAGCGCCGAGTGCGTTGGCAAGAATCAGCAATTAAAGCCAGGGCGATCGCTCAAACCAAATTAGTAGTTGATGATGAGGATACGGATAACCCTGATTTCTCTTTTTTGGTCATCGGCGATAGTGGCTGTGGATCGCATCTGAAGCATCATCCGCAACGAAAAATCGCCGAAATGATGTTGCAACAAGAGTCATCCCGCTTCGTAATCCATACAGGTGATGTTGTATACAATGTAGGCTCTAGGGAATACTACCACCAAAATTTTATCGAGCCATATCGAGAATTTTTGGTGGGGGGAGAAAAACCCAAGCAGCTTGAATACAACCGCCTAATTTTTAAAGCTCCTTTTTTTCCTGTTCCTGGTAATCATGATTACTACGATTTGCCTTTGATCTATGGTATTTTGGCACAGGCAACCTGGTTACCGCGGCGATTGTTGCGAGGCAAAATCAATTTTGATGTCGGTTGGCATGGTTCAGATACAGGTGATGCCTATGCCAGAGCATTTTTAGATTATTTGCTTGAGCTGAAAAATAAAGCAAATTTAAACCAACATTTAGATCGTAACTATACCGCCGAACATACAGGCGATCGCTGTTTACATTATCGACCAGGAAAATTTACGCGGTTGCCCAATCGCTACTATACTTTCCGCTATGGTGGTATCGATTTTTTTGCTTTAGATTCTAATACCTTTAATCAACCCGTAGTCATACCCAATACCACAGAGGGAGATAGCAGAAGAGCTAAACTATTGACCCAGCAAATTCAACTCGAAGAAAAAGAACAGCGAATTCAGATTGAGCTTGATCAACTTAATCCGCATAACTCTGATGATGCAGAGAAAATAGATGACTATTATGCCAAATTGGAGCATATTGCTGAAAGTCAGCGAGATATCGCCAAGCAATTAAACCAAGAACAACAAATCATCGACTGGCAACAGTTGGACTGGTTTAAGGCTAGTCTGATCGCATCCTGGCAAGACGAGGCAGTTAGAGGCCGAGTTGTATTTTTCCACCATCCTCCCTACGTCACCGAAGCTACCAAATGGAATCAGGGACAGACTTTAGCGGTTCGCGATCGCCTCCGTCAGGTATTTAATGATGCAGCTCACGAAATAGGTGCGTTCCCTGAAGGACGCTCAATCGTAGACCTCGTTTTATCTGGTCATGCACACTGCTTAGAACATCTTTATACTAAAAATACAGGAGCAGCTGATTCGCACATTGATTGGCTTGTCTGTGGTGGCAGTGGTCACAGCTTACGTCGTCAACGCCAAGAAGGAACAGTTTTATTTCAAAATGCCGACTTCGATGCTGAACCTATCGGTCAGTCTCATTTGTATCTTGGTCGTCAAGGTACAGGCAAAAACCGTAAATTACCCTATTCTTTTTTACGCATAGATGTCAAAGCTGGCGACAAGCCTAATTTCACCGTAAATCCCTATGTAGCTGAATGGCACAAGCAACAATGGCAGGAGTATGCGATTAATCCCTTTATTATTTAACAGCAAAAGCCTTTTACGCTCATCTAAACACCAAGCTGACTGGATTTGTTACAATAAGCAAACTTCATAAATGTGACAAACTATTGAAGTATCTTAAATATCTAAGCATAGCAGTACAAGTATCTCAAATGTCTAGGCATAACAGCAATTAGGGTGGTAAGGGTCTTGACTCTGATAGACAAGTACAAGGTAATTAACCTGTACGAGAAACTAATTAAGTGACTATCAAAGTGCTACCAACACTTTTGAGCGGACAATTCCACCTAACTGAACACGCCAGTATGGAGGAAAATACTGTGACTTATTATGATAGAGAACAATTATGGTCGTTGATTATTGATGCGATCGATCATTTAGAACAAGTAGCACGAACTAGGGAGTTGACCAATATTCTTTGGGATATCAATGCTAAAAGTATTAAGACGGAGCAAGATTGGCAAAGAGTTGAAATTTTACTTGAATCCTATGAAAAAGTTAGAGATGAATCATTAGAGGCGGCTTTATCAAATTTACGAGAGTTAGTACAAATGCTCGGTAGGAGGTAAAGTTAATTTAACCAATTAACAACTCGCCATAAATAAAAGTACTTATGGCGAGTTTTAAGATGATCTTGTCTAACAATGGTTCGGACAAAACTTAATCAGTAACAACAAAATCGATTACACTGCTTCTAGATTTTTCTCCCCAGTACGAATTCGGATAACTTGGTCTACAGGATAAACAAAGATCTTACCATCGCCGATTTCGCCTGTACGTGCAGCAGCAATAATTTTATCTACCACCATTTCTACCTGATTGTCTTCGATGACAATTTCAATTTTGAGCTTTTGGAGAAACTCTACCGTATATTCTGAACCCCGATAACGCTCAGTTTGCCCTTTTTGGCGACCAAAACCACGTACTTCAGATACAGTCATTCCTACCACTCCAGCATTTACCAGGGCGATTTTGACTTCATCCAATTTAAAGGGTCTAATAATAGCTTCTATTTTCTTCAACTTACAATCTCCTATGGTTGTTATAAAAGTTTGACTCTCACTATTTTACGTATATTCATCTAGAAAGCTAGCCCCACAGTTTATACATTGTAATTGTTCGTTTTGTGGTAGGGATTTGAGCTTTTAGCCTAAGAAAGAGCGCACTATGATAGCGCGATCGCTTTTTTATCATTCAATTTTTTAGTTAAATCAGCGTGAAAATACGTAAGTTTCTGTTGAGCTGATATTCAGATTAATAGCTTGATCTTAAATTTATTAGATACAACAAAAAACTTTATTTTTTGCTTAAAAGTTCAGTATTTTTAAGAGTTACGTTTATCGCTTATCACTGTTATTGTTGATTCATCGACAAAATGTCTGACAAACATAGAAATAATTCAGATTAACTAATACTCAAACTATTTATTTTTAAACCACGAAAATCAACTTAAATGCTTAAATTTATTAATCTAAAAAAATAACCGCCTGTACTTTTATCGCTGTTTTAACAGCAACAGGTTTAATTGCCCCCCAACATTAGCTACTAGCAATAATAATATTAGTCAATCGTGTAACACTAACAATGGTCATGGCAATAATGCAGACATTATCATAAATTTAGCGTTAGGAAGAGAGCTGACTATATCTAAATTTGATCCTAGTAACCCTGGCAAAGATAGTGATCTAAATAAAGCAATTAACGATGCTGCTAAAAATTTAACTCCTTCTTTAACCCCTTTGGAGTTTACCATGGCTAAAAACCAACTGCAAAACCTAGTCAACGACGTTGAAAAGAACGGTAAAAATTCTAACGGCTCAAGTTGTGTTAGCAATACAACACCTATTGCTACAACACCCAATACCATAACCTTAACAGGAACACTCAGAGACTTTCGCGGCTATAGAGATACTAAAGGTAAAATTAATTCTAATGGTCATCCAGATTTTGAACGTACCCCTAATACCGATAAAAATCCCATAAACAACCAA
>JAIMKV010000002.1 GCA_020692205.1 Myxosarcina sp. GA_180221_E-2-1-MAG-40_15
AATTTAGTACCTGAATTCTTACGCACAATTGACAAATATATTGCTTCAGAATCTTCTCAACTAAATTCTCAAGGCTCCATGAGTACTCATTTAGCTTCCTGATAATATGGCAATCTTATGGAAGGTAATTTTTTGAAAGCTAGATTAACTAAATTTACTTAATTTTTCATCAAGCTTTGTGATTAGCTTGCTAACAACTAGATTACCAGGCAAATTTGATCATGCCTAATTAACTGTAAAAATCAGATGTATTTTTGAGCTATTTATTTAAATTTTGATTATGCATAATGTTATTTTAAAGTTCTTTTTGGGAACTATTTAACTAAGAGTATTATTATTTTTGTTCTGGAGAATACTTAAAATTATGAGTAAAGTTTTAGTAGTCGATGATAGTCTTACCGATCGTAGAACCACTACTACATACTTAGAGCAAGCTGGCTTAAACGTCATGGATGTAGAAAGCGCGGAAGAGGCTTTAGAAAAAGTAGGTCAATATCAACCCAACATCATCGTTTTAGATGTAGTTATGGGAGGAAAAAGTGGTTTTGAGCTATGTCGTACTCTAAAAACAGATATGGCAACCAAGTCAATTCCGGTGATCTTGTGTTCTTCAAAGTCTACTGAAGCAGACAAAATGTGGGGTGATGTAGTCGGTGCTGATGCTTATCTTGCCAAACCAGTAAACCGTGATGAACTAATTAATAAAGTACAGCAACTGATTGCTAGTTAAAACTATTTCGACAACACAATGTTAAGCACATCTGCTAATTCCTTATCTCTGAATATTGGTAAAAACTCTGATATTCAGTCTGATTCCAAACAAGTTCGCAAGTTTTTACAGTTTCAGCTAGGTAAATCTCAAAAGATTCATAAATCAATCGTACAAGGTGATATTGCCTTACTA
This sequence comes from Myxosarcina sp. GA_180221_E-2-1-MAG-40_15, assembly GCA_020692205.1. GTDB lineage: Bacteria > Cyanobacteriota > Cyanobacteriia > Cyanobacteriales > Xenococcaceae > Waterburya. Next base: position 905 of record JAIMKV010000002.1, read on the forward strand.
GATGCGGAAATTGTAACGGAAGTGATTGCTATTTCTCCAGATGATATTTTACCTGTCCCCCAGATGTTTTATTGTGTTTTGGGAATTTATGGTTGGCGTAGTGAAATGCTGTGGATTGTAGATTTAGAAAACTTGTTAGGATATCCACCACCCCTAGATCAGAATAATCCTCATCAAGAACTATTGGTTATGGTAGTTCAAGTTCAAGGACAGTCAATCGGACTAGTTGTTTCGGGGATTGATAATTTAATAGAACATAATTTATCAAAGTTTAAATCTTCATCAGCAGAAATATTTTCCGAAGACATTTTACCATTTTTACATGGATATTTTACGGATTCCAATAACGATATTATTATGCTGATCGATGCCGAGGAAATTTTTAATTTCTTTTCTATAAAAACTGAGTTTAACTATTCTCAGTAATAAGTAATTGTATGGTTAATTCTGTGGTTTTTAACTAATTATTCGTACCAAATAATCAACAAGTAAAGTAGATATTATGGATTCATCAAGTACTTATCAAGAGCAAAATTCTCCAAGCGTAGCTACAGAAGTAAATAGCTCAAAATTAGATTTAGTGCAAAAAATTAAAAAAAGCCTTTATAAGCAAGAGCGCGATCGCCTGTGGAAAATCATGAAACAGGTTCGACAATCCTCAAAACAAGATGACTTTTTCAACAATGCAGTTAAGGTGGTACAGCATGAATTTAAAGCTGATCGGGTACTGATTTATCGTTTTGACGACGATAATCTGGGTAAAGTTATCGCCGAAGCATTGGTTCCTGGTTGGACTCCTGGGATGAATGAAACTCTTTCCTGTAGTAGTTTTGGTGGGCAAACAGCAGCTGATTATCAAGCTCAGGAATTTATTGCGATTGAAAATCCCTACGATGCCAAAGTTACTCCCTATCAAAAGCAGCTTTTTGAGAAATTTCAGGTACAGGCTTCTCTGGCTTTGCCCATTTTACTTGATTCTTTTTCTCCTCAAAGTAACGGATATGAGTTAAATCAAGTCTGGGGACTATTAGTAGTTCAACAGTGCGAGCAACCTCGTCAATGGCAAGAAGAAGAAATTAACTTGCTGTCTCAATTGACCATTGAATTAACTCGCGTGATGCAGTCATCGCTATTGAGTTTTAAAGCGGAAGGACAACAAGACTTGGTAGCTGCAATGGAGCAGTCTATGGAGCAATCGATGAAGGAAAAGCTCCATGAAATACGTCATAATCTCAAGGCAGATCGTGCTTTGGTCTATAGTTTCAATCCCGACGGTAGTGGAGCAATCATAGCTGAATCGGTAGATTCAATGTGGAAAAAAGGTGCTAATTCTTTTGATAATGATTGTTTTATCACTCTAGATAACTGTAAAGAGAAGTATGTAGTCGAAGACATCTATCATCAAAACTCTGCACCTTGTTTGCTCGAACAAATAGAATCTTTAGAAGCTAAAGCTTATATTGTTGTTCCCATTAAATCAGGCGATCGCCTATTAGGAATGCTGGGAGTGTACCAAAATTTGGGAACTCGTAACTGGCAGGAGTCTGAAGTTGCTTTGATTGTTCGCTCTGCGTCCAAATTTAGTTTTGCTTTAGAACAAACTAGCTCGATTCGGGATCTAAGATTTAAAGCTAAACAAGCTGAATTAATTTCTCAACAAGATTTTTTAACTTCTATTAGTCAAAATGCTGAGCAGACGATGCAAAGCTGGCTAGATAAAATTCGCGCCTCGATGAAAATAGACCGTGCCGTAGTATTTGCCTTTAATCCCGATTGGAGCGGCAAAATTCTGGCTGAATCTAAAGGAGAAAAATGGAAACCCGCAGGTTCAGTATTAGATTACGATTTCCACTTTAAAGGCGGGGAATATGAGCCTTGCTATATTGCTAACAATGTCCAGTCAAAAGGATTAGCTCGTGCGGTGTTAGAAAAATTTGAGCAAATTGAGGCTAAGGCATATATTGTTGTGCCAATTCATGGCAATAATCAATTAATGGGAGTGTTAGGCGTTTATCAAAACTCTGCTCCTCGTAACTGGCAAGAGTCTGAAGTCAAGCAACTTCAAGAATATGCTGCTCGTTTTGTCCTGCCTTTGCAGCAAACTGCTTATCTACGAAACTCGGAATTTCAGAGTAAGCAAATGGAACAGGCGTTTAAAAGAGAAAAAGGTCTGTCCAAAATCTTAGAAAAAGTTCGTTTATCTAAAGACGAGCAAGCTGTGTGGCAAATTGCTACGGACGAAGGGCGTAAAATCCTCGATGTCGATCGGGTATCTATCTATCGCTTTAATCCAGACTGGAGTGGTAACTTTGTGGCGGATTCAGCTGCTCCTGGATGGTCTGATCTAACTAAAGTTATTCCTTTTATTGAAGATACTTTTCTACAAAATACGAAAGGTGGTCGCTATAAAAACGGTGAAACTTTTGCCGTGGAAGATATTTATTTACAAGGACATAAACAATGTCACATTGAACTATTAGAACAGATGGAAGCCAGAGCTTATGCCCTCGCTCCTATTTTTATTGCTGACAGCAATATGTTTGGCAGCAAAAAACTTTGGGGTTTAATTGGCTGTTATCAAAACGAGGGAGCGCGTCGTTGGCAGGATTATGAAGTAGAAGCTTTAAGACAACTTGGTTTGCAGGTAGGAGTTGCTATGCAGCAGATTAACTACATGACTAGGTTGGAAAAACAATCAGAATTAGAGAAAACCAGCAGCAAAATTAGTGAGCAGATTCGTCGCTCAGAAAACATTGATGAGGTTTTCAAGGTAACGACCCAAGAAATACGTCAGGCTTTAAAAACAGACCGTACCATTGTCTATCAGTTTAATCCCGACTGGACTGGTCAAGTCGTCGCCGAATCAGTGGCTAGTGGTTGGGTTTCATTACTGGTTGAACAAACAAATGATGAAGTTCTCAGCGGCGATCGCACTAAAAATAATCGCTGTATTCTCCGTAAGTGGTCAACTGATGACATCACTGAAACCGATACTTACATGGAAAAAACCAAAGGCGGTAGGTATACTAGCGAAGGCAAAAAATACACCACAGTAAATGATATTTACACTCAGCAGTTTCCTGAGTGCTACATCAAATCATTAGAAAAATATCAGGCAAGAGCTTATATTATTGCGCCTATTTTTCAGGGAGACAAGCTATGGGGTCTATTGGGAGCTTATGAAAACTCAGGTTCTCGCTCTTGGCTAACCCTAGAAGCAGAGCAAATAGCGCAGTTAGCCAATCAATTAGGTATTGCTATTCAACAAATTGACTATTATGAGCAACTACGGATTCAGACAGATAACCTAAGCCAAACTTTAGAGCGAGAAAGAGCAGCTAAAGAAGAACTGCAAAAACAGGCGGTAGAAATGCTCAGAACGGTTAGACCAGCATTCAGCGGAGATTTAACCGTACGCGCCAACGTGACTGAAACCGAAATTGGGACAATTGCTGGAGCTTATAACACTACTCTAGATTCACTTAAGGGAATTGTTGAACAGGTTCAAATAGCAGCTTTGCAGGTAACTGAAACTACAGGCGCTAGTAGTTCGGCAATCAAAGGTTTATCTGCCCAATCGGAAAAACAACTGTTAGAGCTACAAGAAGCATTAGATCGAGTTCAGTCAATGATCGATGCTTCAATGGTAACTACCGAAAATGCCCAGAAAGTAGAGGTAGCAATTGAACAAGCTAATAAAACCGTACAAACTGGCGATCGCGCTATGAACAATACCGTAGATAGTATTGCTAGTATCCGCGAAACTGTAGCCGATGCTGGAAAACGAGTCAAACGCCTAAGTGATTCTTCACAAAAGATTTCTAAGGTAGTTAGTCTGATTAGTAGTTTTGCTACTCAAACTAACCTGCTGGCCTTAAACGCAGCCTTGGAAGCAACTCGTGCGGGAGAGTATGGTAAAGGTTTTGCGGTGGTAGCTGATGAAGTTCGTAATCTATCTTTGCAGTCTACTGAAGCGACTATTGAGATTGAAAAGTTAGTTAGAGAAATTCAAGAAGAGACTCAAGAAGTTTCTGCTGCGATGGAAGCTGGAGTTGTACAGGTAGCCGAAGGAACAAACTTAGTCAATGAAACTCGCGATAGCTTGAATGAGATTGTCGCTGCCACCGCCGAAATTAAAGATTTGGTGCAGGGAATCACTACTGCTGCCAATGCCCAAACGCGAGAGGCTGCATCTGTGACTCAGGTAATGGGACAAGTAGCGGAAATTGCTAACGAAACTTCCCAAGATTCGGGTAAGATTTCTCTTTCTTTTGGAGAACTAGAGCAACTAGCTCAAAAATTACAGGCCAGCGTGTCTCAATTCAAAGTCAAGTAAGGGTCTGAAAGTCTAACCATAATGGATTCTGGAGTAGAAACTTTCTTTCTATTTCAGGATTCAGATTTTATATTACTCAATTATATTTAAGAGAATTATTCGACGATGATTACCGACCCTAGTATTCGCGATCAAGCCTATCAATACTTTTTAGAAGAAGCTCCCGAATTATTAGAAACCATTGAGCAAGAATTATTTGCGATTAACGATGGTAATATTGAATTAAGCGATCGCCCCTTAAGAGTTAATAAGCTGATGCGAGCTACCCATACTCTCAAGGGGGGTGCAGCTAATGTGGGGTTGGAAACGATCAAAACCGTCGCTCATTCAATGGAGGATGTGTTTAAAGCTCTTTATAATCCTGAATTAGAAATCGATCATCAGACTAAAAAATTACTCTACGCTAGTTATGAATGTCTGAGGATTCCTTTGATGGCTGAATTTAGTAAAGCCCCCATCGACCGGGAAGAAATTCTCAATCGTGCTGCGGGTATTTTTGCTAAATTGACGGAAATATTTGGTGATTATCTGAGCGATCAAGATGCTTTTCCTACTTCAGAAGAATTGGGTTTAGACGTGGTTCAATCCTTTTTTGAATCTGTTGTCCCCGAACGAATTCAGGAGCTGTCCGTGGCCCTGGCAGAAGGTAATCCTGAAATTATGACTGAGGTATTGCAATCTCAGGCCGAGATTTTTCTAGGTTTATCACAATCTCTTAATTTATCTGGTTTGGGTGATATTGCTCAAACAATTCTTACCGCTTTAGAGGCTAATCCCGAACAGGTTAAAGGAATTACTGAAGCAGCGATCGCTAATTTTCAACAGGCACAACAGCAAGTTATGGAGGGCGATCGCGATCGGGGCGGTGAGCCTTCAATTGAATTACAAAAATTTGCTGGCACAATAGATACAAACGAGGATTTCCCCACGCAGTTTGAGACCGTTGATTCAAGTTTTGTCGTGGAAGATGCTAATTCTCTGTTTGCCGAGGCAATTAAAGAGGATGAAGACGCTAAGGATATTTTTGGTTCGGAATCTTTAAGCGAAGATTTCACGGAAGTTACTAGTAGCGTTGAATTAGAGTCTTCTGATGATGCTAATTCATTGTTTGAGGAAGATGAAGACTCTGGAGAATTGATGTCTCAAATTTGGGGCGACGATACAGCTATTAATAGCCTTCAAGAACAACCTCTGTCTGGTAAATCTGAAAAAATTGCCAAAGTAGAGGCATTTTTAGTTCCTACACCAGTAAAATCATCAAAACAAAAAGCTACTCTCCCCCAGGAAATATCTACCAGAGATGTTAGAAAGTCTCGATTTGGTTCCTATATCAAAAGTAAAAGTAGTGATCAACAAACTGACAAAGGTAGCAACACCAGCAAAACAGTTAGAGTTAATTTAGAATCTCTAGAAAAACTAAATGATTTAGTCGGAGAATTATTAATCAACCAAAACAGAAATATTCTGAAAGATGAGCAGATTGGTCAATTCGTCCAGCAACTACTAGATAAAATTAGCTATAGCGAACAGATAGTTAATGAATTAATTGAAGTTGTCGATGACGTTTGTCTCTCACCTCAGCAACAGCGACTCTTACAAGAATTACCGGCCAGACTAAACAATATTACTAAAGCTCGAAATAAAAATTATAAATCTATCTTACCTGCTTCTACACTACAAAACCCAGAAGATAGACTCAATCAGCTTTTAGAATTAACTACAGTTAGCAATTCCGAACTAGTAAACATCGCCGAAAGAATTAAAAATCATAATAAACAAACACGAAGAGATACTCAAAAACAACAGCGAATGCTGTTAAACATGAGAGACGAATTGATTGAAACCAGAATGTCTCCTCTTGGTAGATTGTTTAATCGGTTTCCTCGTCTACTCAAGCAGCTTTCTGTGACCCATGACAAAAATGCTGAACTGAATATTACGGGCAGCCATATTCTCATTGATAAAACCATTGAAGAAAAACTCTACGACCCTCTACTACATTTGGTTCGTAACTCTTTTGATCATGGTTTAGAAAAACCTGGAGAAAGAGCGCAGACTGGCAAACCTGAAACGGGAACGGTTTTCCTCAGAGCATATTACCAAGGTAGCCAAACCGTAATTGAAGTAGGCGATGATGGAAGAGGAATTAATATTGAGAAAATTAAGCAAGCGGGCATTGAAAAAGGATTAATTTCTGCCCAACAAGCAGCTGTCACTCCCCCATCGCAGTTACTTGAATTATTATTTGAACCAGGATTTTCTACTGCTGATAAACTTAGCGACTTATCTGGTAGAGGCGTGGGAATGGACGTAGTGCGTTCTCAAATTGACGAATTAAACGGCACAATTTCTATTGAGTCTACTCCTGGCAAAGGTACAACTTTTTCCCTGCAAATTCCTCTCACCTTAACCATCGCCAAATTGATGCTAACTAAGGCTTCGGGAATGACCTATGCCTTGTTGATTGATGCTATTGAGAGAATTATTCTGCCGACTTCTAAAGAAGTTCAGATCTTTGAAGGACAAAAAATTCTCCATTGGCCGACAAAAGATGATGTGGAAATGGTTCCAGTGCGTCAGCTATCAAGTATGATTGAGTATCCTCGCACCATTTCTCAGTTAAAAGATTCAGAATCTAGTCTTAACAATCCAATTTTGCTACTGCGTCGTCAAAGCGGTTTCATCGGATTAGAGGTGGATAGTGTCTTAGGGGAACAAGAATTAGTCATCAGACCTCTCGGTAGTGCAATTATTCCGCCGCGATATGTTTATGGCTGTAGCGTCCTTAAAGATAGCAGTCTTACTTTAGTAATTGATGGTGCAGCGTTGCTGAAAGATTCTCAGTATCGCAGCAATACTATGAGCCAAAGGGCTTTTCTCGGTGGTACTAGTTTCCAAGCTTTACCCAGCAGTAGTAGTGCTAATACCCAGCAATTGCCTCCTGCTAGTGACTCAATGCCTCAAACGGTTCTGGTAGTCGATGATTCTAATAGTCTGCGTCGAACTATTGTGATGTCCTTAGAAAAGGTATGTAAGCAGGTACTTCAGGCAGACAATGGGATCGATGCTTTAACCGAACTGAAAAAATCAGGAAAAGTTGAATTTGTAGTTTGTGATTTAGAAATGCCTCTAATGACGGGCTTCCAATTTTTAAAAGCGGCTAAAAATAATCCTGAATATCAAGATTTACCAGTTATTATTTTAACTTCTCGCGATAGCGATAAACATCGTCAATTAGCTGTAGAACTGGGTGCATCCGCCTATCTAGTCAAACCCTGTCCCGAACAAGAGCTAATCAGCACGATTACGCAAATTATGCAGTCAAAGATGATCCAACCGTAATCAGTATTGCTGGGTCTGATTTCGATTGAAACCTTTAATCTAAAAAAATTGTAGACGTTATGCACAACTAAATTATTTTGATCGTTATCAAAATTGTAGGCAAGGTTAAACTGTATATTTATTATTTGTCTGGAATTTTTATAACGACATAATATACATAAGCTAATAAACCTGGGATAATAAACAGCGATTAGAAAATACATCAGCCACAGTAAGACCTTGCCGACTTACATAAATTACATACATACAAATATATTTGCGTTTCAGTTTCAATCTCCTGGTCCAACTATTTTTGAAGTTGGTCCAATTGCGGTGCGTTGGTACGGTTTGTTAATTGCGATCGCAGTTCTAATCGGCGTTACTTTGTCTCAGTACTTAGCTAAACGTCGCCGAGTCGATCCAGATTTGCTAGGAGATTTAGCGATCTGGTTAGTTCTTGGTGCTATCCCAGGTGCCAGACTTTACTATGTTTTGTTTGAATGGCAAGAATATGTTCAACGTCCTGGAGACATTCTTGCCATTTGGAAGGGAGGTATTGCCATTCATGGAGCAATTATTGGCGGGTTGATCGCTACCATTATTTTTGCTCGAATCAAGCGAATTTCTGTGTGGCAATTATTAGACTTAGTTGCACCTTCTTTAATCCTGGGTCAAGCAATTGGACGTTGGGGTAATTTTTTTAACTCCGAAGCCTATGGCAAGCCGACGGATTTACCTTGGAAACTTTTTATCGCACCTCGCTATCGACCTTTAGAACTACTAAATTTTGAGTATTTTCACCCTACCTTTCTCTATGAGTCTTTGTGGAATTTGGGGGTGTTTGTGTTGCTGATGACATTATTTTTTTGGGGACTAAAGCAATCTAACCGTTTAAAACTAGGAACAATCGCCGCTGTCTATCTAATTGGCTACAGTTTGGGTCGAGTATGGATTGAGTGGTTACGTACCGACAGCTTAATGATTGGCCCATTGAAAGTAGCTCAGCTAGTTAGTTTAAGTGCGATCGCCTTAGGTCTGCTAATTCTTGCTTGGCTTTACTGGTTCAGACGACCGTTACCTGATGTAGTTTCGCTTAGAAGTCAGCAGAATACCGCTAGCCATAGATAATAACTGACCTGATGAAGGCTAACGCGGGAATGTTTAGTTTCAAATCGTATTTCAATGATGCAATGCCCTCAATTAACCGCAAAATATAAACTATTGATCATTTCATGAAATCAAATCAATTTGCGCTCAAGCCTGCTGTCTATATTATCGGTGCAGGCCCTGGAGATCCAGAATTACTGACCCTCAAAGCCTATAAAATTTTAGGTCAGGCTGATCTGATTCTCTATGCAGATTCTTTAGTACCAAAGCAAATCTTACAGGATGTTCGTGATGATGCCGAATTAGTGGCAACGGGAAACAAAACCTTAGAACAAATAATTCCCCTGGCAATTGAGCGAGTTAGACAAGGTAAATCAGTTGTGCGACTACATTCTGGAGATCTAAGTTTGTATAGTGCGATCGGTGAACAAATACAGGCTTTCACTGATGCCAATATTCCCTTTGAGTTGATTCCTGGCATTAGTGCTTTTCAGGCGGCAGCTGCCAAACTTAGCACTGAGTTAACTATCCCAGAACTAGTTCAGACAATCATTTTGACGCGAATTAGCGGTAAAGCATCCTCTGTACCCGAAGCCGAAGAATTGGAGTCTTTAGCTGCTCATCAAGCCAGTTTGTGCCTTTATTTGGCAGCTCGCCATGTTGAGCAAGCCCAAGACAAGCTGTTAAAACATTACCCCAAAGGTACTTTTGTGGCAGTTTGCTATCGAGTCGGCTGGCAAGATGAGCAAATCTGGGTAGTCCCCTTAGAACAAATGGCTGCGGTCACTCGGGACAATAACTTGATTAGAACCACCCTATATTTAATTAGTCCTGCACTACAAAAAGCCGTAACTACTCGTTCTCGTTTATATCATCCCGAACACTCTCATTTATTTCGTCCAGCTAAATGACTGGATTTTTTTAAAAAAGAGTAGTCTTTGGCATTATGGCGATCGCTAATTTGGTTAATTTTAAGTAGAGGTTGAGAATTGAATTAATGATCTCTTTGATATTTCTCGATCAGGCGAACTAGGATATATTTGTCTGTGGCAATTATTAAGCAATCACAAAATAGGATCAGGAGATAGCTTTGGAGACTAATCAATCTGAAAAGTTAGCAGAAATTCTGAAAATAGCTCGCTCTGTAGCCTGGGGTGCAGCTGACATTCTTAGTGCTTTTTATCATCAGGATATTTCGGATTTGGATGTTACGGATAAAAAGGATGGACCAGTAACCGAAGCCGATTTAGCAGCCAATAAATATATTTTGGGTAGGTTAAAAGAAGAACTGGGAACAGATGATTTTGGTTATTTGTCGGAAGAAACTTTTGATGTTAAAAAAGCTGAACCCATCGCTAAAGAATGGGTTTGGATTATCGATCCCCTTGACGGCACTAGAGATTTTATCGATAAGACTGGTGAGTATGGGATGCACATTGCTTTAGCATATCAAGGTCGTCCTGTAATTGGCATTGTGGCTATTCCTGAAGCGGGTAAAGTCTATTTTGCTGCTAAAGATAATGGTACTTTTGTGGAAACTAAAGATGGTACTATCACCCCAATAAAGGTTTCTGATCGCAACAAGATTGAAGATTTATACTTAATCGTAAGTCGTTCTCACCGTGACGATCGCTTTAAGCAATTGATCGAACGCCTCCCCTTTGCTGGTAAAAAATATATGGGTGGAGTTGGCGGTAAGATTTCTACCCTCCTAGAACAAGAATCTGATGTTTATCTTTCCTTGTCAGGTAAATCGGCAGCCAAAGATTGGGATTTTGCCGCACCAGAATTGATCCTTACTGAAGCTGGTGGTAAGTTCACTTATGTTAATGGCGAGCCTATTTATTATAATCAGGGAGATGTAAAACGATGGGGTTGTATTGTGGCTACTAACGGCCAGTGTCATGAAACTCTTTGCAAACAAGCTGCTGCCATCATCAACGAAATTGACAATGGTTAATCTATTTGAGTTGAGGAGATTTTACCATTGAAGCTTGTTGATTATCTGGGCTTAGCTAATGCTAAACTCAGATTTTTTTAGTCAGTTTTACCGATTAGGGGCTACTAGAAGAGTTGACCCTCTAATTAGCTTAAATAAACTTAATATATAACCATATATACTCAATAGATTAAGAAATATAGCTTAGGCTTTTTTTACCTGCTTAATTTGAAGCAAATATCAAAAAGCGCGCTTAATATCGCCTATTTATACTAAAAAATTGCTAATATGATAATGCAAGTATATTTTTTTGAGTAATACACATTATTTGGCTAATAATGCACTAAGTGAAAATATACTTTCAAATTGTCAAGCTTGGCGGCTGACAATTTTTTTACTTTACGATTATATTATGGTCCTGAGGGTGTTATCTGGCTGGTAACACCCTTTTCTATTAATTATATTGAGGGAGATTTTTTTGTCTTCCGTATAATTACTAGAGAATCTTGATTACTGGCATTTTTTGACTACAGATACATATTGACCTAATAACGGCAATTGTGGATAAATATAGCGTAAAGATTGTGTGAAGATTATATGAAGTGAATTGGCTCGACGCATTGCTGAACTTGAATTTGTCTTGTTTATAACTTTATAGTTAGTTAGTTAATTAATAGTTATTTTAAGTATGATCAATCGGATTGTGCCTCACGTTGGTCAATTATTTATTTATCCAATTAAATCGTTAGATCCAGTCTGTTGCGATCGCGTGACTATGTTAGAATCTGGAGCAATAAGTGGCGATCGCACCTGGGCAATTATTGATCGAGACGGTAATTTTGTTAACGGCAAGCGCCACCAAAAGATTCACGCTTTGCGAGCAAAATTTGATTTAAAAGCTCAAACCCTGTCCTTACAGGTACAAGGAACAAACCAAGTAGCAAGATTTGATCTAGTTAAATCACCAGCAGCATTATGTGCCTGGCTGGAGGAATACTTTGGCTTTCCTGTAGAGATTAAACAGAATCTAAAGATAGGTTTTCCTGATGATACGGTTTCGCCTGGGCCAACTATAGTTAGTACAGCAACTTTATCAGCGATCGCCGATTGGTATCCAGAGTTAACTACAGCAGATATTCGTTGGCGGTTTCGTGCCAATATTGAAATTGCTGGTGTCCCTGCTTTTTGGGAAGATCGATTGTTTACCACTTCAGCACAAACGGTTAAATTTAAAGTCGGTGACGTAGAATTTAGGGGGGTCAATCCTTGTCAACGCTGTATTGTCGTCACTCGCGATCCGCAAACAGGAAAAGCTTACCCTAAATTTCAAAAAACTTTTATCGAGCAAAGAAAAAACACTCTACCCGAATGGACAGAGCGATCGCGTTTTAATCACTTTTTTCGATTAGCTGTTAATACCAGGTTGTCTCCTACTGAAGCAGGGAAAGTAATAGAAGTAGGCGACAAAATAATTATTGATTTACCAACATAACCTCTAACTTTGAAACAGCAATAGCTATTCTCCCTACAAAAATGATGTGTCAGGAAACTGAATTAAACTGGTATTCGATTTAGCTTTTTGAGAATATAATCAAGCTGCATAAAGTTACCCGTTGATATCTTGATTCAGCAACGCCTTTTTAAAATATAGATTGAACTTAGTTCATAAATAATCGCTTGAAGCGGAATTGGCAGAAATGCGGATTCGCCAACAAGAAGAGTCGTCATCTCAAAGTGCTTATGACTCGGCGCAACAGATGATTACGAATTTACCAAAATTGATCGATCAATCTAATCAAGAGCGTACCGCTAGGGAAATTTTGACAATCATTAACGAGTTGGAAAAGGTTAAGATGCAAACTACTGTTCACGCAGATGCAATGATCCTGATGGATTTTGCTAATAAAAAATTGCAACAATTGCGTTAGTTTCTTATCGAGCGATTTCTCTTTTTCTTGAGGTATTGCTGATGTTCTTCAGTAGCGAGATAGTATTCTTTAGCTGGCTTGATTTCGGTTACGATAACTTGATTATATTTACCAGACTGCTGTAACTGTTGTTGAGATTTACGAGCAATTTGTAATTGTTCTGGGGTGTGATAGAAAATCACTGAGCGATATTGTTCGCCTCGATCTGCACCCTGGCGGTTAAGGCTTGTCGGATCGTGAATTTGCCAAAATATGTTTAATAATTTTTCGTAGCTAATTATTTCTGGATTGTATTCAACCTGGGCTACTTCGGCATGTCCTGTAATTCTCGCCACTACGTCAAGATAAGAAGGATGAGGAAAATCGCCTCCCATATATCCTACCGAGGTTTTAATTACTCCTGGCAACCTGAGAAATTCGTTTTCGGTTTGCCAAAAACATCCTGCACCGAAGGTTGCTAACTGTTTGTTACTCATAAATAGATGCTCAATCCTGGTAACTACCGCTAAAACTGTGTTCTCATCGCTAAATTTTGTTAATTAGTTGAATAAACTTCTTGTGCTGCACGATGTAATAAGGAATGGCGATAAACTAGCGCAGACATATCCTTACCATAACCACCACCAATGACGCTAGCCACAGGATATCCCGCAGCTTTGCAGGTACTTAGAACCATTCTTTCCCGTCGATATATGCCCCAGTTGGTAAGGGATAATTTACCTAAGCGATCGCTGACGTGAGTATCTACCCCTGCATCAAATAATACTAGTTCTGGTCTTACTTCACTTAGTAAATCTGACAGGTGACTGGCTAATATTTGCAAATAACCATCATCATCTAAGCCAATGGGTAAAGAAATATCGAGATCGCTGTGTTGTTTTCTGCTGGGAAAATTTGCCTCACAGTGCATCGAAAAAGTAAATACGCTATTGTCATTTTGAAAGATATAGGCTGTACCATCACCTTGGTGTACATCACAATCTATAATTAAGATTTTGTGAGCTAATCTCTGATGCTGCAATACGCGAGAAGCGATCGCTAAATCGTTAAAAATACAAAAACCAGAACCATAACTAGGAAAAGCGTGATGGGTACCTCCTGCGGTATTACAGGCGCAGCCATATTCAAGAGCTAATTTTGCAGCCAGTATAGTTCCACCGATAGCAATACGGGTACGATGTGCTAGGGCTGAACTCCAGGGTAAACCAATACGACGTTGGGCTTTAGATTCTAATGTTCCTGCGCAGTATTCCCGAACGTATTTGGGAGTATGAACTAGCTGAATTAATTCTAAACTGGGCAATTCTGGCTCAAAGATCTGTTCTGGTTCAACTACCCCATCTTTAAGCAGTAAGTCTTGTAGCAGCTTAAATTTGGGCATGGGAAAGCGATGAGCATCGGGCAGTGGGGCAACATAATCGGGATGATAAACCAGAGCAAAACCGTACTTACCCATTAATTTAAATTTAACCTCGGCAGAGATTTGAGCAAAATGGGTTGAGCAAAGTAAGAGATTAAGGGTTTTTTGCTCACCGTTAGTTTAATACTTCTTTAAGCTGGTGTTGTTCCCACAGAGTTTTATATAATCCCGCCTCTTGCAGTAGAACTTCATGAGTACCATTTTGAACAATTTTGCCTTCATCCATGACTAAAATGCGATTGCAGGTGGCTGCTGCGGATAGTTGATGGGAAATAAAGATTACGGTTTTTTTGGCTCTCGTAGGCGATAGACTATCTAAAATCCTGGTGGCGGTTTCGTTATCGACGCTGGAAAGAGCATCATCGAGAATTAATACTTTGGCTTCTGCTAATAAAGCTCTAGCTAGAGAAGTTCGCTGTCTTTGTCCACCAGAGAGAGTGATTCCTCTTTCTCCAACTAAAGTATCATACTCTTGCGGAAAAGTGAGGATTTCTGGATGAATTTGAGCTTGTTTAGCTGCCTGTACGACTTCTCTACTTTCGCTTAATGGCTCACCATAGCGGATGTTGTTTTGAATCGTGGTGCTAAATAAAAAACTATCTTGGGGTACATAGGCGACCGCTTTTCTTAAGGAAGTAAGATCCAGCTTAGTTACGTCGCAATTATCAAGAAATAGTTCTCCTGCTGGTATATTCAACAAGCGAGGAATGGCGTTAGCCAGCGTAGACTTACCTGAACCAATTGAACCGACGATCGCCACGGTTTCCCCAGGCTTGATGGTAAAGTTAACATCATATAGGGCTGGGGTATGAGAACCTGGATAAGTATAGGTAAGGTGGCGCGCCGTAATTTCGCCTTTAATATCTTTTAGAGGCAAAACAATCGGATTAGGACTATTTTTTATTTTGGGTTCAGCTTTAGTAATAGACTCAACCCGATCTATACTGACTTCTCCCTGTTGATAAGCGGTGATCGTAAACCCTAATAAGGCGGTAGGGAAAACTAATCTTTCGACAAATAAGACTAGAGCAATAAAGTCACCCACGGTAATACTACCACTGGCGATCGCTGCTGTACCCTGCCACAAGAGAATTAAGAGGCTGACATAGGAAATTCCTTCAATAACGGGAAAAAGCAGATTTCTGATTTTAGCTAGTTTAAGGTTTGCCGCTAACAACTGCTGATTTTTCTGCTTAAATGCCGCTCTTTCTTGGTTTTCCTGGGCATAAATCCTAATTAGAGCCATACCGCTCATATCTTCTTGGATTAGCTCACTTAGATCCGACAGTTTGTCCTGAATTTCTGCCTGATATCGACGCAATTTACCGCTAAATAGCTGTACTGTAATCAGCATGACTGGATATACGGCGATCGCCAAGATGGTAAGCCGGACATTAATATTCAGCATCGCTGGCAGAGTAAAGGCATAGGCGAAAATGATATTAATCAAGCTCAACACCGCAAACCCTACCAAACGGCGAATATTCTCCACATCACTGGTAGCGCGATTAATTAAATCTCCCGACGTGTTGTTAGAAAAGTATCCTGGTTCTATAGTTAGTAAGTGTTGAAAAATTCTTTGCTTTAGACCAAACTCTACCTGTCTTCCTACACCAAAAATTGAGATCCGAGAGAGCATCCGAAAGCCCCACATAATAGCTGACAAAAGCAGCAACCATAATGCGGTACTTGATAGCCGATCAAAGCTAAATTCTCCCTGTAGCTGGTCAATACTGTCACTAATTAATAGAGGAATGTAAACTCCCAACGCATTGACAATTATGAGAGCGACTGTTCCCAATAAAACCATTCGCCAGTGGGGACGAAGGTAGTTGCCTAATTTCTGTAGCCTTGAATTTGCCATGCTACAAATATTAACAACTTTTTTCGCTCAAACCAACCACTATCAGGAACAAATTATCAATGATGAGAACAGAGGCAATAATTGACTATCTGTGCAGTTTATCTGGTTCAATTTCAATAGCAAAAATAGGAAATTATCGTAACCTGAAAGAACTGGCGACTGGATTAGTTTTTTACTTTTTGCTCCTGATCTGTGATCTTTGAGCCTTCTCATTAACGTTCTTCCATGGGGATATAGGGAGCATTATGTTCTCCTGTATAGATTTGAGTGGGGCGGAAGATGCGGTTCACCGCTAACTGTTCTTTCCAGTGTGCTAACCAGCCTGCGACGCGAGCGATCGCAAAAATTGGCGTAAATAAATCACTAGGAATTCCTAATTTTCGATATACCAAGCCAGAATAGAAATCAACGTTAGGATAAATTCCTCTATGTCCTAATTTTGCTTCGATAACTCGTTCTAGTTCTAAAGCTAAATCGTAGTAGTGATCGTGACCTGTCTCATTAAATAGTTGCTCTGCTAACTCTTGTAATATCTTAGCTCTAGGGTCTTTAACTTTGTAGACGCGATGCCCAAAGCCCATAATTTTTTGCTTATTAGCAATTAAGTTTTCTATGTAAGGCTGAACATCTTTGACTGAGCCAATATTTTCCAACATCAATAGTACTTCTTCATTTGCTCCGCCGTGAAGTGGACCGGCTAAAGTGCCTACAGCCGAAGCAACTACAGCATAAGGATCGGTCAGAGTAGAAGCAGTGACCATTGCCGAAAAGGTAGAGGCATTGATGGTATGTTCTGCGTGCAGCGTTAAACAGACATCGAAGATTTTTGCTTCTAAAGGATGGGGTTTTCTTTCAGTCAGCATATACAGAAAGTTAGTCGCATAATCTAAATCATCATTAGGGGTAATCGCATCGTTTCCCCGTCGCATTTGATGAAATGCGGCTACCATTGTGGGAATTTTTGCCAGAATACGCACTACTGCTCTTCTGATATATTCAGGATCGTCCAAAGCACGACGAGCATAAAATAAGCCTAATGCTGCTGCTGAAGTTTGCAAAGCATCCATCGGATGCCCAGACTCAGGACAACATTTCATCATGTCGCGAATACGATATTTAATTCGGCGATGATACAGAATATCAGTTTCAAATTCTTTAAGCTGTTGTTCACTAGGTAACTTGCCCCAGATCAGCAGATAGGCAGTTTCTAAAAAACTACCTCGTTTAGCTAGCTCTTCGATCGCAATACCGCGATACTCTAAAATTCCTTTTTGACCATCAACAAAACTAATACTAGATTTTGTAGCAGGGATGCCTTCTAAACCTGGCTTATATTCGCAGAATGTTGCTGTCATTGGCTTTCCTATAATAAATTTTAAGATAATATATTCTGAAAATAGCTTAAATCGGGTATCAGTTGAGTGGTGAAAGTTACCGAAAATGCGATTTAGGCTAGTAATTTTGAGTATTCTTATTTTACCTGTAAATATTGATTTGCTACTGGTATGTTTTGAAATAGGCAAAGAATGCCTATTTCAATAAAATTTTAGTGATTATGCTTGGTCTGTAATTAAACGCTTTTCGCTTTTTTGAGGTAGCATACAATAGATACCTTCGCTTAATTTTAACCTTGATTTTTTAGTAATCAAATATCTCTTAAAGAGCAGATAATTTAGTTGGTTGACTTTTTTTGAGCCAAGTAAAACAGAAAGTAGCACCTTCTCCTAACTTAGACTTAATCATAATTTGTCCACCCTGATTTTCCACTGCTTTTTTGACTATTGCTAACCCGATTCCCGTATTTTCTTTGGTATCTCTAGATTCTAAAGTTTGAAAGATCGTAAAAATTTTCTTGTGGTATTTGGGATCGATCCCTTTACCGTTATCAGCTACAGAAAACTCATAATAATTGGCTCGTTCGATTACCGAAATGGTAATTTTGCCCATAAGACTATTACTATGTTTGATGGCATTACTAATCAAGTTATGAAACACTTGCTGTAAAGGAACTGCATCAGTAATAAAAGTAGGCATTTCTCCTTGAATTTCAATTTGAAAATGTTCGGGAACATCCAATAAATCAATGATATCTGCCAGCATTTTGCTGACTGACACCTGTGCTAAATCGGATTTTAGTCTGCCAACGCGAGAATAAGTCAGCAAAGCGTTAATTAAATTTTCTAAACGATGGACTCTACCCCGTAATAGATTCATATTGTAATGAGTATCCTCGTCCATCTTGTCGGCTAAATCTTCCTCAATCCACTCAGAAAGATTAGCGATCGCCCTTAGCGGTGCTTTGAGATCGTGAGAAGTAACGTAGGCAAATTGATCTAACTCTTGGTTGCGTTGTTCTAGCTGTCTTGCTGTTGCTAACAACATCATATTTAGTTGTTCTAGCTGGGCAGTACGCTGTTTAACTCTGGCTTCTAATTCGCGATTTAGTTTGGCAACTTCTTGTTCGGCTTTTTTTCTCTCGGTGACATCTTGTATTGCCACCACCGCACCTAATTTGACTCCATTACCGTCAATGATTGGACTACCGTTAGTCATCAGAGTACGAGCTTTTCCCTGGTGCGGAATTACCATCAGTTCTGTATTGGTAAATGACTCCCCTGAAAAGGCTCTAAACAAGGGAATATCTTTTTGCTCAAGCAAATGCTTGCCTTCAGCATCATAGAGGTTGTAATGTTCCGCCCACTGATCGGCAGGTATGCCTGGCTGAGGAAGTCCGTGAAACTTGACAATAGCTTGATTAAATAAGACCAAATTGCCATGTTGATCGCAGGCAATAATACCAATACCATCGGCAAGATTATTAAGTAAAGTTTTAATAAATATTCTTTCGCGCTCTAATTCTACTTCTGTCTCTTTACGTTCGGTGATGTCTCTCATCGCTACAATTGCCCCAATTTTTTCCCCCTGACTATTGATAATTGGATTGCCGTTAGCCAGTAAAATACGGGCTTTTCCTTGTTTGGGGATAATTTTCATCTCGACATCCCTAACTAATTCTCCTGTCAAAGCCCGAAATAGGGGAATATCTTCTGGAGACATTTTGGTTTGACCATCAGGCAAATAAAGATCGTAGTGTTCTGCCCACTTATCAGCAGGTATAGCAGACTCTGGTAGTCCATGAAACTCTCGAGTAGCCCGATTAAACAGGGTGATTATTCCATGGCGATCGCAGGATACAATGCCATCAGATAAGTTATCTAGTAATGCCTGAAGAAATTGTTTGTCTTGATCTAATTCTATTTCTACTTGTTTGCGATCGCTAATATTAAGACTAGTACCGACTAAGCGAGATATATTTCCTGCTTCATCTTTAATCGGATTGAGATTAGTCAACCACCAGGTATCTTGATCCTGAAAAGGCAGACATTCTTCATAGGTAATAGCTGTTGCTGTCTGAAGACATTCTGTATAACGACGCTCAACTGCTGCTGTGGCTTCAAAAGACATAATTTGTGCCGGGGTTTTCCCTACTACATCGCTTATTCCTGTTAACCTGATTGCCGCAGGATTAAACCCTTGATAGCGAAACGTCCCATCTAATTCGACTTCAATCACAAAAATTGCTTCTTGGACATGGTCGTAGATGGTACGCAAAAATTCTTCTTGTTGGCGAATAATCGCTTTTTGCTGCTCTAGTTCGCTAATTTTCGCTTGTAGCTGTTGATTAATATCATTTACTTGGGTTGGAGAAGGTAAGGTAAGAATTTCGGGAATTTTATCAATTAAAGCGATCGCTGTTGCTAAGGAAACTAACGCCGTCAATAATTTAATCCAACTTGATAGCCAGTAGTTTGGATGCCACAGCGTCCAAATATCAATAGTATGACCAGCACCACAAAATAAGATAAACGCAGCAAATAACCAAAATATGCCATTAAAAGGAATATCCCCGCGTTTGCGTAGTATGTAAATTAAAGTTATCGGAATAGAAAAATAGGCTAAAGCAATTGCCCCATTGCTCACCAAATGTAACCCGACTAACCAGGGTTTCCATAGATAGCACATTCCATGAGGCATAAAAGAAAAAATTGCCATTCCAACTGTTACCAAAATATTGCTTAATTATCGCTCGGTTGAAAATTTGTGTTTAATCAATTGAAAATATTGTTAAACAATATATATTGTCAGACATACAATGGTGATTAATCAAATTATTACTGGTAGGTAATCTACCTCAAGGTAGATGATTATAATAAATTAAACTCAATATTTGCCAAAAACGATTCGAGTTGATTTTCGGCTTGTATTAAGATATACATCTTAAGGCTGATGGAATCAGCAAAGTGATATTAGATAGTTTTAAAGGGTGAATAATTATTTTAATTAGTAATTTTATATTTGGTAATGAGCAAAATCAACGTCGTTTTAATTGAAGACCATGATCTAAGCCGAATTGGTTTATGTGCTGCACTAAAGCAATATCAGGACATTGAGATCGTGGATAATGCCGCCAATGGAAACGATGGATTGAAAAAAATTAAAACTCATCAGCCAGATGTTGCCTTAGTTGATATTGGGTTACCTGATATTGACGGCATTGAGGTGACTCAGAAATTAAAGAGCTATCAGTTAGAAAATCCAGGTTTTGAGACTAAGGTTCTGATGCTCACGATGCACGATAGCGAAGATTCGGTGCTTGCTGCTTTTGCTGCTGGAGCTGATTCTTACAGCCTTAAGGATGTTAGTATGGATAATCTGGTTCAGGCAATTCGCAACACTCATGAAGGGAATGCCTGGATCGATCCAGCGATCGCTCGTATTGTTCTCAAACAGGCTCAAAATACTAAAGCGGTTGCCTCGACTATAAAGCAGTTGGATGTTTCAACTCCTGTTGAGCAAGATAAAGCAGATACTCAGGCTATTACTGCTGTAGCAGGTGAATATCAGCAGTTAATTGAAACCTACCCGTTAACTGATCGAGAACTTGAAGTTTTAGAGTTAATTGTGGCTGGCTGTAGCAATGCCGAAATAGCTAAAAAGCTGTATATAACTGTGGGAACGGTTAAAACTCACGTTTGCCATATTCTCAATAAGTTGTGTGCTGATGATCGTACTCAGGCTGCGGTAAGAGCCTTGAGAGCAGGATTAGTCAAATAGGTTAATTTCGCTGACCAGACATGATTAAGTTGGGACTTTCGCAGCCTTAATTATTTCTTTAATCTGGTATTTTCTTGATTAACACAAGCGAAAAGCTAATAAATATTTTTGCTCTTCGGAATACTATTAGGGTTACGCACTTGAGGAATATCGCTTAAAACAGCAATAATTCCAGTACGTCCAGTGGTTAAAGTAAAGTCACTTAAAAAATCGACTATTTCTACTTGAATAATTTTTTCAATTAACTGTCTTAGTTCTAGTTGAATAGCATTATCTAAACCAGAACGGATTTTTTCTGCTAAATCAAGCTTTCCCCCCTCAATCAAAATCTTTTCGGCGTTAGTAATTGAATCTTCAATAATTATTGCCAGTTTGGCATCAAAAATTTGACAAATTACTTTTGCAGGTCGATGTCCTAAATAATGACGATAAAATGATTGAATTTCTTGCGATAGTTTTCTTTCTAATTGTCCGCGAGTACATAAATTTTCGGTCATTGTTTGGTTTTTTAGGTTTGACTATAATTCACTAACTGAATTTAACTTTAATTTGCTAGCTAAAAGTGTCGATAAAAACATTTTGAATCTCAAATATTTGAGTTATTCAATGTCTGTTATTCAGCTTGAAAAACCTGCCAAGATGTTTTATTCGTCTAATTTTAAATATATCAATTGATTTGTATTGAGGCTATCTGTCAAAGGATATAATCGTTTGACTGCTTTGATCCAAGTTAAAAATTACCAACATTACGATAATTATCAATCTTAAATAAATCAAACCGCTTCAATTGTTTAGCTAAGATTAATATTGAACTAACTTGTTTTTGATGATTTAGTGATTACTTGAATGATCTTGATAAATATAACTAAAACTATAAAATAATTTGGTGGTTAAATTATTCATTAAGGCAAAAAAATCCATTTATTAGCTTTTTCTTGACTTGTGATTATCTCTGTTTTAATAACTAATATTTAATCGCTTTTTGTCTTCAAACTATGTTCAATTAAGCTTCCTGCTCATCATATTGCGCAGATAATGCACTTAAGCTACAGCGTTTCATTAAGCTCTACTGGCTAAAATGGAAGCTGTAAATTGCTATGAACAGTCAGCGGTACACCGCCTTCCGCGGTCAAGAAATCTTAAGGAGAAGATTATAATTTAAAATTTCTTACAATATAGTTCGCTGACCAACTACTATCCGTAGGATAATAAAAAGTCATTGACATTATACGTCTTTACAAAAACTAATATCTTAAGACTAGAGATATACATTTACACACTCACTTTGATTAAAGGGGAAAATATTGGTTTCTACAACTTCCTTTAAAACGGCTAAATCAGAAGAAATTTTTCATGCTGCTCAAAAACTAATGCCTGGTGGCGTAAGTTCGCCAGTACGAGCTTTTAAATCCGTCGGCGGGCAACCAATTGTATTTGACCATGTTAAAGGTGCATACATTTGGGATGTTGATGGCAATCAGTATATTGATTATGTCGGTACGTGGGGGCCTGCAATCTGTGGTCATGCTCATCCTGTGGTTATTCAAGCCCTTCACGAAGCCTTAGAGAAAGGTACTAGCTTTGGCGCACCCTGCGCCTTAGAAAATGTCCTGGCAGAGATGGTAATTGATGCTGTTCCTAGCATTGATGTAGTACGCTTTGTTAATTCAGGAACCGAAGCCTGTATGTCTGTGCTGCGCTTGATGCGAGCTTTTACTGGCAGAGATAAAATTATCAAGTTTGAAGGCTGCTATCATGGTCATGCAGATATGTTTTTGGTCAAAGCAGGTTCTGGAGTAGCAACTCTGGGTTTACCTGATTCTCCTGGAGTACCAAAATCTACTACTAGCAATACTCTGACCGCTCCTTATAATGATTTGGAAACAGTTAAAAAACTATTTGCTGAGAATCCCGAGCAAATTTCAGGAGTTATTTTAGAGCCAGTAGTAGGTAATTCTGGCTTTGTGACTCCTGATGCTGGTTTTCTAGAAGGGTTGCGAGAAATCACTAAAGAACACGGCGCGCTTTTAGTCTTTGACGAGGTGATGACTGGTTTTCGTATTGCCTATGGTGGCGCACAGGAAAGGTTTGGTGTAACGCCAGATCTAACTACTTTAGGTAAAGTAATCGGTGGTGGTCTACCCGTAGGTGCTTATGGTGGACGTGCTGATATTATGTCTATGGTTGCACCAGCAGGGCCAATGTATCAGGCAGGAACTTTGTCTGGTAATCCCTTGGCAATGACGGCAGGTATTAAAACGCTAGAGTTGCTTAGAAAACCAGGTACTTACGAACAGCTAGACCGTATTACTAAAAAGCTATCTCAAGGCCTATTGGCAGTAGCCAGAGAAGCAGGTCATGAAGTTACTGGCGGTAGTATCAGTGCTATGTTTGGGCTGTTTTTTACTGGTCAAGAAGTTCATAATTATGATGATGCCAAAACTGCTGATCTGAAGAAATTTGGTCGTTTCCATCGTGGAATGTTAGAAAGAGGTATCTATCTGGCTCCTTCTCAGTTTGAAGCGGGCTTTACTTCCCTAGCTCATACTGATGAAGATGTTGAACAAACCCTGGCTGCTGCTAAAGAAGTTTTAGCTGAGATTTAAACAGGAGAATTTGAATCAATCTAAGTTAAATAATTAGACGGGTATAATCCCGTCTTTTTTATTAAATGAGGCGTTGCGATCGCTTACGAACGTTTAACAGAAAATTCTTGGCAAAATAAAAGAAAAATCATGAAACAAAAGAATTAAGTAGAAAATAAAAATATGTTGCCTACTATTATCCCAGATAAAACAGAACTTCAAGCATGGAAACTCTCGCAGCGCAACTTAGCGCGTCAAGGCAAGACAATTACAGGGTATTTTAAGCGAACAATGCACCTATTTAGAACCAGGCTGAAGTTCAGGCGATCGCGGCAATAGTTTCCAAAACTTACAGCATTTTTCACATTACAGTTCATTATTGATGCCTCTAGACTTGAGTAGACGCAAACGCTTTTTCCGAGCAATTTCCTGTAAGTCTACATTGCGATCGGTTTCGTCGACAATTTCTCCCGTAAGAACCTCTAAAACATCCTCTAAAGTTACGACACCTGCTACTCCGCCATACTCATCTAGCACTACCGCTAGATGTTCTCTATTTTCCTGAAATACCTTAAGCAGTTTATCAGCGCGATTAGTTTCAGGAACAAAATGTACGGGACGCTGAAGGTTGTTGATTTGGCGATCGCCATTACCTTCAATCATCGCAGTTAATAATTCATCTTTCAACACCAAGCCAGTAACGTTATCGATCGTTTCATCAATCACCAAAATGCGGGTGTGTTGAGACTTAATAATTTCTGACTGGCATTCGTTTAAAGTTTGATCGCCTTGAAGATAAGTAGTAATAATTCTCGGTGTCATCAAATCTGAAGCATTAAGATCGTTAAGCTGAAACACCCGTTGAATCATTTCGGCTTCATCATCTTCAATTACCCCTTCCTGGAAGCCGATATTGGTTAAAAATTTAATTTCTGCCTCATCAGTAGTGGGAATCTTGTTTCCTTGAATAAAGGGTGCGGTAGTGTGTTCGACTAACCAGACCAAAGGAGTAAAAATCACCGTTAAAAACTTAACGAAAATAGCGACAAATAAAGCAATGGGTTCTGCATAGCGTTGGCCGAGGGTCTTGGGCAAAATCTCCCCAAAGATAATAATTAAAAAGGTTAAAACACTTGAAGAAACTCCTAACCAAGCAGAACCTAACACTTGGGTAGTCATACTACCGATGATGATGCTGCCAACAATATTAAATATATTATTGAGAATGACTATGGTAGCGATCGGGCGATTAATATGGAGACGAATGCTTGCTAAGGCTAAAGCTGCGGGTTTTTTGGATTGAGCTAATTGTCTGACCTTGATGGAAGAAATAGATAGTATCGCTGTTTCCGCTCCAGAACAAAAAGCCGAACCAAGCAAGACCACGATGACGACAATAATCAGAGCAAGCATATAAAAAGGTAATGGTTAATCTTTAATATAATTCAAAATTTCAGAGTCGATCTACTTCAATATTTCTACTATTCCTGTTTGACCATTCAATCTTACCTGTTGACCATCATGAAATATTTGCATAGCATTGGCAATGTCCATAACCGCAGGTATGTTGTATTCTCTGGCGATAATTGCTCCATGAGATAGACTACCTCCCACCTCAGAAATCAAGCCTCCAGCGCGAGCCAGCAACGGCGACCAGCCAGCATCGGTATAGGGAACAACAAGAATAGTCTGACTGTCGATACTATCAGTTTGTTGCAAGCTTAATATAACTTTGATCACTCCTTCTATTTGACCAGAGCTAGCACCAATTCCTCTAAATATAGACTGAGAGTCAATAATTACAGGAGCTTTCCAAACCGAAGGATCGGGTTTGCCGTAGACTAATCTCGGCACAGGAGTTAATTTTTGAGCTGTTTGCCATTGTTGCTGCCTAGTTTTGATCAGTTGAGGCAGCTTTTGACTCAAGCTACTATCAGTATTTTCAACTACAGCAACTATTTCCTCTAACTTGAGGAGAAATATATCTTCTACATTATGGATTAAGCCACGCTCTAGCCATTGCTGTTCTAATGCCACAATAGTCCAACGTAAATTTGCCAGCAGTTTGTTATAGATTTCTCCCACTTGACCTTTGAGGTTCAGTCGTTTTTGGACTAGCTTGGCTTTCCATGATTGAGGCGGGATTTTGGCAGATGATTGAGCTATTTTTGCACTATGAGCATCAAAATAAAACCGAGTAAACATTTGTCTGGGAATGCCTGGCTTATCTCGCCAGCGAGGAACGGAAATATCGGTTGCTACTTCACTAAGATAGCCATATTGATCCAGCCAAAGATTAAATCGCTCCATAACTCCTGAACCTTCGGCATTTTCAGCGATATGAGCAAATAGAGAAGCACTAGAATCTAGAGTAATTTGTTCGGTAGCTAATAGTTTATGAGTTTCTGATGCTACCTTAGCCAAAGAACTAGCGGCAGTGACCTCTGGTATTTGACTATGATCTAACTCAGTTTCGGCTACTTTGAGTACTCCTTGACGAATTGCCAAGCTCAAAGGAGCCAGAATATTATAATAGGTCGCTTTGTGAAGTAACTCTAAGATAGTGTTGATTCGGTCAATTATTTCCGTTGGAGATAATTCGGTAACCGCTTGTGCTTCGATCTCGGCGAGAATTGGGGTAAAAAATTTGGCGAGATCGCGTTCAAAATGATTGATTAAGTTCCATTCTCGTTTAAACAGTCGCCATAGTCCAGGCAAGTTTTTGAGCGTAGACCAAAGCGGCGGCTTGGTAAATTCCGCACCTCTAGTTAAAAATTCTAGGCTTTCTGGGGGTAAACCCATACGACGGAAGATCTTACTCAACAGAGTAACGTTAAAATAGGCACTGGCAAAGTGCAGCGTCGCAGTTTGCTCGAAGTTTAAGTCTTTAGCGCGATCGCCTAGTACAATAGTAAACACCTTACCCCAAACGCCACAGGTTAGAGGTTGATTAATCGACCAGGTAAGAGGGCGGATTTTGCCAGGAATAACTTCGGCTGCAATTCGTCTAGTCCAAATCGGCTGTAAGTTGGTAATGGGACGTACCTGCAACAACCAGAGTTTCTCGCCGTCATAAGTCCATTCAATATCCTGAGGTATTCCTTCAAATAAGTCTTCCATTTCCCTAGCTATAAGTGCCGCCGATTCGATGATCTCTGCGGGAATGGCTATGGCATCTTCACCACGAACATTTTCTCGAGTAACGGTAATGGGAATATTATCTTCTCGATCCGATAAATCAGCTTCGGGGATAGCAACACGATATCTTTGAGGCGTAAATCTACCTGAGACAATTTTAGTGGCTTTACCTGGTAAGGCTTCTACAGCTACGGTATCGTTGAGCTGATCTACAGGATCGCGACTAAAAGCAACCCCGCTATAGATGCCCTCAATCTGCCGTTGAATGAGAATTGCCATCGATGCTTCGACTTGGCGATTTTGGCGACGATACTGTACAGCATTGCTTTGAAGATAAGAGGCTTGACACTCAACAATCGCTGACTGCAATTTTTCCTTACTGGTAACGTTCAAAATACTAATATATTGCCCCGCAGCCGAAGCAGATTGGGAATCTTCCCCGATGGCAGAAGAACGAACAATTAAAGGAGATTCAACAGAGGGTTCGAGGATAGTCACTAAAGCTTTAAGATCGTCTCCAGGGCGCAACACCCATCCTTGCGCCACGGCATATCCCCGCCGTTTTAGCAGGGCAAGATTAGCTGCTTTTGAACCGACTTGACTAGGGTTTAATTTGCTATCTAAAGTAATAATATTTTTATCTCCCTGAAAAAAGCGAAACATTTTGCTATTGCTGGATTGAGCTGAATTGGCAGCCAAATCCAAATCATCTGGTATATTTTGATAGATCCAGGCTAGTAAACTGGCTAATGCAAAGGTCGCAACTGCATATTCTGGTTGATTGGGATGACGTAAGCCAATAATCACTACGAGTAAAATCAAGGCGCCATATTTACCTAAGTTGCGATCGCGAATAATTGTAAAACTAATTAAGCTAATTAACCATACTAGCCCAGCTGCGATCGCATCATGAGCTACGATCCCCCACACAGCGTTAGTTGTTCCCGCACCTTTGCCAATCCAATAACGCCCCATCACTAAAGCAATGATGGCAATGATTTCCCAAACTGAACCCGTAGTAAAAAAAGCTCTCGCTAATAGCACCGCAATAATTCCTTTGGCTGCTTCGGAGAGTACAGCACAAACTCCTACCAGTTTACCGCCATGATAAAAAGCTGCTGATACTGAGATATTGCCAGTTCCTAGCTTGCTAAGCTGACGACCAGTAATAGTATAGGTGATCCAGTCTATTAAAGGAATTCCGCCCAATAAAGGACAGAGCGTAAAAACGGTTAGCGAACCCCAGATTGGTGTCAGGTTCATGGTCGATCTATAATCATCGAATAAAGATGCTTGTCTAAATTTATCAGGTTGATGATTGTACTGACCTATTGTATCTATATTTAAATAATCAGAGTTATTAAAAAACCTTCAATCAACACCACCAACAGATAACTCCATCTGTGTTCATTTGCGTTCATCTATGGACCGTATTACTGATTAAAATGCAAGCATACTTAACAGCAACCAAAATCATCGACTGGCAAAATGCCAATATCCTGCAACTATCTCAACAGCTAGCAACCTCAAACGTAAACACTACCGTTAAAGCTTGTTTTGAATGGGTGAGGGATAACATTTACCACAGTAGCGATTTTCAAATGAATCCAGTTACCTGTCGCGCCTCAGAAGTATTACAACACAAAACTGGCTATTGCTTTGCTAAAAGTCATTTACTCGCTGCTTTGCTGCGGGCTAATTCTATTCCTACTGGCTTTTGTTGCCAAAGGTTAAGCGTTTTTGATCATGGTGCGCCCTATTCTCTTCATGGATTTAATGCAGTGTATCTTGCCGAACATGGCTGGTATCGACTGGATGCAAGAGGAAATAAGCCAGGAGTTGATGCTCAATTTAATCCACCACAAGAACAACTAGCCTATGGCATTAACTTCCCTGAAGAAATTGATTGCCAACATATCTTTGCCAAACCTCTCCCCGAAGTAGTTGAATCGCTGCAATCTTGTACTACCTGGGATGAAGCGTTGCACAATTTACCCGATCTCGAACGAAAAGATCTAGCTGCATATGAAGAGAAAAGACAGATAAAATAATGTAATATTGCACATTTATTTTGGCAACTTTTTTAGGGATAAATAATGTGTATTGTTTTGAAGTTCAATATTAATCTTGTTAGAGCAGCTTTTCTTAATAAAACCCAACGTAGACTTAGATAATTTATGCTCTTTTAAAGCTTCAGATATAGTTTTTTGATGCCTAACTTTAAATTCTTGAGATAACTGTGATAAAGTCACCTTTTGCTGAGATTTCTGGGTAAGCTCAACTAAAGTTAGCTCTATTTTAGTTTGAATTTCCTGCTCGATATTTGGCGTTTGAGTATGATTGGGGACTTTGGTAATTATCGAGTTGCGATCGCTAATAAAATCATCAACATAAATATTTCCTGCCTGCTGATAAACTTTGTAAGTATTGCAGCCTTGCCTTTGTAGAGTTTGGTGTAAATAGTTAAATATAGCATCGTGAGAAACAACGACTACTTCTTTTACCTGGGGATAATTAAGTTGTAAAGCAGCACCTAAAGTTAAAATTTGGGCATCAGCAGCATTTTGCTCTTTTGGCACATGGATTAATTGATATCCTTGCTGATGCAAATATTTGTCCAGTTTAGAAATGCTACTATTTTGCCAATTTGCTACTGCAAACTTGATGGTAATATCATATTTGCAGTACGGCTTTAAACATTTTGCCAGGTCTAATTTTAAAGGGAAATTCTCTACATCTAATAAAATTGCTCCCGTGCTAGATATATTTTGGGGTAATAAATACTGAGGTGAATTTGGCAAATTCATTTTTTTAGGCAGCAAAACAAAACAAGATTCTAAGCTAATTAATTAAGCTTTAGCCGTGATTTGCTGACTCTTGGAAGAGTGATCGAACTAGAGTTGTCGATGATGAATTTAAAAAGCTCTCTAGCCATTCAGAAAACTTATTAATTAACTTCTGTAGGGGCGAATGGCCATTCGCCCCTACTTGTGACTTTTGACTTATTACCCTCCTACACCCGCAAAATCAACCAGTAAAGATAACTTTAGACGGAGGGTTTCTAGTCCTAGGCGATCGCCAGCAGAGATAAACAAAGCTAGGGGAAATTCGTCTTTAGCTTGAGTTAAAGTATCGCTGCTAACTTGATCTAGTTTATTGAAAACTAGTAATATAGGGCCAGGCGCGATCGGCATTTCGCCTAAAATTTCCATCACCGAACGAATCTGGTTTGACCAGGTAGGATGAGATAGATCTACCACGTGAATTAAGGCATCTGCTTCGGTAACTTCTTCTAAAGTGGCACGAAAAGCGTCTACTAGAGGTGGTGGTAGCTGTTGAATAAAGCCTACCGTATCAGTTAACAGAATATTTCTGGGTTCACCCGTATCTGCATCGGGTATAGATAAGCGGCGGGTAGTGGGATCTAAGGTAGCAAATAGCTGATCGGCTACGTATACTTCGGAATTAGTTAAAGCATTGATTAAAGTTGATTTTCCCGCATTAGTATAACCAACGATCGCCACACTGGGAACATCTTGTTTTTGGCGTTGTTTCCGCATCCTAGAACGATGTGCCTGTAATTCGTTGACTTCTCCCTGCAAACGGGCAATACGCTTTTGAATACTCCGTCTTTCGGTTTCTAACTTAGTTTCACCAGGGCCTCTTGTCCCAATACCGCCACCAAGACGAGACATCGCCTGTCCTCTACCCACCAAACGAGGCAGCATATATTCTAACTGCGCTAATTCTACCTGGAGTTTACCAGCGCGGGATTGAGCGCGTTGGGCAAAAATATCCAGAATAATTTCGGTGCGATCAACTACCCGTACCCCAAACTGACTTTCTAAGTTGCGAATTTGGGCAGGGGAAAGCGAGCGATCAAAGGCTACCAGGTTCGCACCCAAAGTTTGTACCCGCAGGGCAATTTCCTGCACCTTACCTTCACCAACTAAGGTTTGAGGATGAGGGCGCGATCGCTTTTGGCGGATCGTTTCTAGTACTTCTCCGCCTGCGGTGTCGACCAATCCCACCAGCTCATTTAAGCGGTCTTCAAATTCTTGTTCTTCGGTATTATCGACTCTCAAGCCAACTAAAATAACGCGATCGTGTTCAGCATCTACCTGTTGGGCAACATATTCCCGTTCAAACTCCGCTTCTAGGCTTTCAACTAGATCTAGAAAATCCTGCCTACTCAGGGCATCTAAAGACATCGGCGCAGATACCGACCAATACTCCTGTTCTGCTAAAGTTGTTTCAGTTTGAGGTAATAAATGAGCCAGATAAGTATCTTGAACATAGCCTGTGGCACCGCCACCTCGTTTAAATTTGCCTGTCCCACTCAGGGTAATGAGAGCGAGAGCATCTAATCTTTGGCGCACCATCGCAGTTAAGCTCGATTCTTTTGGAGGTTCAGCTTTTAACTTAGTGGCAATACAGCGAATTCCTGAAAGGCGTTTAGCACCGTAGCGAGGTAGTTCTAAAGGCGGAATTTGAGTCTGACGAGCATTTCCCACCCCCACTCTAATTACCTGCCCTCGACGGTTCAAATAAGCGCAGACAGGTTGATTAATGTCAGTGCTAATCGCAGCTAGTCTTTGGGCAAACTCTGACGTAACAATGATGTCTCCAGGAAGTTTCTGATGATAAAGTTTTTTGAGCTGCTTGAGCTGACTTGGTTTTAATCCTTTATATTGACCGTATATGGTGTCGATAGGCGTGCCTCAAATTTAATCAAAGTGTTTAGAAGATAATGTGATTTTAGCGATTTTACGTCTTTTTCGACTCAACAAATTAACAGTGAGTCACAACTTGTAACCTATTTAGATTCCTTTGCATTAGTCATGGTAAAAATTGTCAGTCGTCAATTACTAGGTAAACAAGCTGTATATGATATTGGCTTAGCCCAGGATCATAATTTTTTGTTGGCTAACGGTATGGTGGCATCTAACTGTTTTAATAAGTCGCATTCTACTGCTTATGCTTATGTAACTTATCAAACTGCATATCTCAAGGCTAATTATCCTGTTGAATATATGTCCGCCTTGCTCACTGCTAGCAGCGGCATTCAGGACAAAGTTGATCGCTATCGGGAAAATGCTCAAAAAATGGGCATAGTCATCTTGCCTCCTGATGTCAACCGTTCCGTTGAAGACTTTTTACCCTTAGACGACAACCATATTCTGTTTGGTTTATCAGCGGTTAAAAACCTGGGGCAGGGCGCAATTGAAAATATTCTCAGTGCCAGAGATACTGATGGTGAATTCAAATCTCTAGCAGATTTTTGTGAACGGGTAGAATTACGCACCGTTAACCGTAGAGCTTTGGAAACTTTGATTTATTGTGGTGCTTTTGACTTAATACAGTCCAACCGCAGACAGTTAATCAACGACATTGATGTGATTATCCCTTGGGCACAACAACGCAGCAAAGAGAAAGCCAGTGGTCAACTTAATTTATTTGACATGATGGGCGGTATGGCAGAGCAAGAGGAGTCTCAGGATCTTTTTGAACAAGCACCTAATACTCCTGCTGTAGCAGATTATCCTCTCCCAGAAAAACTGCGCTTAGAAAAGGAATACATTGGTTTTTACATCAGCGATCATCCCCTCAAATCGATTCATCAAGCAGCACAAATCTTATCCCCAATTAACTTAAGTACTTTATCTGAACAAAAAGCCAGACAGAAAATTAGTGCGGTAGTAATGTTAAATTCAGTCAGGAAAATTATTACCAAAAAAGGTGATCCGATGGCTTTTGTGCAGATGGAAGACATTACAGGAGAAGCGGAGGGAACAATTTTTCCTAGCACCTATCAAAAATTAGAATTACTATTACAAGAAGGCAAGCAATTGATTGTTTGGGGGCAGGCGCAACAGCGAAATGAAAAATATCAGCTAATTATTGATGATGCTGAAGCGATAGAACAGGTAAAAATGCTGATGTTAGAAATTACCCTAGAACAGGCTTTAAATCAGGTAAAAAGTAATTATTTAAAAAGAATTTTGGAACAGCAGTCTGTTGAACAGAATAAATTTAAAATTCCCGTAATTGCAGCTATTGGTCAAGGAGAGCAAAGACAATTTATTCGCTTTGGACAAAAATTTTGGGTGCAGAATGAAATAGAAGCGATCGCTTCTTTAAAAGAGGCAGGATTTGTGGCTCACTGTGAATCATTACTACCTCAATAATATTACTAAAAATAACTATTCCATAATTTTACTGATGACAATTAGTCACAAAAATGGTTCAATTCAGAGACATTCAATAACATTGCCGATCTGTTTTTTTAGATTAGAATAAAGTAGGTTAGAGAGACCCCGCCTTTGCAAGGCGAGGCTTCCTCTGACTTAGTGAATATTAACAACAATATGTTTTAGGTTCGTTTTAAGTGAGCGTTCACTATAATGAGACTGCCTGTCTGTTTCGAGAATTAATAAGTATCAAAGCTACTTGATGTAGCCGTAGTTATAGTTCAATTTCAGGTATAAACTTAGATAATCCAACCAGATGGCCGATCCCAAATCTAAACTAACTTTAGTCAATTTAAATAAGGCCGACCTACCTAAAGGGAGACATGTCTTAATTGTAGAATCGCCAGAATCAAGACGGGCTGTTTCCCTTAATTCCAATGTATTTTCTATTGGTCGTCATCCTCATAACGACCTAGTAATTAGCGATCCTCTAGCTTCTCGTCATCATGCTACTGTTGCTTGGATGAGATATACCGAGGGAGGAGATAAAGCTGACTATTCTTACTGGATTATTGATGGCAAAGGCAAAAGCAAAAGAAGTCGCAACGGCATTTCGATCAACGGTAAGAAGAAACCGCTGCACCGTTTGGTTTCAGGAGATATTATTCGTATCGGTAATGGAATAAAAATTTCCTATAGTTATATTACTTATAGTACTGATAATAGCCAGTTTTTAAATTATTGTAGCAGCGAAAGAACTGAATATAAACCTGCTTTTTCTAACAAAAAATCTTATCAAGATACGGTAGTTATTGAAGATACGATTATTAATAATAACTCACCTGAAGATAGCAGTATAGTAGAAGATACTATAGTCAAGGATTAAATAGTAAAACTAAATGCCAACGAGATCATTAGCTAAATTATGAAATTGAGCAATTAAACCCAACTAATAATTAGTAAGTTTTTTAATCATTAGTAAGCAATTGTGATACTATTCAGTGCGACAGTAATCTAAGCGATCGCATTTGTTGAAGATAGAAATGCCACCACTCCTAGCAAGCCCATTGTGATGCTTTTGGGAAGTTTCCCCATTATAGCAATGTAAATCAAAGGCAGAACCATAGTCCCAAATCTTGATTTCCATAGCTGTCTCTTTTAGCAATACTTCGATTGAGATTGGATACATCTAAAGCTAAATCTTGATGAGCGTGCCATATAGCGTTATACCATTTCTCCTTGAGGCTGCACTTAATATTCTAAGTTTAAATCTCGCGCAAAGACGCAAAGGGGTTAACTTTAATTTAGTGCATTGTTATAGAGAATTGGTGTTAGTAAATCCTTCTGCCAAAGCTAATCTATACTGTAGCCAGTCTAGATCAGGTATAAAGTCTTGATCAATTTGATTCAAGAGGACTTAGGTGTTGAGCCGAAAAAACTCTTGGTAACTCTAGTTAGCATTTATGTTGATTGCGCTTTTTTGCTTTTTATTTTACAATGTGTTCCTTCTCTTGGTAGGCTTTCTGAGAAAAGCATTACGTTGTAAAAAAGTTGAAGGTCTTAGCGACGAGACAATCAATCTTGTCGGCTTCTAGAATTGGAGCAAGGGTTGAACCAGGCGCGGGGGATGATAGCTATTAAGCGAAGATTGCCATACCCTGTGGTTATTAGATAAAAAACTGTCAAGACACTATGGCTCAAATTCTAATCATTGATGATGACTCTACAACTCAACTGCTTTTAGAGAGAACTTTAATCATGCAGGGTTATGATATCACCTTAGCCAGTGATGGAGAAGAAGGGTTGATTAAAGCCAAAGCAATCCGTCCAGCTTTGATTATTTGTGATTGGATTATGCCCCGCAAAAATGGCTTAGAAGTGTGTAATCAGATTAAATCTACTCCTGAATTATCAACTACGTTTTTTATCCTTTTAACCTCCTTAGATTCAGTTGAAGATCGAGTCAAAGGTTTAGATGCGGGTGCAGATGACTTTTTGTGCAAACCAATTGAGATGCATGAGCTAAAAGCTAGAGTGAGAGCTGGACTTCGCTTACACCAGTTGAGTCGGGATCTACAAAATCAAAAACAGCTACTTGAAGCTGAACTGGCAGAAGCAGCAGAGTATGTAAGCACCATCTTGCCTGAACCACTTCAGCATCCATCATTAAAAATTGATGCCTGTTTTATTCCGTCACGACAGCTTGGGGGAGATAGCTTCGATTATTTTTGGTTAGACGATCGCCATTTAGTTTTTTATTTACTAGACGTTTCAGGACACGGTTTACAAGCGAGTTTGCCTTCATTGGCGGTAATTAATCTTTTAAGATCTCGCGGTTTGAGTAATGTTGATTATTATCAACCCAATACGGTATTGCAGGGACTCAATCAAGCTTTTCAGATGAGCGATCGCAATGATAAGTATTTCACTATCTGGTATGGAGTTTACGACCGAGAAACCTGCAACTTGACTTATTCTAGCGCTGGACATCCTCCAGCAATTCTCTTAGCACCAGCGTTTAAAACTTTAGAACAACGTTTAAAGACCCCGGGAGTACCCGTGGGAATGTTTCCTAATATTCAATATGTCAATGCCTCTTGTAAGATTACTGCTAAATCTAGCCTGTACGTGTTTAGCGATGGAATTTATGAAATTGAACCACAAGCCAACTCTCATTGGGGATTAGACCGCTTAATCGATCTGCTCAAAAAGTATCAGCAAACCCCAGAAAGAGATTTGCAGAGACTACTACAGTACATTAGAACTTGGCATCCTAACTTTCAATTTGAAGATGATTTATCAATTTTGCAAATCGATTTTTCCTAGATATGCTTGACTGCGGAATGCGGTCATTCGCGATGCGCGACACGCGACGCGAAGCTAGTCCTTTAGGGCATATCCTTTAGGGCAAGCCCCGCCTTTCATTGGTTCAGGATAGGTTAGTAGTTGATTACTAGAGATACATCAACCACGGAGCGTGCCGAAATTAAGAACATTAAAAAATGTCTAACTTTAGCTAGATGGATTATTTTTGAAGGCTGTTGTTTAATAAATCTGTTTACCGAGGCAAAATACTGAGCAATTACTGTCCTATATTTTAAGTCACATAAAGTCAAAGTCAAATTACCATCCTCAACTAAACTAATAATTTTCTTGTTGTTTCTTACTTATAGCCAGCTCAAACAGCTTAGCTTAATGTTTTATGACCTTTGTTGAATCTGTCTTATGGTGGCTGCTTCTTGCCTTATTGATTCTGAGTCTAATTGTTTTTGTTGGTTTTTATCTACGGGGTGCATTTCGCGATCGCATCAACTACAAAGTTAAGCATGCCCCAAAACCAGACGATCCGCAGTTTCCATTGATTCTGGCTAGTATTACCAACTCATTTATCACCAATGGCATAATTACTGATTTTTGGAATGAAGCTAGTGCGATTCAACAGGCTCGATTAGATGCAATTAGTGAGGCAAAGGTTAGCATTGATTTTGAAACTTTTTTCATGACTCCTGGCAAAAGAGCCGATGATTTTGCCGCGGCTCTAGCGGAAAGAGCTTCAGCAGGAGTGGAAATCCGCTTAGTTGTGGACCATTATGGCACTAAAGACATATCAAAACAGTACTGGCGACGTTTACGGGGTGCAGGAGTCAAAGTCTCGTTTTTCAATTCCTTCAAGTGGCGCGCCCCTTTAGATTATGCTGGGCGTACTCACCGCAAACTTTTGCTAATTGATGGCAAATTTGGCTTGGTAGGCGGTGCAGGTATTTCCGATCTTTGGGATGGAGTAGAAAAAGGCGACGATACCCAACCGTGGTTAGATGTTGAAATGCGTTTAGAGGGTGAGATTATCGCTATTTTAGAGGGAGTATTTTCGCAGCACTGGACTTTCGGCGATGGTACAGCAGATTTCAGTCAAGTCAAGTTCCAAGCTTTTAAGAGTGCTGAGGACAAATCAAACGACAAGGGGCAAGAACAAGAACAACATTTGATGTTAGTTGTACCTGGTGCCAACCCTAGAATACGCTTCTCGCCAATCCAAAGTTTTAAATACAATAGTATTATCTGCGCGAGAAAGCGTATTTGGTTAGCTAGTCCTTATTTTTTACCCGACCAAAACTCAATAGATCTTTTAGTAGCAGCAAAACAAGATGGCGTAGATGTTCGCATCCTGACTACCAGCGCCCGTAGTGATAAAAAACTTGTTTACTATGCTTCTTATGAACACTATGACAAGTTGCTCCAGGGTGATGTCGAAATTTATGAATTTCAGCCTAGTATGACTCATGCCAAGCTGCTGTTGATTGATGATATTTGGGCAACTACAGGTAGTGCCAACTTTGATCCTCGCAGCTTTATCCACAACGAGGAATTAGACATCTGCACTGCCCAACCGAAGTTAGTTGCAGGAATTAAGGCTACTTTTGAACAAGGCTTTGCCCAAAGTGAACGGGTAACTTATGCTCAGTGGAAAAAGCGATCGCTAATTAAACATCGCGTTTTAGGTAATGTGGTTGATTTCTTCGAGCGGCAACTATAAATTTTTTCGGGAACAATTTTTAGCTTTTAAAGAAGTGGAATAGAGTTTTGTTTTTGTCAATCTAGGCAATATATATAGCTAAAGCCAGATACATCAAAACTGGTAGTTAATCTTTAATACATTTATTAAGAAAATAACTGAAATCTAACTTGATTAAATCTTATGTTTAAAGGTGGTCAAATCAAAACCGCTGCCCTTTTAGGTTTGATGAGCGGACTATTAGTTTTAGGCGGCTATTGGGCAACAGGAAGTAATCAAGGAGCATTGATTGGCTTGATCTTTGCTGCGGTTACGAGCTTTGGCTCTTGGTTTTATTCTGATAAAGCTGCTTTAGCTGCCTATAAAGCGCAACCCGTTACTCGCGAACAAGTGCCAGAACTATACGACATGGTTGCAGATTTGGTCAAAAAGGCAGATTTACCGATGCCCAAACTAGCAATTGTCCCTACCCAAACCCCTAACGCTTTTGCCACAGGCAGAAACCCTCAAAATGCCGCGGTAGCGGTAACTCAGGGAATTATGCAAATCTTAGATAAAGATGAGCTGGCGGGGGTGATTGCCCATGAACTGACTCATATCGGAAACCGAGATACTCTAACCCAAGCAGTAGCTGGTACACTTGGTGGTGCGGTGACATTTTTGGGTAGAATGCTGTCTTTTGGTGCATTATATGGTCCAGTTAATCGAGATAGCCGTCAGGGTGGTAATCCACTCGGTCTTTTAGTTTTAGTTATCTTGGCACCTATTTCCGCATCTTTAGTTCAGATGGCAATTTCTCGTACTCGTGAATTTGCCGCAGATCGAGGTTCAGCCGAAATTACAGGTAATCCTTTGGCTTTAGCTAGCGCATTACAAAAACTTGAATCAATCGGTAAAAAAATACCCATGAATGGCAATCCTGCTTTTGAGCCTGTCTTAATCATCAATCCTTTTTCGGGCGGTGGATTGCAATCTTTGTTTCGGACACATCCACCAACAGAAGAACGTGTCAGAAAGCTCCAGGAACTAGCTCAACAACAAACCTATACTAACTTCGCTTCTAATAATTAATTATGAAATTCAACTTGATTCGTTTAATGGCGATCGCTTTTTTTTATGTGGCGATCGCTTTTACCTCAGATTTTGCTTCAGCTGATACGGCTAAAACTAATTCTGATTCTGCTCAACAAGCTGCTCAAGAAGTAGTCAAAGAGCAGGGTTCTAAAGAACAATTTGGTAAATCTGAAAACGGCGAGCAACTCTTAGACGACGCGAAAGGAAAAGCAAGCCAAAAGCTTAGTGATTTGGCAGACAAAGCTAACTCAAAAGAAGAATTGCCAGATAGTGAAAAGCTATTTCTCAAAAACTTAAGCAACGAGTAATTTGTCTTAATTTAATCATCACAGCTTACAACGCCACATAATATCACACAATTTACTATCAAGAGATTGCATTAATAGTGCGGTCTATTTTTTTGGTCAATTTTGAACTTGTAGTCATTCCAATTAGTTTCTATCTGCTGATAGATGTTGTTCTAACAATAGCTTCTAAGCAATTGTTAGAAGCTATTGACAGTATTATTTTGTATGGCATTGCTGATTTAAGTAATGCCGTTTTTTTATCTGCCATAACTATAAATATCAGTAGAAATACGGACTTTTTTTGATTAATTAATATTTAGCAATTAGCTTTATTCTAAATTTATCAAATATCGAAAATCGACATTATTTCTTTGTAATAAAAGTTCAGTGTTTTCAAGAGTTTACGCTACCTATTGGCTACTGTTATTGTTGATTCACTGGCGAATTAAAGTCCAATAACAATAGAAAAATTCAATTAATTAATACAAAAACTATTTATTTAGGAATAAAGGAAATAAACTTAAATGCTTAATTTGATTAATCTTACTAAACTAACTACAACTGGTCTTTTAGGTATCTTGATAGCCAGTGCTTTAGCTTCTCAGCCTGCATCAGCTAATAATGCGCTTACAGTTACAATAGAAGCACCAAAAGTTCAAACTGCACAATCAAAAACAAATACATATGTAGTTGATTTTAATGATCAATCTCATCAATCAAAATCAAGTTTTACTAAAACTAATGGTACTGGTGCTGCTGCTGCTACCTATACTTATGGTGGCAAATTAACAATTCTCAACGCAGATCAATGGGGCGGTGCAAACAAAACTAAATACATTACCCAATCTGAAAACATAAGCAGCTTTAACGTAAAAGTTAACAAAGACCAAAAATACTTTGGTTTTTGGTGGTCAGCAGGTGATAGTGCCAATAGGATAATTTTCAAAAATAAAGGTGAGGAAGTAGCTGTTTTTCAGACAAAAGATTTAGTAGGCTTTATCAACACCCGACCCGCTGCTGAAAGAGCTTTATACTATGGTAATCCCAATTGTCCTACTACTGGTGTTGCTCCTTGCGGTACTGCTACAGGACATAAAGCCGAACCATTTGCTTATGTCAACGTCTTTTTTAATGACCAAGTATATGATGAAATTGTGATTGAAACTACATCAGGCTCAAAATTTGAATCGGATAATCACACTTTTTCAGCACAAAATCAGACCGTTACAGGTGTAAATGTACCACAAACGGCTACCGCAGTGGCAGACCAAGTTGCTACTAGTGAAGATGATGCCACTTCTGGCAATGTAATGACCAATGATTTAGGCGCAGGTATTAGTGTTACTCAGGTCAATGGAGTTGCCGCTAATGTAGGTAAGGAAATCACTCTGGCTTCTGGTGCTTTAGTAAAACTCAATAGTAATGGAACTTTTACTTATAATCCTAATAGCAAGTTTGAGCGTCTTAACCCTAATGAGACTGCCACCGATACTTTTTCTTACACAATTAAAGATAGTCAAAACAACGTCAGTACCGCTACTGTAACCATGACCATTAATGGGGTTGCGGACAATCCTGTAGCAGAGGATGACACTGGCAAGACAGATGAAGACACTATCACCTGGATTTCTGTGCTGATGAATGACGAAGACCCTAATACTCCCAGACAAGATTTAACTATAACTAAGATCAACAATACAGTGGTTAATGGTAACAGTGCCATTAGACTTAATTCTGGTGCAACGGTTGAAGTTTGGGAAATTACCAATTCGTCAAGACACAGCCGTGAAGGAAAGTATGTTTTAAAATATGACCCTAGACCTAGTAGTTCTTTAAATGCTCTTAACACAGGAAGTACTGGAACAGATACCTTTACCTACACTGTCAGCGATCCTCAAGGGAACACCGATCAAGGTAGTGTAACCGTAACTGTAGATGGTATTACAGATATCGCCGACTAATATCCAATTGACTTAACTTCCAATATTACTTCAAGCGATCGCACTTAGTAAATGCGATCGCTTTTCTGTTTGAGTTGGTGATAATGCGATCAAATTTTAATTATTCCATCGCTAGGTAAGATAGACAGTCTAAAGAAACAAACGAAGTTATAGCGATCGCTTTTTTCCATTTCTCATATTTAATTCAACTTATGCCTGAAATATATGTTTTTGGAGGCTGCAATGGTTCTGGAAAGACTACCTTGGCTACCAAAATTTTATCCTCATTCAATAATCAGTTGGAGTTTATCAATGCGGATATAATTGCTGCTGAAATAAATCCTAATAATGTTGATGCTGTAGCAATTCAAGCCAGTAGGCTGATGCTTGAAAGACTTAATACATTACTTAGAGAGGGCAAAGATTTTGCTTTTGAGACGACGTTAGCAGCCCGTACATTTGCTAAATTTTTGAGAAACTGCAAAGCTCAAGGATATAGAATTAACTTGATATATGTCTGGTTGGAAAGTGCAGAATTAGCAGTAAATCGAGTAGCCAAAAGAGTAGCATCTGGAGGACATAATATTCCAGAAGATATAATACGAAGAAGATACGAACGAGGTAGAAGAAACTTTGTTGAACTATATTCTCCCATAGCTGACTACTGGATTGTGTACGATAATACTGGAACTACTAGAAACGTAATAGCTGAGAAAACACCCAACCAACAAATAACAATTTATCAGCAATTAATTTGGCAACAAATTAACTAGAAATCATTATGAACCAGAATATTGATAGGGCTAACCCGCGTCGGTGTAAGACACAAAAGAACGCGCCCGATATTGATGATAGATTATCTACTAAACTAAATCTTCTTGTTCAACAAGCCGTAGATGAAGCGATCGAACAGCACCGAATTAAGGGGGAGTCTATTGCGATTTCTGAAAACGGTCAAGTAAAAATTATTCCCCCAGAAAAAATTACTCCTTTGGTAGATAAGCTGAAAAAAAGAAAAGCTCAAGAACAACCTCAGCATAAAATTTAAAACATATTTCCCATAAAAGTGATCGCACTTCCATTCCTTTATTAAAAAGTCTCAAAAAACACCAAAGAAAGAATTAGATTTGGCAAAAAAACGTATGAAGGAGGTCAAAAAATGACACGTCTCACATTAGCAAAGTTTAAAGAAAAAGTTCTCACAAATAGTGAAGTAAAAAAAGAATACGAGGCTCTTTCGGTAACTTACAATCTGAAAAAGAAACTAATTGCCATGAGAAAGATGGCAGGCTTAACCCAACAAGAGTTGGCAGAAATTCTCTCGACAAAGAAAAGTAATATTTCTCGTTTAGAGAATGTGTATTCATCTTCTTCTCCCAAACTTTCAACTATTGAAGAATATGCTCAGGCAGTTGGATACAAAATAGAAATTAACCTTGTGCCAATTGAATCTTCTTGTTAGTAATTGTTGTATTTTATATTTAATTTCCTAAAAAAGCGATCGCACTTAGTAGGTGCGATCGCTTTTTGTTTGAGAATTACTTAACAAACTGAGGCATGATTTCTGCTGCGGTAAATAAACCCGTAATCCCCCGACGATTTAACGCCATTCCCGCCTTAAGATAACCAAAAGCAGGGCCACAAACATTAGCAGCCATACTGGTTTCATCACCCAAAGTAAAGGTGTGAGTAGAGATTTTACCTTCAAAAGTGCGTCCTGTAACTTTGACATTGGTACTTAGCGGTTTTTTCGGGTTACGAGTGTCTACTACACCCCCTACAGTAACGCGATCGCGATCGCAAACGCCTGCCAACTCCAGCATGATATCATCTGCGTGTTCCATGTTTTCTAGGGAGATAATGCCGTCGGTTTTGTCTAGTAGTGTAGCAACTTCCGCATCGCTCATTGCTCTGGCTTGTTCTACATCATATCCAGGCATATGAGCAATATCTTCTCTAATAGTGGCGCGGTATGCTTCCCAATTAGCAATTCCTACCCCAAACGTGATCTTGACACTATGAATTTCGGCATAACTTTGAGCCGCCACTACCGCCGCCGCAGTTAATAAACCAGGAGTTGCGCCACAACCTGTCAAGTAAGTGATTCCTGCTTTTGCCAAGTTGGACTGAAGTTCTAACAACTGTTCCACCGCACTAGTACGCTTAAGAGCGTCTACTAACACTCCTTGCCAGCCAGATTTGATAAATTGCTGGGCTACCTCTGCCATGAAGGTATTAGGTAAGTTAGGCAAAGCCAAGAAATAGCCGTCAACTACCGCATTGTCAATCACATCCTGAATGCTGTTACTACTAAGAACACCATAATTAGGCGAATATCCTACAGTATTGCGATCGCGATAAGTAGAAATTGCCGCATCTATGTTTAATCCAGCAGGATCGTAAATATAGCCTTGATGATCTGCTGCTGCAACTAGGTTCATTTCTTGTTTGGTAGCTAATATCTTTGCTGCTGCTTGTCCTAAACCACCAAAACCCAATACGCCAACTTGAATCGGCTTAACTGCTTTATTTATCATCATTTCTGGCTTTAACTTGAATACATAACAAATTGTATGATCTCAAGCTCATTCCATTGAATAAATTAACAGTTATCTTTGCTTCCTGATTAGTTTATCGATCTTTTTTTAAGGATTGTGTTTTTTTGTTAAGAAAATCTTTTTAAGCTACGCTTACCCCTTGACTCTCAAGTTAGTTTACGGAAAACTTAAACTATGCCCAAGTGATTAATTCAATCATTGTTAATCTTTAATAAGATTTTTAGAGAATTAAGTCAAGAACTCAAAATATCTATAACGAGAACGATATAACAAAAACTAGTGATTTAGTAGGCTAATAATCAGGTTAATGCTAGGCGATCGCAAATAAATGGAAACACTAGAATTTATTATTTATCCCGATGGTCGGGTCAAAGAGACGGTTACAGGTATTGTTGGTTCATCGTGCCAAGAGGTAACAGCAGCAATAGAGCAGCAATTAGGAGTTGTAATTGAGCAAAAGCCAACTTCTGACTATTATGCTCAAAATCAGCTTACCTCAGCTCAGGTAGTTGCTCAGAGCAACTTCAGCGACTGGTAATTTAATCAAATAGCTTTTATTATTATCCATTTCAAT
This sequence comes from Myxosarcina sp. GA_180221_E-2-1-MAG-40_15, assembly GCA_020692205.1. GTDB lineage: Bacteria > Cyanobacteriota > Cyanobacteriia > Cyanobacteriales > Xenococcaceae > Waterburya. The sequence goes on from JAIMKV010000002.1 coordinate 44,795, forward strand.
TTAACTTTATCGAGGAAATTTATGTCACATTTTAGCAACATCAAAACTAAGATTCGCAATTTGGATTCTCTCAAAGCAGCACTTCAAGATCTAAACGTGGATTGGAAAAATAAACCTGGAACTGTTCGAGGTTATCAGGGTCAAACTCATCAAGCAGATGTAGTCATAGAACAAAATAACGACTATGATTTTGGATTTAGCTGGAATGGTAACGAATATGAACTTGTGGCAGATTTACAGTACTGGCAACAGCCATTAACCGTTGATGGTTTTCTGCGTCAAGTCACTCAACGTTATGCTTATCACACCGTGGTCAATGAAACCGCTGAGCAAGGATTTACCATTACCGAACAAGCCAAAAATCAAGATGGTTCAATTCGCCTAGTTGTTCAACGCTGGAGCGCGTAATGACTGGTTTTTCTGAGATTGAGCCAAATGGTTTTGAGCCAGAATTGGGCGGAGTTTGGCGACAAAAAGGTGTGTATGTAGACGAAAATATTTGTATTGGGTGCAAAAATTGCACCCATGTAGCGACAAATACTTTTTATATTGAACCAGACCACGGAAGAGCTAGAGTATTTAATCAGGATGGAGATGCCAAAGAGTTAGTTGAAGAAGCAATGGATACTTGTCCTGTTAACTGCATTCATTGGCTAGACTATACCGAACTCAAGCAAATGGAAAGCGAACGAAGGAACCAAGTTATTCAAAGTTTGGCGATTCCGCCTAATATGAGGCGATCGCAAATAGTCAAGCGTTCCCTGCTTTGAAAAGGCAGGGCTTGCCCTAAAGGACTCGCTTTCCTAAAGGACTAACTTCGTGTCGCGCATCGCGCTTGACTGCCTTCCGCGGTCAGAAAACAAAGCTTTCTCAACTTGTAACCAATTAAACCCCCTAATAAAACCAACCACCTAATAAAACCAATGATTACCCTGAATGCCAACCAGCACGCAGGGTTTTTTACTGAACCAGATCAATTGATATCTCGGGGTTGTCATCCCAACGCTCTAATTCATTATGTTCGACCAAAAATTCTCGTAATTTTTGCCGATATATTTGTCGATAATCATTAAAACCATATTGATCTATCCTAATGCCAAAATTATGATCGGGGTTACCTTGTAAAACTTCTGCAATCCAATTGTTGGCTTTAACTGAATAATGGCTGCCATCAAAAGTAAGATCTGGATTCTTGGTAACTTCTGACGGGATAGAGAAATCATACATCGCGTCAAAACTTTGAGATAGCTGGTAAAAAGCCGATAGATGACAATCCATCAATCCTCTGCCATAAGTATCATTAATCATGCCCCAAGCAGATATTGGTGGCACATAGGCAATAAATTTAGCGTTAGGAAAAAACTCTTTAAGACTGACAAATGTTGCTACCGAGGATAAATCGCACCTTTGTAAGGATGCAGGCTTATAAAATTCTGGCGTATAAGTCGGAGGAGCAGCAAAATCCACTGGTTCAAAACCACGGTCATAATAATTCCCAGGATCAGGACTAATTCCTAGTAAAGTCATGCTGGAAAATAGCAAAACATCAGCCGATAAATAAGCTGCTAAAGGAGACTTCGTCTGAAGACTGTCAATTAAAACTGGCTGCTTTTCTTTCCTTTCTTTCTCGACGAAATTTAAGCCATCTACGCCAAGATAAACCACTTTAGGTTCAATGCCTTCTTTTTGCAGGAAATCGGCGTAACTAACGAAGTCTGGTATTTCTCCACCCTTAAGAGCATAATTAAAACACTTATTATTAGTAAAATTTGATGCTCTTAATGCAGTAACTCTAGAACTACCCAAGATTATACAGTCATATTTCACCTGTTCTTTAGTTCTCAAAAAAAGATTAGTTTTAGTAATTCTTTCGTTAAAAGCAAAATTTTTACCAGTCAAAATATTTCCATGACTATACCACAAGGGATCGATCAACCAGTTTATGCCCGCCACAGAACCTAACAATAAAAAAGTTACTAGTCCATAAAGACCGAAACTAAACTTTGTATCTGTATCTTGTTGGGCGACTTGAAGAACGGAGATTACTGGAGATTTGCGGTTACCTAATTTAAGAAATCCGATGGCAGCACTTCTGAGATTCATTTTTATCTAGTTACAGTATAAAGTATATGTTTTAGAAACTAAAATTGGAAATACAAAAATTCGCTTACTCTAGAAAAACAGAGTAAAGAAAGTGAAGTTAATCCGGCGATAATTACTGTCCAAATTCGGTTTGGTCTCCAAGACAAAGACTGCCAAAATTTCTGTTGCCATTGCGGTTGATTATATTCAATCGACTCGGTTAACGCTGGATTATATTTGCCCATCCACTGTTGAGTATTAGGAGTAAACCAAGCGACTATCAATAAGATCATGATACCGAAGGTAGAGTATTTCTGACTGATGCCCACGTTAACGGTAAATCCTAAAAATCCTACCCCAAAATTCCTGAGAAAGCTGAGATAAGGAGCTAAGAAGTCTGGTAACTCTACACCATTAAAGCCAAACATTGACATCAACATAGAGGTTGCAGTTTCAAAATTATTAGCTTTAAAAAAGACCCAGGAAATTACAACAGCAATAAAGGTTACAATCCATCCAGTACCGCGGAGTAGCCAATTATCATTCTTTAAATTATGTCCTAATCCTTGGCGAATTGAACGATATAAATGATTGATTACTAGATAAAAGCCATGTAAACCACCCCAAAAGATAAAAGTCCAACCAGCACCATGCCATAAACCTCCCAACAGCATAGTAATAAATAAATTAGAATAGCGCCTGAATTCTCCTTTACGACTTCCTCCCAAAGGTATATATAAGTAATCGCGCAGGAAGTGAGAAAGGGTAATGTGCCATCTGCGCCAAAAATCTACAATACTAATAGCTTTGTAAGGTGAATTAAAATTTAATGGCAGTCTAATATTGAACATATATGCTGCACCAATTGCCATGTCAGAATAGCCAGAAAAATCGAAATAAAGCTGTAGGGTATAACCTAACGCACCAACCCAAGATTCAGAGAAGGTAAGGTCAATCCCTTGAGATGCCGCGGCAAAAGCCAAATTAGAATATTCAGCAATGCGATCGGCAAATATAACTTTTTTAAATAAACCAACTATAAAAACTGTTAAACCAATAGACAAAGTTCTTTGACTAAATTTATAAACCGATGCTGTTTCAAATTGTGGTAGTACTTCTCTGTGATGTACGATCGGACCTGCAATTAACTGAGGAAAAAAACAAACAAACAAGATATATTTGCTTAGGTTGTATTCTTTGGTTTCTCCTCTATAGGCATCAACTAAATAAGCAATTTGTTGGAAGGTGAAAAAAGAAATTGCCAGTGGAATTACCACAGAAGGTAAAGCAAAATTTGTGCCGACAAACTGATTTATGTTGCTAATCAAAAAGTTGGAATATTTGAAATAGCTAATCAATCCTAAATTTAAAGCAATTCCTAGACCAAATACTATTTTTTTAACTGTTGGTTTCGTGATTATATTACTGAGTAAGTAACCTAAATAGTAATTGACGGCAATTGACAATAAAATTAATGGTAGATTCAAAGGTTTCCATCTGCCATAAAAGACTAAGGAAGCAAAGACTAACCAGAGAATCGGTAATTGCTGCTTAACATTTTTATTACTTTTACCAATCACAAAAAACCCGATTAAGGTAATAGGTAAAAATAATAAAATAAACTCAAAAGAATTAAAAAGCATGATTTTAATTTAAAATATTTGGAGGTGTTTACTGTTGGCTTTTCTGCGTTACTTTGAAAATCCAGAAAAACAGCTTATTGTTTAAGATTAATTATCTAAAGATATTATGTATTTATCTGAATTATTTATCCATGTAAATAGTCTTGCTTGGTTTCTTGGCGATACAATAAAATAACTATGATCCACAAGCAAACTAGACGCAGAGAATCGGAAATCAAAGTAGCCCAAGCTGCACCTTGCCAAGAAAACTTAGGAATCAGCCATATATTTAACAAAACATTAAGAATTGCAGCTGCCACCTGCACTATGCTGCGAGCTTTCTGATGTCCAGAACCAGTTAGGGTATCTGCTGCTAAATACTGAAAGGTAGCGATCGCTGGAAGAGGAGATAACCACAGTAGAGCTGCAATTGCCTCGCGATATTCTTCGCCCAAAATTACGGGGATAAAAGGAGCTAAAATCCAAAAGCCAATGACTGTGGCGATCGCATATAAAGTCAAGATAGGCAGTAAGCGTTTGGCAAAACCTAAACTTCCTTTGACTCCTGATACTCCATGCTGAAAAAATCTGGTGTAGGTGGCACCAGATAATGCTAGTAAAGGAACATTGCCAACATCAATAAAACGATAAGCAGAACCGTAAATACCTGCAGCACCAACACTTGCTAGCTTTCCTAGCATTGACTTATCTAAATTAGCGTTAATGTTACTTGCTGAGGCACTAATAGAGAAATATATTCCCTGAGTAAGATTAGATTTTAATTCAGACAGCGCAGGGCGCGGAGAACCGATCATTTTATTGACTAAAATAATGGTAACTATAGCCATAGTTGCCGAGCTAATAAAATATAAATAACCCCACGTAGTAACTCCAGGATTAGTAAAAAATACTGCTAAAGATAACGCAGCTAATAGCTTGCTACAGGTACTTAAAATTCCTAACTGCGCTGTTTTATTGACCATATCTACTGCCATTAAAGCCTTAAATCCCAAGTCCAAAAGTGCTAAGCAAATTAAGTCAGCTAGCAGAATAAGTAATATTGCTACCCACTGAACATCTCTAGGAAATAGTAATGGAGAGAGCAGCAAAAGAATAATAATAAAAAAAGTCCCATTAGCAGTTAGCAAGACTAAACCATTACCCCAATAAGTATTAAAAGTTGCTCTATTAACCGAAACATTCTTGATCAATAAGTGTTCTCCTCCCAGAGAAGTAAAAGGAAAAATAATGGACGCTGTAGCAGTAATTACAATAAATGAGCCATAGTTTTCTTTGCCCAATAAACGAGCAACAATTATGAAATATGCTGCTTGCATTACTACGTTAAATATTTTGGAAAATAACATCCATAGGGTATCCCGTGCTAGACTACTGTCCAACAAATTAGCCACTTTAATTTTAATTTTTGTTAGATTCATAGTCTATATTTCATCTTCTTAAGATTAAAGTACCAATTCTTCAGTAATGGTATATTTTTTGCTTTCGGCTATAGCTAAAGAGTAAGTTATCGCTGCGTATATCGCCCAAAAAGAGCTATTAAAACTAGATATTGTTCCTTCTGTTAAGTTAGACAATAAAATATAAGTCAAAAACAAAAGAGGCCAAAATCCTTCTGGGGTATTGCTCTTTCTCAGTAATACTAAAGATTGCAGCACAGTACTAACAAAGCCAATAATAAAAACGCCTAACCCCACCAAACCTATAGAGAGCCAAATATCCAAAAATCCATTATGAGCATAAATTACGGCTATTCTCATTGCCAATTGTACATAGCCAGAAGGACCATCATATCCATTCCAAAATGCATCTAACCCATATCCCAACCAGGGACGTAATTGAATTTGATCCCAAACATATTGCCAGATGTATGTTCTACCAGACAAAGTTGTATCTTTCCCTACAAAATCAAATAAAGAGTCCGAACCAACATATCCTGCAACCACAATTAAACCCACAAAGCCAAGAAGAGTTGCAGCTAATATGGCTGAAACCATCACCTCATAACGCCATCTGAAAATACGATAAATCAAACATAAGATCAGCATTAATCCAAAAGTTCCCAAAGCGGTTGTAGATTGAGACATAACCATTGCGCCGCAGTTTAGAACTAACAAACACCAGTAAAGCCAACTGTAAGTTCCTCCACGAAAAGCACTCAGCAAGAAAATTACTCCTCCAGGAGCCATAAAGGCGCCAAATTGATTTTTGTGAGTAAATACTCCTCGTAAAGCACCCTCATGAACGCCACCCATAATGCCATATTTAGGAATTACAATTGCAAATAAAATACTTAAAATCAGCAGTAATCCATAAATCCAGTTAAGCAGCTGCATTTGTTCGGCAAGAGTGTAGCGAGTTGCCACATATAAACCAATACCAGTAGTTCCAATCGCATAAATACTAAATCTTAGAGTCTGGTCAGGATTAATTGACCAAAAGTAAGAAAAACAAATAATTCCGAGCAAAATCAAAATTAATACATTACTAGAAAATGCTGCCAAAGATCTTTTCCACCTCATCGCTAGTAGTACAAATATCACTAGATAAATGAAGACTGAAATTTTAGCGTTAATCGAAAGATCGAGACTAGTTACATCGATACCATCACCTTCGTTAATTCCTCCAGTTAATAGTAAAGGGATAATAGCTTGAGACACATGAATTAGAGACAAGATAGTGAAAACAAATTCAAAATATTTTAAAATATTACTCTTGCTTTTGAACATAAATATGAATGTTATGGATTTAAAAGTTGTTAACGATTTGAGTTACTGTCAGTCTTATGTGTTTACTTGAAGAAAATTACTACTATGGTAGTCTTAAATTATTTTGTATTATGACTATAGCAATTAGAGTCTAAACAGATAGGTTTTTTCTAGTGAGCCTGACACCATCAAAAGTTATTTCTTATTCTTAGCAAAACCCAGATCAATCTGAGTTTTGCTAAATTAAAGTATACTTAACTATGATCATTACGAAGCAAGTTTCTCCCATCTAAATATTTAGGAATTGGCGCATTCATTAGGTTTAAAATTGTTGGAGCTAAGTCCACTGCTTCACTAGCAGGCAAATCAAATCCTTGAGGAATATCAGGTCCTTTTCCCATTAAAAATCCTTGGCTTTTATGTCCTCCTGCGCGACAGTGAGTTAAAGGGCCAACCCTTCCTAGTCTTGAGCTGTCAACAACATCAGTAATTGGCTCTTGCCAGAGAATGACAATGTCTGCATCAGGTAGTTTTGGGTCATGATCTAAAGGATTGGTGCGAGTTATGACAACTTGCTTGACAATCTTGCTTCCAGTCCTAGCGTCCTTTAGATCATAAAGAATTTCACTTAATTCGGTACATAGAGCATGATAATCATTAGGCTCAACAATTCCCTTCTTCTCTCTACCTTGAAGATTGATCCGAATATGACCGTTAGTAAATGCAGGTAGAGCAAATGCCTTCATGTCAGACCAAAGAGGAGAATACCACATGCTTGGCATCCAGCCCATAGCTAGTTCTTGTTCAATTGGTTCATCTGACAAACTATAAGGAGAAAGTAAACCGTGTTTTTGATCCCTTAAAAATTTCTTATGAGTCCAGGTGCGAAATAATTTTTTTAGGGGATTAGGCTCATATACTTGACTCCAAATTTCTCCTGGCCAAGAATTTCTAATTGGCTTGGTTACGATAGACCCAGGCTTAGAATCGACTTTTCCTGGAGCGATCGCAGCTTTGCCATAATGAAAACGATAAAGTAACTCTGGCAGTACCGCCATACTCAATAAATCGGTAAAGTTGGCTGCCATACCATGAACTGAAAAACACAGCACATTAGCATCTTGAGGGGCAACCGCCAAAATTTCACCTATGGCACTATCGACCTGTTTATAGGTACTTAATACTGGATCTGGTTTAGTACCATTTTTGCTGAGATGATTGTATACAGGATGGTCCGCCTGACTATAGTTGTATAAGTCATGCCCGACGGTATGAGTTTCCCCAAATACCATCAAAAATAAATCCCAGTTGTCTTGCTGAAGTAAGTCGCGGGCGATCGCTGAATGCCCATCAATACTCTCTTTTAGTGCTTGTTGAATCCAATTGACGTATTGAGGATTCCACCATAGTCCATTATCGTTATGCAATACTGGGTTTTTACCATATTTTTCAACCACGTCAGCATAGATTTCTGGAGGATTGGAAGCACTAACAGTGTAAGGATAATGCCCACCCCAACCTAAGATCTGTACCCCATTAATGCGCTCTGAAAGAGTAGTGACGGGAACATCTAGGACAGCTACTTTATAATCTTCACCTAAAGCATAAAAGGGAGGGTATTCTTGGTAGTCATAACCACTAGTAACTACATCACAAACAATTTCATAGTTATTTGGGTTGTAGCTTACTGTGTCCCAATAGCCGAGTGTATCAGCACGGCATCCAGTAGAAAAAGTTGCCCATAAAGGCTCAGTAGTTGAATACTCTGTGAGTACACCACAGTACTTTACCTGATTATTTAAACGACTGTATGTTCCCTGATGACGAATTGTGCTTAAGTTTGGTAAATGTCCTGCCGTCATCCATTCTTCAATTAATCTAGGTTCTGCTGCATCTAAGCCAATTACAATAGTTGATTTTTTCATGTTTGCATAAAGAACAATTATTTCAGGTTATTACCTACGTGCGTAATGTTAAAACTACATAAATCTAAGCGGTTGCAGTTTGAGAATGACTATTTTTAAGCGCACTAGAAAAGTAGTTTTTGCTGTATTTGGCATGGTATGAATAGCGGTCAAATTCATTAGACTTAACACCATTAATGATCATTCCTAAAACTTTTTGAGATAAATTAGCATTAGCTATAGTTTCTTGAGCTAATTGAGCGCTCTCATTTTCGACAATTCCTGGGCGACTTACAAAAACAATACCATCAGCTAATTTACTCAAAGTTAAAACATCTGCGGTAACTGCTAATGGTGGAGCGTCAATAATAACTAGCTCATATTCTTTTCTGGCTGCTGCAACCAAATCGCTCATTTCCGAAGAATCTAATAAGGCAAGAGGGTTGGGAGCAATTGTGCCTGAAGTTAGCACGTCAAGTTGTCCCATGGGCTGAGTAACTACTTGCTCTAGGGGTATTTTCTGGGTGACGATGTCTTTGATCCCAACCGTATTATTGATCTGCCATAAATCATGCTGAGAAGCCTTCCTCAAATCAGCATCAATTAGCAAAACTTTTCGACCTAACTGAGCCATAGCAGCAGCTAGGTTAGCAGCCACGGTAGACTTACCTTCTCCTGGAACAGAGCTAGTCATCAAAATAACCTTAGGCTGACGTTTAACCGCCAGGAATTTGAGATTAGTCTGAATCATGCGATAGATTTCGCTAGCGAAAGAATCAGGTTCTCTTTGAACGATAATTCCTCCTTGATCGCTTTGCGACGTATCTAAAGGCACAATTCCCAATACTTGGTAGGCAAACTTTTGTTTGATTTCTGGAATAGTTTTGATGGTACGATCCTGTATCTCTAACAAAATAACCGTTAAATTAGACAAAAATAAACTCATCAAAACACCTAAAAGTATCAGTGGTATTCTACCAGTGCTACCCTCTTCTGGAACTGGACCTGATTCAATAATCTCGGCATTGCCAGTCTGTTGATTGACTAGTACATTTAGATCAGACTTGTTGCCTAATAACGTGTTGTAGGTTGAACGCGCACTTTCAACTTCTCGTAGTAGCGACTGCTCTTGTTTTTCTAACCTGGGTATTTCTTTGGCTCGATTTAAATATACTTGCTGATATTGATATAAGGAAGAAAGTTGTGTTTGCAGATTCAGTTCTTCTATTTTTAGATTAATAAATTTTTCTAGCTGATTTTCTTTTAAATTGCCACCGACTAATAACCCTTCAGAAACTTTCGCCCCGACATACTGACTAATCAATTTGGCTAATTGAGAATTTAAAGTCTGTTTTTTTTCTTCGAGACTAGCTATGGTTGGGTGATTGTCGTTAAATCTTTGACGTTCTTGAGATAGCTCTGTTTCTGTAGCACCTAGCTGTTCGAGAATGCTCTGAACTTGAGGAGTATTTCCTAATTGATTAGCTGCGATCGCCTGTTTCAGATTCAAGCCAAGTTGATTTTGCAAACTGCCTGTTTGAGCTTTTTTTCCTTCTAGTTCAGCTCCTACGGAAGATATTTGACGATTAAGAGTGCCAATTTCTGATACCAGAGTTTTTTTCTCTTCTTGCAAATCTACAACCTGATTTTCTTCGTAGAAGCTCTGTAAACGAGATTCTAATCCTTCAAGTTTATTTTCTATTTTGGGTATTGAATCGGTAATAAAACTATCTGCACTAGTAGTTGCAGATTTATTACTGCGAACATGTTCCTTGATGTATACATCCATTAAAGTATTGACTACCTTAGAAGAAATTATGGGATCTCGATCTCGGTATTCAATCGAAATAACATCAGTTCCCCCTACTATCTCGACAGACAGTTTTTGTTTTAATTCTATAGCTTTAAGCGGCTCGCCATCAGCGTTGACTAATTTTAGTTGGTCTATAGTTTCTTGCAGAACAGGTTCTGAGATCATCCGTAATCGTTCTGTACTCAAAGGAGTTTGAGTATTCAATATAGAATCGAACTGATTAGCATTTTTTTGCAAATCAAGCAGCGAATTAGGATTATTTTTTCTAAATAAAATTTTTCCTTCGGATGTATAGGTTTTTTCTAAAAAACCCGTTAGCAAAAAAGTAGTACCAATAGTAAAAGCAAATACAGCTAGCGCTGGAAGCCAGCGACGTTTAAGTTTGACAAAATATTCTTTTATATTGATATCAAGTTCAGACCGCAGATTAAGATCAGAACTGCTGTTTTTGTGCGGGTTGGTCATAGTGTTTTCGATCAACTTCGGGCTTTGCTCTAAAAAAAAATAATAATGTCTTAGTATTTACTCTTATAAAGAATTTATAAGCGATTAGGCAGGTAAATAACTTAAAGTTTTAGTGAAGTTGAGGTCTAATAATATAAAAATATCAAAAAGTAGTTAAAAATCGAGTGTATATTGATTGGTTTGACTATCATATTATTTAATATATAGTCGATTAATCGCTTAGTTAAATTTAACCAAAAAATATCAGCTAAATACTAATTTATAACTTAATAAGTATTAGTAAAATAAATTTTGATTTTAGATTTAAATAGCGAATTTATCTAATTTGTCGAAAACCATAGGCGGGTTTTATTGTATTACGTAATGCCAGGGTAACTAGCGAGAAATTTGAACTATTTAATAAACTAATCATCAAGCACTAATTTCAATAAACTATGAATAATATACTTGAGCTATTTTCAATTAATATTTTTTTAAAAAAGTAAAAAAAAGAAAGCTGCTCAAGCTATTATCTTACTGTCTTGGTTAAAAATATGTAAGTTCACTATTAATTGTCAATACCTGATTAACATTGTTTAGTTAAATTATGACTATTATCAAAGTGGAACAATAATTCTAAAAAATAGTGCTTTATCTAATAAGATAAATAATATATTTATCTTTGAAATTTTTAGATGGTTTTGCTTTTATCTTTAAAACCCAAACTTAATCGGTTTGCAATTGCCATGACAGTATTTGATTTTTCAATTCCTTGTATCGTAAGGTTATCAAAACTCAACGCGATTAATATTTTGATTTTGTCTATGGCTATATTATTTGTCAATATTGACAATAATGTAGCAAACGCTAACACCAAGGCAAATCAAACAGACAAAACAATTACAGGTCAATCTGGTGGTTCTACAGATAGTAAGGGTTGCGGTTTCGTTCCGAACACCCCTAGTTATGAAATGAACGTAGAACAGAGAATTGACTATATGCGTTTAACAGTCCAAACAAATGGAGGTGAACCAACTTTATTGGTAGTGGGACCAAATCCAGGGGATAGTTTTTGTGTTTTAGGAGATGAGGTGTCAGGATTAAAACCTGAAATTTCTGGAGTATGGGAAGCAGGCTACTATCAAATTTACGTTGGCGATCGCACTGGTAGCCGACATCAGTTTACTTTAGATATTTCTACTAATAACTAACTTTTAATTGCTAGTTACTTTCTTCGATAGTTTGAGCCGATACTTCCACTGCATCTACGTCGATTGTGCCAGGCGGAGTCATTCGGCTAAAGCTTTGAGCCTCAACTTGTAAAGCTTCTCCACAGTTAGGACAATTAAATTCCGTGTTTTTAAATCCTGTAAATTCGTAGCTGCACACGGGACAACGATCTTGAATTAGCTTACGCTTCAGCCACCACTGAAACCCCCAAAAGGCAACCACAGGAACTATTAAAAATAGTGCAATCAAGATCATAAAGCCATTGACTATCCAGCCTAAACCAACACTGGTCAAGATAAATACAGTAAGAATTATACTTGCCCAGCAGCCAAGACCAGATGTATTAAGTTGAAGTAGTTTGTTAAAGCGATCATTCACTGTTATTAGCCACTTGTCTTTGATGAACTATAGTTATTTCACCTTTTAATTCTAGTCTAACTCGATCTCGGCTCAGCAATCACGGTCACACACTGTAGTAATCTAGTTATCAACAATGGGTAACCGTGATCAATGGTCAATAATTTACTTGAGTATTTAGACTGTTATGTAACAGTGGAATTATGATTCTGGTTTGCAAGCCGTCCAATATTTACTAACAAAATGATTTTCGACTTGAATATTAGTAAATCCTGCTGTGGTTAAACGCTCTTCTAGATTGTCGGTAATGTAGTGTCTATAGTAGGGTTCATGAAAGATAGCAGGAAAATTATTCATCATAGTTTGAAAATCAGGAGAGTCGATCGCCTGCATTGAATCGCAAATTACCAATACACCTCCTGGTTGTAGAACTCGAAACGCTTCGTTAATTACATTTTGTCTTGCGGCAGCGGGTAATTCATGAAATAAGAATACCGAACTGAGTCCGTGGAAATAGTTATCTAAATATGGTAATTCTTCAGCATTAGCCTGAAGCAGCTGAGGTAATTCACCTGATATCTCAGAAAGCAGCTGATTGGCTTTACGGAGATAAGCAGGAGACAAATCTGTACCAAACAAAGATACTTTAGGTAAAGTACCACGAAGCATACGCAAGGTACGTCCAGTACCACAAGCTACGTCTAAGACTCTTAACTGTTGGGGTGGCACAGAGGAAAAAACCTGTAATCCTTGTTTGAGAGGGGCGAGGATTCGCCGACGCATTGCATCTGCTGCACCATTAAACAAAATCTCTACCTGTAAATCGTAGAGGTTGGCAGACATATCACTGAGATAGCCATCGGTTTGATAGTGAAAGTTTTGCAAATAATAGTCAGGATAGCCGACTCGGTCGATCGCAGCATCAAAGCTTTGATAGTCTTTCTTTTCTAGGCGACCCCAAATTTTGAACATATCTAACCAAACTTCGGGATAGTAACGGAAGAAATCAGTCCAAGGATTATCAAACAGCAAGCTGTTAGGATACACGCCCTGTTGCGCGTCCTGCCAATCTTTTTCTTCTAATGCTTTGAGTTTTAGCTGAAGTTTTTCAAATACTTCGGGATCAAGAGGCTGGCTTTTGCTGGCTTGTTCGGGAATAAGTGTATTGGTAAGGCGATCGCTTACTAGTTTATGTACGAAGCCGAATACTTTTTTACTTTCTTGAAACCCTTGATAGGCTACTCTGGTTATTGGTTCGGGAATGAATTGATCTAGATTTGGAGTTGACTGCATGAATGTAGATTAAGATAATTGCGATGTGCCAGATTAAAGATTGCTGGCAACCTGATTTAAGTTTTATTGAGTTTTATCAATATATTTAAAGTATAAACAACTAGCCTAAAGAAGATAAACGTAAATAAAAAAAAGCAGCCAAATTATTCACAGACCTAGAAAATTGACCCGCTTGTAACCTACCGCTTATTTACGTATGATTCCTCTAGATCGACCCGATCCTGTTCGCTTAGAAATTTTCAATAATCTCTATCAGTTTATTGCTGAACAAATGGGTATTGTCTTGCAGAATACCGCTACCTCAGTAAATATTAAGGAGCGATTAGATTTTTCCTGTGCAATTTTTGATAGTTTTGGCTCTTTAGTAGCAAATGCGCCTCATATTCCTGTACATCTTGGCTCAATGAGTGCCAGCGTGATCAGCTTAATTGAGGCAATGAAAGAGGAAATTCGACCAGGTAATATTTATTTAGCGAATAATCCCTACAATGGCGGAACTCATCTTCCTGACGTGACGGTAATTACTCCCGTTTTTAACGATCAGATTCGACCCATCTTCTATGTTGCTTCTCGCGGGCATCAAGGAGATCTTGGTGGGATCACTCCAGGTTCAATGCCACCCCACAGTCGAAATATTGAAGAAGAAGGAATTTTATTCGATAACTTTTTGTTAGTAGAAACAGGGAAATTCAGGGAAGCTGCCGTTAGAGAAGTTTTAGCTAATCATACTTATCCCGCGCGAAACCCCGACCAAAATATTGCTGATTTTAAGGCGCAGATTGCTGCCAATAATCGTGGAGTCAAAGAATTGCTCAAAATGGTCGAAAAATATGGCATAGAAACCGTGCAGACTTATATGCAGTTTGTTCAAGATAATGCTGAAGCAGCGGTCAAAAAGGCGATCGCTTCACTGCAAGATGGTGAGTTTGTTTGCGAGATGGATAACGGCGCCAAAATACAGGTAAAAATAACCATAGATCGACAAGATCTTGAGGCAACTCTTGATTTTACAGGTACTTCGAGTCAGTTAGACAATAACTTTAATGCTCCTGCTGCGGTATGCCAGGCTGCTATCTTATATGTTTTTCGGACTTTGGTTCAAGATCGTATTCCCCTTAATGCAGGTTGTTTGAAACCACTAAAGATTATCATTCCTGAAGGCTGTATGCTGAATCCACGATATCCCGCCGCTGTAGTAGCAGGAAATGTAGAAACTTCGCAGAATATTACTGATTGCTTATATGGCGCTCTAGGAATTATGGCAGCGTCTCAGGGGACAATGAATAATCTTACTTTTGGTAACGAACAGTATCAGTATTATGAAACTATCTGTGGCGGTTCGGGTGCGGGTAAAAATTTTGCGGGTACTGATGCGGTACAAACTCAGATGACTAATTCTCGTCTTACCGATCCAGAGATTTTAGAGCAACGTTTTCCCGTACTTTTAGCCGAGTTTAGTATTCGCTGCAATAGTGGTGGAACAGGATTTAATCGCGGTGGTAATGGTGTAGTCAGAAAAGTACGTTTTTTAGCCAAGATGACAGCAGGGATTTTATCTAATCGGAGACGTATTTTGCCGTTTGGTTTGGCAGGAGGCACAGCAGGAAAAGCTGGTCGAAACTACATCGAGAAACGCAATGGCATTACCGAAGAATTAGGTAGCAAAGCTACAGTGGAAATGCAGTCTGGAGATACATTGGTAATTGAAACACCAGGCGGTGGTGGGTATGGTTTACCAAAGTAAAAATTTTCATCATATTTAATAGTAATTATTTTGTTGGGTCAAGATCCGAAGAAAGTTCTTAAGCATTTTCTAGTTTAATTTTCAGTTTTTTTGCTTGATCTGATCTACAGTCAGATAACTATACTGACCGATAGTAAATAGCGATCGCTTTCTAATCAATTATGGCGATCGCTTTCATTCTGTTTATAAGTTTACCCAGAATAAATACTGAATGATGATTTGCTCTGTGAGCCTTAGTTGTCGTCAATAGAAGCACTTAAACGTAATTCTTGACAGTCAATTGTTTCCGAAATAATCGAGCTAATACTTATGCCAGTATGAATTTCTAACTTAGCTGCGAGCGGAGCTTTAAATATTAACCGTTGTCCAGGGAAAACTACTCGTTCAAAATACCAGTGAGGAATATTGGTAATTCGGGCTATTTCCACATGGGCAGTAGCATTAACATAGCAACAAAGAGCTAGTTGAGGGGTAGGTCGGGTCAGAGAAGATAACATTATTTCAATTTTTTTTAGGCTGTATGATCGGTTAGTGACGTTCTCTTTATTAAGCTTGCTTTAAATAAACACTGATAAAATGCTTTGTCTTGCAGATGGCTATAAAAAGTAAGTACAGGTGAAAAGCATTTTAGTTTCTTACGATGAATACAAGCTTTAGGCTTGATCCCTAGTGTATCTTAAACTATTTTTCCTAAATACTATCTAAAGATATTCTTTTTTAATAATTTATTAGATTATTTCTGGACTTTTAAATGAACTAAATAATTTGATTTTAATTTTAACAAATGGTTTGCTCAAAGTTCTCTCAGTAAAATTACTGAGAATAAAATCCTGGAAAACACTGCATTTGACGGTTTGTTATTAGTATTAATCCAGTAAAAATACCAAATAACCTAATAGATGGAAGCAATTTCTTTCACGCTTAATTATTACTTTAAAATCGATTGGCAATCAAAATAAATGTAAGCTTAACAGTTTTAGAGGCTTTAGATTTTTTTAATATTTCCGATTTTTGAAATCTTACCCAAAAAATAGCCATTTAATGGAAAAAGCTCTGCCACAGCTAAATTAGAAGCTTTGACAGCAAGAACTATTCCCCAGGATTGAATTCATGATCGATATTTTTGCTTAAGAATTACATAAACCCTTAACGACGTTCTTCTTTCGGACAAGATAAGCTTAGATAACTTTGAATTGTTAATGAGAGGAATCAATTATGCGGGTTTTATTGCTATACCCCTTATTTCCCCAAAGTTTCTGGTCTTTTGAAAAAACACTGGCTTTAGTAGACTGCAAAGCTCTTATGCCACCTTTGGGTTTAATTACCGTGGCAGCTATATTGCCTCAAGAATGGCAGTTCAAGCTAGTAGACCACAATGTCCAAGAAATTCTTGAGTCGGATTGGGATTGGGCTGAATTAGTCATCATCTCGGGCATGATCGTGCAGAAAAATGATATGTTAGCTCAAATAGCCGAAGCTAAACGCAGAAATAAGTTAGTTGCTGTTGGCGGTCCTTATGCTACAACTTCTCCTCAAGAAGTAGAATCTGCTGACTTTTTAATCTTAGACGAGGGAGAAATTACCCTACCTATGTTTATCGCCGCAATTAAACGTGGCGATCGCGAGGGGATTTTTCGGTCAACCGAAAAGCCCGCGGTAACTGAAACGCCAATTCCTCGTTATGACTTACTGGATTTGACTGCCTACGATAATATGTCAGTACAGTTTTCTCGTGGCTGTCCTTTTCAGTGCGAATTTTGCGATATCATCGTGCTTTATGGGCGCAAACCCCGGACGAAGACTCCCCAGCAGCTACTAGCAGAATTAGAGCGTATTTACGATCTAGGCTGGCGTGGCGCAGTTTTCATGGTGGACGATAACTTCATTGGCAATAAACGTAACGTTAAATTGTTGCTCAAAGAACTCAAAGCCTGGATGGCAGAGAAAGAGTATCCTTTTGGCTTAACTACTGAAGCCTCGGTAGATTTGGCTCAGGATGATGAGTTGATGAAATTGATGGTGGAATGTAACTTCAAAAAAGTCTTTTTAGGTATTGAAACCCCTGATCAAGATAGTCTAGCTTTAACCAGTAAATTTCAAAACACTCGCGATCCGCTCACCGAGTCTATTGATAAGATAACTAGAGCAGGAATGCAGGTAATGGCAGGGTTCATTATTGGCTTTGATGGTGAAAAACCTCAGGCAGGCGATCGCATTGTGCAGTTTGTCGAACAAACCAATATTCCTTTGGCAATGTTTAGTATGCTCCAGGCTCTGCCTAGTACGGCTTTATGGGATAGGTTAGAAAAGGAGGGCAGGCTGCTCAACTCAGCGGCAAATATTAATCAGACAACCTTGATGAACTTTGTTCCCACTAGAGATATTGAAGAAATTGCCACGGAGTATGTTAATGCTTTTTGGCAGCTTTACGATCCAGCAGCTTATTTAAATCGTATATTCCGCTATTACATGAAATTAGGTGAGGCGAAAAACGTTCAATCTAAAAGACCGAGTTGGAAAACAATTCGTGCTTTAAGTTTAATCTTATGGAAACAGGGTGTATTGGCTCAAACTCGCCTGTTATTTTGGCGTAATTTAGTTCAGGTATTGTTAAAAAAACCCCGCCAGCTAGAGATTTATTTGACCTTGTGTGCGTATCTTGAACATTTCACCGAATACCGCTTTATTGTTAAAGAACAAATTAATACTCAGCTAGCAAATTATCTGGCTTCTAAACCCAAAGCCAAAAGCATGGCTAGATAAAGGAATGAGGAATGAGGGATCAAGAATGAGGTAAGAATTGACTAACTTTCATGTTATTTCTTCTGCTCCCTTGCTCCTCGGGTTTCAATTAAGGCGATCGCCTGTTTGAATATCAAACCAGTGAATTTTACTTGGTTGAATGATTAAGGAAATGGTTCGATCTTGCCACTCGCTATCACTTGGTAACAAAGCTCTAATCGTAATTTGCGAGCCGTTTATTCTGACGCTGACTAGATTATCTTTACCCAATTGTTCGACTAGATAAACTTGACCCACAATAGTTGTTTCTGATTCGCCCGTCGCAATCAATACATCTTCGGGTCTAATTCCAAAGACAATTTGAGCAGCTTTTTGGCTCATAGCAGGTAATTTAAGCTGATTTTTCCCTAAAAATGCTTGATCGTTTTCACATCTGAGGGTTAAAAGGTTCATTTGGGGGCTGCCGACAAAGCTGGCGACAAATTCGTTAGCAGGATGGGAATAAATGCGACTGGGAGGATCGAGCTGTTGGATTATGCCCTGATTTAATACTGCGACTTTAGTTGAAAGAGTCATTGCCTCAGTTTGGTCGTGGGTAACATAAACTACAGGCTTGTTTTGCTCTTTAAATAGCTGTTTCAGCTGCGCTCTAACTTGCTCTCGTAACAGTGCATCTAAATTACTCAAAGGCTCATCTAATAAAAATACTTCAGGATCTCTGACTAACGCTCTAGCTAAAGCTACTCTCTGTCTTTGTCCGCCAGACATTTGACCAGGCTTGCGGTTAAGCAAACTGGTTAACTCTAATTGATGAGCTGCCTCATTTACTCTACGTTTAATTTCAGGCTCAGGCATTTTGCGTAGCTTAAGTGCTGTCGCAATATTTTCGGCTGCTGTCATGTGGGGATAAAGAGCATAGCTTTGAAACACCATTGCCATATTGCGATCGCCAGGTGCAGCTCGATTAACATTTTTGCCGCCGATAATTACTTCCCCCTTGGTAGGAGATTCTAAACCTGCAATGAGTCTTAGTAGAGTAGATTTTCCGCATCCAGAAGGGCCTAACAAAGTTAAAAATTCGCCATCATCAATTTCTAAGGAAACATCTTTGACAGGAATGACATCAGCTCGATATTTCTTTTGTAAATTTTGTAATTTTAGTTTTGCCATGTTCTAATAAATTGTTATATTCAGCTTTTACAATAAGAAAGTAGCCTACAAAATATTAGCTCCAGCTTAGATCGCAATGGCAGTAACTTTACAGCAATTAACTCAATGGAAACAAGCAGGACGCTCAATTATTTCCCTGACGGCCTGGGATTATAGTCTGGCGCAAATATTAGACCAAGCAGGAGTAGATATCATCTTAGTCGGGGATTCTTTGGCCATGGTCGGGCTTGGCTATTCCAGCACTTTGCCTGTCACTTTAGATGAGATGATTCATCATGCTAAGGCTGTATGTCGCGGCGTAAAAAATGCTTTAGTCGTCTGTGATTTGCCTTTTATGAGTTATCAAACTAGCGTTACTCAAGCTATGGTTGCCGCGGGAAGAGTTCTTAAGGAAACGGGTGCATCCGCGATTAAGCTAGAAGGGGGGCAGCCTCGCATGATTGAAACCGTTGCTGAATTAACTGCTATCGGAATTCCCGTTATGGCCCATGTGGGTCTAACTCCCCAGTCATTTCAGATTTTAGGCTATAAGCAGCAGGGAAAAACACCTGAACAGGCTAATCTGATTCTCGATCAGGCGATCGCTCTGGCTCAAGCAGGAGCGTTTGCTATTGTTCTAGAGCATATTCCTGACGATCTGGCTGCGGTTATTACTGATAAAATTGCAATTCCTACTATTGGTATTGGTGCAGGAAATCAATGTGATGGTCAAGTTTTAGTCACCGCCGATTTGTTGGGCTTATCGGCAAGACAACCACCGTTTGCCAAGTCTTATGTCAATTTACGGCAACTCATTATCAATGCCGTGTCAGATTTTACTCAAGAAGTACAAAATCACCAATTTCCTTAATTTTTAGTTATTTTTTAATTGTTTGCTGTTCGATGACCCATTTAATTGCTACTTTTTATAAATTTGTAACCATATCAGAACTTGAAACCGTTAAATCGAGTATTCTCACTTCGTGCCAAGATAAACAGGTCAAAGGTACGATTATCTTGGCAAATGAAGGAATTAATGGCACGATCGCGGGCAATCGTGATGCGATCTTCGAGGTTTTAAATACGCTGCGAAGTTATTCTGCTTTGGCAGATTTAGAACATAAAGAATCTAGCTCAGAAAAAATGCCTTTTGCCAAACTAAAGGTAAAAATCAAGCCAGAAATTGTCACTTTGGGTATACCTGAAGTCAATCCTGCTCAACAGGTAGGCACCTACGTTGAGCCTCAGCGTTGGAACCAGGTAATTAGTAACCCAGAAGTGGTCGTTATTGATACTAGAAACGATTATGAGGTGGAAATCGGCAGTTTTAAACAAGCTAAAAACCCTAATACTGCATCTTTTCGCGATTTTCCCCAATACGTTGCTCAAAATCTCGATCCCCAAGAGCATCCTAAAGTAGCTATGTTTTGCACTGGTGGAATTCGTTGTGAAAAAGCTTCTTCATATTTACTTTCACAAGGATTTAAAGAGGTGTATCACCTACAAGGAGGTATTTTAAAATATTTGGCAACCGTATCTCCTCAAGAAAGTATGTGGGAGGGAGAATGCTTTGTCTTTGATGAGAGAGTTGCAGTCAAAGAAGGATTAGAGCCTGGTAGTCATCAACTTTGTTACGCTTGCGGACATCCACTATCAGAAGCGGATCGAAACTCGCCTCAGTATGAAGCGAATATTTCTTGCCCTCACTGTTGCGATCAACTAACTCCAGAGAAAAAAGCTCGCCAAGTAAATCGTCGTAGAGCTAGAAAAGAGCGAAAACAACGACAAAACAATACTCTTGAACACACGATATTCATTTCTGAAGCGTCTTCGGGAATCACTTCTTCTTGACTCTATTTTCTATTTGAAAGATTTTTAGTTCAAGCAACAAGTTTAATTTTTATCCCAGCCTTCTATACCTAAACTTTTGTAGGAAATATAGAGCAATTCGCTTTGTCGTTGACGGTAGCGAGATAATCTTTTTCGAGATTTTAAAGCTTCTCTGGCTATATAGCTAAACCATTTGTTGACATCAGCACCAGACTGATAACCATCGATTAAAGCTTCTTCAGAAACTTCTAGCAAGATCTGAACCAAATCTGAAGCCCAAAGCTCTAAATATCGATTATGTAGATTTGATTCCTTTTTCCAGTGGGGTAAAGTTTCATCTCCTACACCCATGTTTCTAGCGAGTTCAATTAAATCATAGTGATCGATGTACCAAACATTTTCATAATTCATATCAGGAAAGATATTTGCTTTGCTAGCAAGAATATCAATCAGCGAGATAATAATACCGTTAATCTTATTTTGCTCTGCTGAAGTATAGTGTTCTTTGACAACTGCCCGTAGCATTTGCGCTAACTCACTATATCTATGTTGAGCAATACTACAAGCTTGCTGATAATTTTGTTTGGCTAAATAATAAAACTTGTCATGTTCTGTTTTTGGTAAGCTATTGTGTCGTTTTCGTGCTTTGTCTAATTGGGGATTGTGAGTAGATTCAAATAAAAGATTAGGCAGTAGTTTAAATAGCAACATATCAAAATTGATGTTTATAGATATCTCGATCAGAAAATTAAAAGTTGGTTCTGGTATTTTTTAGGCTAGATTCTAAAATCATTACTTAAATGTTAATCATGAGAAATGATTTCGATCGCTTTATTTATAGATCTACATCTTTAAAGCGATTAAAATTGTTGTGAGGAATCAAAGTATCGACAACCAACTATCGATCCCAAGCTAAAAACTGCTGGCGTATGCCGAAAGTGATCTCAACAATACCGTTATGGCTATCTTAATCACAAGATTCTGGTTGATACTTCTAAATGCTTAGTTGTTGATTTTATTGAAGGTTAATTGCCAAATATAAAGGCGAGTAATCAATACTCGCCTTCAACAAATAGTCTAAATTACTAGGTTAAAACTTTAATCACGAGATCTAAGCAGAGTCATCAGGATATAGTAGAACAACAATGCTACAGAAGCAAATAGCTCTAGAGATGCTGCAACATGCTGATGAGTTGCATAGCGGTGAATAATGTTAGACGTGGTGTACAAAATTGCGGCCGAAGCAAAGACAACCATTACCGTCGAGAAAATTAAACCTAGAGTAAAGCCGAACAAAACACTACAAATAATTAGCCCTAAAGCAATAAAACCGCCTATTCTAAGAAAGTTACCTAAAAAAGAAAAGTCTTTACCACTAGTAAAGGCAACGGTAGTAATACCTGCAAACATCATCAATGTCAGAATAGCAGCAGTCGTAACTAGATTTTGGTCGTTAGTGTATGTAGTAGCAATGTAGAGGATCGGAGCAAAAATCAAGGCTTCACCAACAACATAAGCCCCCAATCCTGCATACTGTGTGCCTACTTCGTCTGCTTTAGCTACCAAACTTCGAGATAACCATCCTAATAAAGAAAAACCCCCCAAAATCATTAACCAGCCAAATCTATTTCCAGCAATGAAACCAGTAAGTGCTTCGGCAATACCAGTTTGGAATAAAATAAACTCTACCAGGATAAAAGCTACAATTGCACCTGCTAGATGAATATAAGTGTTTTTAATAAATTTAACGCGATCGTTAGGACTCGCTTGAGCAACGCTAACCATAGTTTGTATACCTCTTTTATTAGTCTTAATCTAGTTTCCAAGTTTAAAGATGTAATCTTATTCGTAACTATCTGTATATTAACCAAAGTAAATTGCCTTATTAGTGATCTGAATTAGGGAGCTATATTCTGACCAAAATAAGTTGACCAACGGTCACAGATTATCTTTGAGAATAGCAAAATAGTTTTCTCAAAATCTTAATTTGTATGGTACAAATCAAGTCACCTATTCTTCTCTGCCGTTAGCTTTAAATTAATAATTGATAACCCTAAAATACCTAAAAATAAGACTAACCCAATAGTACAGGCATAGCTGATATCTAAATCTTGAAATGCTCGTTCGTAAAGATAATAAACTATAGTTTTTGAACTATTTCTAGGACCTCCCTGGGTCATAATAAAAATCTCTTCAAATACTTTTGTAGCTGAAATTGCTGAGATAACTGCTACTAAGAATAAATAAGGGCGCATCAAAGGAATAGTAATATCTAGATGCTTTTGCCAGCTATCTGAGCCATCTATCGCTGCTGCTTCGTACAATTCTGGAGAGATAGACTGCAATCCTGCTAAATAAATTACCATGTAATAACCCAAGCCTTTCCAGACAGTTACCAACATTACACTCCAAATAGCTAAATCGGAATTAGTCAACCAGGGAATACCTTCGGACAAGCCAAGTTGTTTAAGAAATTGATTGATTAAACCATTTTGGGTATAAAGAGCTTTCCAAGCAATTCCTGCTACTACCATGGAAATTACAACGGGGGTATAAAAAGCGGTACGAAACCAATTTATGCCACGCAATTTTTGATTCACGATAATAGCTAATCCCAAAGGTGCAATTACTAAAATCGGCACTACGCCAATTAAATATAGCAGTGTATTTTTAATTGTTTGCCAAAATATCTC
Organism: Myxosarcina sp. GA_180221_E-2-1-MAG-40_15; assembly: GCA_020692205.1. Classification (GTDB taxonomy): domain Bacteria; phylum Cyanobacteriota; class Cyanobacteriia; order Cyanobacteriales; family Xenococcaceae; genus Waterburya. The sequence goes on from JAIMKV010000002.1 coordinate 68,424, forward strand.
GTCTTGCCACAGCCGTTGAAAATTTTGCCATCCCACCCATTCAGGAGGCTGAATGATATCGTATTCATAGCGAGTAAAGCTAAGAGCAAATGCCTGGATTGCAGGCAAAAAAACTGTCAATCCTAATAAAGCGATCGCCGGTAATAGAAACAGATAAGGAGTTAATTTTTGCTGATTAACTAGGGACTTTGGTTGGTTCATAAATGGGTAATCTCTTCGCGATGGGCATCCGCCAGCCAGTGCCAAAGGCACGATCAGTTATTTTAATTCCTGGAGGTGCTTGACGGCGTTTAAATTCAGCACGGGTGACTAATTTTATTACCTTACTCACTGTTTCGGTGTCGTGTCCAGCTTCAACTATTTCTGCGGTGGATTGATGCTGGCAAACAATGCGGTCTAGGATATCATCTAGTATCTCATAAGGTGGCAAAGAATCGGAATCTTTTTGATCGGGCTTCAATTCTGCACTGGGGGGTTTAGTAATAATATTTTCGGGAATAATTTCCTGGTTACGATTCAACCAACGACACAGTTTAAACACGATTGTTTTGGGTACGTCAGCAATTACCGCTAAGCCGCCATTCATATCACCATATAGGGTACAGTAACCTACCGCCATCTCAGATTTGTTACCCGTAGACAGCAGCAGATAACCAAACTTGTTGGCGATCGCCATTAACAAATTACCTCTGATCCGCGACTGAATATTTTCTTCGGCAATACCAAACTCGGTTTTAGCGAACATTGGCTCAAGTATTGTATCGTAAGCCTCCATCGCTTTTTTAATCTCGATCTTCTGGCTATTTATTCCTAAATTATTGACCAGATCTACCGCATCACTAATAGAATGATCTGAACTATAGGGGGAAGGCATCAAGACTCCTAAGACATTCTTCGCACCTATAGCCTCTGAGGCGATCGCCGCTACCAAGGCAGAATCTATTCCACCGCTTAAGCCTAAAATAGCTTGCTTAAAACCGCATTTCCTAACGTAGTCTTTTACGCCCAACACCAAGGCACTAAAAATTTCTTGATTACTTTCCTCTTCCCTATCGGGTGTAGGATCGGCTTTGTGAAAAGCATTTTCATCTACACTTGGTATCTTCTTCTGGAGGAGAGAAGAAGATACCAACTGATCCAACTCCATAACTACCAAATCTGACTCAAAATCTTTAGCATGACTAACTATTTCCCCTGCACTATTAAACATAACGCTGTTGCCATCAAAAACAAGATCGTCATTTCCCCCAACCTGGTTGGCATATAAGATCGGTTTGCGGTATGAAATAGCTGCATGATGTAGCATTGCCTCTCTTAGTTTCTGTTTCCCTACTGTATAGGGAGAAGCCGACAGGTTAACAATTACGTCTACTTCCAATTGTGCCAACTCTTCAATGGGGTTAACTTCATAGCTGCGTTTCCCCCAAAACCGTTCGTCATTCCATAAGTCTTCGCAGATGCTTACTCCTATCTTGATTTCATCTATGGTAAAGTGATTTGCTTCATATCCTGGTTCAAAATAACGATCCTCATCAAAGACATCATAGGTAGGCAACAAGTGCTTATGAAAAACTTGCTTGATTTCTCCCCCATTTAGTAACGCCATGCTGTTGTAAAGTGGTTTTTGTCCTTTAGATGTTGTGTGAAGATTTTTTTCTACTGTACCTACTAAGACAGCAATGTTTCCTGGTAACTGAGTGGCGATCGCTTTTAATTCTTGCCCCATCGATTCGACAAAGTTAGGATAGAGTAACAAATCTCTGGGAGGATAGCCACAAAGGGATAATTCAGGTGTCAGCAATAAGCGGACATCTTGTTTGTCTGCGTTTTTAGCAGCAGTAATTATTTGTTGGGCGTTATTGGTAATGTCGCCGATAGTGGGGTTGAGTTGTGCGATCGCTATTTTCATGTTTTGTTTCGCGCAAAGACGCTAAGACGCTAAGGGTTTATCTGTTTGGTTTGAGGTTTATGCTTTTAGTTGGTTCAAGAGGATATTGAAGTATTGTTCTATGTTCCGATATTTTTTTTTGCGATCGCGGGAATATATTGTTTTATTATTTAACGAAGATGATTCTGCTAATGTACAGGTATTGTTGTTTAAAAAACCTTTGGTACAGGTAAGAGAAGAATATACAGGCAAGTAAAATAATGTATAGTAATCCAAATCAACAAGCAAGATAAACAGCAAAATAAATGCCAGCAACATTTTAGCTGGATAACGTTTAATTATTAATTGCTGGCGATCGCTTTTAATAATGCCAATCATTTATCGACCGTAGTTTTTTATGTTTATTAATACTGTCTATTTGAAAGTCAATGATAAATTTAAATAAATAATAACGGCTTGTCTTTCAAAGGTGCAAAAGCTTTAGAATCAAACTTATATAAACTAGCAGGACGACCAGCACCACGAGATATTTTAACTCTTGTATCTGATAAGAAACCCAACTTTAATAAACGAGATCTAAAGTTAGAATAGTCGGAAAAGTTTTCACCCAAAATTGTGCAATAAAGTTGATAAACTTCATTTAAAGTAAATTCTTTTGGTAAAACATCAAAGGCAATTGGACTATATTGCAGCTTGTTTTTTAGTCGATTCCAGCCATACTTAAAAATTTCATTGTGATCAAAAGCTAATTTGGGAATTTCAGTTACTTTGTACCAGGAAACACCATAGTTTGATTGATTAATAATTTTCGCTGCTTCATATCTAACCAAAGCAAAATAACTTACCGATAAATATCGCACTCCAAAGCTATCAGAATTTTCTCGGGGATCTCTACCAGGATCGCCAAAAGAATATAGTTGTTCTAAATATAAATTATCTACTTGAATTTTCTCAGCTAAAGTGCGATAAGCAGCATCGGTCAAAGATTCTCCCTGACGTACTAATGTGCCTGGTAAACTCCAATAATTATTAAAAGGTTCATCGTTTCTTTTACGCAATAAAACCAAAACGCGGTTGTAAGCAGTATCTACTGAAAAAATAACGTTATCTACCCCAACTTTAAAATCGGCTAGACTTTCTGATTTGTAATTAGCTGTTTGCTTTAATTTAGAATTAGTTTTTATCTTTTTTTGCTTATCTTCTATCGTTGCGTTATACAAATTTTTTTGCAAAATGTATTCTCTAACAGAAGGAGTAACTAAACCTGAGTCTTTTTGGACACGATATGTACTAGAGGATACTTGGGGTGCATTTAAAGTCGCGATCGCAAATTTACCCCCAATTTGAGTTAAAGATGCTAAATCTGTTTCTTTGATGCCATATCCTAGACGGGGTATGATTAAAACTTTTACCTGCGTCAATAACTCTTCAATGCGATACCAGCTAGTAATCTGCGGTAGTATATCTGAGCCAATAACTAAGCTAAGATCAGCTTCTTCCCATTTATGCTTAACTTTGTTAACGGTAATTAAAGTACGGCGATCGCTTAATTCTGGATGCAGACTGATATTATTACAGGGAAGCTTAATGTCAGTAATCGCTAGCTGCAACATTTGTGTGCGATCTGGCAGAGGGGTTTGATGCTGCTTAAATGGATTATCTGATGCCCAAACTATCACGCGGTCATAATGATGAGATAACCAGCGTAAAATAGTTTGATGTCCGACTGTTGGCGGATCGGCACTTGTACCAAACAGGGCGATTGTTTTCATTACTCCATTAGTTAATTAGCAGTTACAGGTTTTGGCCTTGCTACAGACTGACGTAAAGATTCTAAAGCTGAAGAAATATTTACCGGGAAAGTTTCGGGATTGGTGATCTGGCGAATGTTAGTAGGAAGACTGGCTACGGAAGTTGCCGTGTGTTGTCGAATTTGCTCTAAAGTAAGAGATATTGGTATTCTTTCACCTGCCTGCATAACGATCTTTAATAAACTTTGTTCGTTGTCTTGAGCTGGCTCATCTTTTAATCCCAAGCGATCTGACTGTATTTGCCCATTAATTACATTACGGAATATTTGCTTGCAACCAGGATAAGTGAACTTGTTACTGGATTCTTTCATGGTGGGAATGTGATCAATTTCCACTAACTTATACACTCCGTTTACTGGCACACCTGTAACTAACTTTGTACCGATACCATAGCCGTTTATGGCTGCACCCTGTTGTCTTAGTCTAGTGATTTCCCATTCATCTAAGTCGCCACTGGCAAATATATTAGTCTCTGGTAATAGAGAATATACCTGTTGTGATAATTTTACTAAATCTCCCGAATCAATTCTTACTCCTGTTACTTCTATTCCTGCTTCTACCTGCTTTTGCAATCGCTTAGCTGCTGCTATGGTGTCATAAGTATCAATTAACAGTGGTGCGTGGGGAAAGTAATGCTGAAAAGCTTTAAAAGCCTCATCTTCATTGTTTGCTACTGCATTAATCGCCATAACTAAAGCATGAGCCATTGTCCCCCTAGGTTGTTCTCCTAGTTTCAATGCTGCCAAAACATTCGATGTGCCATCAAATCCTGCTGCTAATGCTGCTCTAGCTGCCCAAACTGCTGCCTGTGGGCTAAAGGCTCTTCTCGTGCCAAATTCTAAAATATTTGCTTCTACTCCCGCCACGTCTCTAATTCTGGCTGCCTTGGTGGCGATTAGCGTCTGATAGTTAATTGTGTTAAGCAAGTATGTTTCTACTAGCTGTGCCTGCCATAGCGGTGCTTCAATTCTTAAAATTGGCTCATGTGCAAAAATTGCTGTCCCTTCAGGCACTGCCCAAACATCTCCCGTAAAACCGCCCGATTCTAACAGCTGCCAAAATTTCTGGGGTACATGATTAAAGATACCTAGATCTTGCAATGCTTGAATTTGTTCTGAGTTAAAGCTTAATTGCTCCAGATATTCCAACGCCTGAGCTAACCCCATCGCAATTAAATAGCCAAAATTATTGGGTAAGCGTCGCACAAACAATTCAAAACTGGCTCTTTTAGTAGCAATACCTTCTCCTGTATAGCATGCAGCCATAGTTAGTTGATATAGATCTGTTAATAAACAATAGTCTTGGGGGTTTATATTAAGCTCATCTTCTGCTATATTTATTTTCATAATGAAAATCTAACCTACTTTTGGTATTTATTACTATAAATATAATCATAAGAAATTACATATTGTCAAGTTCAATCCTATCTGAGGCTTAATCAAGAGTAGACGAAAGCTAAGGCACTTTAAAAATAAAAAAGGTTAAAGAAATTAGTTGCTTAGGCGCGATCGCTATTTCAAATCAATTTTGGTCTATCTTAAATACAGAAATAATCAACTCAGTTTTGATATTTTTGTAGATAACTTTAGGCACTTTATTGGTAACTTCGCTCTGGCACTCATTAAAGATGAAATCATTACAGATTAAGAATGTAGAATACCGAGATGAAATAGCGGCAATTAAACAGATTAGAACTAAAGTATTTCAGTCAGAACAAAGAGTAGCGGCAGAGTTGGAGTTTGATGGTTTAGATGATGGCGCAGTTCATCTGCTGGCATACCTAGATGATCAAGCAGTAGGTACAGCCAGAATTAGAAATATAGATGCTGTCACAGCAAAAATAGAAAGGCTAGCTGTCTTACCTAAAGCCAGAAAGCAGGGTATTGGCAAAGAATTGATCAAAACAGCTATGGAAACTATTTATTTCCAGAATAAATCTCAGGTAATAGTTCATGCTCAAGAATATATAGCACGGCTATATCAGCAGTTAGGGTTTGAAGTAATAGGGGAAAGATTTAACGAGGCGGGTATTGCTCATGTCAAGATGATCGCGCAGCTATCTCAAACCAATTAAGTCTTGATTCATGCCACAGCTAGATAAATCCGCATTGCGACGTTACATTCTGCAACAAAGACAGTCACTATCCACCACTCAATGGCAAGCAAAAAGCAGTTTAATTTGCGATCGCCTTAGAGCAAATAGTTTATTTAAAGAGGCGCATACTGTTCTGGCATACTTCAGTTTTCGTCAGGAAGCAAACCTTGTCTCATTGTTTAATTTGGATAAAAACTGGGTTTTCCCTCGCTGCGTTGGTAAATCTTTGGCTTGGCATTCATGGCAGCCTGGAGAAGATTTACACTCTGGTAAATACGGCATTAAAGAACCATTAAAAACTGCAACTGTTGTTGCTCCTGCAACAGCAGATTTAATTCTTGTTCCCACAGTCGCCTGCGACGCTCAAGGATACCGTTTAGGTTATGGCGGCGGTTTTTATGATCGTTTATTAAGTTCTCCTCAATGCTCGACTGTTCCTACCATTGGCATTACGTTTGATTTTGCTTATATGGCTAAGCTACCAATAGATATCTGGGACATTAAGCTAAATTTTATTTGTACCGAATCTAAATTTAATACTTATTAAATAATCTGGAACTTGTTCTAGTTTAAAGTTCTGGTTTCTAATATTTATTTAAGAATTAAGGTTTATCCGATCAAGCCTGCTTTTGTTTTCTTTGGCTGTGGTTCTTCGTTAGTTAACAGCCGTTCATTGCTAGTTTAGCTTAATTAAACAACTCCTAATTAAGCTATATCAGATATATTTAAGAACCCCAAAAGATTCAATGAGTACTTATACTTATTAATATTTATTTGAGCATCAATTTCGTTTAAGGTTTGTTAAGTATGAGAGAGTAAGTATTTAAAAAAAATAATGCTTTTGCTAATCTAAATAAACAATGATTGATCAACTCATATTTAAACATTTATTCCATCATAGTTTTTTAGGCAAATTAGTATTTAGAAGTTTTCTTATGCAACACTTTCATGACGAATGGATTCAAGAATGGTGCGATCTCAATGGTTGGACAGACTTATTTATGGAACGCTATAACCATTACTGGGCGTTTCCGCCTAACTGCGTAATGCCTGAGCCTATCCCTCAAAAAGTAATGCGGCTCATTAAAAGCGAAAAAGGTCTTAGTCATAACGAACAAAGGTGGTTATTTTCTGCGGGTGTAATTAGCGTAATTGCTCTTGTAGCTAGCTACTTTTTAATATCTCCTATGCCCTTAATGCTTGCTTTTGGATTTGATGCCGTTACTTTTGCTCGTATGGATTGCGAAGTATAGTTAAACCTGTTTTTTCAGGCAATTTTTCGTTGAATACCTATTCTTCGCAGCTTTAGTATTAGATACAATTTTGATTTTCAAATGATGCCAAAGTATTGACTTTAGTAAGCAATCGACAGACGATGAATATTGATGCAGTTATCTTTAGACCTGAAATTTCACTAGGTTAGTTGTAAGCTGCCAATAAAACATCAAGATCTTGAATAGTTTAACTATGTTTGATTTAGGTAATAATCGACCAGAAATAGCTGAACAGAAGTGGCGATCTCAATTAGACTTTTTTGTTAAAGAGTATCAACAACAACTCGCTGCTTTAGCTTGGGGATTAAAGCAAGAGTGGGGAGAAAACAATGATGTTTTAGGTATCGATCTTCAGCCTGCACCACATTTTGTTGCTTGTTCTCAAGACAGTTTGTCAGAATTGAACCAGAATACTAAAGGAACAATACAGGAAATATTGGGTATTGTTGATGGTCATGATTCAGCGCTAGAAGTTGTTATAGTTGTTATTGCAGAAGGGCAAATAAAGTTAATTAACTTCCAGCCTCAGACGACTCCTGCCGATTGTTTTGCTGCCACCGATGGCGATTTAGATCAATTAATAGATACTTTAGAAATAGCTTTAGCAAAATATATCAAGTGAACCAAAGCTGAGAATCAACATTGGTAAAATATGCCATTAAGTTGAAAAATTTAGCTAGCAAGCTAGAGGAGCAACAAATATTATTAACCATACCTGTTGATTAGAAAAGAGCTAAGTTTTACCAGCGATCGCCTGAGATTAATATTCTTCGTTGATGACTTTGCCTTTAAAAACAATATAATTGTAAATATTATATGCCAGCATAATAGGAATCAAAAAACCAATAAAAACAATCATAAATACTAGAGAACTAGGACTGGCAGCAGCCTGATAAATTGTAATTTGCGTGGGAATAATATAGGGAAACACAACTAGTCCTAATCCGATAAAAGATAATAAAAACAAGAGTAAAGTCCAGACAAATGGTCTTGTTTCTTGTTCTGAATAAAGACTTTTTAGTAATAGAAAGATAAGTAAAGCTCCTAAGAGGGGAATCAAGGCAAAAATATACACTAAAGGTGTTTCAAATAGTCTAGTTCTAGCACTTTCAGAAAAAATCGGTGTGGTGATTGTTAAATAAACCGCACCGATAAAGGTAGTAACCGCTGAAATTTTAGCAGTCAAATTATGAGTAGTTTGTAGTTCTCCTTCTGTCTTTAAAATGAGATAGGTTGAACCAATCAGTACATAACCTTGGATTAAAGTTAAAGCGACTAAAAGCGATCGCAAAGTTAACCAATCCCAAGTTCCGCCAGTAAAGTGTCCAGCACTATCAACGCTAATCCCTTGGAGAATTGCTCCCAAAGCAAATCCTTGTCCTATTGCAGCCAAAAAGCTACCGCCACCGAAGGCTACATTCCAAAAAACTTTAGTATTGGCGTGTTCGCGAAATTCAAAGGCAACCGCACGAAAAATTAAGCCGAAAATCATAATCATAATTGGAATATATAAAGCCTGAAGGATTGTGCCATAAGCCAGAGGAAAAGCTCCAAACAAAGCTCCTCCCATCAACACCAGCCAGGTTTCATTGGCATCCCAAACATTACCCAAACTAGTCATGAGTATGCCCCGACGTTCCTCGCTGGAGGCGGTAATCGAAAGTATGCCTACCCCTAAATCGAATCCATCTAACATTACGTACAAAAATAAAAACAGTGCCAGTACGGCAAACCAAACTTGGGGGAGAAAATAATCTAAAGCTTCCATATTGCCAGAGATAAAGGATAAAGGATGAAGAATGAGGAGGCTAATAGCTATTAGCCTAAAACAGGATTATTAGATATTTACTGTTGTGCCTCTGCGGGACGACTATCAGGAATATGCTTGGCTGAAGTAGTGTCCAATTCGGGATCAAAACTTTCTCCTGGTACGGGTAGGTCTAAATTAGGTCCCTGGCGAATAATACGACTACCAAAATAAAGCGCAAACACAAACAAGATGCTGTAGACAACCGTAAAAGCAGTCAGAGAAGTCAAAACATTGCTTGCGGGTACTTGAGAAACTCCATCAGCGGTGCGAATTTCACCATAAACAATCCAGGGTTGTCTGCCGACACAGCGTACGATCCAGCCACATTCAACGGCAATATAACCCAAGGGTGCAGCAAGCAACCAAAGTCTAAGTAGCCAGCGTTGTTGAGTAATATTTTTGGCTGAAAGTTTACCCCGCAACCACTGTAGAGTAGTAACTGCCATCAACCCCGCTAGGATAAAGCCGATCGCAATCATGATTCTAAAGGCATAATAAACTAAGCCAATCTGATGGGGGCGATCTTCTGGAGCATATTCTTTTAAGCCCAAAACAGGTTCTGATAGTCGTGGCTTAATTTCGAGGATGTAGCTTAATAAGCCAGGAATAGAGATTTCCCAATCGTTTTGCTCTGCTTTGTCATTAGGTATCGCGATCGCACTCCAGGAAGGAGATTCTCCTGCGGGAATAGTTTCCCATTGAGCCTCCATTGCAGCTAGTTTTGTGGGCTGGTAATGATACACTTGTTCGCCACTTAAATGTCCAATGTAGAGTTGGAGGGGAGTAACGGCGATCGCGATCGCTAAAACAATTTTAAAAGATAGAGTAAAAAATTCGGCATGACGTTGGTTGATAATATACCAAGCACTGATGCCGCCAATGACAAATAAAGAAGTTTCCAAAGTCGCAAAGAACATATGGAGTACGCTATTTAGCATGAAGGGATTAAAAATTGCCTGAAAGTAATCGCCAACCACAAAATGACCGTCAACAAACTGTCCCCCTGCGGGGGTTTGCAGCCACGAGTTCGCACTTAAAATCCAGAAAATAGACAAGTTTGCGCCTACAGCCACCATAATGGTGGCAAAGTAATGCATAATTGGCGGTACTCGTTCCCAGCCAAACAGCATAATCCCTAGAAAGCCAGCTTCCAGGGCAAATGCCATAGATGCTTCAAAACCTAAGACACTGCCGAAAAAGTCTCCTACCGCCTGGGAGAAGGGACCCCAGTTTGTGCCAAATTCAAATTCCATTGGTAGCCCTGACGCTACCCCAATACCAAAATTTAAAACGTAAAGTTTTGACCAAAAACGAGCATGATAATAATAGTTTTCATTGCGAGTTTTAAGCCATAACCCCTCTATGACAATGAGATAGATAGCCATGCCTGTAGTTAAAATTGGCCACAGCATATGAAAAATGGCGGTAACGGCGAACTGTAAACGTGAGAGGATTACTGTATCGGATAAAAATTCCATCGATAATGTGTTGAGAATCGTCTAGTAATCTACCTTTATTAAGGTGTAGATGTGTGTTTTGAGAGAAATTTTATCTCCTCTGGTTATTAGTTTAGCGATTATGCTGAGGGGAAATACTTAAATAAAACTTGATAATTTGATTGAAACTTAGGGTTGTTTTACCTCAACCGAGATCTTGCAGCGATGATCTGGTTCAATCTATGCTCTAAATTTCTCAAATATAGTGTGGTTAACTAATCATCATTTTAATTAAAGATGACGGTGATCTAAAACAATAGCCTAAAAACCCTACAGTGCAAAAGCTCCACTTCGTCAATTAGAGCTTTTGCACCAAAGTTGTCAGAAAATACCGAACTGCTATTTGTAGTAATAAATAGCCGAAATTTATTAATATTGAACCAGATACTAAATATTAATCTTCTAGGTAACTAAAATGTTACAATTCTTGCTTACTTGGTTGGCAACGGCTGTTTCTTTAATTGTTACAGCATTTATAGTGCCTGGGTTTACTATCGTAGGTTTCTCTTCGGCTATAGTAGGAGCAGCAGTTTTGGGTTTAGTAAATGCAGTGGTTAAACCCATACTCATCTTATTTACTTTACCACTAACAATTTTAACTTTAGGACTATTTCTGTTGGTAGTCAATGCGATCGCCTTAGGCCTGGTAAGTTACCTTACTCCTGGTTTGACCATAGCTGGATTCTTTCCTGCTATATTTGGCTCGATTGTTTTAACTTTAGTATCAGGAATAATTAATCAGCTTTTTGCTAATGTCGATTCCTCTTATTGAACAATTAAAAAAGGGTTGACGCAACCGTAATTGTGTCAACCCCAGGCTTGGGAACGCGCTTTAACTTAAGATCTAATTCTTGTTACTGAAGAACTAATTTAACGTTGGCATTCTGTAAACCACGCTGTTTAACCTCAGACAAGGTTTTGTTAACAGCATACTTTTGATTGATTGAGTTGATTAGCTCAGTTTGATTGTGCTTTTTAGCTACACCCCAAAGGTCAGCAATCAGGTCAAAAGTGCCATCGCTATTTTCTGACCAACCCAAGTCATATTCGCCTTCTAATGTTGCAACGATATCAGCACGAAGTCTTTGACCGTTGTAACCACGAACGTCGGCATTAGTTTGAACATTAATGCCAAGATCGCGAAGAGAATTTACTAGAATTGCAGAATCGCTGATTTTGGTGCGTAAAGTGCTAAAGTGAGACATAAGATTTCCTCCAGTAGAAGAGTAGTAAACAACAACTTTAAAATCAATAACCGTCTACATCATAATGAGCGACGAATTATTTTACTGAACTGCTAGCGATCACTAGCCTCTGCTTCTGCAAATCTTGGGGAATCGCAGAAGAAAGCCTGTTAAAACTCCAGTCGCTGATATTCAGCAACGGAGGCTGATGCAGGTCTAGCTCTTTGCCCAGCCCAATCCCTTAGGGCTGTTACCTGCTCAGTCATTGTCCGAGACAGCGGCAGGGTAGCTTTAATCGCAGCAATGATATCTAGCTGCGTAAACTCCCTGTCTTGAGCAAAAGCATCATACATTGCCGCAATGATTGCTTGCTCGATCTCTGCCCCAGAAAAACCATCAGACACCTTTGTTAGCTGCTCTAGATCGAAGCGATTGATCTCAGAGCGCCTTTTCCCAAGGTGAATTTTAAAAATATCTGTTCTTTCTGCGGAATTGGGTAAATCCACAAAAAATATCTCATCGAACCTTCCTTTGCGCAGAAACTCTCCAGGTAATCTTTCTACGCGATTGGCCGTTGCCATCACAAACACTGGTGATTTCTTTTCTTGCATCCAGGTTAAGAAAGAGCCGAATATTCTACCAGAAGTACCTCCATCGGAGTCACCAGAACCTCCGCCCCCAGCAAAAGCCTTATCTAACTCATCAATAAACAGAATTACAGGGGAAATAGACTCGGCTGTTTTCAAAGCACTACGTAAGTTGGCTTCAGAACGACCTACGGTAGAACCATCATAAACCCTACCCATGTCTAGACGAAGTAAGGGTAAACTCCACAAACGAGAAGTTGTTTTGGCAATCAAGGATTTACCACAGCCTGGAACTCCCAGAATTAGCATACCTTTTGGCTGAGGAAGTCCATATTCTCTAGCTCTTTCAGTAAAAGCATTAGAACGTTGCTTTAACCAGCGCTTGAGTTCCTCTAATCCACCTACGGAATTTATAGTTTCATCTTCTTCGATATATTCTAAAATTCCATTACGACGAATCAACTGCTTCTTCTCTGAAAGAACAATTTCTACTTCGCTCTCAGTCAGTTTACCAGCTTTGACCTGCGCCTTACGATATACTTTCTCTGCTTCGTCTTTAGTCAAGCCTAATGCTGCTTTAAGCAGTTTTTCTCTGGTTTCTGTATCCAGACGATTACCTTTGGTTTTAGCCAGTCGCTCTGATAATACTTGGTTAAGCTCAGCTAAGTTGGGTAAAGGATAATCTAATACCACTACCTCTTTCTCCAGTTCAATCGGCAGAGTTTGCACTGGGGACATTAAAATAATTACTTTGTCGGATCCTTTGAAAGAAGCGATCGCATCACGTAGCCATCTAGTTATTACTGGACCGTCGATAAAAGGATGAAGATCTTTAAAGATATAGATTCCACCTTCTTTTTGCCTAATAGTCCATTCAATAGCTGCTTCAGGAGATACGGTATTGTGCTGAGTTCCTTGGCGAGGCTGACCATACTCGACCATTCCCCTAGTAACTGTCCAGACAAATACCCGTTTATATTCGGCATTATCTTGAGCAATTTTAGCAACTGCTTGCTCTGCTCGCTCCTCTTCTGGCGTTATCAGATAGATTAACGGGTATTGAGCCTGTACGAGAATATTTAGCTCTTCTTTCATGATGTCGACCTACTGAACTTTCAGCATCCTAATGTTTTTTCGTTCGGCTAATCCTATAGAAGCTACCTACAAACAAGAGACAAGCTCTTCTTCGCTTGGATTTTCTGAGCTTCCCGCTTGGCTAGACATACCTAAAGAAATATCATCCTTTACGACGCTACCCTGGCTGCCAAGAGATACCATTTCTCCGTCTCGCATGACTAGCGGGGCATCACAATCAGGACATAAATGCACTTGGTATGTCTTACCGTGAACAGAGGACTTAATCTCTTCTACCTGCTCAGGGAACTGCATATAAAAAGCGATCGCCTTTTCCACTAGAGCAGACATAGACTCAACATCTACAGCTGCTTTAATCTTTAACATTCTATGCAGTTCTGGAGGTATATATAAGGTTACTTTCTGCTTACTTTGCATATCACTAAGTTTAATAATTACCCGGGTATGTATGTTAATCTACCGACTAAACTTGTCACTGTCAAGACAGCAAGCTGTTATGACGGCATTATTGTAATAATGCTTAACAAAACACCAGGCACAAATGTTTTATTGACAATCGGTGAGTTTACTCAAATTCAGCACAATCTCATCAATAGCTTGAACTACAGGTTCACTTGATTGGTTAATTGATTGATTAGTCATGATGCTAAATACTAAAGTGCCATATTCAGCATGGTCGATATAACCAGATAAAGCTTTTACCCCTCTGAGACTGCCAGTTTTTGCTCTTACCATGCCTTGAGCATTAGTTTCGCGTAGGCGATTTTTCAGTGTGCCACTAATTCCAGCAACTGGAAGAGAAGCTAAAAAAACCTCATTTCCCCTTGCAGTATACATAGCCTTGAGAGTAGAAACTAAAGTTCTAGGAGTGATTAAATTGTTGCGTGATAAGCCAGATCCATCTCTGAGACGATAACCGTTAGTATCAATACCCAAACCTCTCAGAGCCTGTTGAACCGATTGAGATCCGCCTAAATAACTGAGCAAGACATTGGCATAAGCATTATCGCTTCTAAGATTAGTAACTTTAATCCAGTCTCCAATTAATGTAGAGCGAATTAATCCATTAGGGTTAAGCTTTTGCAAAGCTGCTGCGGTAACTAAAAGTTTCATGTTGGAAGCAGGAACCATATATGAGTCTGGATTGAGACTATATATGTTTGTTCCTCCCAAAGATTGAACTAAGATTGCCCATTTTCCGCTACTTAGATCAGGATGTTCGATGATCTTGCCGATTGCCAGTTCGATTTTATTTGAGCAGATACCGAGATTGTCGATTTCAGGAAGAGGTGCAGGAATTTCAATTGAATTCAAGCTGTGGTCAACACCTTGAACCGTGTCAGCACTTGCAGAAGTCTCAGAAATCAAGCTAATCAGGCTCAAACAAGAAATTGTCAAAGCAATATATTTTGAGAGGTGGCGCATAAATTTTGTAAATTTGATCGTAAAAACCGTGTAATTGACGAAGTCGAAGCAGGCAAGGGTTCATAAACGGACGCAGTACCTTCGACCATCCGCTAGATTAAGGAAATGCTTTAATGTCGGCTTGATGTGACCAATGATCTCAATCTCGGTTTAATTGTTCGATCTGAGTGTTGACATAATTTGCTTGGTTTATGTACTACACTAATCGCTAAATTTACAATTTAAGTCTTAAATTTTAATAGTCCTATCTTGCAAACAAACTTTTCTTTGAGGAGTGGCCTGATGGTTAAAGTTAACAAACTTTCCTTTTGATACAGGTTCTAATCGATATCACTTAGTTCGTCAAGTGAATGTTGAAAATTAAAAGTACAACTTTGCTCTAAAACGTATCAAACACTAGTCTAAAAAAGCTCAAATTATTGACGATTAGCAATGGTTGTTAAACTTGAAAAGATTAAACCCTGCCAACTCAAATCTTTAAGTTTATAAGCAATTATTGTAGATATAAACAAAGCGATGCTTTATGTTGCAAAGCTTAAATCTTAAAATACTCGATATTTAATAAAAGAATACAATATTAATAATATTAACTGTTGCCACTCAAAATAGTATGAAAATTTAGTATTGTAGTGTAATATTTATGTATAAGCAAATATAGTTTGCGCAAGTTATAGCAATATTAATCTTTTCAAGAGATTATGAAGCTTTTATCAAGATATCAATCAAGTTGTCAAAACAATTTGTATTTTAAAGTGTAGTTGTTATATGCTTGTTGACCAACATCTTCTTCAGATAATTCTATAAGTTAGCAAAATAGGCTTAAACCATTTGCTATTGATGCTTTGAATGTATATTTCAGCACATGCATTGACCTATAGATTTCTACATTTATCTTTATGCAAATATCTGCTAATAATTTATCTTTGATTACTAATAAGGTTAAAAATTTACCTTACAAATTGAGGAGAGGACTCGACAAGTTACCGCTAATTCACGTGATGAAAGAGCAGGCTTATCAAACAGCACTTGATTACCACACCCGTTTTTTGCCTCAACTTGATAGTTTAGGTACATCAATTGTAAATACACTTCGCCAAGAAGGAACGTGCGTAGTTCCAATCAGAGAACTAAACCTAATTTCAACCAACGCAATGATGACCAAAGCTTTTAGTTTAGCAGGGGAACTTGATAATATTTCTCATAGCTTGAATCAAGCAGAAAATTGTGAAGTTGGTTTTGGTCAAACCGATCATAGAGAGTTTCCTGAAATGCTGATGTGGGCTCTAGAATCAAACTTACTTGATATCGTTGAAAACTACATTGGATTGCCAGTTCTTTATCAGGGTTACGCCATGAGAAAAAGCATTGCCGATGGTCAATATTCTGGCGTTAGACGATGGCATATAGATTGGGAAGATCGGCGTATTATTAAAATAATTATTTACCTAAATGATGTTGCTGCTGGGGGTGGTCCCTATGAATATATCCCCCGAACAATTACTTCTAAAGCAATTGCAACTCTAAACTATTACAATCTAGGATACTTATCTGATGATGAGATGCGGCAAGCCGTATTGCAGAAAGATTGGGTTGCTTGTCTAGCTGAAAAAGGAAGCGTAATCATCACTGATACTAGCAGCGTCTTTCATCGCGCTCAGCCACCCACTGTGAAAGAACGTTTTTCGATCACCTTCTGCTACACTTCCACTAGTCCACTAGTAACCTGGAAAATCCCCAAAATTGCTCCTCAGCAATGGGAAACCGTCAAGAGTAGACTAAATCAAAGACAAATAAACTGTCTACACAAAAGAAGGCTAAGCTAAATTTGTGGGTATTCCTCAAGCAATAAAGATTCATTTTCTTGCCACATTTGATTTCTTTGAGTAGGCGAGGTTTCCTCAAAAGTCTAAACGCCACGTCTCACCGCCAAGCTTACGCTATGGCGGTAGTGTCATGCACAAAAAATTGAGTTTTTGAGCGTTGCGAGCAATAATTTTCTGCGCTATTAAGGAACAACAAAAATTACACCTTGCTGTTTCTGCTTGATGGCGATTTTAGCGATCGCTATCTTGTGTATATTTACGAATTCCTAAAAGGTTTAGCGTTTCGCCGTTAAATTCAATTTGAGCGGAGGCCAGTAGCTGCACATACTGATTAACTAACTTAGATTCTTGAACCAAATCTGACTCATAATTATTCAGGCAAGATAATTCAGGTTGAAAATAATAGCGAAATTTGAGCGGTAGGAATGAGTAACATAGCTTTTATTCAAGGTGTAGATCAGTTGATTAAACGCGATCGCGATTTGGCTCAGGTAATTGATGTTTGGGGCTATCCTCCCCAGTGGCAAAGAGAACCTGGATTTTCTACCTTGATACGGATTATTTTAGAACAGCAGGTTTCTTATGCTTCGGCTACGGCTACTTTTAAACGTCTGAACGATACGGTAGCAATATTGACCCCAGAAAGTTTTCTGGCTTTAGATGATATTGAACTTAAAGCTATTGGTTTTAGTCGGCAAAAAACCAAATATGGTCGTGGATTAGCTCAGGCGATTATTAACCAGACTTTAAATTTAGCTCGTTTAGAGAAGCTAGATAATTACCAGGTGAGAAAATCACTGACTCGAATCAAAGGTATTGGTGACTGGACGGTAGATATTTATTTGATGATGGCTTTACAACGTCAAGATGTATTTCCTGCTAAAGATTTGGCGGTAGCGATCGCCGTTCAAGAAATCAAAGATTTATCTACTCGTCCCAAAATAGCGGAATTAGAGATGATTGCAGAAGCTTGGAAGCCACAAAGAGCGATCGCTACTAAAATCCTCTGGCATTATTATTTAAATCGTAAATCAAATAATAAGCAAAAAATTAACTAAAGGGCAAACGGCTGTTTGTCCCTACCAGATTAGATTTATTCCATACCCAGGTTTGTCACTAAAAACGCCCATTTGTCCGCAGCCTCTTCAATTATTTTACTAGTGGGTTTACCTGCACCGTGTCCAGCTTTGGTTTCAATCCGAATTAAAATAGGATTGTCCCCCTGATGAGCAGCTTGCAGGGCAGCAGCAAACTTAAAACTGTGGGCAGGAACAACGCGATCGTCGTGATCGGCGGTAGTGATCAGGGTAGCGGGATAGGCTGTACCTGATTTGAGATTATGCAGGGGAGAATAAGCATATAGGGTGGGGAAATCTTGCTCATTATCGGGATTACCATATTCAGAACACCATGCCCAACCAATCGTAAATTTGTGAAAGCGCAGCATATCTAATACCCCTACAGCAACAATAGCAGCAGCAAACAGATCGGGACGCTGAGTCATACAAGCCCCAACTAACAAGCCCCCATTGCTGCCACCAGCGATCGCCAATTTTGATTTACTGGTATATTTTTGGTGGATTAACCATTCTGCTGCTGCAATAAAATCATCGAAAACGTTTTGCTTTCGCTCCTTCATCCCTGCTTGATGCCAAGCCTCGCCGTATTCCCCCCCACCCCGCAGATTGGGTACAGCATAAATTCCTCCCATCTCTAGCCACACTAAATTACTAATCGAGAAACTGGGAGTTAGAGAAATATTGAAACCACCATAGGCATACAGATAAGTGGGATTATTACCATCCAGTTCAATTCCTTTTTTATGGGTGATAAACATGGGGATCTGTGTCCCATCTTGACTAGCATAAAATACCTGTTGAGTTTGATACTGGTTAGGGTCAAACTCAACCTGGGGTTGACGAAAGAGTTTACTTTCTCCTGTAGTCATGTCGTAGCGATAAATAGTTGCAGGGGTAGTAAAACTAGTGAAGGTATAGAAAGTTTCGGTGTCGTATCTCTTGCCACCAAAACCACCAACAGAGCCAATTCCTGGTAATTCTACTTCGCGGATCAAAGTACCATCTAAATCAAAAATTAAATAAAGCGATCGCGCATCTCGGAGATAGCCAGCCACAAACTGATTGTTCAACAATCCCACACTTTCTAATGTTTCTGGTGCTTCGGGAATAATTTCTCGCCAGTTATGGTGATCGGGATTATTTAGTGCGATCGCCATTACCTTCCCGCGGGGTGCATCTAAGTCTGTCTGCACCCAAAAGACATCTCGATCATGGTCGATGACGCTATAGCTAGCTTCAAAGTCACTAATCAATTCAATCACTTCACTATCAGGTTGTTCGAGGTTTTTATAGAAGACTAAGTTTTTGCTATCTGTACCCAACCAAACGCTGATAACTAGATATTTTCCATCTTCGGTGACACTACCACTAAAGCCCCATTCTTTTTGATCGGGGCGATCATAAATCAGAGTATCTTCTGCTTGTTCTGTACCGAGGCGATGGTAAAAAAGCTTTTGATAATAATTAACGTCTGCTAATTTTGTTGATTCATTGGGTTCATCATAACGGCTATAAAAAAAACCTTGATGATCTTTCGTCCAGGATGCGTTACTAAACTTGATCCATTTAAGGCGATCAGGAGTATCTTCGCCTGTTGCGATATTTTTAACTCGATACTCTACCCAATCCGATCCTGCGGTAGACAAGCCATAAGCCATCCACCTGCCATCATCGCTAATCGATAACCCTGATAGTGCAACTGTACCGTCTGACGATAAAGTGTTTGGATCCAGTAAGACTTTTGCTTCATCGTCTAAAGATTTGAGAGTGTACAAAACACTTTGATTTTGCAAGCCGTCATTTTTGAAATAAAAATAACTCTGACCTTGTTTAAACGGGCTACCATACTTTTCGTAATTCCATAGATGAGTTAATCTTTGCTGTATTTTGCTTTTAGCAGCAATATTGGTTAAATATTCAGTTGTAACTTTGTTTTGCGCCGTTATCCAGGCTTTGGTTGATTTTGAGTCAGGATTTTCGAGCCAGCGATAGGGATCTTTTACTTCTACTCCATGGTAATTATCGCTTTGTGGTACTTGATTTGTGTGGGGATAGACTAGATTATTGCCAGAAAATGCCACGATTAAAACTCCAAAAAGATCTATTTATAGGATAATAAAGCTATCGCATGAGATTAAGATGTCATAGTTTTGCTTAGTAACCAGTGACCAAAAGCTAAACGCTCATTGAAAAATACTAAACATAATTATTTAATTATCAATTAATTTTTTTTGATGCTAAATATTGCTTGATTCTCAGATAAAAATTAAGAAAGTTAACAGTTAATTTTAAATTAGGCTATTTAAGCGCAAAATAGACTTTTCCCGATATTTAACCTTTATTTGACTAAATAAACCAGACTAGGTCTTAAATTAACGAAATTATTTAAATATTAGTCTGCTTGAAACGTGGTTAGGTATCCTTTTTACCTTGCAGCTTTCTGATTTAATCAGTTGCGAAACCTTATTGTATCAGTACAAAATCATCAAGGCTTTAAAATCAAAGTTGTATTCATGAAAAGAATGGAGAATCGGGGGAATATATCACCTTTGGCAATAATAATCCGCCAAATATACGCTTTAAAGCCTCTTATTTTAAGCTAATTTCTGAAGGAATGGGTTTTTCAGGGATTTATCCCGAATATCCAGGAATAACCTATACAACTGATAAATATCAGGAAGGTGCGGCGATCGCAGTAATCGAAGTCTCTTGCCTTCGTGAAAATTGTCTTAACTAATCTTTTATAATTAAATTTGATTAAATATTTTGCCTTACAACAATGGTTCGGACAGTTTTATTAACGAACTTGTAAGCCTTACAGGACAATAGTTATCAAAATTTGGCTTTTTTCTCAAGTTAGCTATAAAGCTAACTTTGATTAAATTAAGTTTGCTGATGATAAATGCGAATTCTCTAGGCTTTCAGTCTTTGAAATTATTCAAATTTTGTCCGAACCATTGTTACAATACATCAATAATTAATGGCAGATCTCAAGCCACATCAAAGAATTAATGATATTCTTTTAGCACCCTTAGAAAAACCAGCACTGCAATGGTTAGCAGCAAATATGCCAGCTTGGGTGAATCCTGATCTTTTGACGGGGATTGGTATCTTGGGTGGAGTAATGACCTTTTTTGGTTATTGGTTATCCAACTACTTTCCCCTGATGCTTTGGATTGCTAGTTTAGGATTTGCGGTTAATTGGTTTGGTGACAGTTTAGATGGTACTCTAGCACGTCACCGCCAGATCGAGCGACCAAAATATGGTTTTTTCCTCGATCATACTGTAGATGCATTTAACGAGGTGCTGATTGTAATTGGTCTTGGGCTATCTCCCTATGTAACTTTCAGTGTTGCCTGTCTGGCGCTGATTGGTTATTTGCTCATGTCAGTATTGGTTGACATTCGCACTTATATAAACGGCGTTTTCCAGCTTTCTTATGGCAAATTTGGTCCTACCGAAGTGCGAGTAATTCTGATCTTACTTAATACAGTAATGTTTTTCTGGGGTATCCCAGAAGCTAAATTACCCTTGGGATTGACTATTTACGATCTACCCATAGCTTTTATTGCTTCTATTTTGGGCATTCTATTTGCAGTTGGCTCAATTCAGAATGCTGTTGAGTTAGCCAAACTTAATGAATAAAGTAATTTATAATTTATTTCTTTAGACCGAAGCAAAATCAATCGCTTTAAGAAATAATTAAAATTAAACTGATCTGTGAAAACAAATTTTTATAAATTTTAGTTTTAATGAAATTACCAGATTTAGATGTGAGAACTATCGACCGTGTGGTGGAAATGGCTTGGGAAGATCGCACACCCTTTGCAGCGATTGAAACCCAGTTTGGTTTAAAAGAGAAAGAAGTCATCGCTTTGATGCGACAAGAAATGAAACACTCTAGCTTTAAAATGTGGCGTAAGAGAGTCACGGGGCGTAAGACGAAGCATCTAGCCAAGAGAGATTTTATTGAAGGAAGATTTCGCTGTAAAGAACAAAAGTAGGGATCTAGGAGTTACGATCTGAAACTTGACCTGATATGTTTAGAGCTACACTAAACTTTATTTAAGGTACTGGGTATGGCAAATAGGCATTCGGTGACGAGAACAGTTGGAACGTATTTAGTTTTAAGTGCGATCGCTTTTTTGATGCTGTTTCCACTCCTGTGGTTAATTGGCACTTCTTTTAAATCCCCCACGGAAGATATTTTTGCTTTTCCGCCGCAGCTATTTCCTAGCCAGCCTACTTTTGATAACTTTATTACAGTCTGGGATGCCTATCCTTTTGGACTGTATTTATACAATAGTGCGATCGTCGCTTTGCTGGCAGTAGGGCTAAACCTGTTGTTATGTTCTTTAGCAGCTTATCCTTTGGCTCGTCTAGATTTTCAGGGACGAGAGTTTATTTTCGCTTTAGTTCTAGCGACGATTATGATTCCTTTTCAGATTGTGATGATTCCCCTATATATTTTGGCGGTTAACTTAGGGTTGAGAAATACTTATCTGGGAATTGTTTTGCCTAATCTTACCTCGGCGTTTGGCATTTTTCTGCTCAGACAGGCACTTAAAGCTGTTCCCCTAGAATTAGAAGAAGCTGCTCGGATTGATGGTTGTTCTGAACTAGGCATCTGGTGGAATATAATGCTTCCCGCCATTCGTCCTGCTTTATTTACCTTGGCTATCTTTGTCTTTATTGGCTCTTGGAGTGATTTTTTATGGCCCTTAATTGTCTTAGACGATCCAAATTACTATACTCTACCTTTAGCAGTAGCTAATTTAGCAGACTCTTTTTCTCTCGACTGGAGATTAGTAGCAGCGGGGTCAGTTATTTCGATCGCCCCAATCTTGCTCTTATTTCTGTTTCTCCAGCGATATATTGTGCCGACTGATGTTGGTAGCGGAGTGAAGGGATAGTTGGAGAGAATGGGAGAAGTTTGGAAGACTAAGGATCGCAACGGTAAAGGCGATCAAGATATCCGTCTTCTGGTAACTCTATAGTCGAGTTATTAAAGCAGTGAATTTGATTCATCGCTGCTTCGCCAATATCTAAATTTACCGTCCAGAGATCTAGCGGTTTTTTCTGGTTGGCTATACTTTGGTCAAGATTATATAAACCCAGATCGACACCATTTATATATAGTTGATTAAGTAAGAATTTTGGGGTTGCATCTAATAAATCGGCATCTATGTTGTGGTCAGTTTTCCCCCGATTAAAAGAATATGCCAGAGCGATCAATTCTCTAACTTGCGAATGGGTTTTATACCTCACTGCTACGATAGCGGGATTGGTAGAAGTTCTTTGAATAAAGGCTGCTGCCAGATCCGACGGCTGTGATTTTTGATAGCCATAGTTATTGATTACGGTGAAAGAACCCAATAAACCCATAGCAAACAATACTGCAACTACTCGTTTAGTTTTTAGGTGATATTGCCAACAATTAACTAAAGCTACTGCTACGAGCAGAATGAAGACTGGGAAATAAACAAAATGGTATCGAGCCGCTAAAGAAAGATTACGTCCCGAACCATAGATAATTAACAAAAAAAGTAAAATTGAAGCAATCAAATAATTACTAGCGATCGCCATTCCTATATGTTCTCGGTCATTCGCTAGCTGTATACGCCAGCCTTTGATTAACTTTGGTATTGCCCAAATCACTACGGTTTGCATTACTACCAGGCAGATTACTGCTACCGCTGTCGGAATTCCTTCTACAGGCAATAACATTACCATCGACTGCACCCAACCAATTAAGCGTAAAGGCGGCAGCCAAATTTCTTTGAGGTCAAAACTCGTCTGAATCCAGGTAGTCAATTCATTGTCCGAAACTCCTTGAACTGATGGTAACCAAACCAAGCAGCCAACTAAAGTACCATAGCCCGCTAAGTATAGACTACGCCAATATTTAAAACCTAATTGACGACGATTCAACCACCAGATAGGTATAATCGCGATCGCTTCTGCACCTAAAGCAATGACAAAGAAGTAGTGTGTGGCAACTCCTAAAGCATTGATGACAATCCAAACAGAGTTAAGCCAAAGCGGCAGCGGTTTTTTTTGGCTAATTAACTGAACTGCTTTGACCAAACAGGTGAGCGAACCAATGACCCATAATACAGTCAGGGTGTAATGACGCGCTTCCTGTGCCAAATAGATTCCATAGGGAGAAATCGCCATTAGCACCGCAGCAAAATGCGCCACCAAACGAGAACGAAAAGCAACCCAACCTAAACCAAAGATGGCAGGAATAGCCAAAGTACCGAAAATAGCACTGAGCGATCGCGCAATCTGTAACGGGACTAAATCCCCGTTCTCTAGCCACAGCTTAATCCACCAGTGAGTTAGCCAAAAATAAAGCGGTGGATGGGTACTTTCCTGCATTAGCCGTTGAAATACTTCTGCATAACCAATCGCAGTATCTAAACGCAAAGGAGCAAGTAAAGTTTCAATTGAAACAACCCGATCTAAAGGAATGGCATTAAAGCCGTGACCTAAACTATAGCCAATAGTGGCAATTTCAATTGAAGAAGCTGGTTTTAAAGCTAAATTAGTCAGACGAAGCGTCAATCCTAAAACTACCCAGATCGAGAGCAATAAAAGGCTGAGGGAAAAAAGGCGATCTTGGTTATCTCGCCCTATATCTTCTTGATTACAGTTGGTTTTCAAGTTGTCAGGAAAAAATTACCTAGAGGATTTAGCGTTCAAGATAATAACAGGATTTGTTGGCAATTGTGAAAAAAAGGCAAAATTCCAAATTCATCGTGATAAATTGCCCTGTGAACAAAACGATTGTCTTAGAATTTAAGAACATAGCTATCCAACACTTAGATAAAATTTTAGCTCAAGCACAAATTAGGACAAATCAATAATGGCAATCAATTTAAGCAAAGGAGAAAGAATTTCTCTAGAAAAAGTAGCCCCTGGACTAGTAGAAATTTATATTGGTTTAGGCTGGGATATTAACGCTACTGATACTGGAGGGGATTTTGATATTGATGCGTCAATTTTTCTTTTGGATAGTAACGACAAGTTAATTTCTGACAAACACTTCATTTTTTACAATAATCCAATCAGTCCAGATCCAGAACAATCGATTCAGCAACGAGGAGACAACCGAACTGGTGCAGGAGAGGGAGACGATGAGATAATTGATGTTAACCTTAAAACAGTTCCCCCAGACGTAGCTAAAATGGCACTTACTGTGACTATTCATGAAGCTGAAAAACGTCATCAAAATTTTGGTCAGGTAAGCAATGCTTTTGTCCGAATTGTAAACTGCGAAAATGAAACAGAAATTATTCGCTACGACCTAACTGAAGATTTTTCTGTAGAAACTGCCTTGATTATGGCAGAACTCTATCGTAAAGATGGGGAATGGCGCATGAATGCCGTTGGCGCGGGTTACGAAGGCGGACTACAGGCTTTAGTAGAGCGATATCAATAAAAGCATCAAAGGACGTAGGGAGGAGAAATGAGGGCAGGGAAATTAGTTAAAAGTCAACAGTCAAGGTCATGATGTTTGACAATTTCTCGATTTATTAAGTATTGCTTAATAATTTTGCTCTCGTTTCTGCTTTTTTTTATGGCAATTAATGACGAACTACAAACATCACTAATTAATAAATCGGATAATCAACAGATAAAAAAAATGGCAGTCAATCTTAGTAAAGGACAACGCATATCTCTAGAAAAAGTCGCCCCAGGATTAAGCGAAGCTTTTGTTGGCTTGGGTTGGGACACTAATGTTACCGATACTGGACAAGATTTTGATATCGACGCTTCGGTTTTTCTGTTAAATAGCAATGAGAAATTGATTTCCGATAGTCACTTTATTTTTTACAATAATCTTGCTAGTCCCGATCCTGATAAATCTGTAGAACATTTAGGAGATAATCGAACTGGTGTAGGAGAAGGAGACGATGAAGTAATTAAGGTAAATCTCCGGCAGGTTCCTCCCGATGTGAGTAAGATCGTGATGGTTGTGACTATTCATGAAGCCGAACAACGCCAACAAAATTTTGGTCAGGTACAAAATGCTTTTGTACGGGTGGTTGATGCTAAAAATCAACAAGAAGTAGTTCGATATGACCTTACCGAAGATTTCTCAATCGAAACTGCTCTAATTATGACTGAACTCTATCGCAAAGATGGAGAATGGCGAGTTAATGCTGTAGGCGCAGGTTATCAGGGTGGTTTACAGGCGTTATTAGACCGCTATCAGTAAGGAGTAGAAAAGAATCAGCAGAAAAGAGCAAGACAGTAATTAGCAAAATTATCGGCTAAATAACAACAATCTCAACTAACCAATTAAGCACTTTACAGGCATATTAAACCAATGGCAATCAACCTAAAAAAAGGACAGCGAATCTCGTTAACCAAAGAAGATCCCAGCCTGAAGCAAATTATGTGTGGACTGGGCTGGGACGTTTCGGCCAAATCTGGAGGTTTTTTTGGTGGCAATAAACAGTTCGATCTTGATTCTTCGGTGATTTGTCTAGATGCAGATAAGAAATTGACCGATGTTAAAAATATAATTTACTTTGGTAATTTAAGACATAGCTCTAGCGCGATCGCCCATCAAGGAGATAATCTTACAGGTGCAGGAGAAGGAGATGATGAGGTGATTAACATCGATCTACCATTGATTCCCCCCAGCATTGCTTATTTAATATTTGCCATCAATATTTATAAATGCGATCAGCGTCGTCAAGACTTTAGCATGGTCAACAATGCTTTTGTACGTTTAGTGAACCGCACCACTAATAAAGAATTAGCTCGCTATAATCTTTCAGGTGCAGAATATAAAGGGATGACAGGAATGATTTTAGCCGAACTCTATCGTCACAATGATGACTGGAAAATGGCAGCGGTTGGTAATGGATTCAAAATAGCGACTTTGGCTGATATCGCTAAAATCTATACTTAGTCAATCAACTAAGCAGAACTGTACTATTTGTTAAGTAGTTAATCGTAGCGTAGTTAGTAGATAACTTTAGTTCAACTTACTCAGAAGATTTTACAATAACAGAAGTAACATTATCAGGCTATCTACCAACAAAATAACTTTACAACGCTAACTAAAAATACAGTACAAATCAGTGTCTTGGATTACACTAAAGACGACTAAAGCTCGCTGGGAGGCTGAGTTGATGCAGCAAATATTGAATGCGTATGATATCCCTTGTCGTGTTCTCAATATTGGGGCAGGAATATATTGTGGAGATGGAACTCAAGCAGCTCTTCAGGTAAGATCTAAAGACCAATGGACAGCTTTACTGCTTTTGAGTCCTCCTGAAGATAGTCAAGAAATAAGTTAACGCTCTATAAAAAAACCTAAATTTATGTCTTCTTTATTTGATTGGTTTGCCAACATCAGAAAAAATGAACCCTCAGTCCAAAAGCAGCAGGAACGAGAAATTGCCGATGGTTTATGGACAAAATGTAATTCCTGTAGCTCAGTAGCATATACCAAAGATCTTCAGGCTAATCAATTAGTTTGTCCCGAATGTAATTATCATAATCGAGTTGATAGTGATGAAAGAATTAAACAGCTAATCGATCCCGATAGCTGGCAGCCTCTAGATGAGAATATTTCTCCTGTCGATCCCCTCAAGTTTCGCGATCGCAAGGATTATAAGGCTAGATTACAAGACTATCAAGCCAAAACTGGTTTAACCGATGCCGTGAAGACAGGAACAGGCTTAATTGACGGGTTACCCCTAGCCTTGGGAGTAATGGATTTTCGCTTCATGGGTGGCAGTATGGGTTCTGTCGTCGGCGAAAAACTCTGTCGTTTAATTGAACACGCCACTGCTGAACAGTTTCCAGTGGTTATTGTCTGTTCATCTGGTGGAGCGAGAATGCAAGAAGGTATGTTTAGCTTGATGCAGATGGCGAAAATTTCAGGTGCGCTGCAACGTCATCAAACAGCCAAATTGCTTTATATTCCTTTGTTGGCTCATCCGACTCTAGGTGGTGTCACGGCTAGCTTTGCCATGCTGGGAGATATTATTTTGGCTGAACCTAAAGCAACTATTGGCTTCGCAGGAAGGCGTGTGATCGAACAAACATTAAGAGAAAAATTACCTGATGGATTTCAAACATCTGAATATCTCTTGGAACACGGTTTTGTCGATTTGATCGTACCTCGTACTCAACTGAAAAAGACTTTGGCACAGTTGATTAGTTTACATCAGCCTTTTTATTCTTTGATGTCTCCATTAGAGGAAAATAAGCATCATACGGAAGTGAGCAAGACTGTTTAGAGTAACAGGTTTATTTATAACTATATTCAACTAAATTATTTAGTATTTGTCAAAATGTTGTCAACTTTGCAACAACCACTCTCTAAAGTACTCATGTTGGCGATCGCGATCGCCTTCTGTCAACCTCTCCAAGCGAATACAATGCCCTTAACTCAGACTGAAATCGATCAAAAGATTCAAACCATACCTCAATGGCAACAGGAAGAGCAAACTATTACCCGCACCTTTAAATTTAAAAATTTTGTCGAGGCGATCGCGTTTGTTGATCGATTAGTCGAACCAGCTGAAGCAGCAGGACACCATCCAGATCTAGCTATTTCATATAATCAAGTCACTGTCTCTCTAACCTCCCACGATGCAGGAGGGCTAACCCAAAAAGATTTTACTCTGGCTCAAACCATCTCCAACCTAGCCGAATCAAAATAAGTATCATTAAGGTAGCAGCGCCTGAGTGGACTAATTTTTGGCGATCGCCTTGTTGATTTAAAGTTAGCTTAGAGCGATCGTCAAACAAAGCTATTCGATAGTACAAAAATTAAGAAAGATTAAGTTAAATAACCTTCATTTATTTTCGACGCAAAGATTTTGTGTTCCTGATTTTTAATCCAACCTATACTTAATCTCAAAGTAAATGTAATCCCAAAAAGTGTAACGAGATTTACTTAAACATTACAGATTATTACTTTGTTTTTAATAAAGAAGACTAGTGCAGGGTTAATCTTTTATCTTCAGTATCGATAGGTAGTTTTTACGCACCTGTCAAAATAATTAAAACTAAATTTGTTGTCACAATTAAGGAGAGCTCAATGCTTGACGCTTTTTCCAGAGCTGTAGTAAGTGCAGATAGTAAGACTGCTTGCATCGGTGGAGATGAACTACAATCTCTAAAAAACTTTATTTCTGAAGGAAACAAACGCCTAGACGCCGTAAACACTATTGCTAGTAATGCTAGTTGTATCGTGTCTGATGCTGTTGCTGGGATGATTTGTGAAAACCAAGGCTTGATTCAAGCTGGCGGTAACTGTTACCCCAACCGTCGCATGGCTGCTTGCTTACGCGATGGTGAAATCGTTCTTCGCTACATCACTTATGCTCTTTTGTCTGGTGATGCTTCGGTACTAGAAGATCGTTGCTTGAATGGTTTGAAAGAAACTTACACCGCTCTTGGTGTACCCCTTCAATCCACTGGTCGTGCTGTTGGTATTATGAAAGCTTCTTCTTTAGCTCACATCAACAACACTAATAGCGAAGAATATGGTGGCAAGAGATTCCGCAAAATGGAAATGAAAGATGGAGATTGTTCTGCAATCACTTCTGAAGCTGCTAGCTACTTTGATCGAGTAATTTCTGCTCTTAGCTAAGCATCTTTTGGCTTAGTATCAATGCTGATCAATTACTTCAGGCATTGAAAATACACCATAATTTCGATTACAAGCAATTCAGGAGATATTAAAAAAATGAAATCTGTTGTAACTACAGTTGTTACTTCTGCTGATGCAGCGGGACGCTTTCCCTCTAGTTCTGACCTAGAGTCAGTACAGGGTAGTCTTCAGCGTGCGGCGGCTCGTATGGAAGCTGCTGAAAAACTAGCAAGCAACATTGATAACGTTGCTCAAGAAGCTTACGATGCTTGCATCAAGAAGTATTCTTACCTCAACAATGAAGGTGAAGCAAATTCTACTGATACTTTCAAAAGCAAGTGCCTTCGTGATATCAAGCACTATATGCGTCTAGTTAACTACTGCCTAGTTGTTGGTGGTACTGGTCCTTTGGATGAATGGGGTATTGCTGGACAACGTGAAGTATATCGTTCTTTGAATTTGCCTACTGCTCCTTACGTAGAAGCTTTGTCTTTTGCACGTAATCGCGGTTGCGCTCCTCGCGATATGTCTTCTCAAGCTTTAGTTGAGTACAATAGTCTTCTAGACTACATCATCAACTCCTTCTCATAAGAGATTGATTAGCAGTTTGATTTTTGATAAATAAACAGAGAGTATTTCTGTTCGATTAATGTGAGCTTTAGGCCTGTTGCTATGACTTTAGAAGGTTTGAGTATCAGTTCTAAAGCTCTCGTTGTTTTGATTGATCAATGATGATAGAGACATAGAGACTTAGTCAAATAGCTAAATAAACGTAGCTAAGTTATCTCTATTCATTTTTACTGACCTTCGGTCATAAATAAGCGGATTTTTAGCCAGAACAACCTTGATATTGGGCATATATTTCGCAACAAAAAATTAATCAACAACTATCAAGTCTGATGACCATAGACGATCTATTTGAGAAACTCAAGCATCCTAATCCAAATTTGCGTGAAAAAGCGATGTGGGAAATAGCTGAGGCTAGGGATGAAAATACTATTCCTCGTCTAATGAGCATTCTCAACCAGGAAGACGTAACCTATAGAAGAGCAGCAGTAAAAACTTTGGGGGTAATTGGCGCAGAGGTTGTCCCACCAGTGGTAGATTCATTGCTCAATAGCGATAACCCTACAGTACGCTCTAGCTGTGCCAAGGTATTGGCTCAAATCGTAGTTAACCATCCAGACGTACCAATGCCAGAAGCAGGAATTCAAGGATTAAAACAAGCACTTGAAGATCCTAATCCTGTGGTTAATATACCTGCGGTAATGACTTTGGGTGAAATTGGTTCTCCTGTCTTCGATCTTTTGATTGAAACTTTAAACACGACTGAAAACATAGTAGTCCAAGTATCAATTTTAAACGCTATTGGCTCAATGGGAGATGTTAGAGGCATCGAGGTATTAACTAATTTAAGCAAGGATCAGACTGCCGATCCTTATATTCAGGAATCAGCAACTAGTGCTTTATCTCGGTTAGAAATGGTGCTGAAATATAGCAGTTAAAAACTAGCTAATTCTGGGAAAACTAAGGGTATGCTTAAACAATTTCTTAGTGTTTTTCTCGAATCTCATTGTGCATTTTGCGATCGCACAACTGCTAATACTATTTGCCAATATTGCTCCCAGAAACTGGTTAGTTATCAGTTAGTAAAAAACGATTGGCTTAAGCTACACAGCAATCTATCTGTATTTGCTTGGGGTAAATATGATGGACAGTTAAAAAGAGCGATCGCGCTGATGAAATATGATCACAAACCAGAAATAGGCAGTGTATTGGGCAAATTGTTAGGGCAAGCTTGGTTAAATAGTGGTTTGATCGATCTTCATCAGAAATTAACCGTTGTTCCAATTCCACTACATCGTAAAAAGCTAATTGAGCGTGGTTTTAATCAAGCAGAAATAATTGCCAAAAGTTTTTGCCAGTTAACAGGATACCGATTAAATTCTCAAACTTTGATTCGCGTTAGAGAGACTAAAGCGATGTTTGATTTAAAAAATGCAGAGTCAAGAATCAAAAACTTGCAGGGTGCATTTGAGATCAAAGCTAAGTTGCCGAAACATCCCGTTTTGCTAATCGATGATATCTACACTACAGGAACTACTATCAGAGAATCGATTAAAGTGTTACAGGATAAAAAAATTCAGGTTATTGGTGTTGCAGTGGCAGCTAAGGCGGGGATCAGTAATTAATTTGTCAAAGCCAATCAAAAACAAACCATGAAGAAAACAAGCCATTTTGTCGATTCCGAATGGTTGATGTACCAGTTAGATAACCCAGAGGTAGTTATTGTAGATTGTCGCTTTGAGTTAGCCAATCCTGATTGGGGCAAGGAGGCATATCGCGCTAGTCATATCAAGGGTGCATCTTATCTGGATTTAAACCACGATTTATCTAGTCCAGTACAACGCCATGGAGGAAGACATCCTCTGCCAGATATTAATCTGTTGGCGCAAAAGTTTGCCCAGATGGGAATTGTTAAACATAAAACCCTGGTTGTTGCTTATGATGATTCTCGTTTTGCTTTTGCAGCGCGTTTATGGTGGTTATTACGCTATTTAGGACATAATTATGTAGTTTTACTCGATGGAGGTTGGAAAAACTGGCTCAAGCATGGTTATCCTGTAAGTGAAGTTATTTCAGAACCTAGAGCGGGAAGTTTTTCGGCTCAGCCCAATTTAGATTGGCTAGTAGATATAAATGCAATGAAATCGTTTCAGCATAACAATTTGATCCTGGTAATTGACTCGCGCGATCGCGATCGCTATCTTGGCTTAAGAGAACCGATAGATCCCATAGCAGGAAGTATTCCAGGTGCAGTTAATTCGCCCTGGAAACAGGTAAGTAATGAATCAGGATATCTTCAACCCTTAGAGTATCAGCAACATTTATGGAACAATTATCAGCAAGCAGAAGCAATAATTGTCTATTGTGGCTCGGGAGTAACGGCTTGTGTTAACTTATTTTCCCTTAGCTGGGCGGGATTTAACCACGCTAAGTTGTATCCTGGTGGTTGGAGTGACTGGTGTTCTTATCTAAAGGATGAGGGGTAAATTACTTAAAAGCAGTAATAATTGTCACGGGATTAAGCGGTGTCAAACGAGTTAAATGGCTTATTGGTGTAGAACGAGATATTTGAAAATGCAATAGTCGATATTGCCAAGAATTATTGCTCAACCAATTAATCGCTTGATACTGATATTCGATAGTAGCAAAAGCCATAACTATTAAGCCTTTTTTTAATAATTTTTTGCTACAAACACTTAAAATATCAACTATATTTCCTCCACTACCACCAATAAAAATACGTTCAGGATTAGGTAAACTTAATAATACTTCTGGTGCTTTACCGTTGATGCTATTTATGATATTGTCTACTTTAAATCTTTGACTGTTCTTAGTAATTAGGTCCGAACCCATAGCAGTTTTCTCGACTGCATATATCTGAGAACTGGGTGATAAACGAGCTATTTCTATGGATACTGAACCTGTGCCTGCGCCAATATCCCACACTGTTTGTTTTGACTGTAGGTTTAATTCTCCTAAAATGGATAAACGCACCTCTTTTTTAGTAATTAAGCTAGGGCGATCGCTAAAGCTTAAAAAGCTACTGTCAGGTAACCCAATTAAGGGCAACTTGGCTAATTCTAAGTTATCTGATTGTATCTCACGCAATAGAACTAAAACATTTAAAGCGGCAAAGTCATCTCTACCTAAATTCCTTAATTCAACTACTTGCTGCGGAGCAAAATGACTAACTTTTTCGCTGACATCTCCTAAGTTTTCGCAGATATAAAAACTGTAATTAATCGGTAAATCTAGAGCCAAAAAAAGTTGAGCGATCGCCGCAGGATGATTATCGCTATCTGTTAATATGGCAATCTTATTTGTTCCTTGTTTAATTAGCTTAATTAATTTTTCAGTGCTGCGTCCATGAACGCTAATCAATTTTGCATCTTGCCAAGGAACTTTGAGACGACTAAAAGCTAATTGTATAGAACTAAAATGAGGTAAAAATTCAATTTGTTTGGCATCAAACTTAGCTAATAATAATCTGCCTAAACCAAAAAAAAGTGGATCGCCACTTGTTAAAACAACTACAGATTGATTAGCTAAGTTCAGTTGCGCGATCGCATCTATTCCTGTTTGCAGATTAGTTAGATGTATTTTGTTTGCTGGATGATGTGAAAAATAACTAAGATGGCGATCGCTTCCTACCAAAATAGTTGCCTGTCGCACCTTTTTTTTAACTATTGGAGTTAATCCAGGTTCACCATCTAAACCAATACCAACTACGGCAATTCCCACTTATTCTCTGACTTTTTGCTGATTCTCAAGTATTTATCTTACTCTATTAATTAGAATCAGAATTATGCTTAAATAAGCGGTAGCCAACATATAAAATAAACCCAACAACGGCAAGGCTAAGTACACTGCTAACAACGTGGAGTACTGCACCCAGGATTGAAAAACCTAGCCAGATTGCTCCAATAGCCACCCCAGCTTTCCCTATTTTGGGTAAACTATTAAACCAAGCTTTGCTGGTATCAATCCAACCCTGCACTTGTGGAGAAGGATTAATTTCTACCTGAGGAAAAACTGATTTAGTTGCATCCTGAGAATCAGAGGGAGTTTTCTGATTGATGTCTGCTTCCATTTCGTCTAGCTTGCTTTGTAAATCACGTTCTGAAAAACTCATGACTGTTTAACTCTCCCTTGAGATAAATGCTTCTATTATTTAGAGTAGCAAACAAACATGGTGAGAAACTGGATAAATTTCTCTACAATCTTGTCAAGTTAGTACCAATATAACTTTTCTCAATATATAGTAGAGTTGATGCTTTCGTCGCTCTTACTCTAAAGCAGTATCGATATTAGGCTCTGCATTTCCTCGCCTGAAGCATCCGCAAGTTTCTCTTAAGATAGCAGTTAGAAATAGAGCTAGACAGCTTAATTTTGCTTCATAGCATTTTAAGCTGGGTTTCTAGATTTTATGGCGCAAATTAATTTTATTGAGCGAATTGCGGAAAAAGTGACTACACTCTTCCCGCCAGCGTGTTTTTGCTTTCCAGCTCAAGTTTTGTCCTCAACTTAAGTTTTATTTGGCTGCTTGAGGCTTATCTGATTCCTGTGCCTGGATATCTTCGATTAAAATATCAAGCGCTCTAGAAAATTGAGGATCTTGTTCTGTTCCTAGTTTAGAGCGATCGCCACCATAGAGTTCTTCTAGCTGTTGCTCACTTAGTTCAACTAATACATCAGGGGGAATGCCTTCTTTATTAATATCTCGACCATTAGGAGTAAGGTATTTAGCGATCGTTACCGCTAAACCTGAACCATCGCCTAGAGGACGAACAGATTGCACCAAACCTTTACCAAAAGTTTTTGTCCCTAACAAGGTGGCTCGTTTGTTATCCTGCAAAGCACCAGAGAGGATTTCACTGGCACTGGCTGAACCTTCATTCACCAAAACTACCAATGGTTTGTTAGTCAAAGCCTTATTTTTGGCTGATTCACGCTCGCTTAGTCCTTTACGATCAACTGTAGATACAATCGTACCTTCATCAATCCACATCCGAGCAATATCAATACTGGAATAAAGTAAACCACCAGGATTAGAGCGTAGATCTAAAACATAGCCAACAACCCCTTCTTGTTCTTGTTCTTTAATCGCCCTCTGCATATCTTGTGCAGCGTTTTCGTTAAAGGTAGTGAGGCGAATATAACCAACTTTACCCAGCTCAGTATCTCTAATGCTAGCTCTCACAGGATGAATTTCAATTCTTTCGCGGGTAATGTTATAGTCACGCTCATTTCCATTGCGGCTAATTGTTAGAGTGACTTGGCTGCCTCTTTCTCCCCTAATTAACTTGACAGCATCATTGACATCCATTCCCTTAGTATCAGTACCGTCAATTTTTACAATGAGATCTTGAGCCAAAATCCCCGACTCAAAAGCAGGACTATCTTCAATCGGCGCGATAACTATCAGCCTACCAGTTTCTTCATCTTTGGCAATTTGGATTCCTACACCAGTTAACTCACCAGAAGTGTCAATTCGCATATTTTGAAACTCTTCTGGATTCATGAAGCGCGTATAAGGATCTTCAAGCTTGCCCAACATTTCGCGAATCGCTTTGTAGGCATCTTCCTGATTGCCATAGGAAGCGTTATTAATATACTCTTGTCGAATTTTCAGCCAATCTGTATCGTTAAATGTTTGATCGACGTATTGATAATTGATTATTTGCCAAACTTCGTCGATTGTTTCTTTCGGACCACTTTGAATCAAAGCTTGACTTTGAGACAGATGAATTCCAGCACCTGTAACCGCTATTGTTGATAAAGCTACAGCAGTCGATCCCAAAACTAGTCCTTTTTTTGTAATTACCATAGGCTTAAAAAATATAATAAATATTTCAAAGTAAAAAACGACAAGAGATTTCTATAATTAAAGTCTAATCTACCACAGGTAAGTTTGGCGTTTGGTAACTTGAGAACATCCTGTAGCTATGTTCAAGCTTAAGTCTACATAGAGTTGAACCCCCTTAGCAAGAATAGCAAAGGTCAAATTCCCTGTGATTCATTTTAAGCAAAAACAAATAGTTGTTTCAAATAAATAGGCTTGATATTTTTTAATTTAGCCGAATATCGCCACTTGAGCATCAGACCACACAGCTTGGCTGTGAAAATCATACACGGCTATTTTTCAATTAATTATCTCAAAAGCTGAAATTATCATTTATTTTTGCTAGCGGGTTTTAAATTTAACAGTTAATATAATTGCTAGTTTAGTTGATTCTGACGACATATCTCCAATAAATAGTTCATCAAAAATTACTCTGGCTGATTAAATTTATAATCCTCTAATTTTAATCAGTTATTAGTTTTAAATTCAAAAAATCTCAGATAATAATTTCTCCTCTCGTCAAGCACCTTTGATAGAATTTTGCTCACAAGCAATTGCTGTCTTAACAATTGCCATAATATTTTGTCGACCTAAATAAATATAACCATGAGTGCCTTTCCTCCACCACAGCTGCAATACAAACTAGCTTTAGTTAAGCTTCAGCAAAATCGTTTAGCTCGCATTTCTTTGTGGAGATCTTGCTGGATAATTATCTGCACGATGGGTCTTGGTTTAGCAGCAACTTTACCATACTGGCGGATTAAACATCAAAGTCAAATTCAAATTGATGGTGAAAAATTAGTAAGTCAAAACACTATTTATGCCGCATTAAATTTTACTTATCCACAATTTATTTGGACTGTTAACGGAATAGACCTAACCCAAAAAATTGAATCTCTTCCTTCAGTTGAGGTTGCCAAGGTTAATAAACAGATTCTACCGCCTCAGATTACTATCTCTCTTCAAGAAAAAGCTCCTGTGGCTTTAGCTACATTTCAAGGAAAAGTCGGTTTTTTAGATTCTCAGGGGGAATGGATTGCTCAAGAATTTTATAGCAACATCAATGATAACTATCTTTTACCGAAACTCAAAGTAACTGACTATAAAACAACACTAAGAACGACCTGGAGCAAAATATATCAGTTAATATCTCTTTACCCTGAACTAGAAATTGATGAGGTACATTGGAATCAATCAAATAGCTTATTTCTGAATACAAAGATAGGGCAGGTATTTTTGGGGTCAGAGCTATCTAGATTAGAACAGCAGTTTAAGATTATGGCAAAACTAAAAAATTTACCAGCATATCTTGAAAGTAGCCAAATTGACTACATAGATTTAAGTAACCCTGATGTATTTCTAATTCAAAAGTACTAATACAAGCCCAAGATAATCATTAAATCCGTATATACACTGATTAACCTGATTACTTTTACAGTTGATTCAGTAATTTCTTGGAGGATGGTTAGATCTATGTGTTTAATAATTACAAAAACTTTAATATTTTATCCAGAATAAATTACCCAGATGATAATGAATTGAGTTAAGCTACCAAATTAAATTTTGTATTAAGAAAACCAAGCGCGGAAACTTAGATATACGCCCATGTCTTTAGAGAAAAAAATCGTTAGTACTTTCAATAATGAAGTTAACTATAATAATTCTGAGTTACCCTTAGCTTTAGGAAATAATTCTTTAGGTGGCGCCATGGGAATACCTTTTAGAAGTAATGGTAGTTCCCAAATTCCCAAAGAAGAAATTAGGAGTCATAAAATAGTGCCGAGTAATGTCGCCAAGATCAAGGTAATAGGAGTAGGCGGTGGCGGCTGTAATGCTGTTAATCGCATGATCGAAAGCCAGGTATCGGGTATTGAATTTTGGGCAATAAATACCGATGCTCAAGCTCTGGATAATGCTCAAGCACCTCAGAAGCTTCAGATTGGGCAAAAAATCACTAGAGGTTTAGGTGCGGGAGGCAATCCCGCTATTGGGCAAAAAGCAGCCGAGGAGTCACGGGATGAATTGGCTCATGCCTTAGAAAATACGGATTTAGTATTTATTACTGCTGGCATGGGAGGTGGGACAGGTACTGGAGCAGCACCGATCGCAGCAGAAGTAGCCAAAGAGATGGGCTGTCTTACCGTCGGGGTGGTAACTCGTCCTTTTACTTTCGAGGGGAGAAGACGCACCAAGCAGGCAGAAAAAGGAATCGAAGCTTTTCGTAGTCGAGTAGACACTTTAATTGTTATTCCTAATAATCAGTTATTGTCGGTAATATCTCCAGAAACACCTGTTCAGGAAGCTTTCGGTGTAGCGGATGATGTCTTGCGTCAAGGTGTACAAGGGATTTCAGACATTATCACCATTCCTGGTTTAATCAACGTTGATTTTGCCGATGTTCGAGCAATTATGGCAGATGCAGGTTCAGCATTAATGGGAATCGGGATGGGTTCAGGCAAGTCTCGCGCTAGAGAAGCGGCGATCGCTGCGGTTTCTTCTCCTCTATTGGAAGCATCGATTCATGGTGCTAAGGGTGTAGTAATTAACATTACAGGCGGATATGACCTGACTCTTCATGAGGTCAATGCTGCTGCTGACAGCATTTATGAGGTAGTTGATGAAGATGCTAACATCATTTTTGGAGCAGTAATTGACGAAACCATGGACGGAGAAGTTAGAATTACCGTCATTGCCACAGGATTTGATGGTGAAACAGAGGAGTTTGAATTAGAAGAAGCACAAGCAGAACCTAAAAATGTCTTTCAGACTATGCCTGCTGCACCCCAGCCAGAGAGAAATAAGGTTAAGGACGATCGCAGTCGCATTGAAATTCCTGACTTTCTACAGCGAAGACGCTTTCCGAAAAACTAGACTGAATAACCGAGATTTATGATCCAGGTAGCTCTAACTATTGCTGGTTCCGATAGTGGTGGCGGAGCTGGAATTCAAGCCGATTTAAAGACTTTTGCCCGATACTGTGTTCATGGTACTAGCGCAATTACCTGCGTTACGGCTCAAAATACCGTTGGGGTAAGTCGCGTTGAAGCGATGAGCGTAGCGATAGTTAAGGCTCAGGTTGAAGCGGTAACTTCGGATTTAACGGTCAAGGCAGTAAAAACTGGAATGTTATTGAACCGTGAGATTATTGTTGCCATTGCCCAGTTAGTAGATCAATACAGCTTAAAACAGTTAGTAGTAGATCCAGTGATGGTTTCTCGCACAGGAGTACAGCTAATTGATCAAGCGGCGATCGCCTCTTTACAGAATCAATTGATTCCTCAAGCCCTGATTGTTACTCCCAACCGCTATGAAGCTCAACTCCTCAGCGGTTTGACGATCAACAACCTCGATCAACTAAAACAAGCTGCGATTGAAATTCATCGTAGCTCAGGTGTCAAGGTAGTCCTGGCTAAAGGAGGAGGCTTAGCGGGTAATGAGCAGGGAGTAGACGTTTGGTATGATGGACAAGAACTTAAAATTTTGTCAGCCAAAACAATTAACACCAAGAACACTCATGGCACAGGTTGTACTCTCTCCGCAGCAATTTGTGCCAATTTAGCTTTAGGGAAGGATCTTTGGTCGGCAGTAGTTGATGCCAAAAAATACGTTACTAGCACGATAGAACATTCTTTAGATATTGGTGCAGGAAATGGTCCTGTAGGTCATTTCCCGTTAATCAAGCCAGATCAATCCCAAAATTCGCTCAATAACACCCAATTAAAATGAAATTAGCGACTAAAATTGAAGCGATTATTTATCTCAAAGGAAAGCCGTTGTCGATTGAAGAAATATTTGCCTGTCTCCATCATCAAGATCTAGAATCGAGCAAAATGTCTGAAAGCGATCGCGAATCGATTGAAGATGGGTTAATTGAATTAATGAGTGATTATGCCCATCGCAATAGTGCCTTAGAGATTGTCGAAACTGAGGCAGGGTATAGTTTGCAGCTAAAAAATGATTACGAGTATTTGCTTCAAGAATTAGTCCCAGCAGAGTTAGGCAAAGGAACATTACGAACCTTGGCAGCAGTTGCCCTCAAAAATCCGATACTTCAGACCGAATTAATCGATTTGCGCGGTAGTAGTGCCTATCAGCAGGTGTCTGAGTTGGTTAAGCTAGGCTTCGTACGTAAACGCGAACAAGCAGACGGTCGTTCCTACTGGTTAGAGGTGACTAATAAATTTCATCAATACTTTGAAATCAACAACCTGGCTATATCTTAGACGCTTTACCCCCTGTTTTTTACTAGCAGTTAGCACTAAAATTGTGTCAAAGTATAAAAAGCGTACATCCATAAATGGGTAACGAATGATATTTAACTTTGATTTTCTAAACTCTGAATCACAAGAGCAAAGCTATAATACCTTGATGCAGTATTTGCGTCAGCAACACCCTGAAGTTCTAGCACAAATTGCTTCATCTGCTAGCCCAGATGTTAAGCAAATCATTTCCCAAAATGTGCAGGGTTTGGTGGGGATGCTTCCCGCAGGCGACTTTAATGTCAAGGTAACTACAGATCGAGAAAATTTGGCTCATTTGCTGGCTTCGGCGATGATGACTGGCTATTTTTTATGCCAAATGGAAAAAAGAATGGACTTAGAGGAAAGCTTAGTCGATTCATCGGCAAATCATTCCTTGTCAGACGAATCCTGAGAATCTTAATTTTAAGATCAATAAGATCAATTAAAATTTTTGCTCCAGTTTCATAGACAATGGTTTAAATAAGATTGTTCTGATCAGAATTACCAATCAACTTTCTCGGGCGTAGGTTTTGGCTTCACTACTATGGACGACTGACTTTTGCTGAAAATTGCTTAACCGCCTTTGGCAAAGGTAAGCATAATTAAAACGGATAAAGCCATACCTGGGCTAAGTAACAGGACTAAAGTAAGTAGTTCACTAGATGTCATTATAGTAACGCTGCTGTAGCGCGTAGTGTAAATGCTAAAACTCTTTATTTATACTTATAGACTAACGATAAAATTCCCTATAGTTGGCTGGATTAAATGTTTTATTAAGAATTATTGAGTCAAATCGAGATTTTCAGGCTAGCAGGTCGCTTTGTCGTGCTGCTATTTTTTAGACTAGCAATTATTTTCACCTAAAATTTTTTAGCGTTAACTCAACCTAAATCAATACTGAAAATACAGCTTTTTTTGCCACAAAATATAATAAAATATCTACTTGACAGCGAAAAGCTCATTATTTGAAAAAGTTGCATTTAATCTTAGTGTCTCGAGATCATTAACTAATTAGATCTGAATCAACACTGAGCTATATTTAAAAGCTTATTAAAACTTAATAAAGATCGGGGAGATACCTCTCTCTGGTAGACTTTTGACTTGGGTGGACATCGCATTTGACAAGAAATTTAACAATAAGCAATAGGGAGGAAAACCTTGCTGGAAACAACCCTCGGTTTGGAAATTATTGAGGTAGTAGAACAAGCTGCCATTGCCTCTGCTAAGTGGATGGGTAAAGGCGAAAAAGATACTGCGGATGAAGTCGCAGTAGAAGCGATGCGTGAGCGCATGAATAGAATTAATATGCGTGGTCGAATCGTAATCGGGGAAGGAGAGCGAGATGATGCTCCGATGCTTTACATTGGCGAAGAGGTGGGTATTTGTACTCGCCCAGATGCCAAAAACTATTGTAATCCCGATGAACTAATTGAAATCGATATTGCAGTCGATCCTTGTGAGGGGACTAATTTAGTTGCATATGGACAAAATGGGTCTATGGCGGTTTTGGCAATTTCCGAGAAAGGTGGGCTATTTGCTGCACCAGACTTTTATATGAAAAAGCTAGCAGCACCTCCATTGGCTCAAGGTCATGTTGATATTAACAAATCTGCGACGGAAAATCTTAAAATTCTTTCTGACTGCCTCAATCGTTCTATTGAAGAACTAGTAGTGGTCGTGATGGATCGTTCTCGTCACCAAGATCTGATCAAAGAAATTAGAGATGCAGGAGCTAGAGTTAGATTAATTGCCGATGGTGACGTATCCGCTGCCATTTCCTGCGCTTTCTCAGGCTCAAATATCCATGCTTTAATGGGCATCGGAGCTGCTCCTGAAGGCGTTATTTCTGCTGCTGCTATGCGCTGCTTAGGCGGACACTTCCAAGGGCAGTTGATCTATGATCCTGCTGTGGTTAAAACTGGCTTGATTGGTGAAAGCAAAGAAAGCAATCTTGCCCGACTCGAAGAAATGGGCATTAAAGATCCAGATAAAGTGTATGGTGCTGAGGAACTTGCTGGTGGTGAAACAGTTTTGTTCGCTGCTTGTGGTATCACTCCTGGTACTTTGATGAACGGCGTTCGCTTTTTTAAGGGTGGTGCGAGAACTCAAAGCTTAGTTATCTCCTCTCAATCTAAAACTGCCCGTTTTGTCGATACAGTACATATGTTCGGTCAACCAAAATCTTTACAATTAAGATAGGTACTGGTTTAGATTCTAGCCAGGACATAGGTTACAATTTGCTTAGAGCTTAAGATATGTAAACCCTGGTTAAGTAAGAGCATATTTGGCATGCTAAGGCTGTATAAATTAATAAGGTAAAAGGCAACTAGTAGAGAAGGAATCTTTTACTGTTGTCTTTTTGTTACCTAGAATTACCAATAAAAAACTTGATCAAGCTAAAACTCTCAAATTTTTAAAAATCTTTTGCTTTGATTTTCACGAAGTTAGAGTCAGCCCCGTCATTTTACAAGTCCGCGTCGCCTGAGCGAGAGGGGTAGCGAGGAAACCTCGCCATACCCAATCGAAGCTTTGGGGAAACCCCAGGACGGGGCGGGGTCTCTCTGACCTAGAGGATTTAATTAAAGCAAAATTGGCAAAAAACATAATGAATATTGTAGTTGTTGGTTTAAGTCACAAAACTGCTTCTGTGGAGGTACGCGAGAAACTGAGTATCCCAGAAGCACAGATTGAAGAAGCGATCGCCTTACTTAAAAGCTATCCACATATCGAGGAAATAGCGATCATTAGCACTTGCAATCGTTTAGAAATCTATGGCGTAGCTACAGACATCGAGCAAGGAGTTAGGGAGATTAGCCAATTTTTAGCAGACAAAGCTAAAGTTTGCCTGCGCGAGCTTCGTCCTAATCTATTTACGCTGTTAAGAGAAGATGCTCTGCGTCATCTAATGCGAGTCTCGGCTGGCTTAGAAAGCTTAGTTTTGGGCGAAGGGCAAATATTAGCTCAGGTTAAAAAGACTCACAAGCTAGGACAGAAATACAATGGTTTAGGCAGATTATTAGACCGTTTATTTAAGCAAGCGATCTCTGCGGGTAAAAGAGTGCGCAGTGAAACTAGTATCGGTACTGGTGCAGTTTCAATTAGTTCGGCTGCGGTAGAACTTGTCCATGCCAAGGTAGACAATCTACCAGATTATAACATTACCATCGTTGGCGCTGGTAAAATGGCTGGCTTGCTAGTCAAGCATTTGCTCTCGAAAGGAGCATCCAAAATTTCTATCGTCAATCGTTCTCATCGTCGGGCGCAAGAACTTTGCCGTAACTTTGCTCAGACTGAATTTAACATCTATCCGATCAGCGAAATGATGCAGGCGATCGCTACTTCGGATTTAGTGTTTACTAGCACTGGAGCAACTCAACCTATATTAGACCGCCCTAAGTTAGAGGCTCATCTAACTTTAGACAGAGACTTGATGCTGGTGGATATCTCGGTTCCGC
The DNA here is from genome assembly GCA_020692205.1 of Myxosarcina sp. GA_180221_E-2-1-MAG-40_15. GTDB lineage: Bacteria > Cyanobacteriota > Cyanobacteriia > Cyanobacteriales > Xenococcaceae > Waterburya. The sequence goes on from JAIMKV010000002.1 coordinate 111,723, forward strand.
GCAACGTTGCCTCTGACGTTAGCGAAATCGGCTGCGTTAGTGCTTATAATGTAGACGATCTCAAAGCAGTAGTAGCAGCTAATCAAGAGAGCCGACGTCAAATAGCACAGGAAGCTGAAGTCATTATTGAACAAGAAGTTGCTAGTTATATCCTCTGGTGGCGCTCGCTAGAAACAGTGCCGACGATTAGCTGTTTACGTAGCAAGGTAGAAAGCATCCGCGAACAAGAAATGGAAAAGGCTTTATCTCGCTTGGGGTCAGAGTTTGGCGAAAAGCATCAGGAAGTCATTGAAGCTTTAACCAGAGGCATTGTGAATAAGATTCTTCATGAGCCAATGGTACAGCTAAGAGCGCAGCAAGATATTGAAGCGCGTCGTCACTGTTTACGCTCGCTGCAAATGCTGTTTGACCTGGATACAGAAGAGCAATATAGCTAAGATTATCGATATTTTTAGTACACCTTGCCTTCAAAACTGAATCAATCATGATTACCAGGCAAGCTAATTAGGGCGGCGATCGCTTCGGCTAAAATGCTAATCAAACGATATAGAGCAACTGCGGCGATTTCAGTAGGAAACTGAGAATTATCCAAAAGACTATAGGCGGTAACTTCAAATACTCCTAGTCCTCCTGGTGCGCCTGGAACAACTAAGCCAAGTAGCCAAGCAAAGCTAAAAGCGGTAAATAACTGCGGCACTTGTTGCCATGCCACAGACTGCAAAGCGATAAAAGTCAAAACAAATCCGCTGCCGCGCCCGACTACAAATCCTATTTCTCCCAGAAAAGGAATCAGTGGATATTTAGTTAATTTAACTGCTTTGGCGATGAGCGCATCAGCTTTATTCTTGCTACGGCTTAAACGATGCAACAAAGCATTAAGAATGCGAGGCTGAATACCTATTAGTATCGCTGTTAAGCTGGCTAACTGTAGCCAAACCTGAGCCAAACCAACTTTAGTCCCGCTTAAACTGCTGCTAACTATGCCGATCAGCAAGGCGGCGGCTGCCATTAGTAATGGTTCTAACAAGACGCTAAGAGTAGCTGCGCCTCTGGAGCCATCTTTTTTAGCTACGGCGGTAATTCTACCGTAGAAATGCCAAATATTACCTGGAGAGTATTTGGCGATATTGGTCAGCAAATAAACTTTGATACCTTCTTTAACCCCTAAAGGCTGCTTAAAAATAGCGAGAATCCATGTCCATACCCAACCTGACCAAACATGAGCCATGATAGTTATGGTTAAAGCGATCGCTAATATTAGCCAGCCTTGACCATCAACGCGAACTACCGCTACTTCAGCAAAGCGATCTTTAATAGTTTTGAGCAGAAAAAATAAAACCCCTCCTAAAATAAACCAACGTAGATAAGGTTTAATCTGCGCCAGGACTTTTTTCATTCATGCTTCACTTGCGATTTTTAACTCTTAACTTGAACTTTGAATATCTAATCTGGTTTCAACTCTTGCCAAAGATTTAGTAGCTGCTTCCCAATTTGGGTTTAATTCAACTGCTTTTTGATAATATTCCCTGGCAGTTTGATATTGTTGTAAATATTCGGCGACAGAACCTTTGCCGTACCAAGCTTCATAATAATTGAGATTGATCGCTAATGCTCGGTCATAAGAATCTATAGCTTGATCATATAGTCCAGTTGCCTTTTGAGCATTACCCAACCCAATCAAAGCAGGAAGATAGTCAGGCTTGATCGCCAACGCTTCGTTATAAGCCTCGACCGCCAATTGATATTCTGTTTGCTGGTAGTATAGCTTGCCTAGGTTGTTCCAAGGAACAAAACTTCGATTGAGGTCAAGTGCGATCGCTTTGTCAAAATCAGAAATTGCTTGCTCAAACTGGTTTAGACGAGTATACGCCTCACCACGGTTGTTCCACAGCCAGATATTTTCGGGGTCAATTTTGATTGCTTGGTTATAGGAAGAAATTGCCGCATCATATCTTTTGAGGCTGTAAAGAGTTAAAGCTTGGCAGTTCCAAAGCTGAGGACTTTGATAATATCTGAGTGCTGTGCTGCAAGTTTGTAACGCTGCTTGATAGTCATTTAATTGTCGTTGAGCTTTGGCTTTTTTCAACCAAACCTGTTCAAAATTTCTAACCTGTCCTGTGGTATTTGGTAGTTTTTTCAGTCCATTCTGATAAAAATCAATCGCCTGTTGATACTCTTTTGCTTCTAGTTTGAGATCTCCTTTGTAAAATTCTAAAATTGCTACTCTTTGCGCCCATTGAGTCAGTCCAATTAAAATTCCCAGAATTAAAACAGGCACAATCAAGAGATATTTATATATTCCTCTAAATCTAGATTTGTACTTAATTTTCTTGAGATCTTTGACTACCTTATTGAGAGATTGATATCGCTGGTTTTTGTCTAGACGGATCATCCTGTCCAAAACTTTGGCAAAGCTAGGACTAATTCTGGCTTGACGATGCCACAACACTTCTCCGGTGCGAGGGTTTTTTTCTAAGTGTTGGGGTTGGATTCCAGTTAGTACATGAATAGCAGTCATACCCAAAGCATAGATGTCGCTGACATAAGTAGCTCTTCTGGCAACTTGTTCTGGGGGAATATATCCTGTCTTACTATCAGGAAGAGAGTTAATTGCTTCGTTGACTAAACCAAAATCAACTAGAATTGTTTGCTCCTCGCCATGACGCCTAATAATGCTAGATGGCTTAAGATTACCGTGGATAATTTGTTGCCGATGAAATGGATTTAATGCTGTAGCAGTATCTAGTAAGATATTAATGACTTCGCTTTCTGAGAGAATGAACTTATCCTCTACAATTTGCGCTAAACTTTTTCCTTCAATATACTCTTGGACAATATAAATTCTAGATTCATCAACCAAGTATTCGACAATTGTTGGAATTCTGCGATCTCGGTCAATAATGGACAAGTTGTTAAATTCTGTCATTATCTTGTGGGTAACTTCTGATAATGATTGCGTTGGCGAATTTGATAATCTTAGTATTTCCAGATAGTAGCGATCGCTAGTTGGTGCTACACTTTTCGCCACATAAGCCTGAATTTCTTGCTCCCCACCTAAATACTTGACCATCTGATATTTATTCCCAATGGTCTTACCAATCATCTGCAAGGGAGCGAGATCGCGCAAAACTTCACTGGCATTACGATAACGTTTTGAAATGTTGTCTGCCGTCATGCGATTGACAATTTTTAAGAAAGCTTCGCTAATAGCTATTTTTTTATTCCAAGCAATCGTAGAACCAGATTCAGTAATTTCCCATTCCGTAGGAGACTTATCTGTCATGCCGAAAATAACAGTTTTGCCTAAAGCATAAATATCGCTACCATAAACTGGCTTACCGTTATTTTGCTCGGGAGGCATATATCCTGGAGTACCAATAATCTGAGTTTGAACTTTTTGCTTGCTAGAATCAAAAGCTAAAGTACCGATTTCCTTAACAGCACCAAAATCAATCAAAATCATCTTGCCATCCTGCTTGCGTCTAATTAGATTAGATGGCTTGATATCTCGGTGAATAATTCCCTGGTGATGAACAGATTTTAAAATGCCTAAAATATCGAACAAAAATTGAATTGCTTGAGCTTCGTTCAGCACCTGTCGATGAATTTCTTGCTCGAATTCTTCTCCTTCAATAAATTCCAAGACTAAATAAAATTGTTGGTTCTCTTCAAAATAGCCAATAAATTCAGGAATTTGGGGATGTTTCCCTAGCCATTGCAAAACCATAGCTTCGGTTGCCAAACGCTCTTTGGCACTTGCCCAAACCGAGGCACTATTAAACCTAGGCTGCAATTGTTTAACGGCACATTTGGTTTGCTGAGGTGACTGCTTATCTAACGCTAGATAGGTAGTTGCAAAACCACCACTGCCAAGTTCTCTAATAATACAAAATCTTTGATTGAGTAAATCTCCTGTTTTGAGAGCTTTGTAGCCATACTCGGTATTACGTTCAGAGTAGTAATTTTCCGATTGGGAAATAGGAATAGTAAAGTCTGAGTCTGACATAACATATCTGGACGCAATATTTTTAAATTGTAGCGAACATTAAGGATCTATCCTACTTTGATTATTGCTAACCGTACCATACAAGAAGATACAGTAAGATAATTGGCTTAGTTGACGGGACTATGGTGCTACTTTTAAATTAGAAATCTAGTAATAATTATCTTTTATTTTATATTTTAATTCTGTTTGACTGGGTTGAGGTTTACCTTGCTATAAGAACATAAGTCTACGATAATGTTTTTAGGTTAGATTTTAGGGTAAATTAATTTTTACCATATTTTGGATTGAAGTTCTGTTTCAAAATCTTATTTTATGAGCTTTTTTCGCCAATACATAGCACCTTTTGCTGTAATTTTAATTTTTTTGCTGGCTTTATTTGCCGTCAGTATTCGTATTTTTCTCCCTTCAGATATGGCCGCTCCTGCGCCTGTTTCCACGGAAGATTTGAGTATGGTTATTTCTCTAGAGCAACCTGGTCAAATATATTCTTGTTGCCAAAGACAAAATAGACTTTTTACCTGAAAGTGATCGCCTGTTAGATATCCATCCTTATCTTGATATTTGAGCCACATTTGAGCCATTTTCTGATTAAATTCTTGCTCTACAGAAGTAGAATTATCTTCAGTTGAAATTTCATCATCGTCAATTACTAATATTCGCCTGGTGCGATCGCCTTTCATGGTAATACTTAATCAACCATTACCATGAAACCAATTAGAGAAAACTAGAGAAGAAAATGAACCAAAATGAATCTTTACTTCCCTTAACAATTGCCGTGATGACTGTTTCTGATACAAGAACCGAGGCTGAGGATAAATCAGGCAAAATATTAGTCGATAGCTTAAAAACAGCAGGGCATTATTTAGCAGAGAAAACCATTATTCCCGATAGCATTTACCAAATTCGTGCTGTTGTATCTAAATGGATTGCTGATCAATCTATTCAAGTAATTATCACCACTGGGGGTACAGGAGTTACGGGTCGCGATAGCACTCCAGAGGCAATTAAACCACTGTTAGATAAAAAAATTGAAGGTTTTGGTGAAATATTTCGGATGATTTCCTATCAGGAGATTAAAACTTCGACAATCCAGTCTCGTACTCTGGCTGGTGTAGCTAATGGAACTTACATCTTTTGTTTACCTGGTTCTAGTGGTGCTTGTCAAACAGGATGGAGTATTATTAAAGACCAACTCGATTCTCGTAATCGTCCCTGTAATTTGGCTCAATTGATTCCCAGATTAACAGAAATGTAGAGACCATCAATGAAGAATTAACAATTATATAATCGCGATTTTAAACTTTATTCCCAAATTTTCTAAATATTTATTAATGATGTGCGATCGCTCCTTAAATTTACCAGTTCCTCAGATTAAGGATGTTCCCGATAGGGCGATCGCACAATGATTAACTCTTTCAAACACCATATCTCAAGAAATGCAATAACCTGATTATGTTAGATTTTCTTAACCCGATACTCAACCGTCATCCAGAGCGTATTAAAGCTAATGTTGAGATCTATACTTGGGCTACCTGTCCTTTTTGTATCCGTGCCAAACTGCTTTTATGGTGGAAAGGGGTAAATTTTACTGAGTATAAGATTGACGGAGATAATACCGCCCGCGAGAATATGGCGCAAAGGGCAAATGGCAAAAGAACAGTGCCGCAAATTTTTATCAATGACCAAAACTTAGGAGGTTGTGACGATCTTTATGAGTTGGATGCTAAGAATGAACTAGATCCTTTATTAAGTCAACCTGCAAGTTAATTCGACGCTGCAAAAGGTTTACATTCTCCACCTAATCCATTAACAATCGCACAAGTATTGTGAGTCATCATTTCCGTATAGTTTTCTGTTTGTCCTAACCCATCGACATATAGTCTGTCTGGGGATAATTCAACCTCAGCAATACGGGCAACATTATTGATCACGCGATCGCTCTTGGTCGATTCGGCAAAAATTGTGGGTACTCCAGCCTGTTTGATTTCTGTCGATAGTTCTTTTACCTGAGAAGCGGTAGGTGAGACTGACGCACTCAAACCTTGTAAAGTTTGATAATTTTCTAAATCGTAACCCTGAACATAATAATTAAGCGAGTCGTGGGTTGTGACTAAAACTCTTTGTCCTACGGGAATAGTCGTAATCTGCTCATCGATCCAAGCGTCAAGCTGCCAGAGTCGATCTGTTAAGGCGGTGCTGTTGACTAAGTAAAGTTCAGCCTCTTGTGGGTTTGCTTGCAGCAATGTTGAGCGAATTAATTCTACCATCGCCACGGTATTTTCGATGTTATGCCAGACATGGGGATCGGGTTGTAATTCTGATTCTGTATCTTCTTCATGTTCATGTTCATGTTCTGCTTCTGAATGCTCTGAATGTTCTGACATAATCGGTTCGGTAACTACCTGTTCATATACGGCTATTTTGGGTATTTGATTGTCAGTGGCTTGTAGTAATTTAATGATTTTGGGTTCAAACTCATAACCACCATAAAAAATCAATCCCGCTTCTTCAATCGCCTTGCGTTGTGATGGAGTTGGGGTATAGGTGTGAGGATCTTGATCAGCATCAATTAAGCAAGTGAGGTCGATTGTATCTTGGGCAATTGTGGTCAGTAAATCGCAGATCACATTATGCGATGCTACTACTTGAGGCTTGTCCTGCGCTTGGGCAATATTATCTCGAGTCTTAAGGCTGGTAACGATTAAGCCAGCAACTATGCCGGCAATAGTCAAACTAAAAATATTGCTTACACTGTTATTTTTGAACATAAAATTAATTGAGATTAACTGCTGACAAATAATCAGAACGATAATGATTATGATTATTTTAAGGTAAAATGATAACGAATCTCATTTTTATCAGTCAATGCTAGAAGTTTGTAACCTAAGCGTAAACTATCGTCATAATTGGGCAGTTCAAAACGTATCTTTTACGCTACAAGCAGGGCAGGTAACGGGTTTACTCGGCTCAAATGGTGCAGGAAAAAGCACTTTGATCGAGGCTATTTTAGGATTAGTGCCTCTAGCAAATGGAGTGGTAAAGTGGGCAGGTAAGCCAGTTGCCAAGCAGTTAGACAAGGTGGCTTATGTGCCTCAGCGATCGCAAATTGATTGGGACTATCCCGTGACGGTAGAAAGAGCGGTAATGATGGGACGAGTGGCTACTACAGGCTGGTTTCGGCAGCATAATCGTCGTGCCAAGATGCTGGTCAAAAATGCTCTGGAGAGAGTCGGAATGTGGCAATATCGCCAACGTCAGATCGGCGAACTATCAGGAGGACAACAGCAGCGTGTTTTTATCGCTAGAGCGATCGCGCAAGAAGCGGATTTGCTATTATTTGATGAACCATTTAATAATGTAGATCGACAAACGGAAATAATTATTTTTGAGATCTTCGCTGAACTTAAAGCACAACAAAAAACTCTCTTGGTAATCAGTCACGATCTCAGTGAAACTTTAAATCATTACGATCAGTTATTGTTGTTAAATAAGCAATTAATTGCTTGCGGTTCACAAGCGGAAGTATTGACTAATGAAAATATTAACCGAGCTTACGACAGATATGATAATTCGGCGATTCAACCCTTAACTATTAACCATTATCCTAATGCTAACTTGGTTAATTGAACCTCTAGAATTTGAGTTTATGCGGCAAGCGATCGCCATTGGCTTGTCTTTAGGTATCCTTGGTGCAGTAGTTGGTAGCTATTTGATTTTGCAACAGATGGGCATGATGAGTGGAGTAATTTCTCATGCGGTGTTGCCAGGTATTTCCATTGCTTTTTTCTTCGAGATTAGTGTCGTAATTGGTGCTTTTATTGCTGGAGTATTAAGTGCTTTAGTCGTAATGGGAATCCAAAAGCGATCGCGAATTAAAGTTGATGCAGCAATGGCATTAACCCTGACTAGTTTTCTCGCCTTAGGAGTAATCTTAATTACCTTATTAGGAACTAATCAGATTAACCTAGAGGAAATTCTTTTTGGTGACATTTTAGGCGTAACTAGTGGTGATGTTTGGCGCACCATATTGATCACCGTAATCATCTTATTATTAACTAAACTTTTTTATAAAGAATTAGAATTTTATACCTTCGATCCTTTAGGGGCAAAAGCTTCTGGATTGCCCGTAAATTTGCTTTATTTTGGGTTGGTTTGTGCCATTACTTTAACTATTGTTGCCAGTATGCAAACTGTGGGAGTTTTATTAGTCATGTCCCTATTAGTTGGCCCTGCAATTACGGCATACTTATTAGTCCAAGAACTATCACAAATGATGCTTTTAGGATCGATTCTGGGTGCAGTTTCTAGTATTGCGGGAATGTACAGTAGCTACTATTTTGATCTGCCTTCGGGTGCGGCGATCGTTATGGTAATCTTTGCTTTTTTCTTATTAGCATTTCTTTTTAGTCCTAAACAGGGACTTTTAACCGAACCCGAAATTAAAAATAAAGTGATTAACTGGCTTAAATTTAGCAAATAGATTCTATTTGAGAAAGCAAAAATGACCGCGGAATGAGGTCACAGGCAAGCACCGCCTTTTAAAGGCGGTGAACCTGTGACCTAAATACTAAAATACTCAGTCTGAAAATAATTAGAACCAAACTAGCTGCATTTATCTGGAGGTTTCGATCAGATTTTCGCCATCAAATTTAGCTGACTATCCCAACTCCATTTTGCGCTAATTTGGTTAATAGTTCTAACTAACACTATCTACAGCCCATTTATTCATGTTTCCTAGTTGCATTCCCCCAGAAGCAAGCAATTTAACCGAATCGGCATCGATTAATTTAGCCAAACAGATTCAACAGGTATTTATCTCTACGCCTTTGAGTCAGGAAAATATTGCAACTACCTATGTTAACCAAGGAAGCGGCGGCACACCTATTTTACTAATCCACGGCTTTGACAGTTCTCTATTAGAATTTCGTCGTTTGTTACCAATACTCGCAGCACAACAATCGACTTATGTAGTAGATCTTTTAGGGTTTGGCTTTACTCAGCGTAATTTAAGTATCCCCCTTAACCCAGAAAACATTAAAACCCATCTGTATTACTTCTGGAAAACCATGATCAAGCAGCCTGTAATCTTAGCAGGTGCATCGATGGGTGGCGCAGCAGCGATTGATTTTACTCTTACCTATCCCGACGCGGTAGAGAAATTAGTTTTAGTAGATAGCGCGGGTTTAGCTAAACAACCTGCTATCGGTAAGTTTATGATTCCGCCACTAGATACTTTTGCCACAGAATTTCTACGTAACCCCAAGATTCGCCAAAGCATTAGTCGTGCTGCTTATTTCAATAAGAGTTTTGCCAGTTTAGATGCTCAAGCCTGTGCTGCACTGCATTTAAAATGCTTAGATTGGCATAAATCTTTAATTGCTTTTACTAAAAGTGGTGGTTATGGTTCATTTGCCCAGAGAATTGCCGAGATCCAACAGCCGACTTTAATTATTTGGGGCAAACAAGACAAAATATTAGGAACTAAAGATGCTGCCAGATTTGCTCAAGCTATGCCAAATAGTAAGCTTGTCTGGATCGATAATTGTGGTCATGTTCCTCATTTAGAACAGCCTGAAGCTACCGCTAGAGAGATTTTGAATCTGAATCAACAAAAGCCTGATCTTGTTTAGTTGCGATCGCAGTTGACCAAACATTGAACATTAAACAAGTTGTTGATAAATGATCTGACTTCTGACTTCTGACTTCTGACTTCTGACTTCTGACTTCTGACTTCTGACTTCATATAGCGATCGCTTTTTAGAGAGAGTATAGACAGAGATCGAAACCCGTGTTAGAAAAATTTTATGAACCAAGTTTTTTTGGCAAGCTAGGTTATTTGTATTTATGGACTTAGACTGGAATAACTTAAATTGTTCTAAAACTGATTTTAATTAAAGATATTAATGGAGGTAGTTGGCTAAGGTGAATTTATTAGAAATTATTGATAAAGGTGGGATCGCCATGTATCCCCTGCTATTCCTCTCTATCCTCTCAATTTCGACAATTTTAGAACGGCTTTGGTTTTGGTCGCGAGTAGTTTTTAAAGAGAAAAAAATCTTTAATCGTATTATGGAAGCGGCAGATCGCAACTGGGATTTGGTCGGCAAAATTGCTCAAGAGTATATCAATCATCCTTTGGGTAATTTTGTCTATTCTCCGTTTAGTCTACTTAACCCCGATCCAGATATGTTCCATCTTGCTTTAGAATCGGCAGCAGAAGAACAGTTAGCTCGGATGCGTAAGGGCGACAAAGTTCTGGAAGCGATTATTGCTCTTTCTCCTTTATTGGGCTTATTTGGCACAGTTTGGGGACTAATCCAAGCTTTAAGCTCAATTCAAATTAGTGATTTAGGTACAGCAGATTCATCTGGTGTTACTTTGGGTATCGGTGAATCTCTAATTTCCACTGCGTTTGGCCTATTAGTGGCAATTATTAGCCTGAGTTTTTATCGTTTGTTTCAAGCTTTTTGGACAAATCAAATCAGAATATTGCGCCGTACTGGTAGCCGTTTAGAAGTTATGTATCGCGATCGCTGGATGCAATCGGAACCTGAAGAGCCTAAAATTGTTAGTCAAGATGATTATTCTTTTGTCAACATCAAGCCACCTAGCCAATAATTAGTAAAAACGTTCCATTGAACGTCCGTAAAGTAATCAGGAATCACTTGCATGAGTCGTAAAAAGTACCAGCCCAAACCAATTAGACCGCTAAATCTTTGGCAGGATGATAGTCAGTCAAGTGGAGCTAATATTGAAATTTTGCCCTTAATTGACGTGATTTTTTGTATTTTGACCTTTTTTATCTTGGCAGCGGTCAATTTCTCCCGTCAGCAAGCAATTAGCCTAGATTTACCTCAGGCAAAAACGGGTGCGCCTCAGATGCAAGATATTTTGATTGTGACTATCGATGATATTGGTCAGCTATACGTTGATCGCGATCTAGTCAGCCGCAGCGATTTAGCTTGGGAAATCAAAAAATATAATCAGGCTAATCCCAATGGCTTGATGACACTGTATGCAGCCAAAAATTCAACCTATAGAGAAGTAGTAGAAGTATTAGACATCCTACGGGAGGTAGGAGGCGATCGCGTCGCTTTAGCCACTCTACCAGAAGGCTCTCAACCATCACCAGTTCCTCCCACTCCAGGAGTAAATCCCGCCCTTCCAGGCTTGCCCAGCAGTATCGATTTATCTCCGACTAACCCACCTAGTCCTCCAACGCCCTAAAGAGCAATTAAAAGCTAAGCCAGCAGCCAATTAATTTGCTTTCTGTTGTGTTCTTTTCTTTCCTCCTGCCTCAATTCTGTTGTTATCCTGGTGGCCAGTTCATAGCGCGATCGCCCAAGATATGTAAATGTAGATGATCAACTGATTGTCCGCCATCTTTACCGTTATTAATTACCACTCGATATCCATTGCTGAGGTTGGCCTGTGCGGCAACTTTTTTGACCGTCATTAATAAATGTCCCATTAGTGCTTGATCTTCTTGTCCAGACTCCGATAGACAAGGAATTGGTTTTTTAGGAATAACCAAAATGTGCGTTGGTGCTTGAGGGTTAACATCTTTAAAAGCTAAAGCTAAATCATCTTCATAGACAATATCGGCAGGAATCTCGCGACGAATAATTTTGCCAAAGATAGTATCTGTCATAGGTTGTCAAAAATTATGAGCGTCAATTTTGTTAGCACTCCTAATTGTAATAGTATTACTATCATTCTCAATACTATTGGGGTTAATTTTGAGCCTCAGTTTGGGGTTAATTAACTAAAACTGAATTCTAATGAGACTGTGATTAATAATCTCAATTATGGTTTTTATGGCGATCGCTATTTAGATCGAACTTTGTTAATATAAGGAATTTGACAACTAGCAATCAAATCTTCGCTAGATTCTGAGTTATCTTCAGTAATTTTGGCTTGCTGCTTTGGGTGTTTATGCTGTAGCTGCTGAAAAAAATCCCTAGTTTGCTCTGGCTTGAGCTGTTGTAATGCCTGAAGGAGATTGTTAGCTTGTCCGAGTAGCTGTTCAACATCTACCCCTTCATAATCTGGTTGATAATCCCATAAGCGTCTAACCGCCTCTCCTAAGAGAATAATTGCCCCGCGCAGGTTATCGTTGCTCAAATGATAACAACCCACTGCTACCTGTAGAATTCCCTGATAAAAACGTTTATCTGCTTCAGGAGCATCAATCCAAATAGCCTCTAGAGTATCGTGACAGGCGTAAAACTGCTGTTGATTAAATTCAGCGATTCCTCGTTCAAATTCTGGTGATGCTACCATAATCAGCAAGTGTTTTGATCGATAATACAGAGGTTCACAAATGCGCAGACGCTAGGAAGATAATCAAACTACTCTTAACTGCCAACTAAACTATTTATTCCATTTCACGACAAAGTTGATTAATTTGTTCGGTGGTAATTTCCTGAACATTACTGGCAAAGGCATTATCGGGAGTTAGAAATAACATACAGTGACATTTCTTTTCTTCCCGCATTGGCACACAAGGGCAATTCCAATAAGCTTTTTTTACTTCTGCCTGTTTATCTTCATAGTGGCGACAAGGGCATAAAGGCGAACCTAATTCTTGCTTGTGCTGAGCCAATCCTTTAATTACCGCCGCCGTGACTGATAAATTACTACAAAAATAAGTATCTGTGCGTTGAGCGTACTTTTGCGCAAATTTTCTCATTGCTTCGAGATTTTTGTCTGGACTTTGACTAGATGTTAATTTTGCCGTAGTCATAATCTTAAAATAATTGAAATTAGAGACAGGAAAAGCAGGTTAACCTTCATTGATATTGTATGCCAAATTGATTTTATTTAAGTTTTTGCAAGATTAGTCCCCAAGAGTGGGAATAATATGTGTAGTTAGATTGAGATGTTACCAAAATATCTTCTCTGAACAATATAGAATTTCTTGATGTCGAAGATCTGAAATATCAGTTATAAAGGACTGGTTATATTAAATATTTGAGTTACTTTAATCTATTTAATTAGAAAAATACATATTTCTCTAAAAAGCTAGCTACATAATCCAATCTTTGAAGCAGTTACTAATGATTTAAATTATGAACTCATCCAGCAATGCTAACAGTGATTACCTTCCAGGTAACAGTTTGTCCTCAAATGCAGGTCAAACAAATCAGATAGACGATGCTGCTAACCCTCCCGATAGTATCATTCGCGTTCTCATCGTAGACGACCAAAAAATGATTAGGGAAGGATTAAAAGCCTTAGTCAAAGCAGAACCCGATATCGAAATAGTTGGAGTTGCCGAAAACGGAGAACACGCCGTCAAGCAAGTAGAATATCTTTCCCCAGATGTTGTCCTCATGGACATGGAAATGCCTGGAATGAATGGGATGGAAGCAACCAAAATAATCTGCCAGAAATTTTCCGAGGTTAAAGTATTAGTTCTTAGTACTTTTGATCATCAGGAATATGTAGCTCGCTCTTTGAGTTCTGGAGCGATGGGCTATCTGCTCAAAGGTACTCCAGCCAAAGAATTGACCGATGCAATCAGATCGGTTCATCGTGGCTATGCTCAAATTGGACCAGGAATTTATCGTAATTTGGCTCTGCCACAGCTAGAACAAATATCAAAGCTGCCCGCTATGTCTCCTTTAGCCACTCGCACCCCAGAAATTGAAGCTCATTTGGAAAAGTCTTACCCCCCAGGAGAACTAATTAGCAGTAAATCAGGTAAAGATTCTGCTTTAGCTAATCGCAATCCTGCTTCAATTAATACCCGTAAATTTGAGCAAACCGTAATTCTACGCCCTTCTCCTCGATGGTCTCGATTGACTATGGGCTGCATCATGGGAGTAACCGCTTTTACTTTGATTTGGGCTAGATTTGCCAAAATTGAACAGGTGATTCCTGCTACGGGCATCATTCAACCAACAGGTAAGTTGCAAGAAATTCAAGTGCCTACTAATGGTGTAGTCGAAGAAGTCAAGGTTGAAGAAGGACAAAGAGTCGAAAAAGGAGACGTGTTACTGGTTTTAGATTCTACTACTTCCGAGGCACAGGTTGAATCTTTAAGCCAGGTGCGCCAGTCGCTGACTCAGGAAAACAAGTTTTATCGAGCTTTGATGGCAGGAGATCTTGATTCTGGTAATATTAATGGCGCGATCGCTTCTTTAAAAATCCCTACAGAAGTAGCTTATCTAACTCGTAACCGAGCCGCGCTCAAAGAAGAAAATCAGTTATTTAATCGTCTTTTGGATGAGTCTGAAGATAGCTTAGATCCAGAACAACAGGCAAGGTTAGAGGCCTCTCAAGCAGATATTAGAGAACGAACAGCAGCAGCCAGACTAGAAGTTGAGCAGCTAGAAAAACAATTAGAGCAAAACAGAATTCAACTAGAAGACAGCAGAGCGCAGTTAAATACGGCAAAGCAAAATTTAACCGAAATCAACCAGCGTAACCGAGAGGCGAGAAAACAGGCAGAGGAGAGCATCCAAATTGAACGTGAAACTTTAGGCGCGATTATGCCTGTCTATCAAGAGGGAGGCATTGCCAAGATTCAGGTTGATCAGCAAAGGCAAAAAATTAACGATCGCAATGCTTCAATGGTAGATGCTATGAAACAAGGTAATCTAGAGAGCGATCGTCAACAGCAAGAAGCAACGACTCTGCAAGCGGAAATCAATCGTTTATTGCAGGAAGAACAGCGGTTAAACCTCGATATTTCCCAAGCCCGAGAGCAGTTAAACAATACTACTACCCTGTCTAGAAAAGAGCTGTACGATCAACGGGCAGAGAATCTAAAACGACTTGCTGAAATAGATAGCCAACTCAATAAAACTATTGTAGAAAACGATAAGCAAATTGCCGAAATCAACAGTCAAATTAGCGGAGCCGAGCAAAATCTGAAATATCAAACAATTGTTGCTCCCGTAACGGGAGACGTTTTCGATCTCCGCGCCTATCCTGGTTACGTTCCCCCTGCTGGTCAAGCAGCCAATCCAGTGCTGCAAATTGTGCCTACCGAAGATTTGCTAGCAGAAATATTTATTATGCCTAAAGATATTGGTTTTGTCCGTAAAGGAATGACTACTGATGTGCGGATCAGTGCCTTTAACTATAGTGAATATGGTGATATTAAAGGCAAAGTAAAATTCATCAGTGCTAGTGCTTTAGAGCCAGAGCCACCATATGATTTTTTCCGCTATGTCGCTAAGGTGGATCTAAGCCAAGACTATCTCACGATTAGGAATGAAAAGAAATATCTTCAGCCTGGAATGGAAGTTCAAGCCAATATTAAAATCAATGAAAACCGTACCGTGTGGAATCTATTGACCGATCAATTCTTTGGTGGACTTGATAACCTAAAGAAACTTGAGTAGTGAGACTTGGGGACTTAGGGATCAATAAATAGTCTATTTACTATTAAAATATTACCTCGTAAAGTGCCAACGTCCCTAAAAGAAAATGATTACTAGTAATAGATAGTGATTAAGATTAAGTCGTTCAGCTAGAGCGTCTTTTTTTTTGGAGGATCTTTTTTGATCACAATTACACTATGAGTATGATGCTTGATAGCTGATAGCTAATCAATAAATGTCTTTTAAGTAAACATGACCTTGCGCATGACAAAAGCAACTAAACTTACGGCACAGATTACCGCTAATTGACCTGGAAGGGGATGAATTGAATAAATAGCGATCGCCTGGATTAAAGAATTTATGCCTTCTCCTAAACCAGTTGTATAATACATCACCGTAAGATAAATAATGCCAACCAGATGAATCACCACAAGCCCCGCTAAACAACTAGCAACTAAAGTTGGGAATTTTACCAGTGTTTGAAATGACAGCCACCCACACAGCCAAGCACCCAGAATAAACCCAATTAGATAACCAAAATGGGGTTGTTGGAAATATTCCGCACCACCACCGCGATCAAATATCGGCAATCCTGATATACCTAACAAGATATAAGCGATTTGAGATAGCAGGGCAGCATTCTTGCCTCCCAAACAAGCGGTAAGTAATACTGCACCTACTTGATAGCTTACCCCCAAAGCTTGAACTCCAAATCCATTCCCCCACCATGACCAAGGAGCAGCAATAGTATAAGCTGGGATAAAAGTACCAGCAGCAGTTAAGATTACACCTATAGTTGCCCAAAGTAAGACTTCTGGTACAGGTGGTACATGAGGACGATTCGGTTTATCTAAAGTCAGATCGAGCTGATTTCGCAACCACTTGTTTTCTTTTTGTAGGTTCTGCAAATTATGCTGCTTTTGTTGGAGAAGCTGCTGTAGGCGGTCAATAGTTGCTTTAACCGGGCTAGGGGTAACTCCCCATTCATAGTCCGTGATATCCGAGTTGGGTTTAGGCGATTCTTTGAGGTTGGACATAGGCGAAGGCAATTGAGGGCATGTTCCAGTTTAGCTTCGGATCGATTATTTGTTTATTAGTCAATAGCTCTTAGATTTACTTAAATTTAGAAAAAGGTTTAACTTTGATCCACTCCAGCAACCCGAAGCAACTTTCTTTCCTTGATATTGTTTAATTTTAGCGGTTGTCATATAGTATGCCCAGGCTTGACCAATTGGGCGATCGCTATGATTATAGACTAAAGCTAACTGTCGCTCATATTCATTGAGATCAGGTGTTTGTTGTTCATGATAACCTTCAAGTCGATCTAAACTATCTAAAATACTGGCATCGTTAAACGTTAACAGAAATCCATAAACTTGATTTTCTCCCTCGCTCATGGCAGGATAACCCATCGGTAAAGCATATAAATCCCCCCTGGTATAAGCCGGTATTTGAGAGACTACTTTTACACCACAGTAAGCCGCATAATTAGCTTCTCCTGGCTTGAGAGTGCCATAAACAAAAACTTCAATGGTTGATAATTTAGATTTCATGTTGATAATTTACTTGCTCGTTAATAATTGAGGATTTAATCATTGAAAGTAGCTACTTGGAACGTTAATTCAATTCGGACTCGCCTACAAATTGTGACAAATTGGTTACAGCGACATCAGGTAGATGTGCTTTGTCTACAGGAAACTAAAGTCCAAGATCAGGACTTTCCGCGATCGGCTTTTGAAGATTTGGGATACAACGTCTACATTTCAGGACAAAAATCATATAATGGGGTGGCTTTTTTTAGTTTAAATCCTCTAACTGAAGTTAGCTGTGGGTTTAGTTCGATCGTGAAAGATGGAGAAAATCTCGACCAGCAGAAGCGGTTAATTAGCGGGATCGCTGATGGTGTCAGGATTATTAATCTCTATGTGCCTAATGGATCGGCGATCGGTAGCGATAAATATGAATACAAGCTCAACTGGCTTAAAACGCTGCGGCAATACCTTCAAATCTTACAAACAAAAGAGCCAAAAATATGCGTCTGTGGTGATTTTAATATTGCCTTAGAAGATAAAGATATTTATAATGACAAAAATAGAGACAAGCACATTATGTCTTCCCCTGTTGAAAGGGAAGCTCTTAGTCAGATATTAGAATTAGGTTTTCGGGATGTTTTTCGTAAGTTCACTACTGACGAAGGACATTATAGCTGGTGGGATTATCGCTCTGGCGGTTTTGCGCGCAACCAAGGCTGGCGGATCGACCATCATTATTTGACAGAAAAACTATACCAACAGGCAGTTAAGTGCTGGATTGATGTAGAACCTAGAAAGCTAGAGAAACCTAGCGATCATGCTCCGGTAATTGTAGAATTTTAATTTAGCTCATCTTTAAAAGAATTGCTTTAGTTAAAACCCTTGTACTCTTCACAAATTCCTCAAATTTTTGACTTAAGTTCATCAGTGAACTCAAAGTAGAAAATTCTATGGCTAATCCGACTATAGCTACTCCCTTCGCTAGGCTGAAAGACGATCAGCTTAGGAATTTGCCTGTTTGGGTTTTTGTAGTCTGCGTTATTACCTTTGCAGTAATTAGTATTTTTCGTAGTTCACAACCGAATAGTCAAGGTCTTGTTCCCTCAGTGAATTAATCGGAGAAATATAATGCCCAAATTAACATTTGATGTCAGAAAAATTCAAGAAGATGATTTTCCTACCGCTGAATCAACAGCAGAAAAACTTAAATTTTTACTCAACTATGCAGTATTGGCACCATCGGGACACAATACTCAGCCTTGGATCTTTAAAATAGTTGATGATACTGTTGAACTGTATGCAGACAAAACTCGTAGTTTACCTATAGTCGATCCAGATTGTCGAGAACTGATGATCAGCTGTGGCGCAGCTTTGTTTCATCTACGCCTTGCTATACGCCACTTTGGTTATCGAGACGTAGTAGAGATCCTGCCCGAACATCGCAACCCAAACTTGTTAGCGCGTATTCGCTTGGGCAGTAAAAGAATTGTCCAAGCTGAAGAAAAGTTTTTGTTTTGGGCAATTGCCAAAAGATTTACCAATCGTCGTCCTTTTGAAAATTGTCGGCTTCCTGCATCCTTAATCTCAGAACTAGAATCAGCTACTAGTTCAGAAGGGAATTGGCTACAAATCTCGACCCAGGTTATTCCTGAAGCTAATCGTCAAGAGATCGTTGACTTAATTGTTCAAGGCGATCGCTTGCAGATGTCAGATCCGCTATTTCGCCAGGAATTAGCTCAATGGATTCACTCTGGTAGAAGTTCCAGTCATGATGGTATCACCCTAAAAGCTCAGGGAATAAATCCCAGTTTAGATGCGATCGCCCCCGTAGTTTCTTTTGCCATCCGCTCGTTTGATCTAGGGAAAGCTCAGGCGAATCAAGACCGAAAATTGGTGAAATCTGCACCGCTGTTGATTTTAATCAGTAGCAATGACGACACTGCCCAAGACTGGTTAGCGACTGGAGAAGCTTTAGCACATTTACTGTTAAGAGCCAGGGTTGACGATGTTTGGGCATCTTTCTTTAATCAACCAATTGAAATTCCTCAATTGCGATCGCGCCTAAAAGCTCTATTCCCCGAAAATGGCTATCCGCAAATTTTGCTCCGCTTAGGTTATGTCAAAGATACCAAACCAACCCCTAGAAGAGCGGTAGAGCAAGTGATGTTGTGATGTTAGGAGTCACCGTTACTAATCAAATTAAAGGAGCATAAAACCATGAATTGGCGCCGAATTAGAACCTTAATCTTAGCGTTTTTGGCCGCTTTCTTCTTAATTTTAGTGACTGGAGTTGCTATTACAGAAGGCGAGAGTGAGATGCAGATTTTAAAGCTGGGTAATAATGTCATAGTTCCCGCTGGACAAGTAATGACCGATGCAGTTGCTATTGGTGGCGATGTTACCGTTCTCAACCAGGGACAAGTTAGCAACGATGCAGTCGCTATTGGTGGCGATGTGATTCTCCAGCCCAATGCTCGTATTGGCGGCGATGCGGTTGCTCTTGGCGGACAGATTATCAAAGAACCAGGTGCGGTGGTTGGCGGGAACGAAGTAGTCGCGTTTAGTAATGCCAAAGTGTTATTTGATCGCTTTGGCTTATTTGGTACTCTCTATTTGACCAATGCCTTATTCTTTTTAATCGCTTTAATGGTTATCTTGGCTTTTGGGATCTTCTTACTCTTGCTACTTCCTCGTCAGATCAATAACATTACTGCAACTATGCAGCAACATTCATTTAAAAGTGGAATGTGGGGTTTAGTTGGTATTGTGGGGATGACGCTATTTATAGCCCTATTTGGTGGGAGCGTATTTGGCTTTTTACTAATTCCCATCGTTAATTTAGCTTTTGTTGTCGCTGGATTACTAGGTGCGATCGCAGCTGGCTTATGGATTGGCAAGAAAGTATTGCCTCGTCAAGAAAAAGCCTTGATTCCCTTCTTGGTAGGGATGCTAATTCTAGCGGTAATTGGTCTGATTCCCATTGCAGGAGGACTAATTATTCTGATGCTTAATCTATTTGGCTTTGGTGCAGTTGTGTTATCGCGAGTTGGTACGATCCAGCTAGCAACTATTCAAAAACAACGCGATCACTTAGATGGTTCAACACAACCATCAAAAGGATGAATGACTAATAGCAATACACCAAAATTGCGATCGCGGAGTATCATTCACTAAACCACTAAACTTCGAGAATTTTAAGCAACCAAGGTTCGATCAACCATTGCCAAGCTCGGTTAAGGCTGAATCGAGAAATAGCTTTTTTATGGTATTGAGAGTCGCCGAGAATTTCACCAGCTGCCAATAATCCACTCTCAATCGAAGGTCCAATTCCTTCTCCTAAATCAACTGAAGCAAGTCCCGCTGAATCTCCTATTAGAAAGCAATTATCTTGTTTAACCTCTCCCTGATTTGTATAAAGATAATAAGAATGCCCCGAAATCTTTAATTCTTTTGCCGTTTGGTCATCAAGCAAGTCACGTTGGCTCAAATCTTCTAGAAACCACTGGAAATGTTGGTGAATGTTAATTCCAGATTTTTTAAAGTAAGAACTGAATCCTCCTAGTCCGATATTTAGATAACCGTCACCTTTGGGGACGTACCAAGAATAACCCCTCAATCCACGATTAAAGAAAAATATATGAGCCGCATTATCTCGCTGAGGATATTCAAATTCCTGTTCCAGAGTTACGATTTGTTTTTTCGGGACGCGCTGGTGAGGAAAGAAAATTCTTCTTACTGGACAACTAGTGCCACCTGCCCCCACCAAGTATCTGCATTCGTATTGCCCATCAATAATATAACGCTCTCCCCGTTTTTCTATTTGTTTGACATGATGATTAATAACTGGGGCTTGCGAACGCTGGACTAACCATTGATCAAACTCAATCCTGCGAATAGAATAGTCTGTCCAACGAGTGGGCCACCTCCCAAAAGAGACAGGAAAGGGAGGAACATACATTTTGGTTTTTAGTTTTAAAATTGAGCAAGGATAATCTTCTGGGGTAAACTCCAGTTTTTCCATTGCTCTAGAAGTGATCCAGCCTGCACATATCTTTAAGCGCGGAAATGATTGTTTGTCGAGAATTAATACTTCTTTTCCCTGTTTATGTAATTTCCAGGCACAACTGCTTCCTGCTGGTCCTCCGCCAACAATAATAGTTTCATAGTATTCTGGCATTCTTCTGCCTCCAAATTAAGAATGATGAACCATTAAATATTGTCCATTCCCTAAAAAATCTCCCTGACCTGCTTCAAAATAAGCAATGCACCAGAGAAGATATAGTCTCCAGATGCGTCTAAATCTTCTGTAGTCCATGCCGAAATCCAGAGTTTTGATTACATCCTGATTTTCATCAAAGTTTTTCAGCCAAGCACGTAAGGTTTTGGCATAATTTAAGCCATTAATAAACCATTGATCAATCGTTTTTAGATCTTGATTACAGTTAGGAATAAAGTCATAATGCCAAACTCGTGCATAGGGAAATATATATTTCTGAATAAAAGGAGGCCAGAAATTATGACTTAAGCTGGAGCTTATAATATGAATAAAAACTTTGCCTTCAGGTTTTAAGCAAGAAGCAACTTTGGCAAAAGATTTAGTCAAATTACCAATATGTTCAAACAGACCAATAGCGATAATCTTATCAAATTTTTGCGGCAGAACCAGATCATTAAAATCTGCTTCACAGAGAGTAAATCGATCTGAACTCAAAGAACTATTAGGATTGTTCATTTGTTTACGAATATATTCGCATTGCTCGTGACTTAAATTTAAACTAGTCACCTTAGCATGGGGGAATTTTTGCAAAATATAGTTAGCAGCAGAACCCCAACCACAACCTAAATCTAAAATTTCATCTCCATCTGCGATCTGTGCTTTTTCAATCACGTCATCTAACATAGCAATTTGGGCTTCTGCCAAATTTGAAGCACCTTTTGACCATAGTGCCATAGTGTATTTGGGATACATCAGTTCGCTTTCACCTAACATTAATTTGAACATCTGTTCTGATAGGTTATACTGAATATCCATTAATTCCTCTGAACCTTCAGCCAGGCGATCGCTTTCTTTGGTAACCCAATCATAAGCAATCATTAGGGAAGAAAGATTTTTATAGAAAAATGCCGTGGTATTAGTCAATAATTTTAGACACAATGCATCAGGTATTTCTAAGCCATTAATATAGCTTTCAGCAAACAGCAGCTGTATTCCATTAATCGGTTTTACCATTAAAGGCTTGAATTGCTTGGCAACAGATTTTTGCTGCACATTCTGATGATTAACTGACAGTGAAAGGTCTGATTGTTGAATCTTATCTGTAGAAGTCATAATTATATTTCCTCTTAAGAATATTGAAATTAATTTAAACTAAACGCTTTTACGTTTTGCGCCCAAGGCAAATCAAAATTCTCCAAAACACCTTTAGGTATTGTTTAGACTGCTGCTGTTTTTAGTTACCGCTTAACAGGAGATTGCTCAGAACAATTTCGACAGGAATGACCATACCAAGATCTTTCTTGTTGATCTGAGGTATATTTAGATGTTAATAATTTGGTGACATCTTCTATAGTTCCATCAGCTGGCACCCAACCATTGTCAACATCGGGAAAGTCTAGCTGACAATTTTCACATTTTTTCTCTGAATAAAAGCGAATTGGACACCAAAATGACTCGACATTACGTAACATTTCGGTGGCTAATGACCATACCCCAGTCATCCAATCACAATATAAACACCAAATTAAATCGTATCCGACTAATCCGGCAAATTTGTGTCGTGAAACGTTCACCCATTCCTGGGAGTTATATCGAGGTAATTTAACTAGCTTAGTTAGAGGAGGATAAACAATTATTTCCGTCAAACGAACTACCCAAAAAAGAGGAATTGCCAAAGCAGTAATCCAAACTGCTGCATGATTTTGCCATTTGCCGACTATACTACTCATCTGACGATGAATTTTAGCCCGCTGCCTTTGCTCTCGGTGAGCCAATTCATGGGAAATTATCCAGATCCATAAAGCAGTTAACTCTGCTATCAATGCAATGCCCAATCCTTGCCATCCTGATCTAAGCATACCAACGGTGATTGGCATCAACATAAAATAGGCTAATGCTAAATCTATACCTGGTGCATAGCAAAACCAATCAGAAATTTTTTTACCTTCTGACCCCAAGCGTGGAACTAAGTGCAGAAAAATTGCTCCAACAATCAATAATCCAACCAAATAACCATAAAGTAATATGAGTTGATTCATCGAAATATTCTCCTTTAATTTGGCGTTAAAAACTTGGGGATTGTGATGTATTAATAGATTAAATATTTAACAACAATGTTAATATTAATCGCCAATTTTGAGAAAATTGTGAAGATAGATAGCAACGCCCAATTTTCATTGATCAGATATCTTGAGCGCAGACATTTGAATAGACCTCTTACCCTGCGCTTCGCGCATTTTATTTATGAAGCGATCGCCAATCCCCTCCCAACAGTTTCCCGAATTTGCTGCCAATTGGCATTTAAAAGAGACAGCAGCGATTTTAGCTGAGTTGAAAACTTCTGTGACATCGGGACTTTCAACTTTAGCGGTACAGCAAAACATAGCCAAATATGGATCAAATACCCTACCTGAAATCAGAACCCGTTCTGGACTAGTTGTTTTTCTGGGTTACTTTTGGTCAATTCCTGTGGCGCTATTAACCTTAGCTGCCATACTTTCAATTGCTACAGGTAGCACAGTTGATGCAGCAGTAATTGGCGGGGTGGTGTTAATTAATGCAATTTTGGGTTACGTCACCGAAAGCAAATCAGAACGAATTATTCTCTCGTTAAAAAACCTGGTAAGTCATTCTGTCTGGGTAGTGAGAAATGGGCAAACTACAGAGATAGATTCTCAAGCGATCGCTGTGGGAGATCTGATGATCTTAAAACCTGGTAGTTATGTTGCTGCCGATGCCAGGCTGGTAGAGAGCGATCGCCTGACCATTGATGAATCTACTCTCACAGGAGAAAGTATTCCCGTCCTTAAAATTTGTCAAACCCTAGCAGACAGAGATATTCCCTTAGCCGAACGCCACAACATGGTCTATCGCGGGACTTTGGTTACTGGTGGACAGGGTTTAGGCGTAGTAGTAGCGACAGGACAGAATACAGAAATGGGACGGGTTCAAGCTTTGGTTGGAGAAACTGTTATTCCTCAAACACCTTTATCAAAGCAACTCGATCGCGCGGGTGGTCAATTAGTTTTATTTTCTAGTGTGGTTTGTCTTGTAGTCTTGGGACTAGGAATAGTTCGGGGTTACGATTTTTTAGATATGCTCAAAACCTCGATCGCTTTGGCAGTGGCAGCCGTACCCGAAGGATTGCCTACCGTTGCCACCATCACCCTGGCATTGGGAATCAACAAAATGAGACAAAAACGCATTCTAGTTCGCCGTCTCGATGCGATCGAAGCGTTGGGTTCGATTCAAACTATTTGTCTGGATAAAACGGGGACACTCACCGCAAATGAGATGTCGGTAGTAGCAATTCAAACTCCGCAGCAGAAAATTGCCGTAGATCTCGATGCCTTGATCAGCACATCACAGTCTTTAGAACTCAACCATAATCCAGAATTATTACAGTTAGTCAAAGTGGCAGTT
This sequence comes from Myxosarcina sp. GA_180221_E-2-1-MAG-40_15, assembly GCA_020692205.1. Lineage (GTDB taxonomy): Bacteria > Cyanobacteriota > Cyanobacteriia > Cyanobacteriales > Xenococcaceae > Waterburya. The sequence goes on from JAIMKV010000002.1 coordinate 136,233, forward strand.
CTGTGTAACGAGAGTCAGGTAAATGAAGATACAAATATCATTGAGGGTTCGCCAACCGAAACTGCACTGATGCAGATGGCGATCGCGGCTGGGTTAGATCTAGCCACACTAAAAACTTTATATCCTCGATTGGAAATTAATCATCGGGCTGATGGTCAAAACTATATGGCGACGACTCATGAAGTCAGAGTCAACCCCGTCGTTTCAAGGCAGGGAAAGCTTGACCAGTGCGATCAATCTCAAAAACTAATTGCTGTTAAAGGCAACCCGACTGAAGTTCTCCAACTATGTCGCGATCAGCTTCAAAACAATTACCCTGTAGAATTATCCGCAACAGATAGACAAGCGATCGCCGCTGCCAACCAAGAAATGACTAGTAATGCTTGGCGTGTTTTAGGCACAGCGTATGCAGAGATAGATGCGACAGAAGAGATTACGCTGAACAACCTGTGCTGGTTAGGATTGATTGGCATGACCAACCCCATTCGACACGGGGTTAAACAATTAATTGCCGAGTTTCATCGGGCAGGAATCGATACCGTAATGGTTACGGGAGATCAGGCAAATACGGCTAGGGCGATCGCCGAAAAATTAAATCTCAGCCAGAACCAAGAATTAGTTGTAATTGATTCGAGCAATCTTGAAGCCCTGTATCAGCAAATGATCATTCATCCCGACAAACCCAATAAGGTCAATGTCTTTGCCCGCATCAGTCCTGCCGATAAACTCCAAATCGTCCGCGCTTTCCAAACCGCAGGAAAAGTAGTAGCAATGACAGGAGATGGCATTAACGATGCCCCTGCCCTAAAAGCGGCTGAAGTTGGCATTGCCATGGGTAAAACTGGTACGGATGTTGCCAGAGAAGTCGCTGATATCGTCTTAGAAGATGATCAACTGGAAACGGCGATCGCTGCTGTCAGTCAAGGCAGAACTATTTATAGCAATATTAAAAAAGCCCTGCATTTTCTACTTTCTACGAACCTGAGCGAAATTATCGTCATGGTATTGGCTAATCTACTCGGTATCGGTCAACCCCTTAATGCAATTCAGCTTTTGTGGCTCAATCTAGTCACTGATATATTTCCTGGTTTGGCATTAGCATTAGAAGCACCAGAACCCGATGTTTTAAATCTTCCTCCTCGTCATCGGGAGGCGGCTATTATCGATTCTGCCGACTTTAAACGACTTGGTTTTGAGGCGGGGATTATTTCTCTTGGTACTCTGGCAGCATACGGCTATGCCCTGGTAAACTACGGTATCGGCGAGCGCTCTAGCACCATTGCTTTTATGAGTTTGGTTGCTGGACAATTACTCCACGCCCTAAGCTGTAGATCGAGCCAAGCTTTTTGGCAAGTAAAGCTACAGCCAAATCACTATCTGTCCCTGGCATTAGGAATTTCGCTAAGTTTACAGTTTATTTGCCTGATCGTTCCAGGTTTGGGTAGCTTGCTCGATTTAGCCACGATCAACTGGCTCGATGCAACCGTCGTTTTGATCACTGCTTTGCTGCCGTTGATGATTAATGAAGTTACCAAAAAAGTTAGTTTACCAGTTAATCATTGATAATTATCAACAAGCTAAAAGCTATTAGCTTTTAGCTCTTGAACCGTAAGTGCTACTCTTTAAAACCCGTTCAAAATCCATCATCTTGATTGTGAAATCGACTGCCAATGATCTCGTGCGATCGCCTTGAGACTATTTTTGATGCTCTGTTCCTTTTTAACTCTTAGAAAGTGCCAAGTAAAACTAAAAGTGTGAAAGAACATACAATCATTAAGCTCACTCCCACAATAATTAACCAGGGTTCATGATTAGTCTTGTCCAGATACTGGTTAACTTTTCGATCCTTTGGTTCAGGATGCCAAATCATTGGTTTCATAACCATTACCTCCTAAGTTTTTCAGATAGATGATGTAGTGAATTTATCTTTTTAATTACTGCTTAAGGCAAATTCAAAGTTTAACTTACAAGTTAGTATTTCAATTGGAAATAGCAACACTTAAACTAGATTTACTCAGGATTTTTCTTTTAGGCAATCAAATAATTTACAGTTCTACTAAAATGCTTCTTAGTAAATTCATTCTTCTCTTTTTCTCTTTAAGCAAAAACTTAGTTTTTATTTGAGCGTAACTGCTTTTAGTTAACAAAACAAACATCAACTCAAACAGCTATTTTACCTTGGCTTAAACTATGGACAAACTATCAAGCTTTATTCAGCAAAAACTATAATAGCTTCTAATATTTACAATATCACTTTTTCTTGATTAGACTAAACAAATGATACATATGTTTACTCAAAGATTTAAGTTTTAAGCTATTTTTTAAAAGTTACAATTAGGCTTGGAGCAGCTTGTGCTGGCTTCAAGGTAGTAGCGCATTTTGGCAGTTATGTAGCAATTATCGTATTCAAAACCACTACTTAAAACCGATGAATTAACTATCAACTGGCAAGGAGTTTTGTTGCTTAAATACTCATGTGTAAAAATTAGCTAAAATTTCTTTTAGTTCCCAGAAAAGCTCAACTGAAGCATCAATCTCATCTTTTTTAATCGAAACGCTATTGTAACTTATACCAATTCAGCTTGAGTCTTTAGCCTTGAAAGTGCCAACCAGCCATGTGATCAGCATGGGTTTGCAGATAAGCTCCAGGCTGATAAAATTTGTCATAGAATTCCAGGTCTAAATGATGAGCTTGGAGGTAAGTAATTAGGAAAATTGAGGGAACTGTACCTGGGAACTTGCCGAAGTTGTCAAACAAGTATTGGGCTTGGAGTGCTACACAATCCTTAAATTCTTCACTGTGAACTTGAGCAGCGGAACGTACTTGCGCTGAATCTTGCCAAGGTCCTGGTGTTTCAGCATTGAACGGTCCGCCAGACCCAAATTTGCGATCGCACAGTGCCTCAACAGCCGCACGCATATCTGGGTAACGAGGCGGACACAAGCCTTCCATCACGCCTGCTAAACCAGTAGGATTCGGATAAGGCCAGCGATCGCTGATATCGTACCGAAATCCCAATCCAGGAACATCAGGTTCGCCACTTGCGCCCAGCATGACAAACGGATCGATGCCGTTAAACATCCAGCCCCCTAATCCCATAGCCTGGAGCATCAACGCGCCAGCATAGCAACTGGTAGACAATTCAGCCGTCAGTTCTGCCATCGACCATTGTTCGACAAAGGTTATCGGTCAAGTGTTGTTTACCAAGCCCTTCGGGCTTAAGTCAAAAGTCAAAGGTCAAAAGTCAAAAGCAAATAAAGCCCGAAGTTGGTCTAAAGCCTTGCCCTTTTAGGGCGAAAAGAAACAAAACTCATTTCATCACTCTTATTCCTCTTCTTTTAAGAAGAGGTTAAAATGCGTGACTTTTGACTTCTAACTTTTAACTTTTGAAATCAACAAGGTCCTTAAATTTTTCGATGCCTGGAATCGAACGCCCATTAATGTCATCTGTCAGAACGAGTCCATTTTGCAACATATAGCAAAGGTTAAGCAAAACGTGCTGCGCCAGATCGCCCACAGGAATAACCAATAGCGTTCCAGGATGATTGACCACCCAAGTATTGTGTGGTTCGACATAAGGAACTTCTGGCGGTAATTTAAGCCGTTTATCCTGAATTTTTTTGATCTGCTGTTTGAGGGCATTTAAGACAACCTCAAGATCAAGAGAACCGTTTTCTTCCCTTTCAGGCAAGGCAGTTGCATCGCGGTTGTCTAAGACATAAACCCCCTCATCATCGGTAAAAAAGGTCATGCTGGTATGGAATCCCGCCGCTGAAGGAAAGGTGCGACCACCTGCTGCTCCTGCGTAATTGGAGAGGTAGGGCGCGTAATGCTTGGCGCGATAAATCAAATGATGCCAACTGGTATTGCCGCCGCAGGCTGTCACGACAAGCAGCTTTTCTAATTCAGAAAGTGGCTCAATCTCATGTCGGGACTTGTAGGCGAGTACACCGTCGGGAATTTCCGCCCCCATAAAGAACCGTCGGGAACGACGACCTAAGAGCGCTTCGAGCAAGCTAAAGGCCTGCATATTTTGAAATCCCGACGGAACAGTTAGTTTTTCTGTGACTGGGTTCATTTTTTGCTCCTTGAAATTAAATACTAATGAGTTCAGATTTTAATACTGCGCTGGACTTATACAAGCTAAATCGGCTGACCGAACATTTGCTCAATCACCTCTGGTTGCAAAACTAAGTTACAAAGCGATCGCGATCATGCAGTTCGTCAAAATCGATAATTGGCCCTTTAGGTACAATGCGATTTGGATTAATCTCGGTCATGCTCATGTAATAGCTGCGTTTAATATCGTCTAGATGACACGTCGTTTTGAATTCAGGGCGCTGATAGAGATCTTTTAAATAAAAAGCGCGATCTCTAAGACCAAGCAAGCTCGCCTAACACCACAGTTATCTCTCTTGCCTATACTGTAATCGGCTGGATATTTTGGTTTACCCGAAAGAAATTAGTCGGATCGTACTTGGTTTTAATCGCAACTAGGCGATCGTAATTATCGCGATAGGTCGCCCGAACACGCTCTTGACCTTCCTCCATCATGAAGTTTACATATGCTCCGCCGCAGGAATAAGGATGCAGCGATCGCCAATAGTCTCTCGCCCACGTTGTAATTTTCTCAGCGTTTGCTGGATCAGGATCGATACCGACAATCACCATCGACCACTTCGCTTCACGAAAGCTAAAAGCCGTATCGTTTCTGCCAACCCGATTGACCGCACCATCAATTTGATATAGGTGCATGGTTGAAAGCTGTGTCGGCAGTTGAGAACCGTATTTAACATGTTGCGCGATCGCTTCATCCTTTAACTCAGTAAAAAAATCTCCCTTCCAATACCACTGCATCCCTGTTGGCAAGAGCGGATCAAACAGGCTTTGTAGTTGAGGATATGGCATCGGAGCAATGTGAGCAAACTCTGGAGCAAGCAGATCGCGAATCGGTTGAAATGTTTTTTCGGCGAGTTCTAATTCTCCGCTGTAGCACCAAATAATACCACACATATTTTTAGTATGCAGATCCTCTGGAAATGGTGGACCAGGAGGTACATTTAAGAAGGCAAAGAAGCCATAAATGTCTTCTGGTGCGTTGACCATAAATTCCCGATACCATTCCATAAGCTCGGTTGCTCGATCCAAATTCCACAACAGCAGTATCATATTCATTGCTACCAGGCGAAATTAACTGACCTCTGACACTTGTTTCCAATTGAGTCGCAAGTTCCTGACGCATAGTATATACCTCTCTCTCTTGTTTATTCGGTGAACAGTACCCTGTCGTTTGACAACAAGTCTTCCGTTCACTTTTTCAATTCCGATTTAGTTGCCACTAAAAATTGTTTCGATCTTGGTTAATCAATCAACTCCAATCCACGAATAACCTATACTGCAACTTAATCTTCAGTTTCACCGAGTTTCCCGAGCAACTTGACCAACGGTCAGAGATTACTCCGCCGTAGAACTACGGAGTAATCTCTGACTTCATGAAAAAAATCTAGAAGCAAAATTTGAAGAACTTGTGAGGTTTAAAAATAAAGAGCAATGTACTTGATAAATAAATACAAAAATTGACAAGGTTAAATAGTTTCGATCTAAAATCGATACCGTAATGGTTACGGGAGATCGGGCAAATACGGCAACGGCGATCGCCGAAAAATAGTCGCTGATATATTTCCTGGTTTGGCATTAGCATTCGAAGCACCAGAACCCGATGTTTTAAATCTTCCTCCTCGCCATCGGGAGGCGGCTATTATAGCTATTAGCTATTGAACCATGATTAAAGTCTTGTAAGTGCTACTCTTTAAAACCCGTTCAAAATCCATCACCTTGAGAATTATTGCTTTAAAACTAGAAATATAGTCCAATTAAACATAAACTCTGTTAATCAATTAAATAGGTTTCCATGTTCTTTTTGTTCGCTCGTCTTAAATTTTGGCTGACGTTGATCTTAACCTTGGGACTAATCTGGATTACTGCGCCATTAATTGCTCAAACTTCTACCCATCTAAGCGAGCCAAAATCGTCATCTACATCGATAACTTTTAAAGATACGTCGAGTTTATTTTCTTATCTGTCTGGTTTGGCTAACTTGACGGAAAGACCAGCCACTAGATGGATTTGGCTGGATGGTCGTCGGTTATTTAAAGTTACCGCATTAGAAGATTACTTATCAGAAAGAGTGCAAAAAATTGACAGTAATTTGCAAGCAATTAGTCATGGTTATTTTCAAAGTAATAGTCATAATTTACAGGTAAATGTCGTTGACGTTAATGGCTCACCAACCATTGAGATTAACGAGCAATATTTACTTACCATCACTGAACTCGATGCCAAACTATTAGGCATTAATACTACGACTTGGGCAAAACAGTTAAGCCAAATTGTGCAACAGGCGCTGATACGGGCAAAACAAGAGCGACAACCGCAATTTTTAAAACGTCAGGCTGCGATCGCTCTTGGCATTATTTTTGTGGCAGTAATGGGAAATTGGTTATTAATCAAACTTCGCTGGCGGATTCATCCCCGCAAAACCGAAGTCGATAACCCAACGGTTGTCACTGAGGCGATCGCCATCAATAAGCAACATCAAAATTTTCAAGCAATTGAAGCCCGATTATTATTCTGCTGCCAAATTCTGCTTTGGCTGGGGGCAATTTTATTATGTTTGTATTTATTTCCTTACAGTCGACCTTTGCAGGTATGGTTACTTTCCAGCTTAGAAATTCCTCTCAAAATCGGACTGATTATTTTAGGAACGTATCTGGTCATTCGCTTGAGTCATGTTTTGATTGATCGCATTGTTGCTTCAATTACCGTTAATCCTTTTCTTTCTCCTATCCCTTCTGAGCGAGCGCAACTACGAATTGCGACTGTTTTTAGTACGATTCAATGGATTATGATTATTTGGTGGTCAACCGTCGGCTTAATTATCGGCTTAATTGTTTTTGGAGTTGATTTTGCCCCGTTAATTGCAGGTGCGGGATTATTAGGGGTGGCACTTTCTTTGGCTTCTCAAAATCTAATCAAAGATACGATCAACGGCTTTTTAATTGTTCTCGAAGATCAATACGGCATTGGCGATTGTATCGATACTGGCATATGGTCAGGAATAGTCGAAGGACTGAATTTAAGAATTACTCAGCTACGCAATCCCGAAGGTAAATTAATTACTATTCCCAACAGTGAAATCAAAACTGTAGCTAACTTAAGCAAAAGCTGGTCGCGTGTCGATCTCAACGTTCCCGTTGATTATAATACCGATACTTTGGCTGCAATTAAAATTATTGAGGCAACAGCGATCGAAATGAGTCGCGATCCGCAATGGCATTGGCAAATTATGGAAACTCCCAAGATTATGGGCGTTGATGATTTTAGCGATCGCGGCTTAATGGTTAAAATATGGATTAAAACCCGACCTCTCAAACAGTGGAATGTAGCGCGAGAATATCGCTTACGGCTTAAGTTGGCATTTGACCAAGCAGGAATATCAATTGCGGTTCCCCAGCAAAGTGTTTCGGTTCGGACTAATTTAGCCTCTAATTCTAATTTAGATAGCTACAACTCCTAGCTTTTAGCTTTTTGATTCAATAGAACAAAACATCCCAAAACGTTATCGATTCACCAACGCCCAAATATTCCTCTCTCATCGCAATTTCCTCACAATTTCTTCAATTTATCTATCTATCCTAAAGATAGAAAGCACCAAAAAAATCTTTCTTTTCTAGCTGGATCAACAAGATGATTAAACTTTTGGTGTTCGGTTAAATTCAGAGGAAAATAATCATGAAACTACATTTTCATGGTCAAGATTATCAAGACCCTTATGTTGAATGGCAAGTAGTTGAAGGTGAGGTAGGTGGTAAATATCGCGGTGTTCCTTGGAAAATACATCGGATGAGAGAACAACACCGTCTTCCTTCACATCATACTGAATTAGTTTATCGTGGCATTCACTATACCAAATAAATAATTGAGTTAACTAAAATGTGTCCAACTACCTCCTCCCAGGGCGATTGCGTATTGTTGCCGAAAGCCGATGACGAATTGTCCTCAACTCAAAAACTAGCTTTCCAGGCAGTCGCTGACGATGAGTTGATGGAAGCATCTATTTCTCAAAGAGTTAGCAAGATCAAAAGCCATCTTTTTGACGAATATTGGTCTGAATTATTAGCTTATAGACAAGAAGTAGGCGCAAGCAGGAGGCACTCATGAAGGCAACAGATATTATGACCAGCAAAGTCGTCACTATTGATGGTTTAGCAACTCTTACCGAGGCGGCGAGAGTGATGAAGCAGCATCATGTCAAAACTTTGATTGTCGATCGCACCTCAGAGCAAGATGCTTATGGTATCGTCACGGCAACTGACATTTCACAGGCGATCGCCAATGGCAAAGATCCAGCGATGACTTATGTTGGCGAAATTATGACTCAACCTTGTATTGTCGTCAACCCCGACTTAGCCGTAGAACATATTGCTAGGCTATTTGCCCAGGCTAAAATTCGCATCGCACCTGTAATTAAAGACAAACTACTTGGTGTTGTCTCACTAAGCGACATCATTACCAAAACCAATTGCTTAACTTCAAACCAGGTCAAATTTAGATCTGAGCGAACTTCCGAACTACCCGTAGATGAATTAATTGACCAGGAATGGGAAGTTGTGGACTGGGAAGGAGAATACGACAATTGGTGTAGTGGTTGAAAATTCATGATCGCCTCACGCAGTCCAATGTTCTCCTCTGATATTACTAACTACCAAAACCCAACAAATACAAGGAGCAATACACCATGAAAGTAGCAGATATTATGAGTAAAAAGGTCATAACTATTCGCAGTTTTGCCACAGTGGCTAATGCAGTTAAGTTGATGCGAGATCACAATCTCAATTCGCTGATTGTTGATCGCCTTGATGAATCCGATAGCTATGGCATTGTAACTAAAACTGACATTATCTATAAAGTAGCAGCTAGAGGACTCGACCCCAAACAAGTGCGCGTCTGCGAAATTATGACTAAACCTTGTATTGTCGTTAATCCCGATTTGAGTACTCAATCCGTGGCACAGCTTTTTGCTAATACTGGTATTCGTCGCGCCCCCATCATTAAAGACAAACTTCTGGGTATAATCTCCACCACCGATCTATTGCTCAAGAGTAACTTTGTTGAACAACCTCATGCTGTCTTAATTAAACAAACCATTGCCCAAAAAATCGCTGAAGCTCGTGAGATTTGTGCCGAACAAGGCTTTGCTTCTGATAACTGCGCCTTTGCTTGGGATGCTGTTGAAGAACTACAGGCACAAGAAGCACATGAACAAACTGACCAACTTAGAGCAACAGCTTTTGACGAATATTGCCAAGAACACCCAGATGAAGATATTTGGCGCTACGATCCTTGGTTTTGTCATTGGGAAGAAGCAGAACTACCAGTTTAGAGAAGTCAGAAGTCAGAAGTCAGAAGTCAGAAGTCAAAAGTCAGAAGCCACTAATCCTCACAAGTTCCTCAAATTACTGCTTTAAAATTTAACTATTAACTCTTAAGCATGACTAATTCACCTGTGTTTATATGTGTGCAATAGAGGTAAAAGTTCGCTCAGATACAATTTAAGCGTTCCCTGCCTCAAAAAGGCGGTGTGCCTGTCACTCTTAATTCCTCATCTCCAAGAGGTATTTCTCAATGTTTAACAAAATTATAGTAGCAATAGACTATTCGCCAAACAATATACCTGTTTTTGACACAGCAGTATCCTTAGCTAAAAATACTGGTGCGATGTTAATGATCATGTACGTTTTGGCTGAAGAAGAACCAGGTTATCCTATGATCCCCAGCTATACTTATTATCCAATTTTGGATAATTATGATTACAATCTATATCGGAAAAAACTCGAAGATTATCAACAGCGAGGCATTAATTTCTTACAACAGAAAGCTAAAGAAGCAAAGTCAGCTGGGGTAAAGACAGAATTTAGCCAATTAACTGGCAATCCTGGGCGGTCAATTTGTGAACTAGCCAACACCTGGACAGCAGATCTGATCGTGGTAGGTAGTCGCGGACTAAAAGGCTTACCAGAAATGTTTCTGGGCAGCGTTAGTAATTATGTAACCCATCATGCACCTTGTTCAGTTTTAATCGTCCGTTCTGGTATAGATTCTGAATCTGAAGGAACAGCCGAAGCAGAAAAAATTGTTAATCAGCAAGAATTTACTGCTAATCAATCACCATAAGCTACTAACGATTAAATTAACCCCCAAGCAGCAAAAGGAGTGAGAGAAATGTTGACCAGGATCTTAGTAGCAATTGACCGTTCAGCAGTGAGTAGGCAAGTATTCGACCAAGCCCTAGCTTTAGCTAAAGCCACCTCAGCTGAACTAATTTTACTCCATGTATTGTCCACCGAAGAATCAGGCAGTCCGATGATGTCTGCTTACTTTGTCCACTCCAAAGATCGTTGTCTTCATGTCGCACCGCAAATCATGCAACGAGCTAATGAAGTATCGTCTCGCGAATGGGAGACTTTCAAGCAAAAAGGCTTAGAATTACTGCGTTTCTATACTAAAAAAGCGATCGCATCTGGAGTAAAAACTGAATTTAGTCAGATTACTGGTCATCCTAGTTCAACTATCTGCGACTTTGCTCAATCTTGTCACGCCGATCTGATTATTATTGGTAGACGAGGGCATTCGGGTTTAAGCGAAATGCTTCTCGGTAGCGTCAGCAACTATGTGATTCATCATGCCCCCTGTTCGGTATTATTAGTTCACACTCTTGCACAAGAGCAGTCAGCTGCGGTAGAAAGCTACTCATCAGCAGCTTTTTATTGAATTGGCGATCGCAATTAACTGACTGTTACTTTGACCGCTCACCGCCTAGTGATTCTAGCTATTAGCTATTAGCAAAAAATCCTCACAAGTTCTTCAAGCTTTTTGACTATCTTAAACCTAAGATCGAATTAACCAGTGAGGTACATAATGACTATCAAACTTGATTATTCTCTCGGTGAAATTAAAGCTGAAGTTCGCCATTTAGTCGAAATAGACATGATTGATCGCCAACAGCTAATTTATGCTCTGAGTCAGTTTTTTCCCGCAGGGGAATGGGCTTTAGTTGAATGCGAATTAGAAACTAATGGCTATTCACTGGCAACTAATAGTATCGCCGATCTTTTGGCTGAAGACTAACTTGCAGTAGTTTTTAATTGAATGGACTACGCTATGGTTAGCTGTTAGCTACAGAAGCGCATTCACTTGAGTAGATTTTTCCAGGTTTGATTATTTGATTAGCAACATTTTCAATTGCTCACAAGTTCTTCAAGCTTATTTCGTATCTTCAATGTGAGAGCGAATTAACTAAAGAGGTGCATCATGGCTGTCAAAGTCGATTATTCGATCGGTGAAATTAAAGATGAAGCTCGTCAGCTGGTTGAAACAGGCAAAGTTGATCCTCATCAGCCAATCTATGTTCTTTGTCAGTTCATTCCACCAAGGGAATGGATTTGCGTTGAATGTGAGTTGGAAAGAAATGATTATCTATTAAGAGATCATATCTGCGATCTTTTGGCCAAAGACTCATGGGAAGAAGATTAGAGAGGCAATACTACTGGTCAATTATTAATAATTATCAACTAGTAAGCAAAGTTATCTCTCAATTTAGTTAAGCAGGGTAGGAAAAGTGAGGCAGTTGAGCAGTTAAGAGGAGAGAAATACCAATCTTGTCCGCACAATATTAATTAGTGAGGTTGAACTCATGGCGCAAGTGTTAGACCTAAATGAACTCAAATCTGGAAAACAGACTTCAATGACAGCTAGGAATCTGAAAGCAGCATATAAATCGGGTCAAAGAGATTTTTCGCGATCGCAATTACTAAATGTCTGTCTGCATAAAGCGCAGTTGGCAGATATTAATCTGAGCGATGCTTATCTTAATCGGGCTGTTTTGAGCAAAGCTAATTTAGAACGGGCTTTTTTGAATCGAACTCTGCTTTATGCCGCAAATTTAGCCAAAGCACGGCTATATAGAGCTAGTTTAATTGAGGCAAATTTAGAGCAGACCAACTTAAGCAATACTACCCTCAACCATGCCAATCTGCATGGAGCTAATTTAAGCCACGCCAATCTAGAACGCGCTCATCTGGTTTGGGCAAATCTACGAGAAGCTAATTTAAATAATGCCAACCTCAAGGGCGCAGATTTAAGTGGTGCGAAGTTCTGTCGGACGATTATGCCTGATGGAAGTATGAGAAATGATCATTGTGAGTTACCTCAAGCGGGATTGAGTTAGTTACCAGTCTACCTGAGGTTTGATTGAAAACCCCGACTAGATACTGACTACTGACAACTTGAGCCAAGCGGATGCTATTACAGGGAAAGAAAATGAGAAATTTTGACTATGTAATTTTGGGTGCAGGGCTGGGGGGACTTTCAGCAGCAGCTTGTTTGACTCGCCAGGGATATCGAGTGGCCGTATTAGAACAGCATTATTTGCCTGGAGGTTGTTGCCATACTTTTAGCTATGGTGACTATAGTTTTTGTGCCGATGTTCACTATATTTATCAATGTGGTGAGGGACAGGCGCTTAAACAATTTTTGAACTATATCGATCGCGATGTTCCTTTTAATTCCCTCGATCCAGACTGTATCGACAGGGTGATTACTCCAGAGGTTGATTTTCGGATTCCTTTAGATTGGGAGAAATTACGCGCTCGTCTCATCGCTACTTTTCCTGAAGAAACTAGAGGCATTAATCTTTACTGCGACGAAATTAAGCAGTTACATCGAGAATTAAGACAATTAACTCAACAGGTTCGTTGGTATGATTTAGATTGGTCTGATTGGTTATCTTTGCCGAAATACTGGCATCTATTTACTAGACGCAACTGGACGCTACAAGATCTTTACGATCACACCGGATTATCGCCCAAACTACAGGCACTATTAGCAGGACAAAGTGGTGATTATGGTTTACCCCCCGCAGAAATTGCTTTAATTACGCATACATCTCTAGTTTGGGACTATTCAGAAGGTGCTTATTATCCTCAGCATCATTTTCAACACTTAGTTAATAGTATTGTCTCAATGATTACCGAAGGCGGTGGGACAGTTAAATTTTCGACTCCAGTACAGCACATTGAAGTCGATAATCATCAGGTAGTAAGCGTAACCGCAGGAGGCGAAACCTATCAAGCAGACAACGCCTATATCAGCGATCTCGATCCCAAACTAACGGTCAAATTAATGCATGATTCTCTGGCTTTAAGCAAACAGGAACATCACCGCCTGACCGATTATGAATACTCTGCTAGTGCATTTAATATTTATCTTGGTCTTGATTCACAATTCGAGCCTCATGACTACGGCATCGGCAACTGGAATATCTGGTACTACCCCAACGGTAATCTAAATCAAGCTTATCAACAGCAGCTAGAAGGAAATTTAGAACATCCTTGGATCTTTTTATCTTGTCCTACATTGAAGTCTGATCAACCAGGAATGGCACCTGAGGGGAATCATGTTTTGGAAATTACTACCGTCTGTCCCTACGAGCCATTCAAAAAACTTCATCAAACAGATTTAGCCGCCTATAAAATTCAAAAACGAGCCGTGTATCAAGAATTAATGAACAGCGTTCGCGATCTAATTCCTGACCTAGATCAGTATATTCGGCTGAAAATTTATGGTACACCTACTACCAGTGAATTTTATCTCGGACAGCCTGAAGGTAATATGTATGGTGCGAAACTGATTCCTCAACAAATTGGTTTGAATCGTCTGGGTTATAAAACTGAATTACCTAATCTATTCCTCGTCGGTGCAACTGCTGGTTACCCTAGCGTTCCAGGAGTGATTAGCAATGGTATGGATGTAGCGGAATTATTAACAGGTCAATCAATTCGTAGTCCGCAGTTGGTGGTTAGTCGTTAATCATCCAGCAGTTTTAGCTTGGGTAGACCAGATTAATTGATTGAAGTAATCGGTGTATCAGTTCTATTCAACCAAAAAGCACCGTAAATTCTGGCGAATTAGATCAAGTAATCGAGCCAAACCAGACTTAGCCTAACTTGATTAAGAGGAAATTGAGGAAATTTAAGATGTTCAACAAAATTTTAGTCGCATTAGATCGCTCTTTGGAAGCAGGGTCAGTTTTGGATTTTGCTTTATCTATAGCTCAACCAAAAATAAGTGAAATATTGCTGCTGCATTTTATTGATTGGCAAATGCAGGACGTATCTCCTTGGGTTGGTCTTGGTACTCTGTACGATATTAATGTATCAGGCGAGCGCTATGATTGGAGTCGTCAGCGTCTGCAACAAGAAGTTGAAACCAGTAAAGACTGGCTGGACACTCTGAGCAAGCAAGCTCAACTACAAGATCTCAATCTTTCCTATAAATATGAATGTCGGGTAGGCAACTGCAATTTGGGCATCGGCGATTGTGCTAAGGAATGGGGTGCAGATTTAATTGTAATTGGTCGTAGAGGTCATCGAAGCATCTCAGAAATATTTTTGGGTAGCGTTAGCAATTATGTGATTCACCATGCACCCTGTTCGGTTTTAGTCGTTCAAGATAGTAAAACTGCGCCAACCGATCAATTGCTTGACGCGGCTGAGATTTAGAGGTTGTACCATGGCAAGAATAAATCCGATCAACTACCGAGAAAAAATTATTGCTTTGTGGACGATATTTCTTTTGGGGCTACTATTTCATACTCAACTAGCTTTGATGCCTTTGTTTCATGGGATCGATGTGACGATGATGGGTCATCTCGATCAGGAAACGGCGACTATGGCAGAGATAACGCCTATTTTATGGGGAATGTTAGGGTTTTTTATGGTCCCCATGCTAGCGATTATGGCTACGGCTTTTTATAATTTTAAACGCTACCGAATGTTTCATTTTGGTTTGACGTTACTGTATACAGTTCTAAATTTTATTCACTTGGTTGCCGATTTACTTGTCGATCCGATTGCTTGGTATCAGATTGTCCTGATGGTTCTGCTATTTAGCGTTGGCATTCTCTTAAATATTGTTGCCTACCAGTGGATGCAAATTAGTTTTACTCGCCGCAAAATAACTCCAATAACTGATTGAAATTCGCTTTAAACTGTCTGCTTCCAGGAGTTACCTAAATAAATACCGAGCGATCGCGCTGTCTGAACTAAAAACCCCTCAGCATCGACGGGATTAGGACAAATACCTAGTCGGTGACTTTGTTTGATTTGGCTCACAACTTTATCTAAGGACTGGATTTGTACTGCGCCATTGTGCCAGACTACCAGCTGGTTATATTGATCTGCCGCAATTAAATCTATGGCTTTTTTGGCAAAGGTAGCAGCTAACAGGCGATCATAGGACGAAGGTGTCCCGCTACGTTGAATATGACCTAAAACTGTCGCTCGCGTTTCAATCTTATTTAGCTCGCAAAATTCTGGTTTGCCAGTCAAGCAAAGTCGCTGACTAACCTGATCGATTTGTTGTGCTAAGTAATCGCCAATCGCTTTTTGTCTTTCACCTACGTGATTTTTAACTCCTTCAGCAATAACCACCAAAGCAAACTTACGTCCTGTCCAACGTAATTTGGCAAGGCGAATGCAGAGATTGATAATTAGATTTTCATCGATTTGTGGCGTGAGTTCGGGAATTAAAATAATATCTGCGCCACCAGCAATACCAGCATGGAGTGCCAAGTGACCAGCATTGCGTCCCATTACTTCAACAATCATCGTGCGATCGTGACTAGCAGCGGTAAAGGTAAGATCGTAAAGTGCAGCAGTTACTTTGTTGACCGCTGTATCAAAGCCAACTGATCGCTCAGTAAAAGGTACATCGTTGTCGATGGTTTTGGGAATGGCGACGATCTTCCATTTTCCTTGTTGTGCCAGATCGTAAATAATCCCTAAGCTGCCATCTCCCCCAACTGCGATCAAAGCATCGAGTTTTAAGTCTTGATAACCTTGAATGATGGTTTTGGCGATCGCTTTGTCTTGGGGATTGCCTTTACTCAGCGAGCCTAAAATACTGCCGCTGAGAAATTGTAGAATATCAATTCCATGCAGTAATCCTGGAAGATCGTAACCATTTTCTTTGAGTTTTAAATCATTTGACTGGCATTTTCCAGTTTCTAATCTCAGAAAACCTTCTGTCCCATAGGGAATGCCATATACTTCCCATCTTTGTTGACTGGCGCACTTAACTACTGCGCGGATTATGGCATTTAAACCCGGACAGTCTCCACCACTGGTTAAAATTCCGATTCTTTTATTCATCTGTGCATTGTTAGTGGTTACAGCTAACGAGGAACTAATCCCCAAGCAGGTTCATAAGTTTGTACCGCTTTTAGATCACAAATACCACTCTCTAGCTGCAATATCTTCAGTTCTAAAAGCGATCGCTATTCTCATCCCAAATAAGCGATGGATTTATCTACCATTGGTTTGTCCTTAATTTATAGCTGAAACTACCAGAATTTTTTGAGGAAGTTGTGAAGGGATCATAAAAAGTCAGGAGTCAGAAGTCAGAAGT